>DATBGS010000165.1:0-345973 GCA_036557885.1 Ktedonobacterales bacterium
AATGCCGAGCTTGATCTGCCTCGGCTGCTGCGTCAGGTCAATCAGGCGGCACTGCGGCTGGTCAACTGCTCGGTGAGCGCGCTGCTCATTCTGGACCCCACCAGCGAAGTGCTGATCGTCGAAGCGATGGAATATCACACCTCCAACGGCACCATGCCCCTCCAGGCACGCAGGTCGCTTGCTCTGGGCCAGGGTGTCGCCGGATGGGTCGCGGGCAATGCCGTCTCCGTGATTGCCTATGTCTCCGGTAGTGACTCACGCTTCTCGCCAGACCAGATTGCCGCCGACGCCAGAGTGCTGGGCATCAACCCCACTGTCCTCTGCTGCGTCCCGCTCGTGTTCAAGGGGCGCGTCATCGGCGTGCTGGAAACAGCGCATACCACCGCCGATGGCGGCTTCGACGCCCGCGACCTGGACCTGCTGCGCACGCTGGCAGCCCAGGCTGCTACTGCCGTCGCCAATTCTCGCCTCTATCAGGGCTTGCGTGAAGAACGCGACCGCGTGATCAGCATGCAGGAAGACCTGCGCAAGCGCCTGGCACGCGACCTGCACGACGGTCCGGCCCAGGTGATGGCCTCCATCGCCATGCGTCTGGACTTTGCGCGCAAGCTGGCGCAGCGCGAGCCAGAAAAGGTGGATGAGGAACTGCGCGGCATCAATGAACAAGTCCTGCGCGTCACACGCGACATCCGCGAGATGCTCTTTGATCTGCGCCCGCTGGTGCTGGAGTCCGAAGGGCTGGCTGTTGCCCTGGAGCGCTTTTTTGAGCGTTTTCATTCGCTGGGTGGCCCCAAGCTGCATCTCCTTGGTCAATACCAGCAGCGGCTCCCGCATCACAGCGAAGCTACCGTCTTTGCCATCATCCAGGAAGCCGTCAACAACGCCCTCAAGCATGCCAAAGCGCGCAACTGCTGGATCGAACTGCGCGAAGAACCCCGCTCGCTGCTGGTGAAAGTCAGCGACGACGGGGTCGGCTTTGACATGAACGCGATCAGGCAAAACTATGCCCAGCGCGGCAGCCTGGGCCTGCTCAACATGCGCGAGCGCGCCAACCTGATAGACGCCATCTTTTCCATCCAGTCGCAACCGGGAAATGGCACCACCATCACGCTCAACGTCCCCAGGTAATCGCCACAGCACAGATTTCCTCCGGCGCGGCCCAAAAGGTGCTACAATTGTTTGCATCTTTTTGGTACGGAGGAATCATTACTCTGCTATGAGCGATGGACGTTATGGAGTAGCCATCAGCCCGAAAAATACCATCTTTGTCTCGCTCTGCTTTGAGGGACCAGATGTCTATTCAACGGCTGGCGGACTCGGCACACGAGTTACTGAACTGACCGAAACGCTGGCCGAACTTGGCTACACCACGCACCTTATTTTTGTGGGCGACCCCACCAAGCTCGCCGTTGAAACGCGCGTGGGCGGCAAACTCATTCTCAAACGCTGGAGCCAATGGATCAGCAAATACTACCTCAGCGGCGTGTATGACGGCGAAGAAGCCAAAATCTATGACTACAACGAAAGCGTCCCGCCGCATATCGTCAAAGACATCGTCGAGCCAGCCGCCAAAGAAGGCAAGCTGGTCGTCGTCATGGGCGAAGACTGGCACACCACCGAAGTCATGGCGCGCCTCTCCGATCTGCTGCACTGGAACAACTTGCGCCAGAACGTCTTGCTGGTCTGGACGATCAACAGCCTGATGTCGCTGCACCGCATCAACTGGGGCCGCCTCAACTACACCACCGCTATCCTGACCGTTAGCCGCTATATGAAACACCGGCTCTGGAACTGGGGTGTCAACCCGCTGGTCGTGCCCAATGGCATCCCCCACCGCTACCTGGAGCCAGTCAAGGAAGAACACCACCAACATCTGCGCAAAATAGCGCAGCAAGGCGACCCTGATCGCCTGGTCCTCTTCAAGATTGGCCGCTTCGACCCGGATAAACGCTGGATGATGGCAGTTGAGGCAGCCGCTCGCCTCAAATACAGCGGCCACCCCGTCACCATGATCATGCGCGGCGGCATCGAGCCACACGGCGGAGAAGTGCTCAGCCGCGCCCGACACCTCGGCCTGATCGTGCGCGACGTAGGCGCCGCTCGCCCATCTGTTGACGACTGTTTCCCTCTGCTGGAGCAAGCCGGGGAAGCCGACATCTATAACCTGCGCTTCTTTGTCCCCGAAGATTTCGTGCGCGCCTGCTATCGCGGCGCCGATGCGGTGCTCGCCAACAGCGGACATGAACCGTTTGGGCTGGTTGGTCTGGAGGTCATGGCAGCCTGCGGGCTGGCCTTCACTGGCTCAACCGGCGAAGACTATGCCGTCTCGTTCGAGAACGCCATCTGCCTGGAAACCGACGACCCCGACGAAATCGTCGGCTACCTGCTGCATCTTCAGCGCAACCGCGAGGAAGTCGAGAAAATCCGCCAGGCGGGGTATCGCACTGCCCAGGGATTCATCTGGGAGGAGGCCATCGAGAATCTAATTGGCAAACTCGGCTATCTTGCCCGCAAACAAAGCATTGTGCTTGATTGACGATGGGTCATTGACTGCGGAGGAAAGAAGCATGCCGTTGTGTTTCAGGCAGATGCCTGCTCAGCGGCATGCTTTTTGCTGCATTTCTTCCGGTTATCCAGCCTGTAACCCAAAGTTTCTTGGTTCTACACCCCGCCAATGTATCATCCAAAGTGGGAACATTCTGGCATCAGAGCACGCATAGCGCAGAGAGGAACCGCTGATGGCTCGCAATCTGGCAATTTACGCGGTAGTGCATCAACCCCGCCGACTCAAACTCCCGGCCCAACCCATTCCGCCCGGCGCCTCCATTGAAGAGATCACCCACTGCCTCTTTGATGAGCGCATGAACGAGCGCTATTTCCGCAAAGTAGCGGCCCAATGCTACTACCCAGCCACCGAGCAGTTCTTGCAGATGGCTCGCCAGGGCTTCAAGCTCAACCTGGGCATCTCACTCTCGTTCATGCGCCAGGCTGAAGCCTGGGACCCCGCCCTGCTCAACCACCTCAAGGCGCTGGTAGCCCAGCCAAACGTGGAAGTCGTCGGGGTCGAACCCTATCACAGCTTTCTCTTCTTGCTGGACCTGCCGCTGTTTATCGAGCGCATGCACTGGATGGCAGGCGAACTCAAACGCATCTTTGGCAAACGCCCAACCGTCACCGATACCACCGAACTCTGCATGTCCTCCGCCGTGTATTGCGCGCTGGACCAGGCCGGGTTTACCGGCGCGCTCTTTGATGGCCGCCGCTGGGTGCTGGACTGGCGCGAGCCAACCCACCTCTATCATTACTCAGGCAAGCTGAAACTGCTGCCGCGCCATCTGGACCTCAGCGACGATGTGGGCTATCGCTTCTCCAACCGCGCCTGGAAGGGCTGGCCGCTGCGCGCCGAAACTTACGCGCGCTGGCTGCGCGAAACAGCCGGCGATTTCGTGCTGATTGGCTGGGACTACGAAACATTTGGCGAGCATCAGCGCCGCGACACCGGCATCTTCCAGTTCCTTGACCGCCTGCCCCAGGAGTTTCAGCGCGTCGGACTGGAAACACGCACCGCCAGTGAAATCATCACCCAACTGGGCGAAAGCTCGTTTCACCTCCCGCTGCCCGTCTTTCCTTCCACCTGGGCTGGCAGCGGCGGCATGGACTTCTTCCTGGGGAACGACGCCCAGCAGCGTCTTTTTCAGTTGATGCTGCAAGCGCATCAACTGGCAAAACTGACTCAGCAGCCAGACCTGCTCGATCTGGCGCTCTGGCTGGAGCAATCGGACAACCTGCACCTCATTCAATGGCATGGGCGCAGCGGCGCCGAATCCGACGTATCCCGCTACTTCACGCCCCGCGATTGGTGGGACTTAGGGCCAGCGGGCATCATTCGCGAGCAGCAGCAGGTCTATCAAAACTTTATTCGCGCGCTGGAAACATTCTTGCCAGGCAAGCCCAAGCCCACTACCAGAAAAAAAGCTACATCCAAGGATACGCCGCTGCTCACAGAGCCAGGTATAGAGATACGCTATTGAGGGGCCGAAGTCTTTGAAGAATCCCTGAGGGGAAGCGCCTCCGCGCGCAGCACCTCTTCCACCTGCGACAGGTCTACCAGCGCTTGCTCTCTGGCCTGCTTTTCCAGCCAGAGCAGATATTCGTGGTTCCCGTCGCGCCCGCGAATGGGAGAGGCGATCAGTCCCAGCGGAAAGAGCGGCTGCGCCTGGGCGGGCGCCCAGGCCAGCAGATCAAGCAGTACCTTGCGGCGCACCTCCGGGTCGCTGATCACCCCGGCCCCGCGATCAGCCTCCGCCTTGCCCGCCTCAAACTGCGGCTTGACTAGCGCCACTATCCAGGCGCCCGGCGTGGTTAATCTGGCGACCTGCGGCAAAACCAGTCGCAGCGAGATAAACGACACATCAATTACCGCTGCCTGCGCCGGTTCGGGCAGCCGCTCCAGATGGCGAATGTTGGTACGCTCCATCACCACCACGCGCGCGTCGTTGCGCAGTTCCCAGGCCAGTTGCCCTTGCCCCACATCCACCGCGTAGACCAGCCGCGCCCCGCGCTGAAGCAGCACATCCGTAAACCCGCCCGTAGACGCGCCTACATCCAGACAGGCCAATCCCTGCGGAGCCAGGCCAAACGCATCCAGGGCGCGCTCCAGCTTCAGCCCGCCCCGGCTGGCATAGCGCAGTTCCCCCCGGCTATCACGCACCTCGCACACCGCGTCAGGCGCTACCAGCGTCCCCGGCTTGCTCACTTTCTGACCATTCACGCTGACATCCCCAGCCATAATCAGCGCCTGCGCCCGCTCCCGGCTGGGCGCCAGTCCGCGCTGCACCAACAATTGATCTATTCGCTCTTTTTTGCTTGCTGCCATATGCTTCCCCTGGCGGCTTTTTCTTTCCCCTTGACCCTTCTCGCTTCAATAACTATACTCTTAGACATAAACTGTTCGCTGGTCACGCTAAGGGAGGGTATCCACGATGGCTGTCTCCACTACTGTGCCACAAATCGTCCTGCCAGACATCTACAACGCCGCCACCACATTCCTTGACCGCAATGTGGACGAAGGGCGCGGCGATCACGTCGCCATTTACTACGAAGACCAACGCTGGACCTATCGCCAGGTGCAGGCATTGGCGCATCGCGTGGGCAACGCCCTGCGGGGCCTGGGCATCGAACTGGAGCAGCGCGTCGCCCTGCTGCTGCTGGATTCACCGCAGTTTGCGGGCGCCTTCTGGGGCGGCATCAAAATGGGCGCCGTACCCATCCCTATGAATACCTCCCTGCGCCCGGCGGATTACGTCTATATCCTCAACGACAGCCGGGCCAAAGTCTTGCTCATTCACGCCGCGCTCTGGCCGCAGATCGCCAGCGTGCGCGGCCAATTGCAATTTGTCCGTCAGATCGTCGTCGTTGGGCGCGACAAACTGGACGCGGGCGAAGCGCAGGCCGACCTGCTCGATTTTGACGCCTGGATTGCTGGGGCTTCAGAAGAATTGATTGCCGCCGAAACAAGTAAGGATGATCAGGCATTCTGGCTGTATAGTTCGGGCAGCACCGGCTTCCCCAAGGGCTGTGTCCATCTTCAGCATGATATGCTCGTCTGCAACGAACTCTACGCGCACCCCATCCTCAACATCACCGAGCGCGATATTACCTTCTCCGGCGCCAAACTGTACTTCGCTTACGGCCTGGGCAACAACCTCTACTTCCCCTTCTCCGTCGGCGCCTCCGCCGTCTACTTTGCCGGACGGCCCATTGGCGAAGACTTGTTTAAAGTCATTGACCGCTACAAGCCCACCATCTTTTATGCCGTCCCCACGCAGTACGCCTCAATGCTTGCCATCCCCGATGCCGAAAAGCGCTTTGATTGCTCATCGCTGCGCGTCTGTGTCTCCGCCGGAGAACCGCTTCCCGCTGAATTGTACCGCCGCTGGAAAGAGCGCTTTGGCGTCGAGATTCTGGATGGCATTGGCAGCACCGAAATCTGCCATATCTTTATCTCCAACCGCCAGGGCCAGGTGCGTCCTGGAAGCTCCGGCACCGTCGTGCCTGGCTACGAAGCCAGAATTGCCGACGAGCATGGCAACCCCGTCCCGCAAGGCGAGATAGGCAACCTGCTCATCAAAGGCGACAGCACCTGCGCCTTTTACTGGAACAAGCACGAAAAAACCAAGCAGACCATCCAAGGCGAATGGGTTCAGACCGGCGACAAATATTACCAGGACGAGGATGGCTACCTCTGGTACGCCGGGCGCTCAGATGATATGCTCAAGGTGGGCGGCCAGTGGGTTTCACCCATCGAGGTCGAAGCGGCACTGATCATGCACCCTGCCGTTCTGGAAGCCGCTGTGGTGGGCCACGCCGACACTGACGGACTGATCAAGCCCAAAGCCTACGTCGTGCTTCAGCAGGGTCACACCGCCAGCGATACGTTGGTCGAAGAAATGAAAACCTTTGTCAAGAGCAAACTGGCATCGTTTAAGTATCCGCGCTGGGTCGAATGCGTCAGCGAGCTACCCAAAACAGCCACAGGCAAGATTCAGCGCTATAAACTCCGCGAACTGGCATAAACGTTTCAGATGATGTTAGACGAAAAGCAGCAGCTTGCTGCTGTGGAAGCCAACTGGTGCGCCGCCTGGAAAAGCCTGAGCAGCGTGCGTAAAGCGCCCCGCTCGGTGGTGGAAGACACCGCCGAGTGGGTGCGCGTCTACACGCCCAACGGCCCGGATATGCTGCTCAACATCATCCTGCGCTTTCGGGCACACGCCCCGCTGCAACAATCCGACCTGGAGCGCGCCATTGCCCCGTACCGCCAGCATGGGCTGCCGTTTCAGTGGTGGCAAACGCTCGAAAGCAGCCCGCCAGGGCTGTCCCAGGCGCTGCGACGGCTGGGCATGTATCCCTGGGGCAACGCCACCGCCATGACGCTGCCACTGGACGGCTGGCAGCCACCTGCCCGCGTCCTTCAGAACCCGCGTGTCACCATACGCAACGTGCCCATGAAGGACCAGGCAGGCCGCGCGAGCGCCCTGGAAGTGATCTGCACCGTCTTCAGCGTCCCGCCCGAATATATGTCGCGCTGGTGTACCATCAATCCCTGTTTTCGCATCTACCTGGCCGAACTGGAGGGGCGTCCGGTGGCGGCAATGGCCCTGCTGCAAGATGGGGACGTGGCCGGGCTATATCACGTTGCCACCCGCAGCCGCTACCGGCGTCAGGGCATCGCTGCGCGCATGATCGTGCAGGGGTTACAGGAAGCGATGGCGGAAGGCGCCACGCTGGGCGTGCTGACCGCTACTCCCGATGGGCAGCCGCTCTATGAGCAGCTTGGCTATCGCACCTGCGGCGTGATTGAACAATGGATGCCAGCCAACGCGCTGCTCAGCCAGTTGTATTACGGCATGGGCCGCCAGGGGATGGAGCACCTGCTATGAGCACCTCCTCATCCTCAGAGCCGCCCGCGCCGGAGGATATGCCTGTCCCATCATCTGCGCCCCCATCCGCTGCCCCAGCCAGACGCCTCCAGATACAGGAAAGCCAGCACAGCCTGCGCCTGACGCTCAGCCCGCCGCTGGAGGCCGCCACCCTCGCGGAACTCAGCCACGTTCTGGAAAACTGGAATCCGCCACCAACGCTCTGCGCGCTGGTGCTGCACCTCGCGCCGCCTGCATCTGCCGCCAACGGCCTGCATACGGGCAGCAGCGAGGCTTCCAACACGAAAAGCGTACATGAGACGCGCCAGGGGCGCGTGCGCGAGCGCGCCCTCATCGTCGCCCAGGAACGCGCGCTGGCGGCGCTGCACAAGGTGAGCGCGCCCATCCTGGGGGTTGCGGCTGGCACAGTGCTGCCAACGGGCTGCGCGCTCCTCTCAGCCTGTGATCTGCTGCTGGCCGCCGAAGACACCGTGTTCCATGCCAATGGAGGCGCCGCTGCCCTGGCTTATCGCGCCCCCGCACCGCGCCTGGGGGCTGTTGCCCCGCCCACCGAGCGACTGAGCGCCCATCAAGCCTACCGCCAGGGCTTGCTCACCTGGCTGGCCCCACAGGAGCAGATCGAAGCCGAAACCGGGCGCATTCTGCGCCTGCTGCAAGACAAACCGCCCGCAGCCCTGGCGCTGGCTCGACGCGCAGTGCTCCTGGGTCTGGCGCATCGAAGCGACCCGGCGCAGGCGCTTGAACAGATTGGAGAACAGATGCTTCATGCCCAGCACTAAAGTGATGACCATGCGCGAGGCTGTTGAGCGCTTCATCCCCGATGGCGCATCGGTGGCCCTGGGGCTGGCCCTGGAGCCGCTGATTCCGTTCGCCGCCGGGCACGAGTTGATCAGGCAGCAGCGCCGCAACCTGACCTTGATTGGTCCCATCTCCGACATCCTTTTTGATCAACTGATCGGCGCGGGCTGCGCGCACAAAGTGCAGGCGGCCTGGGTGGGCAACGTCAGCGAAGGGCTGGCCCACAACTACCGCCGCGCCGTCGAGCAGGGCATCCCACACCCGCTCACCGTTGAGGAGCACAGCAACTTCAGCATTGCGCTGAGCTTGCTGGCCGCTGGTCTGGGCGCGCCCTATCTGCCCACAAAATCGCTCCTGGGCAGCGACATTCCCGCGCAAAACGGCACCTTTCGCCAGAGCAGCAACCCCTGGACGGGCGACCCGCTGCTGCTCATTCCCGCCATTCGCCCGGACGTGACCGTCCTGCATGTGCAGCGCGCCGATGAGGACGGCCACGCGCATGCCTGGGGCAGCCTGGGCATCTGCGAGGAAGCGGCGCTGGCAGCAGAAGGCATCATTTTGGAGGCGGAGGAAATCGCCCCGCGCGAGACGCTGCTCAGCGACCCCAACCGGGTGATCGCGCCCGCCTTTAAGGTGCTAGCCGTCGTCCACGAGCCAGGCGGCGCGCATCCCGCGCCAGTCCAGGGCTGCTATAACCGCGACCACGCCTTTTACCGCGAATATCACCAGCAGACGCGCACCCTGGACGGCTTCCACGCCTGGCAAGAACACTGGATTACCGGCGTCGCCAACCGCCAGGAGTATCTGGCACGCCTGGGCAGCGAGCGCTGGGACGCCCTGGCAATCAAAACGCACCGCTACGCCGCGCCGGTAGATTACGGATACTAAGTTTTCATCAAACTGGAGCGCACTCTATGCCCGACTATACTCCCCAGGAATTAATGGTCGTCTGCGCCGCCCGCGAGATTCAAGACGGCGAAGTCGTCTTTGTCGGCATGCGCCTGCCCCTGATTGCCTTTGCGCTCGCCAAGCGCACGCATGCCCCCAACGCCATCGGGCTATTTGAGCTGGGGCTGGTGCGCGATGCCCCCTCGCCCGAACTGCTCTACACGATGGGCGACCCGCCCAACATCCTTGGCGCGGAATGGGCCACGCGCATGGTCAACGTCATGGGCCTGCTGGCGCAGGGCCGCGCTGACCTGGGCTTTATTGGCGGCGCCGAAGTGGACCGCTATGGCAACCTGAACACCTCGCGCATTGGCGACTGGAACAAGCCCACCGTGAAGCTGCCCGGCAGCGGTGGCGGCGCCGACATTGCTTCGCTGGCAAAACGCCTGGCCGTCATCCTCGCCCACGATCAGCGCCGCTTCCGCGAGCGCGTGGATTTCATCACCAGCCCTGGCTATGGCGAAGGCGGCAACTGGCGAACGCGCGTGGGGCTGCCGCGCGGCGGGCCAGGCGCCGTCATCACCACGCTGGGCGTGCTCGGCTTTGACCCCGAAACTGGCGAGGCGCTGCTGCGCTCGTATCATCCCTTCACCAGCGTCGAGCATATCCAGGCCAACACCGGCTGGCCCTTGCGCCTGGCGCCCGATCTGGCCCCGACGCCCGAACCCACGCCCGAAGAACTGCGCATCATCCGCGAGTGCGACCCGCAGGGCTTCTGGACGCGCTAACCATCGCAGATTCTTAACTTACCAGTGGGTCGGAGAGTTTACAGAGTTTACAGAGTTGACGGTACCCGGCAGGAAACAACAAAAGCGGTTGTGCAAGCACAACCGCTCATGGGGAAAAGTTTAGCTACCAGCGGCGGCGCGTCTTGCGGTTCATGCTGATCCACGAAACGACCAGCAGCACGACCAGCGCCACCACCGCAAAGGCGATGAACTGGAACGAGAAGACCCATCCCAGCAGCATATTCAGCAGCCAGTGCCCTAACAGTGCCCCCACAATCAAGAGGAGCACAATCCCAATAGCATACATTTGAAGCCGCCGCCACATCCCCATTCCGCGTTGTCTGCGCCGCAGATCGTATGGATCGCGCATACATCCTCCTGATGTTTGACAGGCCCGTAAGACCTTGAACAATAGAACCGGCCCAATGACTTATCCCATATACGAGTAAACCTTGCTCCGGGTTACGCTTTGCGCGTGCGGCGAATATGACGCGCGCTCACCACTCCACCAACCACCAGCACCACCGAGAGCAAACCCACCAGCACTAAGGCCAGTGTGCCGCCGCTCTGGACACCGCTCTCCGGTCCGCTGCCTGGTCCACCGCCTGTGCCAGGCACCCCACATGGTACCCCATTGGTGGGCGTCCCCGTGCAGGGCGTTTTCGTCGGGGTAGGCGGCTGCGGAGTCTTGGTTGGGGTAGGCGGCTGCGGTGTTGACGTGGCTGTTGGCGGCTGTGTCGTTGGCGTGGGCGGCTGCGGTGTATTTGTCGCTGTTGGCGAGGTCGTCCCACTCGATGGTTTGGTGGTAGGCGTGGGTGGCTGCGACGTCGCCGTTGGCGGCTGCGGCGTTGGCGATTGCGCTGTGCCCGTCGTTGCTGTTGCTGTGGGTGGCTGCGGCGTCGCTGTTGGCGTATTCGTTGGGTTAGATGCCAGGCTCGTTGCCGTATTGGTCGGGTTATTGACCGTCCCGAATATGCCCCCACCCGTCCGGTTAGGAGTCTGATCATTTGCCAGCACCACCAGAGACAGGCAGCACGAGAGTAAGAGGGCGGCCAGAAGAATAAATATCACTGAAAGATTGCGTACTCCGCCCTGGCCGCCAAACACTCCCGCTATCCTTCTACAAAGCTGCCGAATCATAACATACCCCCCATATTCATATAAACGCTCAAAGTGTTGGGTTACTTCCTGCCGATGGTTTGGCCTCATGAAAAAGCAGGCCGTTGTATGGGCACGTTCGAGCCTGCTTAATATAGCGCACCTCAGCCAAAAAAGCTAGCAAATAGTACCGGCATTTTTACGTACCCTGCCTGGTGTCCTCAACAGCCTGTCTGCTTTCCTGGCTGACGCCTCTTCTGTGCTATAATGACAGAAAAACGGAAAAAGAGATGTGATAGTGCTTTGCTGTCATTCGTCCCAGAAACAAAGCAGCACAAGCGCAGAAAGGCGAGCAAACAACACACTGCTCTCTATAGAACAACGAGCGAGAGGCCAAATCGTCGCGCGGTTGCACTGAATTACGAGGTAGAGCCATCTATGAACATCATCACCAAGCTTATGGGCGATCCCAACGAGCGCGAACTCAAGAAAATCCGGCCCATCGTGGCGCGCATCAACGATCTTGAGCCAGAAATGGAAGCGCTCAGCGACGAGGAACTGCGTGACAAAACGGCTGAGTTCCGCCAGGCCATTGAGGACGTTCAGGAAAAGGCCGAAGATGAGGAAGAACGCCGCAAACGCACCGCCGAAGTGCTGGATGATCTCTTGCCGGAGGCGTTTGCTGTGGTCCGCGAGGCGAGCCGACGCACCATCGGCATGCGCCACTACGACGTACAGATGATCGGTGGCATCGTGCTGCATCAAGGCAAGATTGCCGAGATGGGCACCGGCGAAGGCAAAACGCTCGTGGCAACCCTGCCCTCTTACCTCAACGCCCTCCCTGGAGAGGGCGTTCATATCGTCACCGTCAACGACTACCTGGCAAAACGTGACCGCGAATGGATGGGCCGCATCCACGAATTTCTGGGCCTCAAGGTGGATGTCATCCTCACCACGCAGAACCCGCAAGGGCCAGAGCGCCGCGCCGCCTATCAAGCCGACATCACCTATGGCACCAACAACGAGTTTGGCTTTGACTACCTGCGCGACAACATGGCGCCCGACCTGGCTTACTGCGTGCAGCGCCCGCTCAACTTTGGCATCGTAGACGAGGTAGACAACATTCTGATTGACGAGGCGCGCACCCCGCTCATCATCTCCGGCCAGGCCGAAGAATCGGCGGAACAGTATGTGCGCTTTGCCAAATATGTCCCGCGCCTCAAGGAAGAAGAAGACTACCTGATTGATCTCAAATCGCGCACCGTCGCCATTCTGGACTCCGGCATCGAGAAAATTGAGCACATGCTCGGCATCCAGAACATCTATGCCGACATGAACCTCACCCGCTATCTCGAAAACGCCCTCAAAGCCCACGCCGTTTTTAAGCGCGAGAAAGATTACATCGTCAAGGACAACGAGGTCATCATCGTTGACGAGTTTACGGGCCGCCTGATGGTTGGGCGCCGTTACAGCGAAGGCTTGCACCAGGCCATCGAAGCCAAAGAGGGCGTCAAGGTGCAGCAGGAAATGCGCACTCTTGCCACCATCACCTTCCAGAATTACTTCCGCCTCTACCGTAAACTGGCGGGCATGACCGGTACCGCGCTCACCGAGGCCGAAGAATTCAACAAAATCTATAAGCTCGATGTGATCGTCATTCCCACCAACCGCCCCAAGATACGCGAAGACCTGGCCGATCTCATCTACAAGACTGAAGAAGGTAAGTTTGACGCCGTTGTCGCGGAGATCAAGGCGCGCAGCATGGCGGGCCAGCCCATTCTCGTCGGCACCACCTCCGTTGAGCTTTCCGAGCATCTGGCGGGCAAGCTCTCGCGCCAGGGCGTCGCGCATAACGTCCTCAACGCCAAGTTCCACGAAAAAGAGGCGCACGTTGTCGCCAACGCCGGGCGCAGCGGCGCCGTCACCATCGCCACCAACATGGCTGGTCGCGGTACCGACATTTTGCTGGGCGGCAACCCCGCCGAGTTCGTCAACAACATCCTCGCGGAATGGGACATTGACCTGGAGGTTGCCACCGAAGAGGACCGCGCCGACGCGCTGGAAGAGGCCAAAAAGCGCTGCGAGGAAGACCGCAAGCGCGTGCTGCGTCTGGAGCAGTTGCGCGCCTGCCAGACGCAGGAGCAGCACCTGCAAGACATCTACACCGAGCGCAAGATTGACCCGGCCAAAGCGACCACCGAGCAGAAACAAAAAGCCGAGGCCGACGCCAAAAAGCGCTTCGCCCGCTACATGCGCCAGTGGGAAAACGCCGTGCTGGAAGAGAAAGGCATTGACCCGCAGGAGGCCAGCGAAGAACAGCGTAAATCCGTTGCCAAAGACGCCGAGCAGCGCCGCGCCGAGCAGTACGAACAAGAACTAGCGCTGCGCGGTCTGCATATCATCGGCACCGAGCGCCACGAGGCCCGCCGCATTGATAATCAGCTTCGTGGCCGCACAGGACGCCAGGGCGACCCCGGCTCCTCGCGTTTCTATCTCTCGCTGCAAGATGACCTCATGCGGCGCTTTGGCACAGATCGCGTCTCGCGCTTGATGGATGCGGTTGGCATGGACGACAGCATGCCCATTGAAAGCGGCCTGGCAAGCAAATTCATTGAGCAGGCCCAGACCAAGATCGAAGGCATCAACTTCGACATCCGCAAAAACGTCGTCGAATATGACGATGTGATCGCCAAGCAGCGCGAGGTCATCTACGCCGACCGCCACCAGATGCTGGAGCACGCCGCCAACCTGCGCGAGAGAATCACAGGCATGCTGGAGGCCGAAGTCAAGCGCCAGGTAGAACTGCATACGCAGGGCGCCCGCCCTGAAGATTGGGACTTAGATGGCCTGCTGGCTGTCCTCAAACCCTGGTTTGAGGTGCCCGACGACATCTTCCCCGACAACCTTAACAGCCTGCGGCGCCAGGACTTGACCGAGAGCCTGATTGACCTGGCACAGCAAGCCTACGAAGCCAAAGAAGAAAAAGTGCGCGAAACCTTTTCTGAAGAGGGCAAGGACAAAGGCAACGAGATCATGCGCATGGTCGAGCGCCAGATGTTCCTCCAGGTCGTTGACCGGCTCTGGATGGACCATATTGACGCCCTGGACGTGCTGCGCAGCGGTATTGGCCTCCGCGCGGTGGCCCAGCGCGACCCGAAAGTGGAGTTCCAGCGCGAAGGCTTCCGCATGTTTGAGGAACTCAAGGTCAATATTCAGCATGGCGTGGTAGACCAGATGATGCGCGTCCAGATCAGCAAGCGCGTGGAGGAGCAGCCCAAACCCAAGGCGCTGGCGCGCAACCTGCGCACCAATGTGGACCAGATTGCCACCGCCAGCGGCCAGGCCAAAAGCGATGGCGCGGGCATGGCGCGTGCCCCCAAGATGCTGCCCGCGCCTGCTACCAACGGCAACAGCAAAGCAGCAGCCAACGGCAAAGCGCCAGCCGCCAACGGACACAAAGGCCAGCCAGCCAAAGGCGTACCCATGCCCGCGCAGGGGGCGCACCCCAAACCCAAACAGCAGCCTGTGTCAGCCGGGGCACGCGGGCCGCAGCCGCCCCAAAAGGGCGCGGCCAAGCCGCAGCAGGTGGACATGCGCCGCGTCGGGCGCAACGACCCCTGCCCCTGCGGGAGCGGCAAGAAATACAAAATGTGTCACGGCAGATAGCTTGTAGCCCCGGCGTCCCTGCCGGGGAGTTCGCTTGTAGCCCCGCCGTCCCTGGCGGGGAACTGTGCCCCGCCAGGGACGGCGGGGCTACAAGCTGCTACGCTGCCAGATTCTCGAAGATGGCCGCGATGCCCTGGCCGCCGCCAATGCACAGCGAGGCCGCGCCATACTGAAGGTTCTGGCGCCGCAGTTCGTGCAGCAGCGTAATCGTCAGCCGCGCGCCGCTGGCGGCCAGCGGGTGCCCAATCGAGATGGCCCCGCCATTCACGTTGGTCTTGCTGCGCTCCAGCCCCAGGTCTTTTTCCACCGCCAGATATTGCGAGGCAAAGGCTTCGTTGACCTCCATCCGGCCCAGCTTGTCTAGCGTCAGATCAGCACGCTTGAGCGCCTGGCGAATGGCGGGCGCCGGGCCAATGCCCATAATCTCCGGCGGCACACCCACGATGCCCCACGATACCAGCCGCGCTAATGGCTTCCAGCCCCGCTCGCGTGCGAGCTTGCCCGTCGTCAGGACCACCGCCGCGCCCGCGTCGTTGATGCCGCTGGCGTTGCCCGGCGTCACCACGCCGTCTTTCTTAAAGCGCGGCGCGAGCTTGCCCAGCGCCTCCATTGAAGTCTCGCGGATGCCCTCATCCTTGCTGACCTCAACGGCGTTGCCCTTGCGGTCTTTCACCGTCACCGGAACAATCTCCTCCGCCAGCCAGCCCTGCACCTCGGCGTGGCGTGCCTGCACCTGGCTGCGCAGCGCGTACTCATCAATCTCTGCCCGGCTCAGATGATAGCGCTCGGCCAGATTCTCCGCCGTAATCGCCATGCCGCAGCCAATATACGAGTCTACCAGCCCTTCCCAGAGATAATCCTCCAGCTTGTGCTCGCCCAGCGCCAGGCCGGTGCGCGCCCCGCGAATCACAAAGGGCGCCTGGGTCATGTTCTCGCCGCCGCCTGCCAGCGCAATCGTGCCCTCGCCCAGCAAGAGCGCCTGCGCCGCGTTCACAATCGCTTGCAGCCCGGAGCCGCACAGCCGGTTCACCGTCAGCGCGGGCGTCTCTATCGGCAGCCCGGCCTTCAGCGCCACATGCCGCGCAAAGTAAATCGCGTCTTTGCTGGTCTGCATCACATTGCCAAAGACCACTTGATCAATCTCTTTCGGGTCCACCTCGCTCCGTTCAATCGCGCCCTTCGATGCTATCACCGCCAGATCAATCGCGCTCACGTCCTTGAGCGCGCCCATAAACACGCCAAACGGCGTGCGCGCGCCGCCCAGAATGACCACATCGTTATCCTGCATTGGCTGCTCCTCTCTGGAAAGACCGAACACACACGAGAACTACTGCTGCTCCATGTTATAGAACCCTTTGCCGTTCTTCTTGCCATAGCGCCCGGCCTGCACCATGCGCTTGAGCAGGGGCGGCGGCGCGTAGGCCGGATCGGGGAACTCCTCGTAGATGGCCTGGGCCGCGTACAGCGTCGTATCCAGCCCGACATAATCCAGCAGTTCAAACGGCCCCATTGGATAGCCGCAGCCCAGCTTCATCCCTGTATCAATATCCTCCATCGTCGCTACGCCCTGCTCATACATGCGTATCGCTGAAATCATATAGGGGATGAGCAGAAAGTTGACGATAAACCCGGCGCGGTCTTTGGCAACCACCGGCGATTTGCCCAGCGAACGCGCAAAGCCCTTGAGCGTCTCTATCGTCTCGTCGCTCGTGGCAATCGTGCGCACCACCTCCACCAGCTTCATCACCGGCGCCGGATTGAAGAAGTGCAGCCCGGCCACCTTGTCTTGCCGATTGGTCACGGCGGCCATCTCAATAATCGTCAGCGACGACGTATTGCTGGCGATGATCGCCTCCGGGCGCAAAATCCCATCCAGCCTGGGAAACAGCTTGCGCTTCTCGTCCATGTTCTCAATAATCGCCTCGATCACCAGATCGCACTCGCGGAACTCCTCCAGGTCCAGCGTCCCGCGCAGCCGGGCGCGCGCCTCGTGCGCCTGCGTCTCCGTCAGCTTTTGCTTGCCCTGAAGCATATCCCACGCGCCATGAATGCGCCCCAACCCTTTGTCCAGCGGTTGCTGGTTGACCTCATGCACAATCGTCTCATAGCCCGACTGCGCGCAGGTCTGCGCAATGCCGCTGCCCATCAGCCCACAGCCCACAACCCCAACTCGTTTAATCTCCATCGCCATTGATGTATCTCCTTTGTAATTGCTACAAGCCTTTTTCTGCCGCAAAGTCCTGCCACTTCTGGACCAGCGATTGAATCCTGGGTTTCCCATTCAGGCGCCGCTCCAGCGCGTTGCGCCAGGGGCCATGCGTATTGGCCGCCTCCTGGCGCAGCACCCCCAGCACCGAAAAATAGCGCATCTCCTCTGGCTGAAACAACGACCCCTGCCCAGGCTCCGGCTCCAGATAAAAATACGGCCCGCGCTCGGCAAACCACGCCCGCACATCGTCCAGACCCGTCACCGGGTGCGGGTGATGCGCCTCCAGATCAAGCGCGAGCGGCCCAAAGGGAAAACAATGCAGATGCGCGTGAAAGACCGTCTGCCGGAAGATACCATGCTCAAAAAAAACTGGCGGGCGATAGGCGCGCCCCAGAAACTCCCCTGCCGCTGCCTTCAGCCGCCCAAACTCCGCATCCAGCGCGGGCAGCAGCGCCCCATAGCAGGTAAAATGTGCCTTAGGAACCAGCAGGATATGCCCCTCGATCAGCGGAGCGTGGTCAGCAATCAGAAAAAAAGAGGCGCTTTCATGCAGAATATTGTCGAGCTTGTGGCGCTGGCAAAACACGCAATCGGCGCGGGGCTGCGGCAACGCCATCGTTTCAGCAGCGGGTGGTTGATCTACTCCCATGTACCTTCCTCAAAAAACCGGCCATCCAGCCATCCACATAAAAGGCGCAGCGGCGGCAGCTTGCAACGGGGGCAATCTCTTTCCTGCCCCTAGTATACAAAAGGCGGGCGCTCCGGCGCAACGCAGGGAAAGCGCCGCCTGCCCCTTGCCGCCGCCGTGCCCTTCTGCCTTAGGGTGCCCTTCTGTCTTTGGGCGCCCCTGCTTTGAGGGATACCCCCGTGCCGGGGAAACGTCGCAAGCGCCAATCGGGGAGTCTGCCGCGATACGCCGTCTGCGAGACGGCGGCACAAGGGGCGGCTGATCATCCTGCCAGCAACTTAAAGCATTGCCAATCCTGAAAAGCGCCTGCCAGACATTGCAGCTTGGGCCACCAGTAGTCCTTGCGCGAGCCATTGTTTCTATCCCAAACGGGATAAGAGAGCATGTAGGTGAGCGCCAGCCGGTAATCCGTCAGCAGCGCCTCCCAGGAATAGCCGCGCACGCCCTGCGCCGCCAGCGCCCGATGATAGCGCCGCAGCAGCCGCTCCTCGCGCTGTCCTTCGCGGCGCTGCGCGGGCGGCCAGAACGTCGCAAAGAGAAACACCAGATCCATCGCGCCAAAATCTGCTGCTGGCCCCTGAAAATCAATCAGGTACGTCTGGCTGCTGGTCCCAGGCGCGGGGCATAAGAACTGAGAAAGATAACAATCGCCATGCGAGAGCGTCATACGCCGATGAGTCGCCACGCGCTGCCTGATATATCGCTCCCACAGCACCGGATAGCCCGCCAGCACTTGCTCATACAGCAGACGCAATGCTTCGGGAAACCACGCGCCCTCCGCCTCCAGAAAGCGCGCCCAATTGCGCCGCGTCTCCTCCACAAACTGCGCGTGACGCGCCTCATCCGCATACCACGACGGAAGCTCAAACGTACTCTGGCCCAGCAGCGGGTGTTCCCACCAGAACGCATGGAACGCCGCCAGCGCGTCCACTACCTGATCAAGCAGCGCCTCTGCGGGCACAGCCCCAGCAATCAGTTGCTCGCGTGTCACAGGCGGCGCGTGCGTCTCGGAAACATCCAGCAGCAGGCAAAACGACTGGCCGCTGGCCGCGTCTACCGCCGCAGCATAGCAAGGCACCAGCATCGGCAGCCGCGCTCGATGCGGGGCCACGAACTGATAAAACGCCACCTCGCGGGCGCCCGCCCGCAGCGCCCATTCCGCCGCAATCGCGCGCTTGAGAAACAACCGGCGTGGCGCTGTTTCGGGTGCATCGCTGGAATACCTCACCTCCAGATGCGCCGCCGCCGAATTAAAGGCATCATTGGCGCGCAGGTGCACCGCTGCTACCTCGCCCTGTGGCAGCGCCCCACCTTCGCGCAGCGCGCTGGTGAGCCATTCTGGAGTAATCGGCGCATCCGGTGCAAGCATGTCAGGCATCATCCTACCCCCTCGCTATTGCAGAAGAGCATCCTGACTAGTATAGCAGAAGGCTTGAGCCAGAGATGAAAATTCGTGATAATCTCGAAGAAGAGAAGCCGCCGCTTTTTCCCTGTCCCCGCATACCTTGCTCATGCGATAGCTAATACAGAAGGGCAGCGGCCTGCCAATCACACCAGAGGGAAGGGGAACATATGCGCCAGACGCATCCAGAAGCGCCAGCGGCCACCGCCGCCTTTGCCGCGCTCTTGCAGCAGACGCAGCGCCCGCTCTATGCCTATCTGCGCGGCTTGATGGCCGATCAGGAGCAGGCACACGATCTGGTGCAGGATGTCTTTTGCGATGCCTGGCGCGCCGCCCGCCAGAGCGCGCCGCCCTTCGACGCTGACAGCGACGCCGCCGGGCAGCGGCGCTGGCTCTTTCGCGTCGCCCATCACAAAGCCGTTTCCGCCCTGCGCCATCGCAGTGTCATTCGATGGGAATCGCTGGACATCCCCGGCGAAAGCGATGAGGCGCCAGACCACGCCGCGCCCTTTGAGGACCAGATAGCCGAAAGTCAGGCCATTCACGCCGCCCTTGCCAGCCTCGCGCTGGAAGAAGCCGCGTGCCTCTTACTCAACGTCGTCCAGGGCTTCACCTCGGCGGAAATTGCCCAGATCATCGGGGTCAGCCAGCAAACCTGTAAAAAGCGCCTCGCGCGTGCCAAACAGCGGCTGCGCGCCGCCTATTTCGCCCAGAACACCGGGCGCGAGGAATCCCAGCCATGACTACCAGAGCATCCGGACAGCAAACCAACCCAGGCCCATATTGTGATCGGTTTGCCGCGCTCCTGCCCCTGCTCAACGCCAACGAGCTTGAGCCAGAGGAAGCCACAGTCGCGCGCGCTCACCTCTCCGACTGTCGCTGGTGTCAGCGCCAGCTTCGAGACTATGGAACGGTGGAGCGCGTCATGCGCCAGCACCTCGCCGCGCTGGAGGCATCGTTTCCCGCGCTTTCCGCACAGGAGATTGTTACACTGGCTGAACACACCAGCCCAACACAGAGCACCCCCGCGCCTATTCAACCAACGCGCCGTCCGCGTCCGGTGCGCCGCTTTCTCGCCTGGGCTGGCCCCATCGCCGCCGTGCTGCTCATCGTGCTGCTGACGGTCAGCGTCTTCTCCGTGCGCGGCCATCCCGCAGCCAGCAACCAGGGCACGCCCGCGCTCTATGTCAGCACCCTCCGTGACATCGTGGCGCTGCGCCAGAGTGATGGTAAGCTGCTCTGGCGCTCGTCTGTTACAAGCGACACCTTCAGCACCCCCATCAGCGATCACGGCATCGTGTACTCGGTTGCGTTTCGTGCGAACGACTTCTCTCTCGTCGCGCTGAGCGCCAACGAAGGCAAGGAACTCTGGGAACGCACCCTCCCACCCGACTCCCAGCCGAGCATCACTGCTGCAAACGGCATAGTCTTCGTTGTGACAGTGGTCTATCATTGCTGCCAGTCCCAAACTCTTGATCAGCCTGCCCTGCTCGCCTATCGCGGCAGCGACGGCAAGGAACTTTGGCGCTATGATGCCCCAACCACAGATGTATCCAATAAAACGAATTCCAATATCCAGCCGCAATTTAGCTCGTCCCCCGTCGTCTACGGGAACACCCTCTACATCGGGCTGGAAGACACGGTACAGGCGCTCCAGGCCAACACCGGGCAGCATCTTTGGACGGCCCCGCTCAACCTGGCTCCGGCAGCAGTGGCACCAGATGGCACCACCATCTATACGCCGCTGCTGGGCAATGAATGGCTGGCAGCCGACGCCACCAGCGTCTATGCCTACACCGACATCCCGCACCAGGAGACGCCAGAAAGCGCCTATGTCAACGGAAGTTTCGCGCAAGTCTTCGCGCTGCGCGCCAGCGACGGCGCCTCGCTCTGGCAAGCTGACCTTGGCGCCGACCTTCAGGACGACTTTCTGCCCCCGGTGATCAGCAACAACACGCTCTATGTGGAGGTCGCCAACCTGCACCCCGCATCAGCCACCGATACGGCGTTTCTGATCTATGCCCTGCAAGCTGACACTGGCGCGCAGCTTCTGGAGCTAAAAGAGCCGGGAACCTCGAAGCAGTTTTTCCAGCAAGCCTTCACCTACGCCTTCACCTACTCCGCTGGCGCCCTCTACTACACCAAACCGGATGGCTCGCTGGACGCGCTCCACCTCAGCGATAGGCGGCTGGTCTGGAACTACACGCTCGGCGTGGCGGCTACGTTTCTGGGGACCAGCGACACAGCCGTCTTTCTGCTGACCTTCACCAGCATCCAGGCGCTCAGCATCAGCGACGGACATCTGCTCTGGGAGCAAGTGCTTGCCCACCTCAAGTAGTGGGCTGCTCCCTGTACCACCGGCTTCTAGCCGGCCCGCCCCTGCTTTGAGGGGTGAACGTTGGACCGGCAGGGATGCCGGTGGTACAGGGAAGAGAGGGAATAGCCTGCCGCGCTCACTTGCCGGTATACGCAACCACCTCAATTTCGACGAGGAACCCTTCCGCCAGTTGCGCCCCGCAGGTCAGGCGCGTTGGCTTTGGGTCGGAGAAATAGCTCGAGTACACCTGATTGTAGCGCGGAAAGAGGCTCAGGTCGCTGAGGAACACCGTTGCTTTCACCACGTCATCCAGGCTGGCGCCCGCCGCTTGAAGCAGCGCTCGAATGTTCTCCAGGGCGCGCGCCGTTTGTTCTTCAATCGTCGAACCCACGCGCTGGCCCTGCTCATTGGTGGAAAGGGTTCCAGCGACGAAAATAAAGTCCCCGGCCCGCAGACAGCTTGAGTACGCGCCACCGGGCCGAACGATGTGCTTGGTATCAATATACTCTTTAGGCATGATGAAACCTCCTCACGATTATGCTGTTATTGTAATCGTGAACGGCCCCCAGGTGCCAACCAATCCCTGCCCATGCACCGAAGTGCTCTTGCCCTGGTCAATCTGCTTCTCGGTCATCAGCCCCAGCGCAATCAGGAACGAATCCATCTTGACGGGCACCTCCGTATAATGGCTGACCTCCTGCCCATCAATCCAGAAGACCAACTCATCCTTGCTCTTGGTATAGGCAATCTTGCAATGATGAAGCTGCCCAGGCCGCGTGGGGAGGTCCAGTTCGTGGAAATAGCAGAAATACGCCGGTCGGTCGGTGCGCGTCTGTTCGGCAGGCGGCACACCAGGGAACGGCAGCCGCGCGTAGACAGTGGCGATCTTATCGTTGCACATGAAGACATCAATCGCCAGCCCCACCTTGAAATCAAGCAAATTGATCGAGACAAAGCCATCGTACAGATCGCCAGGGGCCGTCCCCAGACAGCGCGCGCTCTGCTCCCACTCCAGCGTCATCGTCCCCTGCTCAGGCGGCTCGAACATGCGCGTGGAAAAGTACATATTCTTGGCGTTGTCCAGCACCTGCACCTGATCATTGCTGCGCGTAATCGGCATGACTGCCACGCGCATGAGGTCGCCTTCCACCACAACCACCGCGTTTGGCTCGCGGTACTGCCAGAATGAGCCATCCGGCAGCGGAAAGCCGCCATATTGCCAGGTGGGGTCTTTGCCGGTGATGATGGAGCCATAGTTGCCATAGACAAAGCGGGTCGTCTCGCCCGCGCTCGCCTGCGGCGCGGGTGTCTCTTCTATTTCAGTCTCGGCCATGTTCATTTTCCTCTTACTCATCGGATTATCTCCAGAGAAGCTGGCGAATAAATTCGCGCCTATGGGCCTGCGGCCACAAAACCCGCCTGCGCGGGTTAGTAAAAACGTTAGCTCGCCTGGGGCTGGGGAGTCCGCGCAGGCGGACTTGCCGTGCCCCTCTGCCTTGGGGGTGGCGCAGCCCTTAGGCGCGGTTTTAACCGCCAGCCTACTTTACGATGCCCTGTATGACCACTGCTGCAATCATAATCAGGCACGCCAGCAGATCGCCGTTGACCACGCTGCCCATCAGCTTACCATACCCCTCCAGCGTGCCATCTGCCCGGCGCAGCGCCGCAAAGGGCAAGAGCAGCGTCAGCGCGGCAATCACCGCGTACCAGGGCAGCGCGCCCAGCACGCTCACCACAATGATGCTGGCCGCCACGAGCGCCTGAAGCACATAGCCAACCACGCGCCCGCGCTCCTCGCCCAGCGCCGCCACCGGCGACATCTTGCCCACCTGCCGATCAGCCCGCCAGTGCAGGAAATGATGGAAGTACAGCACCATCATCGTGTACAGCCCAATGACCACCGAGACGGCCACCGCCTGCCAGGTGACGTTGCCGGTCTGCACATAGAACGCGCCCACCAGCGGCAGCACCCCAAACGCGATGACAATATCCACCTCGCCCGCGCCACGCCCCACGTAGGCCAGGCGAATGGGCGGGGCCACGTAAAAGAAGGCCAGCAAAAAGCCTCCCACCGCAAAGGCCAGCGTCCAGGGGCGGCCCAGGAAGGTCAGCGCCAGCCCACACGCCAGCGCCGCCGCAAAAATGCTGGCCGTCAGCACCCAATACTGGCGCAGCGTAATCTGCCCGGCGATCAGGCTGGCCGAGCCAGTGGTGATGGCCTGCGGCTGCCCGTCTACAATCATCTGGCTGGCGGCCTGATCTGCGCCACTCTGAAAATCAAAGACATCGTTGACTACATTCGCGCCCAGATGCGCCGCCAGCGCCCCCAGAAACGCCAGCACAAACAGCGTCGGGTGGAAAATGCCCTGCTGCTCCCAGGCCAGCGCCGTCCCCAGCAGCACCGGCATCGCCATCACCGGCAAGACACCTGCGCGCGTCGTCTTGACAAAGAACGCCAGACGCCCTGGATGCGCGTTCACTGCCGCCGCGCACATGCCGTCACCCCTGCTTCTTCCTGCACCTCGGCCACCTTGTAGCCCGCGCGCAGATCGGTGATGCGCGCCCAGTTGACCTTCACGCGCACCATCTTGATTGGCACCTGCGCCATGAACGTTGCCGCCAGTTCGGACTTCTTCATCACCTGCTGCTTGACATATTTGGCGGCTTCGGCATCCTCGACGACTTCGGCCACGCCTGTGCCCTCCAGCCAGCAGGTGGGCTGGCGCGGGCCGATGAAAATACCAACTTTGGGGTTATCCGTGAGGTTTGCCAGCTTGCGCGAGGTGATGATAAAGGTGAAATACAGCAAAAAATCGTCGCTCTCGGTGAACTCTTCCGCAAAGAAGGCGCCAGTGGTATAGGGCTGGTGATCGCGCTCGGTGGCAATCAGCAGCGTATCGTACTCTTTCAGAAAGTCCACAAACGTCTGGCGGGTTTCCTGGTCCATCTTCATGACGTTGGCCTCCTATCATGGCTATCGCGCTTATTGTTTACAAACCGACGTGCCGGTCTGTTAGTTTCCCATAAAACTTATAGGGCAATCTGGGGCGAAAATCAAGGGGAAAGTAAGAGGCCCCGCGCTGGTCAAAGATTTCTTTTCTAAGCCGGAGTGTATCCGCTGTTACAGACGTGTCCCCCGTCCTCATGCTAGGCTCTCCCATAAGTGCAAACGTTGAAGCGTTCAACGCCGCGAGCCTGACGCGCAGAGAGGGACGGACACGCTCATGGGAGGAGCCACAGCAGACCCAGGAGCTAACTGGAATCTGGAGCGGGACCGAGGATACCCCGTATCTTCATCCCCAGGGGTTATTGCTGAATATTGGACGCGCGCTGGGCCGGTGCGCGGCCCGCTGCCCCGACAAGACGCAGCAGTCCTGGCCGCCTCTGCGCAAGCCACCATTGCTGACCCTATCCCATTAGGCTTGGCGGGCTTTGCCAGCAGCCGCTTCACCATCAGCAGCATCTACGCCGGGTGGTTTCCGTTCACCCCTGGCAACCTGGCTATTGCTATCCCGGTGGCCTTGATCTTTGGGGGTGTTGCATCCTTTCTGGCGGGCATGTGGGCCTTCCGGCGCGGCAATGTCCTGGCAGCCACGACCTTCGCCACGTTTGGCGCCTTCAATGCAGCCTGGGCCATTTTGCAGTGGATGATGCTGGTGGGACTGGCGCCGCATATCGGCGCTCCTGGCAATGCGGGCGGCGTGGATGGCATCCTGGTCCTCACCTTTAGCCTGATCTCGCTCTACCTGGGACTGGCCGCTCTGGGCCAAAATCCAGGGCTGGCGACGGTCCTGCTGACGATGGCCCTCACCCATGCGTTCCTGGGCGCCTGGGCACTGGCCCCGCATGTGGTCTGGCTGCGGGTTGCCGGAGGCTACTGCGGCATCGCCACTTCGGTGCTCGCCTTCCTGATGTCAGCCGCGCTGGTCATCAACAGCGCCTATGGGTATGAAGTTATCCCACTGCCAAAGGCAGGGCGGCTCTTCAGCGGCAGCCGCGCCTAGTCTGCCCGCGTGTAGCACCGGCGTCCCGCCGGTCCCCGCTGACCGGCCAGAGGCCGGTGCTACAAGCGAAGCCGCCCGCGTGTAGCACCAGCGTCTCGCCGGTCTTGCGTGTAGCACCGGCGTCCCGCCGGTCAGCGTCGGTCAATCGGCGTTGTGCTGCCACAGCCGCGCAATGCTTGCCCCATCAGCCGCCAGCGTCACACAAAATACATCGGGATTTGTCAGCGCCTGCCACGTCTCAAAACCCACGCGCGGGTCGAAGTGCTTGAGCAGCAGCGTGATGAGATTGCCATGCGAGACGATCAGCGTCTTCCTCATCGCGTGGCACAAGATGTCGTCTACAGCCGCCACCGCCCGGCGCATGGCCTCCCGGCTGGATTCGCCACCCACAAAGCACAGGTCCAGATCATCAAAGGAACGCCGCAGGCACTCCAGCCAATCTGGGGCGGCTTCGCCCAGGGCGCGCTCCCTCAGCCGCGCGTCTTGCTCCACCTCCAGGCGTAGGCGCGCAGCCAGCGGCGCAATACTTTGCACCGCCCGCGTAAACGGGCTGGAAACAATGCGCTCAATGCCCAGCGGCAGCAAAAACTCCGCCAGCGCCTCCGCCTGCGCGCTGCCCGCTGGCGTCAGCGGCGCCGCTGGCTCCTGGCCCGCTGCCTGGCAATGCCGAACGACATACAACGTCGCGGCTTGTTTCATACAGACTCCATTCACCGCTGGCGCAGCCCAAGCTGCACCTCCAGCCAGTCCAGCCGGTCATAGCGCGCCACCGCGTTCAGGCTGTGCCCGCCGTTATACCAGCGCAGTTCTTTTGGCTCGCTGGCAAGCTCATAGCAGCGCTGCGCCTGCTCCGGCGGCACAATCGGGTCGTCGTGCCCCGCCTGAAAGAACAGCGAGGCAGGCGCGGCCTGCCCAATGAAGCGCGAGACATCCAGCGGCGCCAGCAGTTCCAGGTAGCGCTCAAGTCGCTCACCAAGCCCTGCCCGCACCTGCGCCGCCATCGGGTGATCGCTGCTCTGCACAAACGCGCTCCAGCCCGGACCAGCCGCCATCAAGATGTAGGTCTTGAGGCGCTTTTCCACACCCGCCAGCACGCCGCCCATGCTGGCCCCGTAGCTGTGGCCCACATAGCCCAGCCGCGTCGTGTCCACCTCTGGCCTGGAGGCCAGCAGGTCTATCCCCCGGCGCAGATCAAGCAGCGTCTGCACGCGCACGTCCCGCGCCCCGTCGGGAGTAAGGTCCAGGCGCTTTTTCCAGGGCTGCGGACGCGCAAACGGCGCGTCAATCAGCAGCGAAACAGCGCCCATACCGGCAAGATCAAGCGCGCTGAGCAGAAACGTTTTGCGGCTGCCCTGGCCGCCATGCAGCCAGAGCGCCCCGGCAAATGGGCCGCTGCCCGGCGGCACCACCAGATACGCCGTGACCCGCCCACCCATCGGGCTGCTATACGAAAGGTCGTGGACGTCTACGCCCCGCTGCCGTTCAACAGCCACCTCCTCCAGCGCGAGCGGGGCCGAGGCATCGTACTCAAACACGCGCTGCTCCTTTTTTGCGCGCCAAAGCTCCCTGGGCCGCTCTGCTGAGTGTACCACACCCCACCCTTCCCCACCCTGGCTGGCACGGAGGCCGGCGGTACAGGCGGGGTGCCTCCTTGTACCGCCGGCCTCCGTGCCGGCGAACGGTTGGCTAAATGGCGTAGTCGCCCACGACGGCTAACGCCTGCCGCGCGGCTTCCCGCTGCTCCGCTTCCCACGCCTGCCGCCGCGCTTGCACCTGCTTGCCTTGCTCGATCACGCGAGATACCCGCTTGGCATACAGACACACCACCTGCACCTGCCCCCAGAACACCTCTCGCGCCCGCCCTTTCCCCCAACGCTTCAGGCTGTGGCGGTAGAGTTGCCCCAGCCGCTTGAGCATGCCAAAGATCGCGTCCCGGCGTAGCTCGTGCTCCGCGTGCTTGGGCAAAAGCTGCGTGCGAATCAGGCGCTCCATCTCCTGCCCCATCAACAGCGTCAGGTCGTGTTCCTCCAGCAGCAAGAGCGCGCGGGCATCATGGCGGGCCGTGCGCGAGAAGTGCCACATCCGGGCAGAGTCTTCGCTCCAGAGGAAATCATGGGTGACGTCTTCTTGCAGGCGAAAGGCGGCGCTGTCCTCCAGGGCCATTGCCATGTCCTTGAGCAGGCTGAGCGGCAGGATGCCTGTGGTGAAGACCTCCCACGTCTCCCCAAAGAGCGTCACCTGCTCAGAAGGCTTGCGGCGTGGTTTGGCGGTTGGGTTGGCAGCCTCTGGCTGAGCAGGTAGCCCGGCAGCCTCGGCTGGGGCAGGCGGCGCAGCGGCCTCTGGCGCGGCTGGCTCTGGCAGTGTGCTGGGCAGCGGAGGTGCAGCCTCCACTGGGATAGGGGCAGGCGGCTGGGGCGGCTCGGCGCTCTGGGTGGCGGCAGCGAAGTGGGCGAGGAAGGCGGCGCGTTTCTGGGCGAAGTCGGCCCGTTCCTCAGCGGTGGGTTCGCGGTAGGGCACGTCTTCGCGCCAGCGGGGGCGGCGTTCGGGTTCGGGCAGGCGGCGCGGGGTGATGTGGTCATCGTGGGAGAAGCTGGACATGGTGGCAACGCTCCTTCGGCGCGTCTGGGCGCTCCGGCGCTCTCCTGCGCGGCGCTCTGGATGCGCGAGCCAAGCCGTCATGGAAGCGGGGCAAGGCACCCGCCCATCTGGGCATGGTCTGGCGCAGTAGAGCGCTTTTTGAGAGGTGGCCGGAAGCCGCGAGTTTGCAGAATGGCTTGCCGACTTGACCTCTGGCTAACGCAGGGTTAGGTTAATTGGCGTGATCTGCTTACATGGCACGGTCACGCTGGCCGTGAGGCGGGACGCAAATACATCAACGAACAACCGATGCCCAAAATCGGGCAGCAGCGGCGTCCTTCAAGGAAGCCTGCGCAAAGTATACCAGAAGTTGCTCAGAAAATCAAGGGTTCAGACGTTGTGTATACGGATGGGTTACACATTGACAGAAAAATTTTTGGCCGACAAAGCAGGGTATCTATGTATCTTCTACAACGCCTCGTTTTGCATCGCGCATCGCCACGCGCAGCATTTGCTGGCAGGCTGCTGGCGGCGCTGATCGGCGCTGCTCCGGTGCTGCTGGCAGCCTGCGGAGTTGCTCAGCAGCACCCCTCCCCAACCAGCGCAGTGCCCACATCCACTGGCATGTCCACCGACACGCCCGCGCCTTCGCCCACGCCTGAGCCGCCCCTGGTGTATCTGACCGCGCACGGCAACCCGGACCTGCCAGAAATTGCCCTGACTTTTGATGATGGCCCGGCACTCCAGTATACAGAAGACATCCTTCAGGTGCTGCGCAGCCATCACGTCAAGGCCACTTTTTTTATGCTGGGGAGATGGGTGCAGCAGTATCCTGATCTGGCGCGAGAGGTGGTGGCCGATGGGCACGCAGTGGGCGATCACTCCTGGTCGCATGCCGATCTGACCCAGATTAGCGCAAGCCAGGCGATGCAGGAGCTTACCTCAACCCGCGACATCATCCAGCAAGTAACCGGGGTGAAGACGACGCTGTTTCGCCCGCCTTACAGGGCCTACAATCGCCAGATACTTGATCTGGCCTCCTCGCTGCATCTTTCCACCATTTTGTGGAGCATTGACCCGCATGATTGGGAGATGCCTGGCGTTGGCCCCATCATCAGCACGGCCCTGGGCAATGCCCAGAACGGCGCAATTATCCTGATGCACGATGGCGGCGGTGATCGCTCGCAAACGGTGACGGCGCTCTCCAGCGTTATCGAGCAGTTGCAGGCGCAGGGCTTCAGCTTTGTGACCATCCCAGAGATGCTCTCGCACCTGCCACCAAACAGAAGCGGCGGTGGCAATAACCCCTGAGCGGAGAGGCTGGCGGTTAAAAGCCGCGCCTAAGGGCGTTCCGCCACCAAGTCCCTCTTCAGGGACTCCCATCCCCAGGCAAGCCACCGTTCGTCCTAACCCGCGAAGGCGGGTTTTGCGGCGGAACGCCCTTAGGCGCGATCTTTAGTCGCCAGCCTCCGTGTCCGGTGCGCGCGTTGGTCAGGTCAGGGGCACACCAGTTTGTGCTTCCCCCTCACATACGGTATCATTTGTGCTATCAGCATCTCACATACCGGCGTAGAGAAAAAGAAAACGCGGTGTTTATCCCGGCAGACATGTGATTGTTGCGGGTGAAGCAGGAGGTTGCAAAGAAAGGATAGACCTGACCCCATGACCATCATCTCAGATACGATGCGTCTGCCCCACGAGGAAAGTGACGCGCTTGATCACTCCTCGCCAGAGCCAGGAGCGCTGCTCTCTGAAAGCAAGAACCAGGCATCTGAGCATATCGTTCAGTTTTATAAGAGCGATGCGTTCCTGGTGGACATGGTGAGCAAATATATCCAGAACGGGTTGGAGAACGGGGATGTCTGCTTCATTCTCTGCACACACGCCCACCAGGTGCTGTTTGAGAAGCGCTTGCAGGCCAACGGGCTGAACCTGACCGACGCGCGCCAGCAGGGGGTATATATTCCCCTCAATGCTGCGCAGACGTTGGCGAAATTCATGGTGGATGGACAGCCCTCGCCAGAGCGCTTTGCGAAGGCGGTGGGAAGTCAGATCAGGCGCGCGGCGCAAGATGGGCGCCAGGTGCGGGCGTTTGGGGAATTAGTGGCGCTGCTGGTGGCGGAAGGGAACGAAGCGGCGGCTATTCGGCTGGAAACGCTCTGGAACGCGCTGCTGCACGATGTCCCTACCTTTTCGCTCTTTTGCGCGTATCCGATGCAGAGCTTTACAGGGGATGGCTACCAGGCATCCCTCATCGAGATTTGCAAGCAGCATTCCCACGTTATCCCCACTGAGCAATATATGGCGCTGACCGACCCGGACGAGCGCCTGCGCGCCATCGCGCTGCTGCAACAGAAGGCAGATTCGCTTGAATCGGAGGTGGCAGAACGCCTGCGGGTAGAAGAGCGCCTGCGGATTTCCGAAAATCGCTATCGTCGCCTGTTTGAGGCGTCCACCGATGGCATCTTGCTGGTGGACCCGCTCACCTTTGCCATCACCGACGCCAACCCAGCCGTGACCACGCTGCTGGGCATACCCCGCGAGCACTTGCTGGGCCGGGAACTCTGGCAGATCGGGCTACTTGAGAACCGGCAGGCTGTTTGGCAAGCGGTACGAGTGCTCCAGAAGCAGCAGACGCTCCGCTACGAGACGCTGCCGCTTGCCCCCAAGGACGGCAAGCCTCGCTTTGTGGAAGTGGTCAGCACGCTCTATCAGGCCAATGGGCACCAGGTCATCCAGTGGAATCTGCGCGACATTACCGCCCGCAAGCAGGCCGAAGAAGCGCTGCAAGCCAGCCAGAAAGAGCTTGAGACGCAGCGAGAAACGTTTATTGGGATGATTACGCATGAACTGCGGACGCCGCTGACCTCGCTCAAGGGCAACATTCAATTGGCCCAGCGGCGGCTCACTCACCTGCTCGGCCAGGAGGAGGACATTCCGACAGCGCAGCAGCAAACACTGGAAGCGGTGCTGAGCATGCTGAGCCGCAGCCAGCAGCAACTGCGGGTGCAGTCTCGCCTGATCAATGATTTGCTCGATGTGACTTCCATCCAAGAGGATAAATTAGCACTGCACCTGGCTCCCTGCGATCTAGGCGGGCTGGTCTATGAAACGGTGCAGGATGCGCAGGCCGGGTATCCATCGCGCCTGATTACGCTGGACCTGCCAGAGCAAGACCCGCTACTTGTGCAGGGGGACCGTGACCGGCTGCAACAGGTGCTCAGCAACTACCTCACTAATGCGCTGAAGTTTTCGCCAGAGGCCGAGCCGGTGCACGTGCGCGTGGTGCTGGAGGCTGGATGTGTGCGTGTTCTGGTGCAGGATCACGGACCCGGCTTAACCCGTGAGCAGCAGGCGCGTATCTGGGAGCGCTTTTATCAGTCGCCCCTGACGCCCATCCAGAGCGGGTCAATGGCGGGTCTGGGCCTGGGTCTGTATATTTGCCAGCACTTGATCAGCAGCCAACAGGGGCAGGTGGGCCTGGAGAGCACCCCAGGACACGGCGCTACCTTCTGGTTCCGGCTCCCGCTGCTCTCGTCCTAAGAACACCTGACAATACTGTTGGATGCAGCGGCAGCGGCAGGCGACGGAGGCGGCAGGATTCGAACCTGCGGGTGGCAGGACCACCAACTGCTTAGCACGCAGCCGCCTTAAGCCACTCGGCCACGCCTCCAAGAGCAGAGCACTATCGAGCATATCGGCGCGCTCTTGCTGCCAGACATTGTATCTCTTATGGTGGCGCCTGTCAAGCAAAAAGCAAGCGGGCGCGAGAGGCGCTAGTTTACGCAGTGCCTGTCCATGTGCCATCGAAGCGGCGCACCGGCACGCCGCCCAGCGCCGCTTCCACGCGGCTGCGGATGCTTTCTAGTTCGGCGGGTGGCAGCGCCGTCACATAGCTTTCGGCGGGCGGGCGCGAGACGCTGTAGACCTGCACCAGCTTGATCTGGGCGCCCTCCGCGATGAACTGCTGCACGCGCCCGATGTAGGCGGCAATCTCCTCGTCGCTCGGCCCCGCGCCACGCACGCGCATAAAGCAACTCTGGATGACGAGCGGCTGAGCGCGGCCCACGTCGCGGATATTGCGCAGGATGCGCTCGTAGGGGATGACGCTCTCGTCAATCAGCTTAAAATACTCCGGCGTGCCCGCGTCCAGCTTGGCCCAGACCTCGCCGCCCGCGCCGTCCACCAGCGCGAGCGCCTCGCGCACTCTGGGGCGATGAAAGAGCGAGGCGTTGGTAATCACGATAATCTTCACCCCGGCTAACCCGGCCTCGTCGCGCAGGGCAATCGCGCGCTCCACGACTTCTTTGAAGTTGCGAAACGAGGTCGGCTCGCCGTCGCCAGAAAACGCGATGTCCGTCACCCGCAGCGCGCCCCCCTCTGGCGCGTCCCGCCCAGCAAAGCGTTCGTCGCGCAGCAGATCGCCGCTCTTTGCTAGCGCCAGCGTCGCGCGCATCTCCTCGGTCAGCGCCGCCAGGTCCACATCTTTGATGCTGGGCGCCACCTCGCGGTTCACCTCGCAATAAATGCAGCCAAAGTTGCAGATTTTATCCACGTTCAGGTTCACGCCAATTGAGACGCCGCCTGTGCGCCGCGCCAGCACCGGATAGATATAGCGGTTGCCGCGCCACAGCCGCGACGACGCCCGCGCCGTGATTGGCGGGGCTGCCTGGGGAGTGGGCTGGCTGGGGTGCTGCGGGTTGCTCATGCGGTGTGACCTTTCCTGGTTTATGCCCCGGATGGGATATGCAGCATTTCCTGGCATAGCTCTACGCATTCATTGCAAATCGCGGCGTTGTTACGGCTGTAGATGATTTGCTCTGCTTGTTCTGGTCCCTTGCCACAGAAGGAACAGCGCGTCAGAGGCCCTTCAACTTCTTTGTCAGGCTGCTGCGGCGGCAACCCGAAATCAACAGCAGACACCCCGGTCTGAGAGGCACTCCATGCCTGCAAACGCGCTTGAATTTGCACGCAATCATTCGCCAGGAAGACAAGTTCAGTATTGAGAAATCGTTCTGCGGTCAGCCCAGCTTCTCTAGCAAGGGTGTCTGTTTCTGTGCTCAGAAGGGCGGCTTTCAACGAGGCTTCATCTTTGTTGAGAAGACGCTCAAACTCACTTCGCAATGCTGCAATTTGTTTTATCAGGGAGAAAGTCATATACTTTCTGCCTTCTTTCCCATCTGTACAGAGCACACTTTCCCTCATCATATCACGTGGTGATACCTCGCTGGCGGTCATACCAACCTACGCTGTTACTGGCCCGATGTCCACTCGTCTTTCTAAGTAACAGAGCAATCAGTGCTGATTGCTCTTATACGTGTGCCTCCGGCCTCCCGGCATGGAAGGCGTCCCACCACAGAAAGGGGCTTCCTGTGGACCGCGTCAACGAAGGGTTCGAAAACATTGCTGGCATGCTCCTGGAGATGCAGCGGCGCATGCAGCAACTGGTGGCTGAAAACCACCAGCTTCAGGAGGAATTGGCTGCCCTGCGGCAAGGCGCGGGTATTCTGGTGGTGATTGAAGGGAACGCCTACCCCCTGCTGACTCCTTCCCTCACGCCCGCCGACCCCATGCGCTCGCCTTTTTAGTGGCCTCTGTACTGCGTCCCACCAGCCCGGTTCTGTTGTCCTGGGTGAGGCTGCGCCCGCCTGCTTGCGCGATAGGGTCGCTGCTGCCGTCGGGCATGCCTTGCCGACCTGCGCGGCTCCTGCTATCATAAGCACACAGCCAGGCTAGCGATACCAAACAGGTTGAGAAGGAGGCGCATTGTATGCAGATCATCAGCACCGTTGCCGAGATGGTGGCCCTGGCCGAGCGCTGGCCCGCCAGAAAGACGGTTGGCCTGTTGCCAACGATGGGCTACCTGCACGCCGGACATCTGTCTCTGGCTCGCGCCGCGCGCCAGGAATGCCAGGTGGTGGTGGTCAGCATCTTTGTCAACCCCACGCAGTTTGGCCCGCGCGAAGACCTCTCGCGCTACCCGCGCGACCTGCCGCGCGATCTAGCGCTGCTGGAGGCCGCCGGGGTGGATTACGTCTTTACACCCCAGGCCAGCGATGTCTACCCGCCGGGCTTTGCCTGCTACGTGGACCCCAGCGGGCCGCTGGTGGAGCGGCTGGAGGGCGCCAGCCGCCCTGGGCACTTCCGGGGCGTGGCTACCGTCGTCAGCAAATTATTTCAGGTCACGCGCCCCCACCGCGTCTACTTTGGGCAAAAAGACGCCCAGCAGGTGGCGGTCATCCGGCAACTGATTGCCGATCTGCACTTTCCGATTACCCTGCGTGTCTTTCCCACTGTGCGCGAGTCAGACGGCCTGGCTATGAGCAGCCGCAACGCCTATCTTTCGCCCGAAGAACGCCAGTCAGCGACCATCTTGTATCGCGCGCTCGCTGAGGCGCGCCGCCTGATTGAAGCGGGCGAGCGCGAAACCGACCAGCTTCGCGCCAGCATGGCCCGCGCAATTGCCAGCGAACCACGCGCGCACCTGGAATACGCCGACGTCTGCCACCCCAACAGCTTTCTGCCGCTCAAACAGGTTGAGCCAGGCCAGCCCGTGCTGCTGGTGCTGGCGGCGCGCGTTGGCACCACGCGCCTGATAGATAACTTCCTGCGCCACGCCGATGGCCGCTGGGATGGCAACAAGACCCAATAAAGAGGAGCCGATGGACAATTGTATTTTTTGTCAGATTATTGCAGGCAAGGCACCTGCCTCAGTGGTCTACCGAGATGAGCAGATCATCGCCTTTATGAGTCTGCAACAGGTGAACGAGGGCCACACCCTGGTCGTACCCATTCGCCATCTCAAAAATATTTACGAACTCACCGACGACCTGGCCGGGCCGCTGCTTTCCACCGCCGCGCGCGTGGCGCGCGTGCTCAAGCGCGAATTCAACGCCGATGGCATGATGCTCTGGCAGTTCAACGAGCTAGCGGGCAATCAGAGCGTCTTTCATCTGCACATCCATGTCATTCCGCGCTTCTATAATGATCGGCTGGGGCCGCGCATTGAACTGCCGCCACCCTCGGATCGCGCCACACTGGACAACCTCGCGGTCCGTATCCGGCCTGGCCTGGAAGCTGGCGGTTAAAACCGCGCCTAAGGGACGCTGGCGCGTCCACGAAACCCGCCTGCGCGGGTTAGGACGTAACCCAGTCCGCGCAGGCGGACTTCGTGGCAGCTTTGCTGCCCTTAGGCGCGGTTTTAACCGCCAGCAATCCTGGCACACTCGATTCTGAAGGCGCTGAGTGATATAATTCACTTGTTTGGGATATGATGCTGCCTTCTCGCTCGTGTATGACGAGGCAGCCAACGCCTGAACGCCCGGAATAGCTCTGCCCTGCGCTACCTATTTTTTGTGGCAGGGGGAGCGTCTAGGAGAGATTATCTAGGAGCAGACTATGACCACCCCAAGGGAGGAGACAAAATTGGATCTGCTAGCCGGGTTAAATCAGCCCCAGCAGGAAGCCGTCACGCATGGTGAAGGGCCGCTCCTGATTCTGGCCGGACCCGGCAGCGGCAAGACGCGGGTGATTACCCACCGCATCGCCTATCTGTTACGCGAGCGCGGCGTACCACCCTGGAGCGTGCTGGCGGTCACGTTCACCAACAAAGCCGCCAGGGAGATGCGCGAGCGGGTCAACACGCTGGTGGGGACGCGCGCGCGTGATCTGACGATCAGCACCTTTCACACGCTGTGTTCGCGCATCCTACGCCGCGAATCTGAGCATTACAGCGTGGTGCCCAAAAACTTTGCTATCTTTGATGACGACGATCAACTGTCCCTGGCAAAGCAAGCTGTCGTGAATCTGCGCCTGAATGATAAACAATATCAGCCGCGCAGCCTGCTCAGCGCCATCTCGCGGGCCAAAAATGACCTGCTGGGGCCGCTGGAGTTTGCAGAGCGCGTGCGCAAATATTATGATGAAGTCGTCTCACGAGTCTATAAAGAGTATCAACGCCTGCTGCAACAAAATAATGCCGTTGATTTTGATGATCTGATTCTGCTGACCTATGACCTCTGGCGCAAAAATCCCCAGATTCTCGAACGCTATCAAGCCCGCTTCCGCTTCCTGCACGTTGACGAATTTCAAGATACCAACATAGCTCAGTATCGCCTGATGATGCTGCTGGCGAAGGGCATGCCCGAACACCCCAGCCACCGCAACATCTGCGTGGTGGGCGATGAAGACCAGGGCATCTACTCCTGGCGCGGCGCCGACATTCGCAACATCCTTGAGTTTGAGCGCGACTTCCCGGAGGCGCGGGTGATTTTGCTGGAGCAGAACTATCGCTCCACCCAGCCCATTCTGGACGCGGCGCGGCAGGTGGTGCAGCAAAACCTGACGCGCAAAGACAAGCGGCTCTGGACCGAGCGCAAGGGCGGCGCCTTAATCCGGCTGCACGAAGCCTATAACGAAGAGGATGAGGGGCAGTGGGTAGCAAACGAGATTCGGCGCACCGTCAACCGGGGCGAGGCGAAATACAAAGATTTCGCCGTCATGTATCGCACCAACGCGCAATCGCGTGCCCTGGAAGAACAGTTTATCCGCGCGGGCGTGGCCTATCAGGTGGTTGGCTCGCGCCGATTCTATGAACGCGCCGAAATCAAGGATATGCTGGCCTACCTGCGCCTGCTGCTGAATCCAGCGGATACCTTTAGCCTGCGGCGCATCATCAACCTGCCCAACCGCAAGATCGGCCCAAAGACACTAGATGAACTGCTGCGCTGGGCCGATAAACAGCATTTGGCCGTGACCGAAGCCCTGCGCACGATTGACGAGCACCCCACGCTGCCCACCGCTGGCAAACGCGCGCTGGCAAACTTCTACCATATCCTCACCGATCTGCTGGCCGCTGCTGCAAAAGAACGCCTCCCTGATCTGCTAGACCGCATTCTGGACCGCACCGGCTATCGCACCGATCTGCAAAGCCAGGAGGAGGAGGGCGAGGAACGCCTGCGCAACATTCTAGAACTGCGGCGCGTGGCGATGGATTATGAAGAGATTGAACCGGCGGTGGCGCTGCCGCTCTTTCTGGAGCAGGTAGCCCTGGTGGGTGGCTCCGATCTGACGCAGACCAGCGCCGACGACAGAGCCTCGCTCGCCCCAGAAAACCAGGACGCCGTGACGCTCATCACTCTGCACGCCGCCAAAGGCCTAGAATTCCCGGTGGTCTTTATGGTCGGTGTGGAAGAGGGGATATTGCCGCATAGCCGCGCCTTGATGGACCTGAAACAGCTTGAGGAGGAGCGGCGGCTGGCTTATGTGGGCATGACCCGCGCCATGCGGCAACTCTATCTGGTGCGCGTCTTCCGGCGCTCCTTCTATGGGAGCGCTGGGGAAGCAGGCGGCGGCGTGATGGAACCCTCGCGCTTTATTCAGGATATTGCCACGCGCCTGCTAGAGGTTGACCGCGACGCCCCGCCAGAGAACCTGCGCCCGCCGGGCTACACACCAATGGCCTATGACCCCAACCGCAAGCCGCCCAAACCCCCGGCCTGGGGCAAGCCCTCCAAAACGTGGGCCGCCCACTATGGAACGCCCAACGGCGTTGACCCCTGGGCCACGAATGGCGCGAACCCGGCCAACGACGGCGACGAATCGGCGCGGCCAATGCGCCTGGCAAAACCCCGCGAGCCAGGCCAGGCGAAGTTTGTGCCGGGGGACCGCGTGCAGCATCGCTTTTATGGCGTGGGCCGTGTGATGGCCTGTGCCGCAGGCAGCGATGCGGTGGAAGTGGATTTTGGCGGACACATCGGCAAGAAAATGCTGGATATTAACTTTGCCAAACTGGAGTTACTGGAAGATGACGGGGAATAACGCGATCACCCCACGCGATGGCGCAGCCGACGTGCGCGGGCTGCGCCTGCATTACCGCGAGTGGCAGCGCGCAGAAGGAGCGGATGGGCGCCAGGCGCCCATCCTTTTAATTCATGGATTGGCCTCTGCCTCGCGCATCTGGGACTTGACGGCGCCGCTCCTGGCGAGCAAGGGGCATCGCGTCGTGGCGCTGGACCAGCGCGGACACGGCGAAAGCGACAAGCCCGACACCGGCTACACCTTTGAAGAGATCGTGGCCGACGACCACGCCCTGGCCGAACAGTTGGGGCTGGAGCACCCGGTAGTCGTCGGCCATTCCTGGGGCGGAGGCGTCGTCGTGCAGTATGCCGCCACGCATCCAGAGGACGTGCGCGGCGTGGTGCTGGTGGATGGCGGCTTTACCCAGATGGGCCAGCGCCCCGGCTGGACCAGAGAGCGCATGCTCAAAGACCTGGCGCCGCCGCAGTTTGCGGGCACGCCCGCCGAAACCTTCCTGGGCTTTGGGCGCCGGGGCGAACTGGGCAAGGTCTGGACCCCCGCGCACGAAGAAATCGTGCTCAACATCGTGCAGCTACGGCCCGATGGGACGGTAGCGCCGCGCCTGTCGCTGGCAAACCACCTGCAAATTCTGGAAGCGATGTGGGACCAGCCCACGCTCTCGCTCTATGACCGCATCACCTGCCCCATCTTGATCATCTGCCCGGAGCAAGAGCCAACCGACGACCGCACGCGCCAGTTTCTCCAGGTGAAGCGCGAAGGCATTGCCAAACTGCTGGACCAGCACCCAGGCATCCGCGTGGAATACCTCGAAAACACCATCCACGACGTACCCTTGCAGCGCCCGGCGCTCCTGGCTGACTTGATCGAAGGGCTAGCGCAGTAGCGCGAGCCATCTGCATCCCCGGCAAGGACGCCGGGGGCACGAGGATTTCCGTTTTCGCCCACTCACCGCAGAATTGCTCTTGTAAATCCCATGCTTTACAATATCTCTGGCACCTGGAGCGGAATGCAGCAGAAGGAGGCGCGCACATGACCAACCTCAACCACCTCTACTACGGCGACAACCTGGACATCCTGCGGCGCTATGTCAAAGACGAATCCGTTGATCTCGTCTACCTCGACCCGCCGTTCAACAGTTCCCAGAGCTACAACGTCCTCTTTGCCGAGCAGGACGGCTCGCGCTCTGCCGCGCAGAAGCAGGGGCAACAGGAGCGCCAGCCCCTACTTTTCAGCATAGGGTAGTACCTCCCCCTTCCAGCTTGACGTGCAACGGTATAAGTGTTATAACTGTTGCATGAGCGCTACAGCAAAAGACCAACATATCACAATTCGCTTTCCTTCAGATGTGCTAGCAGTCATGCGAGAGTTAGCTAAGGCGCATGAACGCTCTTTCAATGGTGAGGTGCTTTGGGCGCTACGTACATATATTGCCCTACAGAAAGAGAAGCCGAGTGCTGATCAGAAAGACGTTTAAGTATCGGCTTTACCCAACGAAAGTGCAGGAAGAAACCTTCCTGTTTATCTTGCGCCGCTGTCGGGAACTCTATAACAGCGCCTTGGAAGAGCGGCAGGCTGCCTATCGTATATGCGGGGTATCTGTTGGCTATGCTGTACAATGCCATGAGCTACTGGAGATCAAGGAGGCATTTCCTGCCTATCAGAAGATTGGCGCCCATGTGTTGCAGGATGCCTTGCGCCGACTGGATAAAGCCTTCCAAGCATTTTTTCGGCGGGTCAAGAATGGTGAAAAGCCTGGCTACCCACGCTTCAAGAGTAAAATGCGCTATCATTCCTTCACTTTTCCAGACCGAGAACGCTGGAAACTGGTGGACAACCGGCTCAAGCTGCTGGGTATTGGCGACGTGAAAGTGAAACTGCATCGGCCCATTGAAGGCACGATCAAAACCTGCACGATCAAGCGTGATGTAGACCAGTGGTATGTCTTCTTCTCCTGCCAGGTAGAGGCACCAGCACCTCTGCCTCCTTCCAACAAAGAGGTGGGCCTTGATCTAGGCGTGATACATTTTGCGACACTCTCCACTGGCGAACACATTGCCAATCCACGCCCCTACCGCAAAGGCTTGAAACGCCTCAAGCTCTTACAACAGGCCAAAGACTGCAAGAAGCACCGCTCCCATCGGAGGAAGCGGGCCGCCATCAGGCTAGCTCGCGCCCATCGCAAGGTACGCAACCAACGTCAGGATTTCCAGCACAAGCTGGCTCGGCGTTTGGTGAATGAGTACGGGCTGATTGTCATGGAAGACTTGCACATTGCCCAAATGGTGAAAGCCCCAGAGCCAAAACCTGACCCAGAGAAGGAGGGTGCATATCTGCCCAATGGGGCGGCGGCCAAGGGCGGATTAAATCAATCCATTCTTGATGCTGGCTGGGGACAATTCCAACACTTCTGTGTCGCCAAAGCGGAAGAGGCTGGACGGCGCATAGTGTTTGTGGATCCCTACAATACGAGCCAGTTATGCAGCGGGTGTGGTCGGCTGGTGCCCAAGGATTTAGAGGTGCGTTGGCACTCCTGCCCTTATCCCGATTGTGGGATAGAGCTAGATCGGGACCACAACTCTGCTCGTACCATTTTGTTCCGAGGCCAGGAAGTGGCCCACAGGGTTACGGCCCTGTAGAAGTCCCTTGCTTATGCAATGGGGTACTTCACAAGTTCCAATTCCAATATTGGGCGCTGGGGCTGGTGGGCGCCCGGCCCGCCGAACAGAAGAAGGGCGCCGACAAAGGCATAGATGGCCGCCTGTATTTCCACGACGACGCCAGCGGCGACACCAAACAGGTCATCTTCTCCGTCAAGGGCGGGCACACCAGCGCGCCCGATGTGCGCGACCTGCGCGGCGTGCTGGACCGCGAAAAAGCGCAGATTGGCGTCTTGCTCACGCTGCACGACCCCTCGCCCCAGATGAGAGTGGAGGCCGCCAGCGCGGGCTTCTACACCTCGCCCTACGACGGCAATCACCCGCGCCTGCAAATCTACACCATCAAAGAACTGCTGGAAGGCAGGCGCGTGCACATGCCGCCCGTCGGCCAGGTCAACATCACCTACAAACGCGCCCCCAAAGCCAGGGCCGGAGTCGCCGCAGCAGCAGCGGACCTCTGGAACCCCAACGGGAAATAGGTGAGCGGATACCAGTGGAAGTAGTGGAAGTGGTGGAAGTTGCCCTGCGTGGCTCTGCACACCCGTAGGAAGTGTGGGAAGAGTGGGAACTGTAAGGTCTTTGGAAAAAGAAGATGATTGCGAAGAAAATCATTCACCGCACCAATTTCACCAATTTCGCCAATTTCGCCAATTATCGGGAACAAGAAGAGGAGGAACAGGCGTCGTCTTCCCTTCTTCTTAGTAGTTATTATTAGAGAGAGAGATAACAAAATTGGTGAAATTGGCGAAATTGGTGTGGTGTGCAGAAAAACAGCAACGTCTGAAGAGAACGCTCCCCCTGGCCGCCGTGCCCTTCTGCCTTAGGGTGCCCCTGCTTTGAGGGGTACCCCCAGCATCCCTGCCGGGCAACCCTGGCAAACACGAAGCGTTATCGTCTGCCACGACGGACCGGCAGGGACGCCGGTGCTACGAGCACCTGCCGGGCAACCGTCCTCAAGAGCCAGCGGTGTCGTCTGCCACGACGGACCGGCTGCCGCCGTGCCCTTCGGTCTGAGGGTGCCCCGGCTTTGGGGGGAAGACGGCGCCACAAGTGGCAACTAACCAGTTGACAACGCCGCCATACTGTGCTATGATGGAGTGCGTAAGTTCTAACCCTGAAGAGATCAGGAGCAAACTGACCAATCTGTTGTATCGGCGCGCGGGCAGCGAGGCCGCTCTACAACACCAGCAACGTTGGGGCGTGGCCAAGTGGTAAGGCAGCGGACTTTGGATCCGCTATCCCAGGTTCGAATCCTGGCGCCCCAGCCTCACCCGCTTGTTCCTGAGAGGCGCAACCGCAACCATGAGACGACTAGCAGCCCTGGTGCTGGCTGCCGGGAAGGGCACACGGATGCGCTCTCGGCTCCCCAAAGTGCTCCATCCCCTGGCTGGCCGCCCACTTCTTGACCACGTGCTCACCGCCGTTGAAGGCATCTCCGCAGCAGACGAACCCTCCGGCGAAGCAGCAGAACCCGGCGGCTTGCCCCGCGCATGGGGGGAGCCACCGAGTCACTCGCTGGCGCTGGTGGTTGTCGTCAGCCCGGATGCTGAGGCCGTCCGCGCAGAGTTTCCTGGCCGCTGCCTTTTTGCCACTGAGCAGGAGCAGCTTGGCACCGCCGACGCCGCGCGTGCCGCGCAGCCCGTTCTTGCCGCGCTCTCGCCGGAACCTTCCCACGTGCTCATCCTGGCCGGAGACACGCCGCTGATCACCACAGGCACCCTGCGGGCGCTCATCCAGGTTGCCAGCGAGAGCAGCAGCCCACTCGTCTTTGCCACCACCCAGGCGCCCAACCCAACCGGCTATGGGCGCGTCGTCCGCGATGCGCGGGGCATCGTGCGGGGCATCGTCGAAGAGAAAAACGCCAGCGCCGCCGAGCGTGCCATCACCGAAATCAACTCCGGCCTCTACTGCATAGAAGCCGCCTGGCTCTGGGAGCATCTGCCGCGTGTCACGCGCAACGCCCTCAGCGGCGAATATTATCTGGTTGATCTGGTCGGCCTGGCCGCCGCGCAGGGCCACCACGTCGCCACCATCAGCGCGCCGCTGGCAGAACTGATGGGCATCAATGATCGCGTCCAGCTTGCCCAGGCCGAGCGCATCATGCGCGGGCGCATTCTGGAACGCCTTATGCTCAGCGGCGTCACCATCGTTGACCCGGCCAGCACCTTTATAGACGCGGGCGTCCAGATCGGGCAAGACACCGTGATTCAGCCCTTCACCACCATCAGCGGGCAGACCACCATCGGGCAGGAGTGTGTGATCGGCCCGCACAGCGTCATCAGCGACAGCCGCATTGCCGATCAGTGCGTCGTCATCGGCTCGTGGCTGGAAGAAGCGCGGCTGGAGCCAGACGTGCGCGTTGGCCCCATGAGCCACCTGCGCTCCGGCGCCCATCTCGCCAGCGGCGCGCGCCTGGGCAACTACGCCGAAGTCAAAAAATCCTACATCGGCGCCAACACCCAGATGCACCACTTCAGCTACATGGGCGACGCCACCATAGGCAGCAACGTCAACATCGGGGCGGGTGCCATCACCCTCAACTACGACGGCACGCCCATCAAAAAGCAAACCACCATTGAGGATAACGTTTTTATCGGCTCCGACACGCTCTTAATTGCCCCCGTCACCGTCGGGCAGGGCGCCTCCACCGGCGCCGGGGCCGTCGTCAAGCGCAATGTTGAACCTGGGGCGCTGGTTGTGGGCATGCCCGCCCGCCCCATTCGTCGAGTGAAAAGTCAGAGAGGAGACACAAGCGCTGCTCCTGAACCCACCGCCCCGCCTGGCAGCGAAGCCGACGCGGGAGAGAGCGCCGCTGGCACTGATGCTGCGAGCGCTCATACAGTGGAATCAGGCCCGGATTCGTCACCGGCGCCCCGCAACGCGCAGCCGCGCGGCACGCGGGAGGAGTAGCCCGTTTTATGGACACTGGTTGGTTATCGAGTTTCGTAGTCCACCTTCCTGCTCAGATTGGTTTCTGGAGCAGCCACCCAACTTCAGCGTTTTTGGCCGCGTCTTCCTTGCGCGCCGAGGCCACTGCCGCTGCCCCAACATTTTCCACCGCTGAATGGCTCAAATTGATTGGCGCGCTGGTTGCGCTGCTCCTGTGTGGGCTGGCCTCCGCCGCCGAAACCGCGCTGACCTCCGTCAGCCGCATCAAAATCAAAAACCTGGTGGAAACAGGCGACAAAAAAGCGCAGATGATTGAGCATCTGCTGGCCGAACCCAACAAGTTTCTCTCCACCATTCTGGTCGTCAACAGCGTGGCCGTGATCGTCGCCTCCACCCTGGCAACCGGCCTGGCGCTGGAGTTTTCGGAGAACTGGGGCGAGCTTATCGCCACCATCCTGCTCTCGCTGGTCGTGCTCATCTTCTGCGAGATCACGCCCAAAACCGCCGCCGTCCAGAATCCTGAGCGCTGGGCGCGCGCCCTGATCAATCTCGTGCGCGGCGTGGCCTGGCTGCTCACCCCGCTCATCACGCTGCTCGGCTGGATCACCTCCTTCCTGGTACGCATCCTGGGCGGGCGGCTGCATCGGCGCGGCCCCTTCATCACCGAAGAAGAACTGCGCATGATGGTCAACGTCAGCGAAGAAGAGGGCGTATTGGAAGAGGGCGAGCGCGAAATGATTCACAGCATCTTCGAGCTAGGGGACCGACCCGTGCGCGACATCATGGTTCCGCGCATTGACATGATCACCCTGGAGAGCGAACACACGCTGGAGGAAGCCATCGCCCTCATCATGCAGGGCGGGCAATCGCGCATCCCCGTCTATGAAGAGACGATAGACAACATCATTGGCGTGCTCTACGCCAAAGACCTGCTGCGCCATTCGCGCCAGGGCAACTTGCAGGCCAAAGTCCGCGATTTTGTGCGCCCGGCCTACTTTGTCCCTGAATTCAAAAAGCTCGACGACCTGCTGCACGAACTGCAACAGCAGCGTATCCATATCGCCATCATCGTAGACGAATATGGCGCCGTTGCCGGGCTGGTCACCATTGAAGACCTCGTAGAGCAGATCATTGGCGACATTCAGGATGAATACGACAAAGAAGAAATCCTCTACGAAAAGGTCAGCGACAACGAGTACATCATTGACGCCAAAATCGGCATAGACGAATTTAACGAACTGCTCAACACCCGGCTCACCGACGAGGACTACGACACGCTGGGCGGCTTCGTCTATACCCAGCTTGATAAAGTGCCCAGCGTTGGCGACGAAGTAACCTATCAAGACCTCACCCTGACCGTGCTTTCCACCAAGGGCCGCCGCATCACCAAGGTCAAGGTCGTGCGCCACCCGCACCATCCGCAGCCGGAAGACGAGCACGAGCACGACGGCGGCAAAAACCAGCATCGCCAGAACGAACTGGCCGCCCAGCGCGAGCACCCGGAACGCGCCAGCACCGGCTCTCATCGCAGCGTCTGACCGGCAGGGGACGGCCCGGCACCCTAAGACAGAAGGGCAGGCGGAGGCCGGGGCTACAAGCGCGGTGCCTGCCGTGCCCCTGCTTTGAGGGGTAGCCCCGGCCTCCGCCTGCCCTTCTGTCTTAGGGTGCCGGGCTGGTGATAAGAAATTCTGTAACATTCTGGACGGGCTATGCTACAATACTACACGGAATGAAGCGTTAGACATATACAGGGGTCCGTGCCGCTGTATAGCAGTATTTAGGAAGGATCATGCTCCCCATGCTCACATCCATCCAGCGCCTGCTGCCACGAACGCCGCAGGTTCTGATGCAAAGCGAAGGGCGCTGGCCGCGCATCTGTGCCAGACGACGCCAGGCACACCAGCAAAGCGAGGTGTGCCATGTGCTTTAGGGTCGCCATGCTCAGCCTGCATACCTCCCCGCTGGCCGCCCTGGGGCAAAGTTCGGACGCCGGTGGCATGAACGTCTACGTGCGTGAACTGGCCCGCGAACTGGGCAGACGCGGCCTGATCGTTGATATTTTTACCCGCTGGACCGACCCGACCACTCCCCGCATTCTCCCGCTCGACGAGCGCGTGCGCGTCATCCACATCAAAGCCGGTCCCATCGCCAAACTCCACAAAGACGACCTCTTTCAATACATCCCAGAATTTGTGCGGCGCGTGCAGCACTTCACCGACCACGAACCGCGTGGCTATGATGTCATCCACAGCCACTACTGGCTTTCCGGCGTCGCGGGGTTGCAGCTTGCCGAAGCCTGGGACATCCCGCACCTCACCATGTTCCACACGCTGGCCCTGCTCAAGCAGCAGGCCCGCCCAGAGGCCGCCGAGCCACCCCTGCGCATCGAATACGAGCGGCGCATCATCGCCAGCGTTGATCGCATTGCCGTCGCCACGCCCCACGAGCGCGACCAGATCACCCGGCTGTATGGCACCTCGCCGCAGCGCGTGAGCGTGGTTCCCTGCGGCGTGGACCTGAGCCACTTCAAGCCCCAGGACCGCAAGCAAGCCAGAGCAGCCCTGGGTCTGAACGGCGACCCCTCCGTCCTCTTTGTTGGGCGGCCAGACCCGCTCAAGGGCGGCGACCTGCTCATTCAGGCAATGGGCTTACTGGAGCAGCCCGCAACAGCCTTGATGGTGGGTGGCAACCTGGAAGGGGATAGCCAGCTTGACCACCTGCGCGCGCTGGCCCAGGCACACGGCCTGCAAGATCAGGTGCGCTTCACAGGCGCCGTCCCGCAAAAAGACCTGCCGCGCTACTACAGCGCCGCCGACCTGATGATTGTGCCCTCGTACTATGAGAGCTTTGGTCTGGTTGCAGTGGAGGCGCTGGCCTGCGGCACGCCCGTCATTGCCACCAAAGTTGGCGGCCTGCAATATATCGTGCAGGATGGCGAAAACGGCTTCCTCATCCCCTGGCGCTGCGCGGGCCTCTTTGCCGAAACCATCGAAACCACCCTGAGCGATGACGAACTGCTGACGCAGCTTCGCGCCGCCGCGCGGCCCTCGGTCCTGCGCTATAGCTGGCGCGCTGTTGCCGCGCATATTCGCCAGGTGTACTACGACCTGGCCTCCGAGCGCACCGAGGTCGAAGCCTGCTCCTGCTTCTAAGGGCATAAACAAGGCGCCAGGGCACCAGACTTCCGTCTGGCGCCCTGGCGCCTTGTTGACATCAGTATTACAAGAGCATGCACTCTACCATGCTGCTAGAGCGAAGCCCCCAGCGCGCGCGCCACCTCAATAAAGCTCGGCACGCCCCAGCCGGTGGGATAATCCCAGCCAGCCGTAGCCTGGTAAAACAGGTTATTGCCTTTGGTCACATCCTTGAACGGGTGGAACTTCCCAGGATGATTGGCAAGCTGATAGACCGTAGGCACGCCGCCAAAGAGCGTCTTGCCCTGCTTTTGCAGCACCTGATCCACCAGAATGGTGCCCGCCGCCCAGATGGGCGCCGAGGCGCTCGTCCCGCCAAACGTCACCCACTGCCCCTGGAAGTACACAGCAATGTTGGTCGCCGCCGCCGAAATATCCGGCACCTGGCGCTTGCCGTTTGAGTGATCATTCTGCACGCCGGTCCCCATCTGCCAGGTTGGGCGCGGGAAATTGGTGTTCTGGCTCACGCCGCCGCCAGTACCCCACTGATTCTGGCACTGCCCGCGATCAGGATTGGGGTCGGACCAGGCAATCTCGCTGTTGCCCTGAATATCCGTCCCGCCTACCGCAATCGCCCAGGGCGCGCTGGCCGGGAAATTCACATCCAACTGCCCAAACTGCCCATCCACAAAAGCCGCGCAATCCCCGCTGGACGTAAACACGCTGATCCCCTCAACCGCCATCAATTCCAGGGTATCATCAAACTGCGACATAAACGCGGGATCAAGCCCCAGTTCTCCGCCGCCATAGCTAATGCTCAGCACCCGCACAATATCATCAGCAGCCACCTGGTTCAGGGTGTCTATCAGCCCAACCGTGTCTAGCGTCGGGGCCTGATAGTCGTAAATCTCCGCTTCTGGCGCCAGGCCCGCAATCAACTCCAGGTCCAGCGCAGCCTCGCCCTCGCCGGAACCCGCCGCCAGCGGCCCATCCACCTGCACATTGCGCAGGTGCAGATTCACCCCGTTGCACGCGGAATAGTTGGCGATGTCGTTGCGACTATACGGCTCCTGAAGTTCTATGACCGCAATCTTCATCCCCTGACCCTTAAAGCCTTTTTTCTGCAATTGGTCAATCGCATAGGAACGCGCCAGATCATCGCGCGACAACCCGGAGAGCGGATAGAGCGTGCAATCGCCAGCCTGCGGCAGGCCCGCCCCCTGCTGAATCTGGCGCAGAAGCCCAGCCTGGCTGGAAGGCGTGTGGCTGATCTGCGCAAAATCATCCAGCCCGATAATCGAACTCACCAGAGGAGCAATATCTTTGGGCAGGACGGGCGCCTGATTCGGGCCAAAAAAGGTGTGCCCATTCAGACTACGAATCTGAATAACCGTCTGGAATGCCTGGGCCACCTGCACCACCGTCGCCTGCGCCGAGATACTTGTGCCGAGCGCGCTCGTGCTCAGAATCTTGATGCCGTTGCTGGTCAGCCATTGTGTCACCTTCTGGACAGCCTGAGAGGAAGCGCCAAACTGCTGCGCGATCTGCTGCGCCGAAAGAAAGTGTCCGTAGTCCGAGGAGGAGGGGTCATAGATGCGCTGCGCGGCCTCCGCCAGCGCCTGCCGATTCATAGTCAGGCCAATCGTCAGATGGAGCTGCGAATCCAGCGGCATCAGCCCTTGCAGGGTGCCTTGCAGGGCTGCCGCAGGCAACCCGGAAAGCGACGGCTGCGAGGGAAAGTAGACGTTGGGCTGTGTCTGAGCGGGCGCCGCCTCCCCACAGGCACTCAACAACAGTAAGATCGCCACCACAGCCACCACCCAGGACAGTCGCCAGAACGGTTTCGATGCAAAAGTTTGTCTCATCAGCAACATGCGGCACGCAGTGATCTAGTCAGAGTGCTGACAGCGCCCTCTGAGGCACTCGTTCGGGCTGCCATCTTCCAGTGCCGCCCTCCTTTCCTTCCCGCGCAAAACGCAATCAAGCGCAACATTGCTCTTGGTACTCTACACTATAACAAACGGGGCAATCCAGGGCTAGCGACTGGCTAACCCTGAAACTGTGAACAGCTTCACTCCCCAACCATCGCGCAACAAGAAGCGTCTCTTTTGCGCGTCCTGGCTGGTATATATCTTGCCGCGTTGAGTTGATAGGTATACCTTTTTAATGACGCAACGCTATTCCAGCAGAAATGCTCTACCAAAGGATGAGCAACGATGCAGCAAGGGTTTCCTCCCCCATCTTCGGACCTCCCACCTACGCAGCCCGCGAGCCAACCGCCCGGCACTCCGTCCAGCGAGCAATATTACCAGCCGATTCCTCCACCGCCACAGCCCCCACCGACACTGCCCTCACCACCCAGCACCCCCTCACCTCAGCCGCTCACAGCAAGCCAGGGTGAAGAGGCAGGGCGCTGGGTCACGCTTTCTCAGTTACGCAACCACCCGCTGATAAACATCAATGAAGGGCGCGAAATCGGGCGCGTGGCCGATGTGCTGCTGGATGAACAGCGCCGCGTCATCCAGGCATTTTCCACCAAAAAAGGCTTTCTGCGTGGACCTACCTACGTCCCAAGCGCAAAAGCCAGCATCGGGGTAGATGCCATCATCTTCCAACCGGGCGCGCTGGAAGGGCAAGACACCTCCTGGCTAGATGATCTGCCGCGCGCCAGCGCCCTACTCGGCGCAAGGGTACTCAGCCAGAACGGACAGGTTCTGGGGTCGGTGGAAAACATCCGGTTTCAACAAGACAACGGCATGCTGCTCGCTCTTGAGATTACCCCGGAGCAAACCGGCATCATGCACCGGCTTGGTCGGGGGCGTCGGCTGCTGCCCGTCTCCAGCATCATCAGCTATGGCCCTGATGCCATCATTGCCCGCGAAACCATTCTGGCCGAACTGTAGATACCAATATAGCGAGCGAGCGGTATTATTGCTGATATTCGTGGCTGTAGAAGCTGGACTTTCGCCCCAAAGCATGGTATAATGCGCTTACTCAGGCAAAAGATGGCTCTTCACTGGAGCACAGAGAAACTCCAGAGGTGCAAGCATGCCGGGACTGCTGCTCATGTTTTCTGCTCTTGTCGCGCGTGATGCCGCGCGACAGGATGATGCAACCAAACCTATCAAGCACTAGGGCGAGTTTGTCCTGGTGCTTTTTCGTATGAGCATCCGCCTCTCCTCAGCGTCCGGTATATGCGCCACCTGATGGGCAATGTTGCTCATAGCTGTTGAAGCAGCGTGGTATGGAGCGGTTTTCCTGCGACGGCGCAGAAGGAACCGCCTTGGGAAGGGGGTGCAAGCTCTCCTGAAAGCGCGCCCAGGTCGCGTTTACTCTACCCTTGTGAGTTCCATCTGCGGATGCCAGAGCGCATCCCCAGTTGTTCAAATGTTTGATCAGTAGTCACCAGTCTACCAAGGAGGTGTCGCCATGCATTCCAGTATGATCGGCAAGATTGCGAAGGCGAAGCGCTATGCCGAAGAGCCAGAGCGCATCCAGTTCACCCACTTTGAGGCCACCTTTCGTGGTGAGAACGACTCCTATATCACATCCTTCCACGAAGGCAAATGGAACTGCACTTGCCGATTCTTCTCTGATTGGGGCACATGTAGCCATACAATGGCGATAGAACGCATCATGGGAGTCACTATTCCCGCACCCTATCGCCAGGGTGAGCCGATCACCTTTAGCGGCTATCTCCACCGACGCTAAATCAAAAATATTCAACACCGTTGAAATGAAAGATAGAGCAAGAGAGAGCGGCCCCGAACGTGGTTTCGGGGCCGCTCTCTCTTGCTCGCGCTTGCTGTTTCTACGTTTTGTTGTCTCTCGCGTGCGCTAATAATTAAGGAAGCTCAAGTGCGGCACAATAAAGGTCAGGGCGATAATCGCCCCAAACATCACCACCGCCAAAGCACCAATCAGACGCAAATCCTTGAGCACATAGCGGTAATGTTCGGCGCTGACCATCTGGGTACGGCTCGCCATTGCGCGCTCATGTGGGCGCAGGGCCGAGCGCTGCCCTGGGCGAAGAGAACGCTGCCCAGAGAGAGGGCGCGTTGGTTGAGCGCTGACTTTATTGGAAGCTGCCGGACGCCGCTCCTGGATCTTTGCGGTGGCTTTGGCTCTGGCAGGCTCAACCTTCCCTTTGGGAGCCACGCGCTTCGTCTCCTCGACGATTTCCTGTTCCTCGCTTGTCTCTTCCTCCACCTCTGCGATCTGGGTGGCAGAAGGGGTCCGTACCAGCGTCACATCCTTGCGCTTAGGTTGAGGGCGGGGCGCTGGCGGAGCGTGGCGACCACGCGCCGAATGCTTTTTGGGCATAGATTCTTTTTACTCCTGAGTTGGTAAGCAAATACTTGCCATACAGATAATGACGAATTCAGTATAAACGACGCGCATCCTCTTCGCAAGCAAGGACGTTTCAGCCAGGACAATTGTCGCAGCGCACGGAAGACGAGCCAGCGACACAACAGGAGCGACACAGCAACGCGGCAGGCTCCATCTTATTCAGGTGCAGCCTGCCGCGTGAGGTTACGTTAATTTCCTGGTCACTCTTCCCCGCTCACTTATTCCCTGATCCGCCGCGCCGGGAGCGGGCGCACCAGTGGCCGCGTGCCCTGCGGCCCATCTTCCTTAGTGCGCGGCACACGCTCGCGTACCAGATAGTTGGGCGCGTTTGCCAAGTCATCCATATGCAGGTTGATGCCAGGGCCAAAGCGGTTGTAGAAGGACAGTTCAAAGTTGGGCGTCTCACCCAGCGCACCGTGCGGGCAGACCTCCACACAGTCGCCGCAGAAGATGCAGCGGTCCAGCGCAAAGTCGTACTTCACCAGTTCGCGCTCGGCCATCATCAGCGAACCTGTCGGGCAAACCTGCACGCACGCGCCACACGACACGCAATCCGTATCATGCAGCGACACGTTAAACGGCGTCGAAACGATGGTATCGAAGCCCTTGCCAAACATGCCGTAGCAGTTTGGCCCGATCACATCGTGACAGACGCGCACGCACTGCGTGCAGTTGATGCACTTGTTGGGGTCGCGCAGAATAAAGCTGTGCGAGACATCCACCTCGTAATCGTGGTAATCATAGTTCTCGCCCAGATGGAAGCGGTTATCTGTCAGCCCGTACTCAATGCTGTGCATTTGCAGATCGCACTGCCCAGCCGCCGGACACGCGCACTGCAAACAGCGCGCGGCCTCGCGTGCGGCTTGCTCCTGCACGTAGCCCTTCTCGATCAGCCGGAAGTTGCGCTTGCGGTCCTCGTAGGGCAGCATAGGCATCTTGACCTTCGGTTCCACCGGCTTATAGGGCACGATGTCAATCAGGTCTGGCGCGCGCTCCTCTGCCTCAATTCTCCGAGAAACCTCGGCCATATCCTCACCGTTCAGGAACGCATCAATGGCCCAGGCGCCTTGCTTGCCCTGCGCCACGCACTCAATCACCGTCGAAGCGCCAATCACGGCATCGCCCCCGGCAAACACGCCCTTGCGCCCGGTCATAAAGTTATACGGGTCGGTTTCAATCGTCTTGTGCTTGGTGATAGCAATGCCCTTTTCCTTCTCTTTTTCCAGCACCGCCACTTCCAGCGCCTGGCCGATGGCCGGAATGAGCGTATCGCAGTTGATGGTGAACTCTGATCCCTCAATAGGCACCGGACGACGGCGGCCATTGGCATCTGGCTCACCCAGCTTGTTCTTCACAAACTCCACGCCTGCAATATGCCCATCCTTGGAGATAATGCGCGTCTGGCTCGCCATAAACTGCATATCAGTACCTTCGTTCTCGCCGTCTTCGCGCTCCTCAAAAGTCGCGCCAATCTCATTGACGGAACGGCGGTAAACCGTATGCACCTTGGCGCCCAGCCGGAGCGACGTGCGCGTACAGTCAAAGGCGGTGAATCCTCCGCCAATCACCACGACCTCTTTGGTTTCATCCACCGGCACCGGCAAACCCAGCGTCTTCTCGCGCAGGTAGGTGATAGCGTTCACAAACCCCGGCAGATTCTCCCCTTCCAGGCCAAGCTCGTTGCTGGTCCAGACGCCAATGCCCAGGTAGACCGCCTCAAAGCCTTGCTTGAAGAGATCATCTACCGTGAAATCCTCGCCCAGCTTGACATTGCCCTGGAACTCCACGCCCAGCCGCCAGACGCTCTCGATTTCCTTATCCATCATGTTCTTTTCGAGCCGGTATTCTGGAATGCCGTAGCGCAGCATCCCGCCGGGCTGGGGCATCATATCAAAGACTTTGACCGAATGCCCTTTGAGCGCCAGATAGTACGCGCAGGACAGGCCCGCCGGACCAGCGCCCACCACCGCCACGCGGTGACCGGTTGGCGCCTCCAGCGGCCAGGGTGTCGGCGGGTCTTCAATCACCTGCTCCGCCGCAAAGCCGTGCATGCGGCAAATGGCAATCTCTTCTTCCACCAGCCCGCGCCGACAGACCTTCTGGCAGGGCGCCGGGCAGACCAGGCCCAGGATATACGGGAAAGGCAGCACTTCTTTCACCAGACGCGCCGCCTCGCGGTTCTCGCCCCTGGCGATCAATTCCAGATAGCCCGGAATATCAATATGCGTCGGGCAGCCAATCTGACAGGGTGGCTGGCAGTAGGCGTTGTGATCGGAGAGCATCATCTCCAGATTGGTGCGCCGGATATGCACCAGCTTATCGGAGCGCGTCTTCACCACCATGCCTGGCGCCGCCGGAGTATTGCAAGATGGCAGCGGGCGCGGCTCGCCCTCCACCTCCACCAGACACATGCGGCAGGCCGAAGTTGGCTCCAGTTTCTCATCGTCGCAGAGCGTGGGAATATCGTGAATGCCGTTTTCTGTCGCCACGCTGAGCAGCGTCTGCCCCTCGTAGGCGCGGACCACCTTGCCATCAATCGTCAGCGTAAACGTCGGCTGGCCCACCTCGTTGCGCTGCATGGGCTGCTCCTGTGCAGGGGCAAACTCTCTTCGGGTCTCTATAGCCATCACTACCTCCAGAAGATCGTAGTTCCGTCATCAGGGCACAAGCGTCCCTCACAGGACATGTTTCTTCACAAAGCGATGCACGCGCAGCGGCACACAGGTGCTGGTTGGGCAGCGCTGTTCTTCGATATGCAGCCGGAAATCGTCCGGGAAATAGCGCATGGCTGTTACCACGGGATGCGGCGCGTGGACGCCAAAGCCACACAGCGAGCCATTAGGCACATACTCGGCAAACTCTTCCAGCAGTTTCAGGTCATCCGGGGTTGCCAGATCGCTGATGATCGTCTCCAGCGTACCCGCGATGCGCTTGACGCCCATGCGACAGGGCACGCACTTGCCGCAGGATTGGCCCGCGAGATATTCCATGCGCTGGTTGGCCCAGGCCACCATGCAGGTCTTGGCGGGCAAGACCTCAATCGTGCCCGACCCCAGAATCGTGCCAGCCTCCTCCAGCGCTTCATAATCTATCGGCGTATCAAAGCGCGACGGCGGCAGCACGCCGCCTTCTGGCCCGCCAACCGCTACTCCACGCACATCGCGCTCGTTGAGCGTCATCCCCGCGTGGCGCAGCGCCAGGCGCAGCGTCGTGCCCAGTTCCACCTCGATCAAGCGCGGTTCGGCCCCCGGCTCCGGCCCATAGACAGTCAGCAGCTTGGTTCCAGGGCTGCTGTCGGCTATGCCGCCTTGCTGGAATTTGGCGCCGCCATGCGCCACAATCATGGGCACATTTGCCAGCGTCTCAATGCTGTTGATGGCCGTAGGCTTCTCCCACAGGCCAACAATTGCCGGATAGGGCGGGCGCTGCTGTGGCATGGCGCGGCGGCCTTTGATGATCTCCATCAGGGTCGTCTCTTCGCCGCCCATAAAGCCCACATCCACCGCCACCAGCGTAATCGTGCAGCTAAAGCGGCTGCCCAGCGCGTTGCGGCCAATCAGATTGGCCGAGAGCGCCTCCTTGAGCGCCTCGCGCGCCGCCTCAATCCCGGCGGTATACCCGCTGCGGGTAAAGAGATACGCCTCTTCCGCGCCTACGGCAAAGGCTGCCAGCGCGATGCCTTCAATGACCTGATGCGGATACTGTTCCAGCAGCGTGCGGCTAATGCGCGAGGCAGGGTCGGCGTCATAGGCATTGCAGATCACATACTTGGGATAATTGTCCTCGCCGCGCACCAGCGACCATTTCTCGACGACTGGCACCCCGGCGCCGCCGCGCCCATGCAGCCCGCTTTGCCCGATGCGCTCAATCACCTCGGCGGGCGAAAGCGTCTGAAGGGCCAGTTCCAGCGCCTTGTAGCCACCTTCGCGGCGATATTCGGCCAGGGTACGCACCGCGTGCGCGCCCGGCTTGCGTAATACATGCTGTTCTCGCTCAGACACCAGGCGCCCTCCTGTGGTTAATATCCGCGTACTTCCCACGAGTGGCCGCCGAAGGCCCGCGCTCCATCTGATCGTTGCGCCGAGCGCCCCTTGCCAGCGGCGCGGGCTTAAACTTGGGACTCATCGTCGCAATGCCAAAGAGGTCGCTCAGGTCCACGCCGCGCACCTGCACAATACGCTGGGCAGCGGTGAGCGGCAGATAGCCATAGGCATCCATCACCCGATCAAGCAGTTGTGGCAGATCATAGGCTTCCATCAGGGACGTGTCTGCCAGAATCTCATCTACTTTAGAAAGTTTGATTTCTGGCTCCAGTTCCGGGGCGGTGGGCATCGCCACCACCGGAGGCACCGGCTTGAGGGGATAATCTACGGCATATTCAGAGATACGCGGCGTATAGTAGCTAGCAATAGAAGTTGGTGAGAAGTATGGCCGCTTGCGGAAACGAAACGTTGGCTTGTATTCAATCGTGATCGCGCGTGGCGGGCAGGCTTTCTCGCAGAGCAAACACGCCTCGCATTTCAGGTTGAAGGGCGTTGCCTGTCCTTCTTCTTGAATGAGTTGAATCAATCCACGACTGCGTTCCGGCAGCTTGCGCTTCTCATAGGGATAGAGCCGCGTCACCTTGGGCCGGAACAAATGGCTGAGCGTTAAGCCCAGCCCGCTAAAGACTCCACGCATAAGCGGTGCTCCCTATTCTTCACCCTTGAGTTTCAGGCCTTGTTTTTCAATTTTTTCGCGCAGTTTGAGAATGCCCTCGACCAGCGCCTCCGGGCGCGGCGGGCAGCCCGGCACATACACATCCACCGGGACAATCGTATCCACGCCTTGAACGGTGTAATATGAGTCATAGAACTCGCCGCCAGAATTGGCGCACTGGCCCATACTGATCACCCATTTGGGGTCGGGCATCTGTTCCCACAGCCGGCGCAGGCGCGGCCCCATCTTCCAGGACACGGTGCCGGCCACAATCATCAGATCGGCCTGACGCGGGCTGGAGCGAAACACCTCCGACCCAAAACGCGCCAGATCGTAATGGGACTGTCCGGCAGCCATCATCTCAATTGCGCAGCAGGCCAGGCCATAGCCCAGCGGCCAGATCGAGCGCGAGCGCGCCCAGTTCTGCGCCCAGGTAATCATCTCGCGCAGGCTGGTCACAGCTACCGGCAACTCCTGGTCGCCGGGCACATACTCCGCCGGTCCCTTGGCCTGCATAATCGGCAGCGGCTGACCTTTTCGGGATTTGATCTCAGTGCTCATCTGAGTATAACCTCCTTAGCTAAGGTAGAGCAGCACCTTGCTCGGCAGGATAGGATTCTTACTGGTATTCCTGCCGTAATTATAGCATTTTCGGTCTTCCCATGCCACGCGCGGGCGGCTCTGGGGCGTCTCTGGCAGACTTCGCGCGCCTTTGACAGCCCCACACACACCAGCGAACAGCCGCCCGTGACGCGCTGGCGCATAGGCGCCAGGAGAAAAGAGACGCTTTCTGTGCTACCATCTGGAGAGACAGGAATGTGGGGATATGCCTCACCTGCTACTACTAATAACGTACCACAGATATGCCAAAGGCATGCCAAGGAAAGAAACAATGGATGAAGCCGTTAAGAAACAGGTGCTCCGCCTCTTCACCTACGGCCTGTACGCTGTCTCGGTGGCCAGTGGCGACGAGGTCAACGCCTTCACCGCCAACTGGCTTAGCCAGGCGTCGTTTGACCCGCCGCTGCTCATGGTTTCGGTGGAAAACGACTCAAAATCACTGGGGATGATCCTGCATTCGCAGCGCTTCGTCGTGAACGTCTTTGAGAGCGGCCAGCGCGAATTGGCAGGCACGCTGGGCAAAACCGCCCTAAAAGTCCCAGACAAGCTCAAAGGGCTGGGCTATGACCTCAGCGAAAACGGCTGCCCCCTCCTGCATGATGCCCTGGCCTGGGTGGAATGCCGCGTCGCTAGCACCACGCCCGCTGGCGACTCAACGGTGATTATTGGCGAGGTTATCGCGGTTGGCCTGCAACGCGAGGGCACACCCCTCACCATGAAAGAAGCGGGCTTCCGGCACGCGGGATAACCAGGGAGCCTGGGCAGAGAAAGAAAAAATAAAGCCATCGGGCGCCCGATGCTCGCTCCCCGGCATGGTTCTTGCGATTTTCAGACAGCGCCAACCCTCAGCCGGTTGGTGTTGTCCTGCCGAGAAAGGGGCGGGCTGTGTATTTCCCCTACAGCCTGCCCCCTGACTCGCAGTTTTCCGCTTGCTCACAGCGCCCTCAAACCAGGCCCTTGCATCCAGCAGCGCATCGTGCTACACTCAGCGCCACGATGCGCAGGCATCCATCTTAGCCAGCAAGGAACAGCCTTCGCCATGACATCGCCTTCGCCAGCACCCGACGACAAAACGCCTGTTGCCACAGGGGTTATTACCCGGCCCCCCTCTGCTGTGGGGCGGCGCAGAAACCTTCTGCCCAATCTCGCTCTGGCCGGAGTGATTGGCGCGCTGGTATTAGTGTTCGCGCTCTGGCTGGGTGGTGGACGCCTGGGCCTGTTCCCCGATACCTCCAACCAACCCATGTTGACGATCACCTCGTCCGGCCCCTACATCGTTGGGGGCAGTGTCACCTTGCGCGGCGGGCGCTTCTCCCCAAACAGCCTGATCGCCATCCTGCGCGACGGCGAGCCTGCCGCCGATGCGCAAGGGCTGCGCCAGGCAGTTGAAACGGACCCAAAGGGCAGCTTTACCATCACCCTGCCCATCACCGCAGACTGGCAGAGCGGCGAGCATGTCCTCAGCGCCAGAGATACGACCAGCCAGCAGCGCGCCTCAGTCTCCATCCAGATAGGGACGTGAGGCGGCTCGCCTTTCTCGCCTTTCTCGTACAGGACGTAGGCCGCTTTGTCCCTTTTGCTGCCCCTTTATGCTCCCTCAAGCAGCCGCTTTCTCGCTACGGGCAGCAGCGGCAGCAGATCGCCCGCCAGCAGCCCGGCATCGCCCACCGTTTTGCTCACCAGCAGCCCGGCCTGACTGTGCAAAAAGACGCCTGCGGTGGCTGCTTCAAAAGGCGCCGTCCCCTGCGCCAGCAGCCCGGCAATCGTGCCTGCCAGCACATCCCCGGTCCCCGCCGTCGCCAGCGCCGGGTTGCCGCGCCAGTTGATGCGCGTCCGCCCATCAGGAGCAGCAACCAGCGTACAGGCGCCCTTCAGAACGATGATCTGCCTCCAGGCACGCGCCTTGTCTTGAGCCACCTCCAGCCGGTCCAGCCCGCCGCCCGAAACTTCCTGCTTGCTCAGTCGGCTCATCTCCTCTGGATGCGGCGTCAGCACGCTTTCGGCAGGCAGCAGCTCCCACCAGCGTTCCAGTGTTGACAGGTTGTTTAAGCCATCGGCGTCTATCAACAGTTGTGGGCGGCTCGTCTCTGGCAGCGCCCGCAGCCCGGCCAGCACCTCCAGAATCATCTGCTGCGTGGCCTCGCTGCGGCCCAGCCCCGGCCCCAGCACCAGCGCCCGGTAGCCCTTCAGCGCCTGCAATACCGCAGACGCGCGCGCTTTCGGCGTGGCGTCTTCTCCTGGCAGGTGCGCAAACGTTGCCTCGGAAAGTTTGACGCTGTAGACCGGCAGCATCTCCGGCGTGGTTGCCAGCGTAACCAGCCCGGCTCCTACTCGTCCGGCGGCTGTCGCTGCCAGAAATGCCGACCCTGGATAGAGCGGCGACCCGGCCAGCAGCAGCACCTTGCCATAGGTGCCCTTGTTGCTCTCCAGCGGGCGCGGCGGCAGAGCGGCACGCACCAGCACATCGGTAATCATTTCTCGCTGAATCTGGTCATCCATGCCAGGCGGCAGCCCAATGCCTGCCACCTGCAAATCGCCCACCAGACCCGCCCCAGGAAAGAAAAACAGCCCCAGCTTCGGGTTTGCCAGCGTGATCGTCAGATCAGCCGCAATCGCCCCCGCGTCCACCTCACCCGTATCGGCGTTCAGGCCCGTTGGCAGGTCCACCGCCACCACGCTCAAGCCGCGCCGCCGGGCGCGCTCCTCGCGCACCAGCGCCAGGGCTGCGCGCATCGCCGGGTCCAGCGGACGTGAACGCCCCGTGCCCAGAATGGCATCCAACACGTAATCCGCCGAGGCCAGCGCCACCTGCAAATGCTTCAAATCCTCGCGCACCGGCACCGACAGCCCGCCCAGGCCGCCCAGCACAACGCGCTCAGACTTCCACAGATACAGCGTGACACGCGCGCCCCAGTTCTTTAAGTGCTGAGCCATCACCAGCCCATCGCCTCCATTGTTCCCCGGTCCAATCAGCAAGACAACATGCTTTTCCGCAATCTCGCCCGCCCACTGGCGAAACACCTCAGCCGCGTTTCGCCCGGCATTCTCCATCAAGAGGCGCGACGACATCCCCAGTTCGCGCTCTGCTCGCGCCTCCAGTTCGCGCATCTGCTCCACCGAGACTATTTTCATGGCTGGCGCGCTCCCGCTCTGTAGCACTTCTTTGGCTACCGTCGTTTGTTCTCACCGTCGCTTGTTAGCCACCTGGTACACGCGCTTGCCTCGTCTGACGCGCATGCGTGCAGGCGCCCCTATCCTGCCATTGTAGCACGATCATTGCCGTCACCATGCAAGCCTGAACACCTTGCCCGCCTGGTATGTCCCCCATTTCTGGCTATCGCTCGCCCTGCCTGAAGGAAATGCGCTATAATAGGTGCCAATTGACCAATTAAGAAAACGTTCTCTCTTTGCTAACGTCTATAAGTAAAAACGCTCTCTTTCTCTCTCTGGCGGTTGTCGCCCAAAAATACATCAGGCAGCTATTAGGAAGCAATCAGGTGAAACTGTATGGACCAGGACCAGATTGACGCCCGCGCCCGGAGGGCACGCTCCCACGAGCAGCAAGATTTCTCTCTTCAACACCAACAAGATTTCTCTCTTCAGCACCAGCATCCCTTCTCAGATCAAAGACCAAACAGAACATCTCCCCAGCCTGATCGAGCTACTTTTGCGTTACCCGGCTCTCCAGATACCGGCACTCCGCCTCGGTACCTGGGTGCAGACACCGCAGAAGAAGCCGAGGAGACGCCGCTGCATGGTGGCACGCCGCGCCAGCCCGCGCGCCTTTCGCGGCGCAAATTGCTCATTGTGGGCGGGGCAGCCGCAGGACTCGTCACCGCCACCTCGCTTGGTGTGCTTGAGCTACGTCAACTGCTCCAAAAACACGGCCCTGATATTCTGGGCAGTCTGCGCATTGTGGGCAATAGACACCAGCCCCAGCCAACCATCCAGCAGCCCTATACCACACCGCAAGATGTGGTAATTTTTTCCGGCAAACTCGGCACAAAATGGAACGACTGGTCCTGGCCGCACACGTATCCGGTGACAAAAACGCCCGCCTTTACGGACGGCTCTGCGGCGATTCGCTTTAGCCCGGCCAACGGAAATGCCGTCTATTTTAGCCACTCCCCCATCAACACCACCGGCTTTGGATACCTCCAGTTCTGGATACACGGCGGCACAGCAGGCGGCCAGCAGATTGTCGCGGGGATGACCGATCAAAACTACATCTTTACCAATGAACCCTCCGTCAATGGCTATATCCAGGGCGGGTTTATCCAATTTAACCAATGGCGCCTCGTGCGCATCCCGCTCGCTGACCTGCAAAGCGCCGACGCCACCATCGGCGGCGTCGTCATCCGCGACGCCTCTGGCAGCCTTCAACCCGACCTCTATCTGGCCGACATTCGCCTGGTCCACCTGCCAAACCTGAATCGCCCGGTGCTGCTCTCTGGCGATGCCCCTGACCTTGCCACCATCCTGCTTTTCTTTGATCGTCAGATGCTCGCCGATGATGTGCAAGCCACGCATTTCTACCAGATCAGCAGCGTAGAAGACAGCGGCTACTATCACCCCACTCAACCAAGCGCCACGCGCTACGACCCGCTACAGAAAAGCGTGGGGCTGGTCGTGCCTGCTTCCCTGCGCGACGGAAAACGCTACTTCGTCAGCGTTGGAAACATACGCGCAGCAGATGGCCCAAAGCTGGCTGAGGCTTCAAGCGTGACTGTCACCGCGCACGCGCTGGAAGCGCAGGTGGACATCAGCAAGCCAGGTCGGGAAATCAGCCCCTATATTTATGGGGTCAACTGGGCGCCCAATGAAGGCTATATGACCGACCTGCGCCCGCGCATCAACCGCTGGGGCGGCGAGCAGACGAGCCGCTATAACTGGAAGCTGGGCAACGCCTTTAACGCGGGCAGCGACTATTACTTCCAAAACGGCCATTATCAGTATGGCTCCGCCGCAGATCGCCAGCCATCCGGCGTTGCCGATCAGTTCGTTGCCAGAAACCTGCGGAATGGAGTGGAATCGCTCCTCACTGTTCCAGCCATTGGCTGGGTCGCCAAAGACGACCTGTCAACCTCCGCGTCCAAGCAAGTGCCGCTTTACGGCGGCCCACCCATCAGCCCGGAAAGCGACATCTGCTACAACGGCTACAACCCGGCGGGCAACCGGCAGAGAACCTCCGTCCCTTCCAGGGCGCGCAAGGGTTCCCCTTTCAGCGACCCGCCCAACCGGGGCGACCAGACGGTTGCGCAAGACGAGTGGATTTATCATCTGGTCAATCGCTTTGGCGCCGCCAGCGATCACGGAGTCCGTTTTTATGGCATAGACAACGAGCCGGAACTCTGGGCGGTCCTTCAGCGCGATATTCGCCCGGCGCAGATTGACTACGAGCAATCGCTCCAACTCCATCTGGATTACGCCACCGCCATCAAAGATGTAGACCCCAGCGCCATGATTTCCGGCCCCGTCGTCTGGGGCTGGCCCAACTACTTCTATTCCGCGCTGGACCGCAACACGGACAACTTCAAGACGCTGCCCGACTTCCACGCTCACAACGACACCCCCTTCCTGCTCTGGTGGATGCAGCAGATCAAAAAGCACGATGACGCGGCAGGACGGCGCAACCTGGACATGCTCGATATGCACTTCTCGCCAGCAGGACTCAACCCTTACGACGCCAACCCCGCCAAAAACGACCCGAACTTCTGGCCTACGCGCCTACGCTCCACCCGGCTGCTGTGGGATCGCACCTATAAAGATGAGTTCTGGGTGAATAACTATGTCTATCTCATCCCCCGCATGCTGGAATGGATTGACCAGGGCTATCCAGGGACCAAACTCGCCATCTCTGAGTATAGCTGGGGTGGCCTCAACATCATGAATGGCGCGCTGGCGCAAGCCGAGGTGCTGGGCATCTTTGGCCGCGAGGGGGTCTATCTGGCCTGCACCTGGCCGCCCCCAGACCCATACAGCCCCATTTACTACGCCTTCAAGCTGTATTCTAACTTCGACAGCCAGGGCGGTTGGTTCAACGGCACCTCCATTCAGGCCACCAGCACCCAGCCAGAAACCATCTCCTGCTTTGCCGCAGAACAAAAGAACGGGGATGTCTTCGTGATGGTCTTGAATAAAAACATCCGGGAATCGCTCACGCCCACCATTCATCTCCCCGGTCTGGCACCCAGAAACGTCACCGTCTATCGCTATGGCCCGGACCCCAGGCAGCCGCTTGCCAAAGTTGACAGCTTCACCTTAAAGGATCAGACGCTGCGACCAGCCCTGCCGCCCTACTCGATCAGCCTGTTTTATATGGCAAAGCCGCAGTAGCGCCACGCGCTCACGTCAAGAGGAAAAAGGGGAAAGAAAGGGAATGGCGCCATGCCAGGAGTGCTGCCTCTCATCTGTTTCTGCTGCCTTGGGCTGGCCTGCGCCCAGACGGCACGCAAACAGAAGCCGACTCCATCCTGGCGGCGCATCTTGCTCACCACCAGCATCATCTGGGGGGTCTTGCTCACGGCCATTACGGAAATCCTGAGCTTCTTCAATGCTTTAACTTTTGGCTGGGATGCTATCCTCTGGGTGCTCATCAGCATCACCGCCCTGGCGTTCGCCTGGTGGCAAAGCGGGCGTCCATTGTTGGGCCTGCGGGGTCTTCGCTTTGTTTTTGCCCTCCGGCGGGCGTTCCTGGGCTTGGTGCTGCCCATAAAACAAGCTCTCAGTGCCTCGCGCTATCTCAGCGGCCTGCTCGGTGGAGTCGTCCTGCTGGTGGCGATGCTTGGTCTGGTAGCCTGGGTAGCCCCACCCAACACCTGGGATTCGATGACCTACCATCTGCCGCGTGTGATGCACTGGATTCAAGATCAGAGCGTCGCTTTTTTCCCCACCAATATCATCCGCCAGCTTCATCAGCCTCCCTGGGCCGAATATGCCATCCTACATTTTCAACTCTTGAGTGGAGGAGATTCCCTCGACAACAGCGTCGCCTGGTTCAGCTTGATCGGCTGTATCGTCGCGGCATCGCTGATTGCGCAACAACTCGGAGCAGACTGGCGCGGCCAGGTGTTTGCCGCCGTCATTGCCGCCACAATTCCAATGGGCATCCTTCAGGCATCCAGCACACAGAACGACCTGGTGGTCGCCTTCTGGCTGCTCTGCGCAATCTCTTCCCTCTTCGCCTATCAAATACAGCCAAACTGGAGAGACGCCGCAGCCGCAGGTGCCAGCCTGGGGCTGGCAATCCTCACCAAAGGCACCGCCTATGTCTTTGCCTTGCCTTTCTTGCTCTGGTTCGGGATTTGGGGGCTGCGTGCCTTGCGCTGGCAGGTATGGAAGCCTGTCTTGCTCATCAGCCTGGGCGTCTTGCTGCTCAACGCCGCCTTTTATGCGCGCAACCTGAGTCTCTTTGGCAGCCCGCTGGGGCCAAGCGACGCCACAGATCTCTATGCCAACGGGAGCTTCTCCCCCAAAGCGTTGCTCTCCAACGTGATCAGAAACCTCAGCCTCCAGATCGGGACACCCAGCCAGAGCATCAACGCCAGCCTGGAGCATGGAATACGCAAACTGCTTGCGCTCCTGACGATCAACCCCGATAATGCCCTGACCACCTGGCACGGCACCGTCTTTGAGATCAATGGTGCCAACGGAACCTGGGCGCATGAAGCGGTGGCAGGCAACGCTTTGCTGCTGGTGCTTGTGGTGGGTGTCATTGCGCTGTGTTTCCTCATGCGCAGCCTGCGCACACAGCGCTGGCTCCTCGCTTATCTGCTGGCTCTGGTGGGCGCGTTTCTGCTGTTTTCGTGGTATCTCAAATGGCAGCCCTGGGGAAGTCGTCTGCTCCTGCCACTCTGCCTGCTGGCTACCCCGCTCTGTGGCGCTGTCCTCTCCGCCATTCCCCAAAAAACACTGGCAAACGCCGTTCCGGCCCTGTTGCTGCTGGCCGTGTTGCCCTGGGTGCTCTTTAATCAGAGCCGCCCGCTGGTGGGCAGCCAGAGCATCCTGACCACGCCGCGCATAGACCAATACTTCAACAACCGCCCAAACATCGAAGCCCCTTACCTTGGCGCGGTGCAGTTTATTCAGGCCAAAGGCTGCTCGGAGATTGGCATCGCCATTTCAGGGCAAGATGGCTGGGGCTACCCTATCGGCCTGGACGCCTGGGAGTATCCGCTCTGGGTGCTGCTGAACCCTTCCGGGCAAGGCAGCGTGCACTTTGAGCATGTCACTATCACGACCAGTTCGGCTCCCCTGGCCCAGACCCCGCCGTTCTCCAACTTCCATCCCTGTGCCATCATTGCTTTCAGGTTCACCTCAGAGCAAGGCACCACGCTGAGCAGCAACGGAGGCACTTACGAGCAAGCCTGGTCGTCTGCCCCGATAGATGACACTTTTACCGTGAATGTGTTCTTACCAGGGCCGGGGGAATAGCCATCCAGCTCAATCTTTGAAGCGGAACTTGATGAGCGCCCACAATGCCGGGAACGCATCGCGCCAGGTAATCTTCTTGCCCTCGGCAAAATCGCGTCCCGCATAATAAATCGGCACCTCATAAATGCGGTACTTGCGCTTGAGCACCTTGGCTGTGATCTCTGGTTCAAAGTCAAAGCGGTTGGAACGAATCGTGATACTCTTCAAGATTGGCGCTCGAAAGGCTTTATAGCCCGTCTCCATATCGGTGAGCATATTGTTATAGAGCAGGTTGGTAATAAACGTGAGCAGCTTATTGCCCAGATAATGCCAGAACAAAAACGCCCGGTGAATGCCCAGAAAGCGCGAGCCATAGACCACATCGGCCTTGCCATCGGCAATGGGTTTGAGCACTACCTCCAGGTCTTTCGGGTCGTATTCCAGATCCGCATCTTGAATCACAATCACCTCTTTGCAGGCTTGCTGCACCGCTGTCCGAATGCCCGCGCCCTTGCCCATATTTTTCTCGTGATAAAAAATCCGCACATTCTCCGGCCAGACGCTCTGCTGCAAAATCTCGCGGGTGCCATCGGTAGAGCAATCATCCACCACGAGGATTTCTTTTTGATAGGGCGCCTGCTGCACCTGCTCAATCACCTGCACAGTGGTGTTTTTCTCGTTATAGACCGGGATGACGACCGAAATATCCATCACTATTGCCTCATGCTTGCCGGGACAAATATGCCCAATTACTTTTGTATGGTGGGTATGAGGATACCAGGAACAGATGCAAAGAGCAAAAGGCTCTGGAATGCAAAATGAATCAAACGTGCAGGCTCCCAAGAGATGAAGAGAAGTCTTTCAGAGAAAGACGGATCGGTACTTGCCGGGTAACGGGTGAGGCTATGTTGGGCATGTCTTACTGTCGTCCCCATCTCTGCAGGTTGACCAATTCAACTTACAGCAAGGGAGCAATAGAACACAAAAAACTATGACGTTGTGTGAGGAAATTATAACTGCGTGCTCGGCATCTCAAACATTTTACCGACTGATTGATCGGCAAGAGGTTCCTTCTCGAGACAGGCTTAGTCTGTTTCATCCCCTCTTTATCCTGATTTAATGTCTCTCATTACCCATTGCTGGGTGCTCCTTATCGCACCTGATTGGCGATTTGCTACCAGAAAGGCTCTCGCCTCCCTAAGCAATGGATGAGAGTGTATTCATCCGCTCCTCCCCAGGTGGTTGGGCTGCCACTGATTTGCCAATAACACTCAAGTGGCCTTGACATGGGGGAGATTGAGGAGCATACTTGTCCTACCCTGATTCCCTAACCCCAGCTTTTGTATGGTCAGCACGTAGGTTGTATCAGAGAGGAGAAGAGTAGAGAGTGTATGGAAATAAGGGAAGCTGGCGCGGCCCCGTTAGAGATGCTGCTAGGCGTGTTACAGGATCAAGCTGTAGAGCTCACCTCCACTTCCCGCATTCTTGATTTTGGATGTGGAGAAGGTCAGTCGGTCTACGTCTTGAGGAAGCGAGGGTTACAGGCCTTTGGAGTGGATATCGTCCCTGCCTACGATGCCATTCAACAGCGTTTGGAAGAAGAGGGCCTCACACAAGACAATGAGGCGGTATTTGGCCTGATGAATCTGACCAACTATCGGATTCCCTTCGAAGACAATACGTTTGATGTAGTCATGAGCTGGATGGTCTTCGAACACGTTCAGAACTGGCCGCAAGCGCTTGCAGAGATTCAAAGGGTGCTCAAGCCTGGTGGAGTGGGCCTGCACCTCTTTCCTGCGAGGTATCGACCCATAGAAGGCCATGTGTTTGTCCCCTTCGCATCAGTCATCCAGGCACGTCCTTATCTGGCACTTTGGGCCTTTCTGGGGGTGAGAAACTCCTTCCAACAGGGCAAGAATTGGAGGGAAGTAGCCAAGCTCAATTTTGAGTACCTGAGGAAATATACGGTGTACTTATCCAAGGGCCAGATCCGAAGGGCTGTGGTGGCCGAGTTTGGGAATCTTTCCTTACTGGAGAAGAGTTATCTGAAACATCACCACAAGCCTCAAGCCCGGCGCATCTCCGCACTCACCAGGGTGATCCCCTTTCTCCCCTGGTTGATTGGGACCTTCTACATGAGTGTCGTCTTCTTTAAAAAGCCATGACCAGTGCAACGGAGAGATGGGAAATAACTCCCCTGCGTAGTGTGTGAAAACCCCCCCTACACTTCCGCGAGTGGGAGGAGAAAAATTGCGTAGAGAGCATTTGCGCAAACTACGGGTCACAAGGGTCCAAAAAGCTCGTCGAGTGGTGACTCTTTTGGGTTCTCCACCGAACTTGGTGTCTCAGTAAGCTTGCATATTGGAACAAGCAGAGATTTCATAACGATAGGATGGCTTCTTCTTGGGCCACGTTACTGCTTCCAGGGGTGGTCTGGTCTCGGTCATCACTCCTGGCTGTTTGTGTAGCGTGAGGTACTCCCCATTGTCAAGACCACCATCAGCCCAAAGAGAAGTGGGCCAAGCAACACTTGAAGTGGAGATTGCTCCGACCAATCCAATTCCATACGTTTCCTCCTCGACCCTGTGAGCTGCCATCTCTCCCAGGGCATGCGCGTGCGCTTACCAAGACTTAGCTCGATGGCTGATACGCCACCAGCATCTCTTCGGTGGCGAGCCAAAGCGTCCGTCCATCGTGATCGAAAGCTAGCGCCTGGATGGGCTCGATCATACCCGTAGGGAGTCGTTGCATCAATGTGCCATCCTCGACACGGAACACGAGCAAATCGCCGCTCTGCGCAGGAACAAGCAGGACAATTCCGTCAGGGGCAAGGACAAACGGTCCGGTTTTTTCTATCTCACTGCAGGTAAGCCAAAGCCTTTTCCCAGAACCCACTTCATACGCCAGCACTCAAAGCCCTGCCATATGTGGTAACCAAATATAATCAGGCGACTATCCGGGCTGAAGGCCGCTAGTCCTATGATATCCTCCAGGTCATATCCAGGAACCCCTGCGTCCAAGCCCTGATGGACCAGAGTCAGGGCGGTGGTGCCGCTGACATAATCTTGTTGGACTGGTTCATAGGTTGACCACCGCTTCCTCGCTGGCAGCGGGACAAAGCGCTCCGCTGGATCGAGCCGCCAGAGCTGCAAGGCTCCGCCTCCCTGGTGGCTAAAGATCCCTGCAACAAAGGTGGAAGAGGGATCGCAGGTGAGGCCGCTGATAGCGTAGGCGTTGATAGCGTGGTGACTCATGACCTCGCCGGTCTGCCAGTCAAGGAGGAAGAGTTGCTCAGCATACCCTAAACCAAGGACGAGCCAGCGCCCATCAGGCGAGCTTGCCAGGCTCTTGATCACCGGTCCGACGTGGGGGTTTCGCTCATGCGTACTGGCAAGAGATCGTCAAAATTGCGCCACTCAATCCTGCCAGGGGGTGAGAAATGGCCCTCACTCTGTTGGAGCGGAGAATGGGCAAAGCAGGTGCCATCTGGCGAGTTGGTAATCTCCCCTAAAAACACCTTCCGGCCACCTGCGTCAAATGTCAGAGGGAGCAGCGATGCAGGAGCAGTAGAAAACTGAGCCAGGATCGTGGCCGGGTTTGTTTCAAGTGACCGGCGATGACTACTGCTCCATTTGCCTGTGGGATGTGCTGTACGGTACACAGCTTGCCACTTTGAAGGATGATGCCTTAGAAGCGGACGATGATGCATTTCATACATGTATCTGGGGGTAGCCTGGTCGCCGGATGGTCGTCTGCTGGCCTCATCCAGTAGTGGAGGGGTGCGCCTGTGGGATACCCAGATGTGGCAGGTGGTCGCAGTCCTCCCCATGAAGTTCGGCAACATCGTCCCGGCGAGCGTAGCTTGGTCGCCGGATGGTCGGTATCTTGCTGCGCAGGGGGTGCCGAAAGCGCCCTGGGTCTGTGGGATGTGCCGCAGAGGAAGCTCTTGCGCCTCATCGCGGGCGACCAGAAGGTCAATGCTCTGGCCTGGTCTCCCAATGGGCAGCTGCTGGCGGCTGCAGGCGTCGATCACCAGGTCAAGGTCTGGGCGATGCACTAGCGTGGAGCGGTATCCACACGTGGAAGGTGCGGCTCGTCTGGACTCCCGCCTGCTCTGCTGCCTCCTGCCAGGATTGCCCAGCCTTCATCCCGTCAATCAGCTGCGCTTTCGCGGCACGGCATACTTGCTGATCCATGATGGCCTCCGCTGAGAAAAGTTGCCTGAAGAGGAGCGCACATCTGCACGTCGCATTCTTGTTGCGTCTTCTTGCCACTGGCCCAACACCCTGTTTGGGGCGCGGGGCAACCTTATGCAATTATCTATGCTATGCGGCGTTCCTCCATTTGACCTTGCAAGAGGCATTTCTGCATATTTTGCCGCTATCTGTGGCCGCTCAGAAATAAGCACTGCAAAATATAAACTGATAAGAGTCGAACCGCTCACAAACTTACAGCCAGCAATGGAGAGACTGGTTTCTCCCATTTCGAACTCGGTAAGAAAGCAACTTCTCCCAGGAATTATTCTAAAAATATGAGAGACGTTTCTAAACTTCCTTGCGGACCTTTTCTAAAGTTATTTGAGACGGTCCTTCCTTTCTAAAGTTATAAGAGACGCCACAACTATCACTGCTCGTAAGCTTGCAGAGGCATATGGGAGTCGAACCCACCGAAGACATCGCTGAGATGCCCCCCAACGGTTTTGAAGACCGCGACAGTCACCGGACCACAAATGCCTCCACGCGAGAGCATAACACCAGGAGCAGAGGGTGTCAATGAAGCGAGCAAAGGGAAAATCATGGCACAAAAGAAAGGCTGAATGACCGCGTATGTAAGCTGGCAGCAAGAACCTTGTGCTATACTGCTGACCATGATATTTTTCAAGGGATTCTCTATAGAAATGGGCAGAAAAGTTGTTATGACGGAACCGCTCCTGACGCCACCTGCTGGCTCTGCTGCCAAAACTGAAAATCCACCGCTCCGACTCGTTGGGGCCGACCAGAAGGCGCTCTGGGATGCGTTTATGGCTGAGGCACCACATGGGCATCTGCTGCAATGCTGGTCCTGGGGAAAACTGAAAGAAGCATTTGGCTGGCGTGCCCTGCGGGTTGCGCTGTGGGATGATCAAGGCCAACATATCCTCGCCGCCGCGCAAATCTTGCTGCGATCTCTCCCTCTAATTGGCATGTCTATCGCCTATGTTCCAAAGGGACCGGTGATTGATTGGGGCAATACCACCCTATGCCAGCAGTTTTTTGCGGCGCTCCATCCCCTCTTGCGCTCGCGTCGGGTAGCAGTCCTGCGCATTGACCCCGATCTGCCAGAAAGCATTACCTCGCCAGCCAACGACGCCGACGAGGAGAAGCCTGAGCCAGCATCAGCGGCAGGCGATACTGAGGCCAGCGCATCGTTGGGGAATCTCTACAATGTAGCAGAAGGACTCCGCGTCGTGGAGCAGCTTCGTGCGCTGGGCTTTCGCCGGGTGGAAGATAGCATCCAACCGCGCCGCACTATTGCTATTGATCTTCTCCCTGATGAAAAAGCCATCTCGCTCCGACAAAAACCCAAATGGCGCTATAATGCTGGCCTGGCTGCGCGGAAAGGCGTCGCCATTCGGGAAGCGACCACCCTGGAAGACCTGCAACGCTGGTATGATCTGATGGGCGTAACAAGCGAGCGTGATCGCTTTGCGGTCCACACCTTTGACTACTACAAGAAAGCGTGGGAAGCGATGTGCCAGGCAAACCAGGCGCGGCTTTTGCTGGCAGAGCAGCAGGGCAAGCTGCTCGCAGGTATTTATGTCACGCTGGTTGGTCGGGAAGGCATCTATTTGTACGGCGCCTCTGGGAATGAGGGGCGCAACCTGATGCCCAACCATCTGCTGCAATGGGAAGCCATGAAATGGTGCAAAGCGCAGGGCGCCACGCTCTATGATCTGTGGGGAGTGGCCGACAGCGCCGACCCTAACGACCCAATGGCAGGCGTCTCGCGTTTTAAGCGTGGATGGGGCGGGCAATCGGTGCGCTATATTGGCTCTTTTGATTATGTCTATTCGCCGCTAGGCTATCGAGCTATGACCGCTGGCATGAGCCTGCGCAAAAAGCTCGATGAGGTGCGCATGCGTCGGCAAAATCATACAGAAGAACAAGAGCAACCCAAGGAGAAGAAATGAGCCGGTTTACTCAGGCTGAGATTGACTATCTGGGCACTCAGCGCCTTGGCCGCCTGGCAACCATCAACACGGCAGGCGAACTGCATGTTGTGCCGGTCAGCTTTCGCTACAATCCAGAACTAGATACCCTCGATATTGGCGGTCGCTGGATCAGCACAAGCCGCAAGTACCGCGATGTAGAGCGCGATGGCCGCGTCGCTTTTGTGGTGGATGATATAACAGCATCTTCGCTGCCGCGCGGCATGGAAATACGAGGCCGCGCAGTGGTTGCTCCCACTGGCGGCCAGGCAATCCGTCCTACTCTGGACCCGGAGATCATCCGCATTACGCCCACGCGCATCATCTCCTGGGGCGTAAATGGCGATAACAACTATCGGCCCGCAGGTCGCAACGTCGAGTAAAGTGGCTACACCTTTGCTTTGCGCCAGTCTCCGCTGCGGAAGCGCCAGCTAGCCAGGCCCGCCTGCATCCAGAAATCGCCCGCCATCGCCAGCCGCGCCCCAATCAACCCGAAGATGGGGATAAGCAGCAGCGCCAGTGGAAGGCGCACGCCCCAGGTGCCCGCCGCGCGCACAACCACCGGAAATTTGGTATCGCCAGCCCCGCGCAGCGACCCGTTGCAGATGAAGCTCACGGACAGCGCGGGCAACGTCAGCAGCGAGAAGCGCAGCGCCCAGGTTCCTGCCTGCACCACGCCTGCATCAGCCACAAAGAGGTTGAGCAGCAGTTGCGGCAGGAATGCCGCGCAGAGTCCCATGCACAGCATAAACACAAAGCACGGGCGCAGCGCAGCCCAGGCCGAACGCCGGGCCAGTTCTGGATTTTCCGCGCCTAATGCCTGCCCAACCAGCGTAGTCGCGGCTACCGCAAAACCCAATCCTGGCAGCGTGCCGATGCTTTCCAGATTATTGATCGTTGTGTTGGCGGCATATACAGCCGCACCCAGATCAACGACAAAGCGGCTAAACGCAACAACCCCAAACTGGAGCACAAACAACTCGGCGGCTGAGGGCAGGCCAATGCGCAAGATGCGCCACATGACAATTCGATCTGGCCGCATTGCTGCGCGGGTGATACGCGGGCTAACCGGATGCTGGCGAGTGAGAAAGAAGACAGCCAGCGCCGCGCCGAGCGTCCAACCAGCAGCCGCGCCACAGGCCGAGCCAATCACGCCCAGCGCGGGAATCCCCAGCCCTGGCAAGCCGTTCATCAGCAGCCAGGAAGCGGCAATATTGGTGCCGTTGACCACCATCATCACAATCAATGGGCGCCGCGTATCGCCTGACCCACGCATGGAAGCGTTGGCCGCATACGCCACGCCTACCGCTGGCAAGCCCAGCGCAAAGATGCGCAGGAAAGCTGCCGCCAGATCAGCAACCGTACCCTGGACGCCAATCACATCAATAACAACGCGGACCAGTGGCAGCGCCACCACCGTCAGCAAAATGCCAGATAACGCGCCCAAAATCAGCGCTTGCCCGGCGCTTCTGGTGCCCAGGCCACGATCTTTCGCGCCCACCGCCCGCGCAACCAGGGCCGTTGCGCCAACGCCAACCGCAAAGAAAAGCGTCAACACCACCCAGGTAATCATCCCTGCCGCCCCGACGCCCGCAACGGCATCAGCACGGCCATAGCCAAGCTGCGCCATTGCCTGGGTGCTGAGATGCCCCGTCAAAAAAGTATCCGACAGGCCAACCAGCAGAGCCAACACTTGCTCACCAATCGCTGGCAGCGCCAGCGCCCAGACACGCCTGCTTAACGTGGCCGGGTTGATGGCTTCTGCCTGCGCAGAGACGCCCGCCTCATGTGTGGGCAACGCAATCGCCTGCGAGTGTTTGTGCCATCCGGCCAAAGGATGGCCGCCATGTACCAAAGAGCGCGTTGAAACAAACGAACGCATCATCAGAGACGATGCCGACAAAAAATGGCGCGTAATAATGCGCGCCGATGATAACCGGTCAGTGAACATTTCCTCGCCTCAAAACACAACCGAGCTACCTATCCCCCATGCCCACCCACCCTGCCTCCGTAGCCCCCACGAGCCGCGTCACACGACGCTAACTCGTGTATGGTTCTATACAATGAGACGAGGCGCGAGCCTTTACGGTAACGTAAAGGATGGTGATTTTGATCACATTTCGGGAAACTTGACGACAACTCATCAGGCTACTACAATGGGCGCTACCTGAGACCAGGCTCATGCCTCTGCCTGGAACTATACAAGGAGGGGTTGTTAATGCTCAGAAAGAACATCCCTGATCAAGCTTTCCTCCGTTTGTTTGGGCTAAGCGGCTTGCTCTTGCTGCTGATGGGGCTGCTAGCTGGCTGCGCATCCTCAAGCAACCAACAAGTCAGCCCCGGCCCATTTCCAAGCCAACCAATGGCAATGCCCGCGCCAGACCCCTCGCTCTCCCCGATTTTATATGTCCCTGAAGACTACACTACGATTCAGGGCGCCGTAGACGCGGCGCATCCCGGCCAGATCGTTTCAATTGCCCCAGGCATCTATCACGAAGCAGTCAGGGTGAAAACTTCAGGGATAACGATTCGGGGCCTGGATCGCAATCAGGTCATTCTGGAGGGGGATTACAAACTCCCCAATGCCATTGAGATCGAGTCAAATCAGGTCGTGGTGGAGAACATGACCGCGCGCCATTACGCCGGTAACGGCTTCTATTGGGATGGCGGGGAAGATACCTCGAATCCGCTGATAGGGTATCGCGGTAGCTATCTCACGGCTATTTCCAATGGGGATTATGGCATCTACGCTTTCAACGCGCAGGATGGCATGTTTGACCATGACTACGCCTCTGGCAGTCCGGATTCTGGTTTTTACATCGGGCAGTGCTACCCCTGCAACGCCATCATCTCCAATGTCACTTCCGAATGGAACGCGCTGGGCTACTCTGGGACCAACGCGGGTGGCAACCTGATCATCCGCGATTCCGTCTGGGATAACAACATGTCGGGCATCCTGCCAAACACGCTGGATTCCGAGAAAAATCCCCCAGAACACCAGACGACGATTTACAACAATTTAGTCTACAGCAACAACAACGCCAAAGCGCCAGCAAAGCCCCTGGAATACGCGCTGATTGGAACAGGCATTGGCCTGCCAGGAGGGAACGGCAATGTCGTGATTGATAATACGGTGCGCGACCAGCAAAACTACGGCATCATCATTATCGGCAACCTGGATGACAATTTCTGGGTGGCCTCCGACAACCGCATTATTGGCAACACCGTCAGCAACTCCGGCGTGGCTGATCTGGTGCTGTCATCGCCCACCGGCACAGGCAATTGCTTCTCGGACAACACAGCGGATAGCTCGCTCCCGCCGCTGATTCAACAGAAATACCCCTGCGATTCAGGATTAGCGCAATTGCAAGGTGGAGATTTGGGCATCACGCCGGTGGTGCTCTCGCGCTTCATTTACGCCAGAAGTGGGAGCTTCCATCCAACCAAATACAACGACCCGCTTGTCCCCACGCCACCCGCGCAGCCCGACATGCTGAACTCGGACGGCCCAGCGCTGCCCATCTTTACCGATCTAAGCCTCTTTAACGTGCCTGCCGCTGGCGCCACCCCTAACATTGATAGCTCAGACCTGACACCACTTGCCTCTGGAGGAATCGCCGTGTTTCACCTTTTGCTAGCACTCTATGGGGACGTTCTGCCCATTGCTTTATATGCCGCCTGGTTGTCAGTTGGGTTCTGGGATTTGGGCCGCAACGAAAAACTCTCCAGCGGCGTCAAGCTCGTCTGGATGGCAGTAATGGTGGTCATTCCCATTCTTGGCCCCATTGCCTACTTCTTCTTTGGGCGTTCGGCCCTGTCGCGCTCGTTCCGCATCATGTTTGTGGTTGGCGCGCCAGTGCTGTTCCTGGCAATGGCGGGCCTGCTCACCTGGGTTGCTTCAATGAGCGGCTAGGGTGCTGGCGGTTGAAACCGCGCCTAAGGGCCTTACGGCCACAAAACCTGCCTTCGCAGGTTCAGAAGAACGCAGAGCCAGCATTACCATCCGAACTGACGGATGAGGAATTGCGGACTATAGTGCAGCAGCAAGGGGCTGCCATGCGGACAGACAGCCGGGGCCGAGGTCTGGCGCAGCCGGGCCAGAAGCTCCTGCTGCTCCCCAGGCGCAAGCAACCTGCCGCGCTTGATTGCTGCGTGGCAAGCCACCGCCGCGCAGAAGCGATCTTGCCAGTTCTCCACATCCTCTGCCGCTTCGATTGCCAAAGTGGACAAAGAGGCATGCAGCCCTTCTCCATCGGCCAGAGCAGGCACAGAGCGAATCAAAAAGCTGCGCCCGCCAAAGCGCTCGCAGGCAAAACCCAGCGCGGCCAGCGCGGGCAGCCGCTCCTCCAGCAGTGCCGCCTGCCGCCCCGAAAGCTCGATAATCACCGGCTCCAGCAAAAGCTGGCCCTGGCCCTCCGGCAGCACCTCCTGCTCGTCTCCTGGCATCTGCTCCGGGTCAAATTCATCCTCAAACAGCACATCGGCTTCTGGCGCCTTGCTCATTTCGAGATTCCCTACCATGCGATGCCGCAGGTATTCGTAGATGATGCGCTCGTGGGCGCGATGCTGGTCCACCAGATACAGGCCGCCTTGCTGATCTTCGGCCAAAATGAGCGTCTGGCGAATCTGGGCAAGTGGTGTCAACTCGCCCAACATCCCCTGCTCAAGGGGACGCGCTTCCTCTGCAAAGAAGCCGTTTGGCTCGGCTAGCGGAAAACCGCGCCGTCTGCGAACCAGAGGCAGCCGGAACTGCGCCACATTGCCGGGGCCAGGCAGCGGCTCCTCTGGCGGCTGAAGTGCGCTTTGTCCCAACGCTCCATGCACCGCAGTCGTGAGCGCCGCGCAAATCTCCTCCGCGTGCAGCAGCTTGACCTCGGCTTTGGTGGGGTGGATATTGGCGTCCAGCATCTCAGGCGCCACCCGAATTTGGATGGCCGCTAGTGGGTGCCGTCCCTTTGGCAGCACCGGGCGATACCCCAGTTCCAGCGCTGTCAGCAATTCCTGCGATTGCACCCAGCGCCCATTCACAAACAGCATGAGATGTTGCCGCCCGCTCTGGCTCAGCGAGCGCCCGCCCAGCACGCCGCTGATCTGGGCGCCAGCTACCTCAAGCGGCCCAAAAGAAACCAGCGTCTGCAACGAGGGCAGGCTGTAGACCTCAGCCAATGCCCGCTCCATGCTGCCACTGCCGCTGGTCTGGAACGAGAGGCGCCCCTCAAGCGTCAGCCCAATCTTCAGATGGGGATAGGCGATGGCATAGCGGCGGGTAAGCTGCGCCAGATGCGCCGATTCCGTGCGCGCCCCCTTCAGAAAGCGCAGCCGCGCCGGAACATTTTGAAACAGGTCGCGCACAATCACGGTACTCCCGCGTGGACGCGCCCGGTGTCCGCGCTGGATGACCTCACCACCGCGCACCATCAGCAGCGTCGCCAGGCCGCTTTCTTCGGCTTCGGTAATCATGGTCACTTCGGCAATGGTCGCAATGCTTGCCAGCGCCTCGCCGCGAAAGCCGAGCGTGTGCAGGTGGCTCAGGTCTTCGGCTGAGCGTATCTTGCTGGTGGCATACCGGCTAAAGGCCAGTTCCACCTCATCCGCCGGAATGCCGATGCCATCATCGCTGACGCGCAGCAGGCGCAGGCCACCGCCGCGCACCTCAATCTTGATCTCGCTGGCCCCGGCGTCAATCGCGTTTTCCAGCAACTCTTTCAGCGCCGACATTGGGCGCTCAATCACTTCGCCCGCTGCAATCTGCTCCGCCACGTCTGGCGGCAACAGCGCAATAGCTTGCCGGGCAAATTGGGTGAGGGGCATAGTGTTTCCTCTGTGTATTTCGATGGTCGCTGTTGCTCACTGTTGCTCGTAGCACCGGCGTCCCTGCCGGCGCCTCGTTCCCCGGCACGGAGGCCGGGGCTACAAACTCCTCAATGCGAATTGTTTGTTCCGGTTGCTTGTTGTTGCAGCAGCGCCCTGGCCTGCTGCTGAAGCGCAAACAGGCGATTCATCGCTTCCAGCGGCGTGATGGCAGCCACATTCAAGCCCAGCAATTCTTGCAAAAAGCTGCTGGCCGCTGGCTCAAGCAGCAGTGCTGGCAAAGAGCCGCTTGGCGGGCGTGCTGGCAGATAAGGCGTTTTCTGTTCAGCCACCAGCGCCAGCGGCTGCTCTGCTGCCTGCAAACGTTCCAGCCGCTCGCCTTCCATCTGGCTCAGCACCTCGCGTGCTCGCTGGATAATCCCTGGTGGCATGCCTGCCAGCCGCGCCACCTGAATGCCATAGCTGCGACCGCCGCTGCCAGGTACCATCCGATGCAGGAAGATAATCTCCTCATTCTGTTCGTTAATCGCCATTGTGTAGGCGCGCAGCCCTGGCAGCACGTCCGTCAGTTGGGCAAGTTCATGGTAATGCGTGGCAAAGAGCGTGCGCGCGCCCAGGTTTTCATGCAGGTGCTCCACAACCGCCCTGGCAATCGCCAGCCCGTCATACGTGCTGGTGCCCCGGCCAATCTCATCCAACACAATCAGGCTGTGGCGCGTGGCGTGGTGCAGGATGGTCGCCGTCTCCACCATCTCCACCATAAACGTAGATTGCCCGCTGGCAATGTCATCATGCGCACCCACGCGCGTAAAGATGCGATCTACCAGGCCAATGCGCGCCTGCCGCGCCGGAACAAAGCTGCCAATCTGCGCCATCAGACAGATCAAGGCCACCTGACGCAAAAACGTAGACTTTCCAGCCATGTTGGGGCCAGTCAGCAAAAAGATGCTGCCCGCCTCCTCGCCCAGCGCGGCGTCATTGGGAATAAACTCAGCCCCATCTAACATCTGCTCCACTACCGGGTGCCTGCCAGCGGTAATTGCCAGGCCGGTTGTGGTGTCTAACTGCGGGCGCGCATAGCCGTTGCGCGCGGCCACTTCTGCCAAACCGAGCAGCACATCCAGCCGCGCCAGGGCAGCGGCAGAGATGCTCAGTCGTGGATAATGCACGCCCGCCTGTCGCAGCAGATCAGCATACAGCGCGCGCTCAAGCTCCTCAATGCGTTCTTCGGCGTTGAGGATGCGCGCCTCGTGGTCTTTGAGTTCAGGAGTGATATAGCGCTCGCCATTCACCAGCGTTTGCTTGCGCAGATAATCGCCGGGCACGCGCATAGCGTTGGCGCGGCTCACCTCCAGGTAATAGCCAAAGACCTTGTTATACCCGACTTTGAGCGTTTTTATGCCAGTGCGTTCGCGCTCGGCAGCCTCCAGCCCGGCAATCCAGCGGCGCGATTCGCTGATGGAATCTATCAACGTATCCAGATCGGCGCTGTAGCCGCGCTTGATCGTGCGGTTTTCGCCATCCTCGCCAACCGAGATGGCGCGCTCGATCAGCCCAACAAACTCCGGGCAGGCGTCCAGCGCCTCATTTTGCTCTTGCAGCAGCGCGCTAGTCGCGGAGCCGAGCACGTCTTGCAACGGGGGAATCACTTTCAGAAACTCGCGCAGCCCCAGCAGTTCGCGGGGAATCGCTGTGCCCTGGCGCACACGCCCGGCCAGCCGCTCCAGATCACCCAGGCCATCCAGCAAGCCGCCCAGCCTGGAGCGCAGCGGGGGCCGGTCAACCAGTTCTTCCAGCGCATCATAGCGACGATTCAGTTCAACCAGATCAACCAGCGGCTGCGTCAGCACGCGCCGCATTAGCCGCCCGCCCATCGCGGTGCGCGTCTGGTCCAACACTCCCAGCAGCGACCCCTTGACTCCGCCGCGCGTCCCTTCCAAGAGTTCCAGATTGCGCTGCGTATGCCCATCCAGAATCATATACGCATCGGCAGTGTAGGTGCGCAGGCCAATCAGCAGGCGCAGCAGGGCGGGATTCATCTTCTCCAGATAAGCGAGAATCGCCCCAGCCGCAGCAATCGCCAGCGGAAGCTGCGCGCAGCCATAGGCTTCCAGCGTGCTCACCCCAAAATGGCGACACAGCCGAACGCGAGCCGCCTCTGGCTCAAACGTTGGCGCGGGAAGCATAGTAAGCGTGGTAGGCGCGGGCAAGATGAAGGGCTTGATCTGCGCTGGTTCGCTGCCTTCAGCGCCCGCCGCGTGTCCGGCCAGCTTTGGCGGGTCAAACGTGACCGCCAGCAAACACTCCACCGGGCGCAGGCGATGCAGTTCCGCCTCCACTGCTGCTGGTAAGCTCCCCGCTGGAAAACTGGTGACGGCAAACTCGCCAGTGGTCACGTCCACATACGCCAGCCCAGCGGCGTGCTTATCGCGGCTCAGTGCGACAGCCGCCAGATAGTTATTCTGGCGTGGCGGCACCAGCCCAGGCTCGGAAAGTGTCCCTGGTGTCAGGATGCGCGTAACGGCACGCTCCACCAGCCGTTTTCCTGGCTCGCCGATCTGTTCGCAGACCGCCACCTTGTAGCCTTTTGCCACCAGCCGCCCCACATAGGTTTCCAGCGCGTGTACGGGGATGCCCGCCAGCGGCACGCGAGTCGCTGCGCCAAAGTCCCGCGCCGTTAAGACGATCTGGAGTTCGCGGGCGGCAATCTGCGCATCCTCATCGAAGGTTTCGTAAAAATCCCCCATTTGGAAGAGCAAGATGGCATCCTGGTGCTGCGATTTAATTTGTACATATTGGCGTCGCGCGGGGGTGGTCATCGCCAAGCCCTCAGCAAAATAGAATGGGCGTTCCAATCTCGCCACCCACCAATTGTAGCATGTTTCCGGGTGGGGTGACGAGACACTCAGAAGTGCAAAAATACTCTTACAGAGAGGTTCTTTTCGCGCCCTGCTGAGGTGGAAATCTTTGCGCGTGGGCTATGTATCGCTAGCCTTGCTTCTGGAGGCTGCCCCTGTCAATGCGCAGCGCCCCTTTCTCCAGAATGACGATGTAGTAGCCGGTGTAGGTGGTGGTCACTTGCGAGCCATTTTTGTTATCCAGGGCTACTAGCATCACATTCACCTGGATGGTGCCATTAGAAAGCGTCTGGGCGCCTTGAATGGTAAGGTTATCTTGAACGGTGGTCAGGAAGCCATTCTTAAAGCTCTGGCGCGATTGTTTTTGCTGATACGACTGGGAAAGCAGATCATACGCGGCGTCAAAGTCTCGCGCGTTAATGTCAGCATAAAACTGATTCACCAGCGCCGTTGCGCTCTCTGTCGTCAGCACCACCTGAGTCGGGCCAGCGGTAACAACAGTGGTCGCAGTAATAATCGGCGCGGTGGTGGCTGTTGGATTGTCGCCTGTTTGCGGGCTATTGCCCGAAGTCAGTGCCAGCACCGCGCCACCGCCCGCAATCAGCAACACGCCCACAATCACCAGACCAATAATAAGCGGCCAGCGGCTCTTTTTAGGAGGAGGCGCGGTAGGGTAGCCTGGAGGCGGGCCATCCCTGTAGCCTGGGCCGCTGCGTGCCGGGCCTGACGGCTGGCTGTATGGCGACACCGCAGAGAAGGTAGGCGCGTCGTAAGGCACAGGCGATGGCGCCGGATGATATGGCGCGTTGTATGGCTGGCTGATCTGCGGCTGCGGCGGGTAGCCTGTGGCTGGCGCAGCAGCCCCTCGCGTCTGAAAGGATGCCTGCGGGTCTTGAAAGCTGACGCCCAGTGTCGGCGCATCGTTGATTGATTCATCAACAACGAGCGGGCTGAGCGAACCAACCGGCGCCCCACAGCGGCGACAGGTGCGATCTTGCGCCGTTAGCAAAAATCCGCAGTTTCCACAGTGCATCGCCCCTCTGGGTCCGCTGCCGGGTGGCTGAGAAACCTGCTCAACGCGGGTGGCATTGTCATCATTACGCGCGCCGCAGTGCTGACAAAAAAGCTGGCCTGGAATCAACGGCTTGCCACAGGAGCCACAGTGTTCAACGCTCATCGCTTGCCCCCTCAGAGCCAGGTATACAGATGCCCCAGCAATGCAGGTCGTCTTTACAGTCCGCTGATACCTGCCCGCACGCTTTCTGCCGCCATTTTATCACTTCTCAGCTTGAGGCGAGGCAGCAGTTCGCTGTTTCTTGCGGCGCAGGCGCGGCTTGGGGCGTCGTATTTCATGGTACGCGCGCCGCTCATCATCACGATCTTTGCGGCTTCCCTGACCCTTCGCCGGTTTGGGTGCCTCTTGCTCAGCCTTTGGCTCATCTGGTGGCTGAACCGGGTGTAGGGCCACCTCAAGCACCTCATCCATCCGCTCGGCAAAAACGAATTTCAGTTGCTTCTGGACCTCTTGGGGGATTTCTTCCAGGTCTTTTTCATTGCGCTTGGGCAAAACAATCGTAGTGATGCCCACGCGATGCGCCGCCAGCACTTTTTCTTTCAGCCCACCAATGGGCAAAACGCGCCCATGAATGGTAATCTCGCCTGTCATCGCCACGCCCCGGCGCACTGGTCGCTTTGTCAGCGCGGAGATAATCGCGGTGGCAATGGTGATGCCTGCTGACGGCCCTTCTTTGGCTTGCCCGCCTTCTGGGGCGTGCACATGAATATCGCGCCGCTCGTAGAAGCTGGGGTCAATCCCCAGGTGCTTAGCGTGCGAGCGGATATAGGCCATTGCTGCCTGCCCGGATTCCTTCATCACCTCACCCAGCCGTCCGGTCAGCATCAACCCGCCGCGCCCATCCGCCAGCGTCACCTCGATAGTGAGAATATCGCCGCCAACGCTGCGCCAGACCAGGCCAGTTGCAACGCCAACCTCATCCTGCTCCAGCGCTTCGCGGTGCAGATATTTGGGCGGCCCCAGGAACTTTTCCAAATTTTTCGTGGTGATCTGCGTCTTGCTTTTGCGTCCCTCCACCACATGCCGCGCCACCTTGCGCATCGCCCGCGCTACCTCTCGCTCCAGGTTGCGCACCCCCGCCTCCGACGTATACTCGCGCGTCATGCGGAGCACCGCCTCATCGTCCAGATTCACTTTGCCGCGAGTCAGCCCGTGATCTTTCATCTGCCTGGGAACCAGGAAATTCTTCGCAATACTCAGCTTTTCGTCCTCGGTATAACCTGGCAGTTCAACCACTTCCATGCGGTCATGCAGCGCCCAGGGCACCGAATACATCGAGTTCGCCGTCATAATGAAAATGACTTGCGAAAGGTTGTACGGAATCTCCAGATAATGATCGGAGAAAGCATGGTTTTGTTCGCGGTCCAACACCTCCAGCAGCGCCGAAGACGGGTCGCCGCGAAAATCGTTGCCCAGCTTATCAATCTCATCCAGCACAAAGAGCGGGTTGACCGTTCCGGCCAGGCGCATGGTCTGAATGATGCGTCCGGGGAGCGCGCCAATATACGTCCGCCGATGGCCGCGAATCTCGGCCTCATCACGGATGCCGCCCAGCGAGACACGCACAAACTGACGCCCTAGCGCCTGCGCAATGGAGCGCCCAAGCGATGTTTTGCCAACCCCTGGCGGGCCAAGGAAGCAGAGGATTGGACTGCGCGTATCTGGTGCCAGCTTGCGCACAGCGATATACTCAATAATGCGCTCCTTGACTTTTTCTAGCCCGTAATGGTTCTCGTCCAGAATGCGCGCGGCCTCCACCGTATCCAGGCGGTCTTCGGTGTGTTTCTGCCAGGGCAAAGCCACCAGCCAGTCCAGATAGGTGCGCACAATCGTTAATTCTGGCGCCATCGCAGGCATGCTGGCAAGGCGATCAAGCTCGCGGAAGGCGCGTTCAGCCGCCTCGTGTGGCATCCCAGAGGCATAGATTTTTTCCCGCAGTTCCAGATTCTCGCGGACCGTCGGGTCAGACTCACCCAGTTCGCGCTGAATCGCCCGCAGTTGCTCGCGCAGGTAGTAGTCACGCTGTGATTTATCTATCTCCTGCTGCACCTGTGCCTGAATCTGATTTTCCAGTTCCAGAATATGCAGCTCTTTGGTAAGCAGAGCGCTCACATTTTGCAGGCGCACCCCTGGATCAAACGTCTCCAGCATGGCCTGCCGTTGGGCCAGCGGCAAATCAAGCGAAGAGAGAATGAGGTCAGCCAGACCGCCGGGTGTTTCCAGATTCAGCGCCGTGATATACGTCTCTTCAGTCAGCGTGCGGCTCAGCTTCACGCATTTCTCAAAAAGAGACAACGTAGCACGCATCAGCGCCACCACTTGCGGGGTCTTCTCGATCTCCTCCGGCACTGATTCTACCTGCGCCCGAAAATAGCCATTGGCTAGCGTCACCTGCAAGAGCTTCATCCGCCGCTGCCCCTGCACAAACACGCTGGTCGTTCCATCAGGCAATTTCATGGTACGACTGACCGAGGCTCCGGTCCCAACGCGGTACAGATCATCCACTCCAGGTTCATCCAGCGTCTCATCCCTCTGCGCCACAACCACCAATGTCTTGCGCCCGGACATGGCTTCTTCAACGGCCCGTAGCGAGCCATCCTGCCCAACATAAAGCTGTGTCATCATATTGGGAAGGACTATAGCATTGCGCACAGACAGAACTGGCAACTCCTCAGTCGCCAGTTCCACCAGTGTTTGTTCTTCTTGGGGTTCAGCAACCTTTGCGGTTGCAGGAGCTTTCCGGCGAGTCGCAGCCCCTTTTCCTGTCGCCATGTGCAGGCTTCCTCCAGTGTTAAACACAGCCTCTACATCCCATTATAACGCACTAACTGAGGCATGGCAACGGTGAGAGCCTGCTCGATTGTTGTTAAACTGGAAAATGTGACTTATTTAACACTCTCGCTTGGAGGCGATAAGAACCATCAGGGCAAAATTAGCGTGGAATAGCGTTTTTCTGGCAAAAACGCTTGACACGCTGCCCTTGTTGGGGTATCATAAAGGGGCAACAAACGTGATATGCCGGCGTAGCTCAGTGGTAGAGCAACGGTTTCGTAAACCGTAGGTCAAGGGTTCAAATCCCTTCGCCGGCTCCAGTCTACAAGCGACTTCAAGCCTGGCGAACGGTAAAAAGAAGTGCCCAGAACCGTTGCTCTACAAGGCGAAAACCGTACACTCCAGCCCCAGGAAAAAGCCCCTCTGGAGGAGTGGTTATCATGGAAATCTCCGAAGCGGTAGACAGTTATTTAGCCGCGAAAACTCGTCTTTCTCCCCGAACCCAGGAATGGTATCAGCAGAAGCTTGTCGTGTTTACTGCCTGGTGCGAAGGACAGAATCTCACCCTGGAATCACTCAGACAGGCGCATGTGCGAAAATTCCTGGATGATGCTGCCAACCGCAACAACCCCTACACCGCCGCCTCTATCTCCAGCTACACCTGCACGGCTATGCGCAAGTCATTAAGGGCTTCTTGAACTGGTGCGCCAAGGATGACGACCTGGAAGACCTGGTACACCCCAAGGCGCTCAAGATCGAGATGCCCAAGGTGGACTTCAAGGTGATTGGCGTCTTTAGTGATGCACATATCGCCAGGCTGTATGCAGCGTGCAAGCGAGAACATCTGCCAAAGTTAGTGGTGCGAGATGTCAGCGCCGGATGTGCGTGAGGTGTTCTTGAGTCGGGACAATCTCCCCATGACCGTAAGCGGGCTGGAGCAGATTATGGACCGGCTGGGCGAGTGGGGCCACATCAAGGATGTGCGCTGCTCCCCACACACGTTTCGCCACACCTTTGCTGCACGCTGGATGAAAGAACGGGGGAAGGGTGACATCTATAAGCTGGCGCGTGTCCTGGGGCATAGTGCTCCAGGGAAATCCGGCGTCATGGTGACGGAGCGGTATATCGCGTCACTCCCTGACCGGTTCTAGTTGTCAACGGGTTGGCATTACTGCCAGCCCCATCTTTTTCGCCTCAATATGCGTAAGTGAATACGTGCTTGAATGATGCGAAGAAAGCATCCGCGACAAGGGGCTAATTGCTGGGGGAGTGGGAACTATTCTGTGCCTTCCATCAGCACCATTGGTCGTATCTGTATTTCTCGCTCAAGAAGTGGGCCGCTTGAGGCTTACGCCTGTGATATGCTCATGGACCAAAAAAAACGCCTTTTCAAATATGGTGTGCTGTCCTCTCATCAGCCCTGGTAAGATTAAGACCAGGTCCACTACACCTTTCAAGTAATAAGGGGACTTCTCCAACGTAGTGCAGTTCAATTTTACGTGGGCACCAAGGCTTGTGCCATCGATTGAGCCAATTATAGTCAAGTCCACGATGCGCTTCGGAAAATAATCTGGCCCAAGGTTCATCGTTCCTGCACCTGTTATTACTGTACCCGATTGGGCTAGGGTAAATATTAGTCCCATTCTATGATTTCTCTCGTATGTCTCCTCTTTCCACGCTCCACTGACATCTATATTTGAAGCTCCCGATGCCATTTGTGCTATTTGCTGTGAAGACACTTGGGGCTTTGACTTATTCAGAGCCGCCACGACCAACTATGCAGCTTGCCTCGACTCCAGCCAACTCACATCAAGAAGCTGGTAATTGGTCAGGAAGCCACTCACCTGGGTGGGCTTAACTGGACCCCAATAATGTGCTTTCGCTGTCCCAGTGCTAAACTGAGTTCGCTTTGCACCCATTGAGATGCCCAGGAATCGGGGGTCAGGACGATAAGGTAGATGTCTCTCTCTTGCAGTTCCTTTTCGAGTGTCTTGACCCACTGTGAGCCGACATACAGCCCCTCACGGTCATACCAGACATCAAGACTATTGTTCTTTAACTCAGCAACAAAACCATCACACCAGCTATTATCTTTGTGGCTGTGACTAAGGAACACCCGTAATGAAGCCATCTTTCACCTTCGTCAGTCAGAGAGACGCTTTCCTCTCGGCTCAAGCGGACAACTTACTCGCTGTAATTTATCATGCACTAGATCAGATGGCAACATTTTAAGTAGAAATCGGTATCTATCCTGTCTGAAACACCTTGAGGAAGGCAGCAGCGTCCTTGTCTTCTGAGGAATCTTTCTTCGTGCCCTGGCGTTTGGCGCGGGTGACGCTCATCTTTTCGAGCAGTGATTCCATCCGAACGCCTGGGTGCTGGCGAGACATCGGGAAGGTGGTATTTTTCTCAATCTCAAACTGCACCACACGCAGATATTTGAGCCCAATCCGCGCCCACTCCTCTTGCTGGGAGGCTTCCCGAATCGCCTCCATAACGGCGTGAGAGTAGCGCGCCGTCGCTGGGATCTGTCTCGCCAGCCTTGCGCTGGCTTTGCCCTGGAGCGCTGCCGAGACCATCGGCTCTGGTTCCACCATACTCAGCGCAATCTTCCATGGGCGCAGTTCCACCCGCAAGGCAGTGTGCAGTGCCAGGAGCGCCGCTTTAGCGGCCGCATAGCCTCCCCAGCAGGGCAAGGGAATCCCACTGGCGGTGAAACCCACGGTGACGATGCGGCCCTGCCCATGGCTGAGCCTGGGCAGAAAGCCCCGTGTCACACCCAAAAACCCCAGGACATCCACCTGGCACTGCTGTCCTGCGCGCAGCGGGGTCCACTCGAGAGGCTCCCTGAGCAGGAGACCCGCGTGATGCACCAGACCCATCAGCCAGTTCTCCCCCACGTGCGTCGCAGTGATAGCGACGGCAGCCAGGATGGAGAGCGGATTGGTGAGGTCCAGGAGCAGCGGGGTCAGCCGCGTCGAGCCGACTTGGCGGAGGGTCTCAGCCTCGGCCTCGGTATGAACCCCTGCAAGCACCTGAAAGCCGAGGTGATCAAGGTGCTTGCAGGGTAGTCGCGCCCGCTGCCACGAGAGGCGTTGGTGACGACATAGCTGGGAATGGGTGCCACGCGAGATGCTCCTTTCCGAACGGTCGAAATTGCTTGTCTGTTTGGCCAAGCAGAGCGGCCTTTCAAAACAGCCTGGATTCTGGCGACAGATCGGTCGCAGTGTTCTCTGTCTCGCAGCGACGAGCCGCCGTTGTGGGTTTTAATCACGGCCCTGGCAGGGAATCATGCAAAAGAAAGGCATTAACAGGGTGCTCCCATCCCACGCTATGAATAGCCCTTTCGGCTTAAAATTTCTGGACAGAAAAAGACTTCAGATACCCTGTCCCCTCGGCTAGAAGCCGAGCGTTGGAGACTCAGATGAGAAGGTTTTACAGACACACAACGGCGTTCCATCTACCGGAGCGTTCAGCTTTTGTTCCCAGGCTTTCGCGCCCGTGTCGTTATCCACCGCCAGAATGCCCACCGAGGTGCCGACAAATACAAGCGGCCTCCCGTTGATGTTGCCGAAGGTGGGCGAAGAGAACGTTCCATCGCCAGCAGGGATGGAAAAGCTCCAATGGAGCACGCCCGTTTTGGGGTCGAAGGCATACAGCCGCGTATTATCAGTTGCCAGGACCAACCCTCTAACGCCAATGGCGGGCCTGGAATGCACTTCGCCTTGCGTGGGCGCGCTCCATCTGAGGGTGCCAGTCAAAGCATCAACCGCATAAAACACCTGCTCATCAGCGCCAAAGTAGACAGTATCGTTGAACGTGTTGCCCCAGCAGCACTATCCCTCTGGTGGCTTGCCAGCAGCGGCGCCACAACCCAAACAAAGACACGTGAAAATGCACAGCTATTCTCCTGAGAAAGTGGAAGCGAGACGGACCTGTCGAGAGGCGCGCCTGCGCCCTGAATGAAAGTTTCGTTTTTTACCTCTCCCAAGCTGCTACGTTGCCACCTTGAGTGGCGCGTAGCGCGCGTACATCAACTGATCACCCCGCTCCTGCAGCGTGGCATTGCGCAGGGCAGGTGGCAGCGCAAAGCTCTCGGCCACCGCAAGACTGTGCTGCCGGACCCACTCGACGCGCGGCCTGCGGCGATTCACGAAGGTTTCCAGCGCCTGCTCCACGCTCTCCGCCTCGCGCAGCACCACAGCCAACACCCAGGCATCTTCCAGCGCCAGACAGCCCCCCTGGCCCATCATCGGGGAACTCGCGTGTGCCGCATCTCCGATGAGCACCACTCGCCCACGCTGCCAGAGCGCTTGCTCGGCCCAGGCGATAGGGGAGCAGTGAACCTGTTCGTCAGTGGTGAGCGCCGCCAGATACTCCTGCACCACCTCGCCAAAGGCGGAAAAGCGCTCGCGCAGCCGGGCTAAGCGTCCCCGGAGCGCATCATGAAAGCGCGGCATAGTCACATTCCCGAAGCCGTAGGTCTGTCCCTCACCCACCGGGCAGAGCCCGAAGAAGCAGCCCTCGCCCAGCAGAAACTGGACCCGACTTAGCCCGCTTGGACGGATCGGGGCAAGGCTGCGCCATACGACCTGCCCGGCGTAGACCGGCGCGGCCGCGCTCAAGGCGAGCGCACGCACCGTGGACGCGATCCCATCGGCGCCCACGACGAGGTCGTAGTCCCCCGCCGAGCCATCACTGAACTCAACCTGGACACGCTGTTCGTCCTGGATCAAGGAACGGATGGAGGTGCCCAGCCGGGTTGGGACCGCGGCGGCCCCCTTTCTCAGCACCGCTTGCAGTTTCGAGCGAGCAATGCCAATAAAGGGTCCCACGTTTCCCCAGAGCGCTTCCAGGTCGGTCGCGCTGAGGACCGCTCCAGCTTCATCGCAAAAGTCCCAACGGCGAATCACGGTCCCGGCCTCCTCGACCGCTGAACCCAGACCGAGCGTGTCTAGCACCCGCATCCCGTTCGGTTGTACCGCGATCCCGGCGCCCACCGCCTGCCATTCGGGGCTGCATTCGAGCAGCTCCGCCCTCAAGCCCTGCTGGTGCAGAGCCGTTGCCAGGGTCAGCCCAGCAATCCCTCCGCCCACAATCAAAATCTGTTCTACCTGAGCCATCGTTCTCCTCCCTTCGCTGCACAGGCGAGCGGATCACGATTCAATCAGCGCCGTTTCTTGGCATCCTGTGCAACACCTGCTACAATACGGGGGGTTTCTGGAAGAGAGCATACTGGGAGCCTGTAAAATCACTGTGAAATGGGTGTGAAATGGGTCGGCTTGAGCTCGCGTTGCTGGGAACGCCAGAAGTACGCCATGCTGGGCAAGTGCTGACATTTCCGACGCGCAAGGCGCTGGGGCTCCTCATCTATCTGGTAGTGGAAGGCGGTCTGCATTCCCGTGAAAAACTGACCGCCCTGTTCTGGCCAGAAAGTGAAGAGGACCGGGCGCGTGCCTCTTTTCGCCGCGCCCTGGCCCTGCTGCGCCAGGCGTTAGGAGAACCCAGAGACCGGTCCCACTTGCTCGCTGCAGGCGATCGTTTGGGGTGTGACGTCACTGCTGACGTGGTCTGCGATTTGCACCTGTTCCAGGCGGCTACGCAGTTGACGCGCCAAGTTGCGCCTTCGCCCCGTCTGCTTCGCACGAGCCTCCAGTCCGCCGCTGCCTCGTATCGGGGGGAGTTCCTTGATCAGTTTTCCCTGCCTGACGCGCCTGACTTTGAGGACTGGGTACGCATGCAGCGCGCACACTGGCATCGCACGATGGAGGACATCTTCGATCACCTCACCCAGGCGCAAGAGGAAGCAGGTGCCCTCGCTGAGGCGCTTGAAACCGCCAGCCGCTGGCGCAAGGAGGCTCCCCTCAACGAGCGTGTTTACACGCGGCTGATGCGCTTGCATTCCGCCGTTGGCGACCGGGGCGCGGCGCTGCGCGTGTATGCAGACTGCCAGGCCATGCTGGCAGCAGAATTCCAGGCAGTCCCAGCCCCCGAAACCGAAGCGCTGGCGAAGCGCATTCGCAGTCAGACCCCGCCACCATCTGGCAACCTCCATGCAGCGGCACGCTCGTCGTCAGCGCTTCTGGAAAGCCCCCTGGTGGGGCGTGAGCGTGAGTATACGACCTTGAGGCAGCAGTACCTGAAAACCTCTCATCACCAGGCACAGGTGGTGGTCCTTCTTGGGGAGGCAGGCATTGGCAAGACCCGCTTGGCCGCCGAGTTTCTTCCCTGGGCCGCCGCGCAGGGAGCAGACATCCTCCAGGGACGCGCATTTGAGGCTGGGGGACGTTTGCCCTATCAGCCGCTGATGGAGGCCATGCGCCGCCGCCTGGAACGGGAGAATGCGCCAGACGATTAACTCAACGACGTCTGGCTGGCAGCACTCGCCCGGCTTCTGCCTGAGCTGCGCGAGCGCTACCCTGATCTGCCAGCCCCGTTCACCGGGTTAGGGGAGGCCGAAGCGCGTGCGCATCTTTTCGAGGCGGTGGCTCGCCTCTTCCAGGCGCTGGCTGAACAGGCTCCGCTCCTGCTGTGGCTGGATGATCTCCAGTGGGCCGATGCGGCTTCCCTCGACCTGCTGCACTATGTCGTACGAGATTGGGCGGAGCATGGAGTCCCCGTGTTAGTGCTGCTCTGCCTGCGCGAGGAGGCGCTGACCGGCACGCCGCCGCTCTCTGACTGGCTCTTCAGCATGGGGCGCGCGCTTCCTGTGACGCGCCTACGCCTCTCGCCGCTTTCTGCCGAGGAGACCATGCGCCTGGTGCGTTTGCTCGGAAGCGGGGACCAGGAGCCAGAACAAAGAGCGCCTGACCTTGAGCGCTTGGGCCAATGGCTCTTCGCGGAGACGGCAGGGCAGCCCTTCTTTCTGCTGGAAACGCTCAAAGCGCTGCTGGAACAAGGTTTGCTGACGCTGCGGCTCACCGCGAGCAGGAAATGGGAAATTGCCCTCACAGAGGCAGCGGAGCAGGAGCGTCAGTGGCGTGGGCTGCTGCCCTCAGGGGTGCGGGAACTCATTCGTGCCCGCCTGGCGAGGCTGAGTCCTGATGCTGGAGGGCTACTTGCGGCGGCGGCGGTGCTGGGCCAGGGCTTCACGTTTGAACACCTCGCTCAGGTCGCTCAGATGCCGGAGCAGGAGGGCGTGCTGGTGCTTGAAGAGATCCTCAAAGGTGGGCTGCTCCAGGAAACGAACACCACTCGCAGCCCAACGAGTGAGCAGCCCTATACCTTCACCCACGACAAGATCAGAGAGGTCGTCTATTCAGAGGTGGGAGAGGCGCGGCGGCGCCTCTTGCATCGACGGGCGCTGGACATCTTGCAGCGTGCCGCCGCTCCCATGGCAGCGCTGGCGCATCATGCGCTGGCCGCCAAGTTGCTTGAACCGGCCTGTCGCTGGAGTGTGGCGGCAGGAGACGAGGCCGCGCGCCTGTTTGCCACAACCAAGGCACAGCAGCACTATACCCTGGCGTTGGAGGCACTCGCGCACCTCCCTGAGAGCGAAGAAGTTCGCCGCCAGCGGGTGGAGACGATCCTCAAACTTGTTAACGTGTCCTGGACCACCGAGAGCCCGGAGCAGCATCTGGCGCGGCTGGCCGAAGCGGAGCAGCTTTCGCTCACGCTCGCTGGATCGGATCGTCAGCTCCTGGCGCAGGTCCATTACTGGATCGGCTTTATGGCTTTCGTACGTCATGCGCTGCGAGAGGCCAAAGCAAAGTTCCAGCAGGTGCTCGTGGAAGCGCAAGAGCTGGGCGACGAAGGATTGCAGACCCTGGCATCTGTGCAGATCGCGCGAACCCTGACAGGCCAGGGGCAGTTTGGTCAGGTCGAAGCCCTGCTGGTCCCCGTGATCTCCCGGTTGGAAGCCGAAGCCCTCTGGACGGAGTGGATTTTTGCCCTGGGCTTTCTGGGCGTCTCGCTGGCGGCGCGCGGGCACTATACCGCCGGACTCGCCGCAGGACAGCAGGCACTGGCCCGCGCTCAGGTCACGAATAGCCGCGACCATCGTGCCAGAAGCCACTTCTTCCTGAGCGTCATGTATGGGATGGGCGGGGATCTCTCCCGTATGGTGGAAGAAAGCGGCCTGGTAGTGGAATTGGCGCAGCAATCCGGCGACTGGGTCCTGCTGTATCTGGGGTACGGTTGGCGCGGCTGGGCCGAGAGTCGCCTGGGCCAGTCTGAAGCGGCGCTGGAGAGCATGGCACGCTCGCAAGACCTGGGGCGGCAACATGGCGAGCGCCTCCTGCTGACGGACTGGTTGGCCGCCGCACATGCCGAAGTCCTGCTGGCAGCGGGCCGGGTGGAAGCAGCGCGCGCCCAGGCAGAGGCAGCGGTGGAACTGGCCAGAGCGGTGGGCGGGCTCTATGGCGAAGGGCTGGCGCAGCGAGTCTGGGGGCAGACCCTGGCGGCAGCAAGTTCGTCGCACTGGGCCGAGGCGGAGGCCCACCTGGCTGCTAGCATCCAGGCACTAGAAACCGGCCAGGCGCTGCTGGAGGTCGCCCGCACCCAGGTGGTCTGGGGACAGCTTTGCCGCGAGCGCGGAAACGAAACCGGTGCCCTGGAACACTTCGAGAAAGCGGCTGCTCAGTTGGAGGATGCAGGTCTCGCACATGAGCGACTAAGGGTGTGTGGCTACCTGATTGAGGTGACGGGCTGATCACGTGGAATCACCTAATGCCCCTCTCCTGACGTTGCCGCCGCCTGATCCAGTCTTGCTCGCCGAGCAGTCGGCAACGTTGAAGTCGCTCACTGGTGTGCGATTTCCCCTACGGCTTGGCAGTGGCTCGATCACTTGCGAAGTTCGTGAGCAACAGGAGATCGAGCCGACCGATTTCACACCTTTTTCACAGCGGTTTCACGCGCTCTGGGTATGCTAAGGACAGCGCCAAAGCTCTGATCGAAACACAGAGCCTGGCGGGAGATCACGCTACGCTATGGCCCTTGGGCCATAGCGTAGCGTGATCTCGCTCGCTAGCAGTGGCGCACATCGTCCGAAAAGGAGAACGACACGTACATGACACAACAGAAGAAGCAGCAGCCGCAGGCGACGCCAGCGACACCAGCCAAGGAGCAGAAACAGACTCCCCTTGTCACAGAGTTGACTGACACTGATCTGGATCAGGTCACGGGTGGACTCTCTTCTGGTATCCCAGACGAGGGGATAACACTTGGACCAAACCATCTCCAAAAAATGATTCGCTAAGGAGCATCATACCCCTATGCCGAAATCGCAGAAGAAAGGACCGCAGACGCAGTTGGTCACTCCGGCCAAGCAGCACCAGGACGGCACCTCCATGACGGAGTTAACCGACCACCAATTGGACCACATCGTCGGTGGTGTCGGAACCATCACCCACGCCGGGAACATCAAGTCCGTCTTGGACCTCCTCAACAGTGTGAGCCGAGAAACGAGTAAAAGCGGCCACAGCGCAGCCATGAGCGCTGTGGGTGATGAGAGTAGCGTTCATGAAGGGTCTCGGACCAGCGCCTTGGACCAATGGAAGCCATTTTCCCCTGCCAGAAGGATAGACCGGGCTGAATGAGGAACACTGGACTGAGACCAGCCATTGATCTTTCAAGCATGCCCGGCTTAGCGCTCTTATTGCTGGGCTGTGGCCGCTTTTCAAGCACCTCGGCTTGCACCACTTATTCAGGAGTATTTTGGGAGAAAAAACGTTTGTTTTGGATCTAGCAGGAAATATGGTATGCTCCAAAAGAAGGGTTTATCGTTTTTGTTTGCGCGCCTGCGCTGGCGTAGCGCTGCCGCCACAGGCATATTTCTGTTGCTGGGTCTGGCGCCCATCCTGGCGGCATGCAGCACAAGTTCAACCCAGCCGGGGGCTGTGGAGCAGCAGGCAACTACACCACCTGTCTCGCTCTTCCTGCCAACCAGTTGTCACAATCTCCAGATGATCAATCCAGGCAATGGAAGCGTCCTTCGAGTTGCCCACCTTGATCAGAATGATCAAGTTTTCTGTCTGGTGCCAGGCACCAGCGCTGCTTTCAGCACGGAGTTCCTTGGCAGCACCGCTGCTGCTGCCAATGGGATCGTGTACGTCGCTGGCGATGTCGCCAATTTTACTGATACCGGAACTCCTGGGGTCGTCTTCGCCTTTGACATTGCCACCGGCACCTTGAAATGGAAGGCGTTCGCTAACGGCAGTGCGAACCCTCCCGCAAATGGCAAGATTTTTGGTCAACTGGCCTTAGCAAACGGGTTGGTTTACTTTGGTTCGGTTAATCATCACATGCTTGCTATCAACGCATCCACCGGCAAGCCAGTCTGGGACTTTGCTACACATGATGCTGTGGTCTCGTCCCCAACGGTGGGGACCACCAACACCGCCCATGACACGGTCTTTTTTGGCTCTAATGACAGACACGTCTATGCCATTGATGCCTTCAATGGCCTGCTCCGGTGGAGCTTTCCGACACGCATCCAGGTGGAGACAAAGCCAGCCATTGGGTTTCAAGGGACAGTGCTGGTCACCGATGGGCTGACGCTCTACGCGCTTGATCCCAAAAACGGAACGCTCAAGTGGAGCCTGTCCAGCCCCGATGATACTACGTTCTTCTCCTCGCCAACGTTTGGCCTCGTTGATGGAAAGCCGCGCGTCTTTGTGGGCACCTCGGTAGGCGTGCTGGCAGTGGATGCGACGAATGGGGCAAAGGTGTGGGAAAAGCGGCTTGGCGCGCCGGTGAGGGCTGCGCCGACATGTGCGTGTGATGGCGCTTCCCTCCTCAGGCTGGTCGTGAATGTGGATGGCCTCAACGCGCCAGCGGGGGTCTATCTCCTTGATCCTCACAACGGGGACATCCGCGCCCATCCCCTCACCAATGGGGGAGCATCCCGACCCACGCTCTTTAATGGTCATGCCCTGGTGACGATAGAGCACCAGCCACGCGATAACCTGGTCTCGGTGAATCTCACGACGGGTCAGGTGGAATGGCGCTGGGGGCCGGGCGTCTCCGATATTGACAGCGGCGCGGGGTTCTCGTACATCGCGCCGGTACTTGGTGCCTGATCGAAAAAGCTCGACGGCACTGGCAGCCAGGAGAAAACTCTCCGCCTTTCATCCAGGAGGAGCAGCAGCCAGGGGAGCAGGAAAGGCACTGGCCGAAAGACGTGGCAATGTAGTCATGGGGGCGATACAGCAGGCCCGCTAGGTGGCGGGTCCGCTGGCCGGTGCATTGGCAGCCCAAGCGTAGCGCCCTGCTACCAGGTCAGGCGCCTGCGGGACCATTCCATTTCGGGGACACACTGGCCGATTGCTTATGGCCTTGACTGGCGGGTCTATGAGATAAGAAAGCTAGGAGCATGCTCCAGCGGCCATCGTGTGGGCAGGGGTTCTGGTGTTGGCGCGTCAGACTCGCCGTATGCCCCGCTGCTTCATCCAATGATGTAAATTGGCTTCCGTCGTGTGGTAGTGCTCGGCGATGAACCTCTGAGTGGACCCGTTGTGCAGCAGCGCTTCAATTTCCAGCCGGAAGGCATCCAGCTTACCCTTGCCCACACCCAACGGGCGACCTAGCTTGGCCCCTGCAAGCTTTTTGGCCGCCAGCGCTTCTTTCATGCGTTTGGCAATCAGATCGCGCTCGATCTCGGCAGCCATCGCAAAGGCCATCGCGATGATCTTACTCTGGATGCTGGTGTCCAGCCGCCAATAGCCTTTGACGGCATAGAGATTGATGCCTTTCTGGGCGGCAATCGAGAGTATTTCCATACACTCCAGCATGCTGCGGCCCAGGCGAGAGATCTCGCTGACAATAATGGTGTCGCCCGCCGTGGCGTGATCAAGGATCTCGGCAATCTTGCGGTTCCTCCAGGCCACCTTCCCTGAGACTTTCTCCTCGACAAAGCGGACGTGTTCCAGTTCCAAGGTGTTCGCCAGGCGGAGAATATCCGCCTTGTTCTTTTCCCGATCCTGATCCACCGTGGAGACACGCAAATAGGCAGTGACATGGGGCATACATTACCTCTCACTGCTTGGCTAAAATAAAAAGGCTTTTCTGCTAAAATAACCGGCAGAAAAGCCTTAAAAATATCAATGCGCTCTCTATGAAAAGGCCAAAGAAAAAGGAAGGTTTCTTTTCCAGCCAACCGCTGTGTGGGAAGCCTGCGCGAGTGGCATGCAGAGGCTGCGTCAGGGTGCTTGAGCAGGAGCGCAGCCTGGACGTCAGGGCGAGAGTGGGAGTTCCACGATCAGCCGTGACACTCATGTGGGGCCTTGATTGGAGCGAGGCTCCCGCTGCCGCTCCCCCAGTCCCGCCTCCCGCGCGCGGACAATGGCCTGGGCACGGTCAGCCACTTGCAACTTGCTGAAGATGTTGCTGACATGGTTCTGCACAGTCTTGAGACTGAGCACCAGCCGCTGGGCGATGGCGGCATTGCTTTCCCCCTGGGCGATCAGGTGCAGGATTTCGCGCTCGCGGCTGGTGAGGTCAGGGAACGCCAGGGCTGAGGCCGTCGGGGGCAGGGCGGCAAAATAATGGATCAGGCGCTCGGCAATGGCCGGGCTGAACATGGCCTCCCCGCGGGAGATGGCCGTGACCGCCCGCACCAGTTCGTCCTGGTCGGCGTCTTTGAGCACATACCCCCGCGCTCCGGCACGCATGGCCGCAAAGACCGAGTCATCTTCTTCAAACATCGTGACCACCAGGATTTTGATATGAGGGCTGGTCGCGAGAATGCGGCGTGTGGCCTCAATGCCATTTGTGCCGGGCATTTTGAGATCCATCAGGATGACCTCCGGTTGCAGCGCTGCCGCCTGGGCCACCGCCTCGTCGCCAGTCGCCGCCTCGCCGATCACCTCCAGTTCTGGAATGCCCCCCAGCATGGCGCGCACGCCCTGGCGGTAGAAGATGTGGTCGTCAGCAATCACCAGACGGATGTGCTCCATCGTTCACTCCTTTGCCAGCGGCAGTCGAACGTCCACGCGCGTCCCCTGTAGGGAGCACGCCGTAATCTGACAGGTGCCACCGAGTTCAGCGGCCCGTTCCCGCATTGCAGTGATCCCGACCCCGGCCCGGAGGTTTGCGGGCAGGCCGATCCCGTCATCGGTAATCGAGAGGCAGAGTTCCTTAGCGTCTAAGAGTTCCAGATGGACGAGGCATGCCTGGGCATGCGCGTGGCGCACGACGTTGGTCAACGCCTCCAGGACGATGCGGTACATCGCGACCTCGACGGCAGCGGACAGCTCTGGCAGAGCCTCGGGCGCCTCCAGCGTCAGGTGCAGTCCCTCCGGCTGGTCCAGTTGGGCGAGGTGCTCGCGGAGCGCCGAAAGCAGCCCCAATTCATCCAGCACCGGGGGACGCAGCGCGTAGACCAGGCGGCGAATCTCGGCGATGGTCGTCTTGACCTGGCCTTTCAAGTGGCCCAGCTCCGCGATGGCGGTATCGGGGGTGCGCGGCACCAGACGGGCAACGGTATCCAGACGCTGAGCCAGACTGGCGAGCGTGGGGCCGATCCCGTCGTGCAGATCGCGGCGCAGGCGCCGCCGCTCCTCCTCGCGCGCCGTGACCAGCCGTTCGCGTGAGCGCTGTAAGTCGGCATTCAGGCGCACAGCATGGACCGCCATGCCAATCTGGGGGAGCAGGTCCTCCAGCAGCCGCCGGTCAGGCGGAGTGAGCGGTTCCCCAAGGTGGCGCGGTGTGAGAAGTAACTGCCCGATCATCTCTCCCTGATGAATGAGGGGCAGACTCAGCGGCGTTCCTACCGGCGCGCCAGCGGCTGCGGCAAGTTTGAACTCGTCCCCCTGTTTCACCCTCACGGCCAGATAGGGCAGCTTGAGGGCGTGCGCGATGGTCTTCACGATGGTGGGGAGCATCGCCTCCGGTATCAGGGTCGTCTCCAACTGGCGACCTAAACGCGCGAGCACCTGATACGGCTCGTCGCGCTGCCCATATAGCAGGCGATTGACTCCACGCTGCACGCGCTGCCGCAGGGGGTGGAAGAGCAGAGCGACCAACCCCGTCGCCAGGATGGCAAGGAGCGGGTTGTCACTCGACCGGAACAGCCCCCCCAACGCGCCGACGAGGAGCACGTACAGCCCAACGACGCTGGCGGTGAGCGCGCCGTACACCAGCGTGCGGTTGATCAGGCGGTCAACCTCCCAGAGCCGATAGCGCAAGATCGCGGCGGCAATGGAGAGTGGGACGAAGATCGTCGCCAGCACAGACACGTGGCCAACGACGAGCACCAGCCAGAGCGGGGGTGCCTCCCCACCGAGGACTAGCGTCCCGACAGTGCCCCTTGCGACAATCAGCAGCAGGAGGACGCCCAGCGCCAGCAGCACCCACTTGGTCTGCTGCCGCTCCACGGGCGTCGAGCACCACCCATAGCGGTAGACCCACGCCACGATGAAGCACCCAAAGAAGCCCAGCAGGACGAGGGCCTGGACCGCTCCCGGCCAGGTGGCTGCGGAGAGAGGCGAGTCCGGAAAAAAACTGGTGGGCACCTGAACCACGATCCAGGCGAGTGCGAGAGGGCGCGTCCAGCGGGGGACAAACTGCCCAGTGGGGAAGAGCACCACGAACAGGGTGAAGCAGCAAGTGGTGCCGAGGAACAGGTAGGCCGTCACCGGCAGCCACCAACTCGACGGCGCCACTGCCAGTGTCTGGTAGCTCGGGCCGCCGCCATAGACCATCAGGCAGAACGAAAAGAAGAGCACGCGGGGCTTAGCGGACCTTCTCACGAAGAGGAGCACCCCCATCGCGTACCAGGCCAGGTTCTCCACACTGCCCAGCACCGTGCCATAGGCCGCGAAAGCGGCGGGGGAGAGGCCCCACGCAGCAAGCACGGGCAGATGCTCCGGGCGCAGGCTGAGTAAGTCACATGCCGACCCGGTACAGACCTGCTCCAGCTCTGCGAAATTGAGCGGGAGGCTCAGGAAAAAGCTGATGAGGCCCACCGTCGCCACACCCAGCCAGGTCACGCGCGCCAGCCACAGCCAGCGCCAAGTTCGGCGGGTGGCGGGGTGCGAGGTGCTGGCATGGCTTTCGGCTGCGGTGGACTGGCTGGTCAGCCGCGAGAAGATGCCTCTCACGCGCGGCGAGTCGGCCACATTCGCCGCGCCCCGCAGGGTGCCAGGGATGGTATCTGGTTGGTTCATGAGCGTGTGCTCCGTTGTCATGGCTGTGGCTTCGCTCTCTGCTCCCTGTAGTATACGCCTGGTGGCAAGGAGCAACTAACTCCCAGAAGTCGCTCGCTTTGACGGTGCGTGCGCGTGTCTGTTCGGGGAGCCAGGACACATCAAGGATGGCAGCCGTCTTGCCGTTCGGGGCAGGCGGCGAGGATGCGAGCGGGTAGACAGTCTCGCTCCGTCCTCGCCGTCCCTCGGCTGGTCAGCGACTGGCGAGCGATGGACCACCCGCCGTCAGAGGCGCGATGGATTCCGAGGGCGTCTGCTGGTGCGCCCAGACCGCGTAGCCCATCCACGCCAGCCCAGGACCAGCCACCGCAGCCCCAAAGGGAAAATCCACTCCCACAAGGGTCATCACCAGGTCCACCACGGCTCCAACCAGGACCAGCAGGGCGGCCCAGCGCGGCAGGACCCTGGCTCGCAGGGAGGCGACGCCAAAGAGCAGCACCCCGACAAGCAGCAGGAGGACGCTGATTTGGTCCACAGCACCGAACACATTGAGCGCCGGCGGCACCGGCTCCGGATTATCCAGCAGACGGGGCGCGGCTTGCGCGAGGATCGGAAAGACGAAGGTCTCTATCCAGTACCAGGCGAATCTTGGCGCGATGCTGAGGAACGTCAGCAGGAAAGCAACCAGCCCCAAGATACCCGCCTTCTCCGCCTGGCGCGCATACAGGCCAACCAACCCGACCAGGCAGAGCAGGTACGCAATAAGCATGAGTACATTCAGCACCAACCAGGTGTTCGATGTGACCGCGACGCTTTGCACTACATCCTCTGGGAAGGCAAAAACGAAGGCGACCGAGACGACGGCCAGGAGAGGAAAGCCCACCAGGGCGACCAACCCACTCCAGCGAATCAATGTTGACGATGACATGCGTGATAGCTCCTTTCGATGCGAGAGATCGCTCCTGCGAGAGGCTCCTCGTGCACCCCCGCATCGTCTCTCTGTCGAGAAGCGTAACATGCCCAGTTTCCCGCTGGCATGAGGGCAGACTCCCGATCACATCGGGAAATTGCTCGGCCAGGGTGGTGCTTCTCACCTGCCTGGGTCTTGACCCAACCCGGCCTCTCTGGCGCGGACAATCGCCTGGGCGCGATCCGCGACTTGCAGCTTGCTGAAGATGCTGGAAATGAGGTTGCGGACCGTCTTGGAGCTGATGATCAGGCGGTCGGCAATGGCCTGGTTCGCATAGCCCTGAGCCATCAAGTGCAGGATGTCGTACTCGCGTGGGGTGAGATCAGGAAAAGCCTGCCCCAGCCGGGCTGAGGGCGCGGTTGTGAAGAGCTGGGTCAGCCTCCGGGCCACTGCCGGGCTGAAGATGGCTTCCCCGTTCGCCACCGCGTGGATAGCCCGCAGGATCTCTTCCCCCTGTGCGCCCTTGAGCAGATAACCTTTCGCTCCGGCACGCATGGCCGCAAAGAGTGTCTCATCCTCAAACATAGTGATGATCAGAATGCCGATGTGGGGATGCTGCCCCAGGATGCGCCGGGTGGCCTGGATGCCATTGATGCCTGGCAAGTGAATATCCATCAGGATGAGGTCCGGCTCCAGGGCCGCGGCGAGTTCGAGGGCCTCTTCTCCCGTCTGGGCCTCACCTACGACCTCGCAGCCTGGCTTGGTGTGTAGGAGCGCGCGCAGGCCGAAACGGAACATCGGGTGGTCATCGGCGATCAGCAAGCGGATCACGCGCATGGCTCTTCCTCCGGCACGGGCAGCCAGGTGGACAGTCGGGTGCCTCCACCTGCACGTCCCTCGATGAGGAGGAAGCCGCCCAGTTCCTCCGCTCGCTCCCGCATCGAGCGCAGGCCGACGCCAGCGGGACGGGGGGCTGGGAGGCCGCAACCATCATCGAGCACCTCAAGACAGAGGCCACGTCGGTGCCGGGACGTGGTCAGGACCAGGCATACCTGACAGGTGCGTGCCCCCGCGTGACGTGCAACATTCGTGAGCGACTCTAAGGCGATCCGGTAAACCGCGACCTCCACGGCGGCAGGCAGTGCGGGGAGCGGCTCTGCAACCTCCAACACGCACTCCAGTCCGCTCTGCTGATACCGTGCCAGGCTTTCCTGGAGGGCGGCGACCAGGCCTAAATCGTCGAGCGCTGGTGGGCGCAGGTCGTAGATCAGACGGCGGATGTCAAGGAAAGCCGCCTGGGACTGGGCGCGCAGTTCGTTCAGCAGGGCTATCACCCTGGCACTGAGCCATCCGATAGGTTTCCAGCGACGAGACAGCAGGCGACCGTTAGGGTACAGAAGCGGCAGGAATACGAGGAACAGGCCACTGGAGATGACCCAGGTCCAATTCTGCACCCAGGCCGCCATCAGGCCACCGGGAAGCGATCCCGGCTGCACCCAGAGGGTGTAAAGCGCATAATAGACGGCGAAGAGTTCGGCGATGGTAAGGAGGCCAGCGGTGCAAAAAAGCCAGCCAACGCAGTTCTCGGAGTGACGGGTGACGATGAGCGCGCCCAGCGTCGAGAAAGCCAGGACTGTTACGACAGTGCTGGGGAGCGCAATCCAGTCCGAGACGGATGGGTGCAACTTCTGCGCCAATTGGGCAGGGAACAGCGCAGGCATCTGGTAGGTGGCGATCGTTACCACGACGAAAAGCGTGATGAACCCCAGGAGGAGCGCAGCCGAGAGTCCACATAAGCCCCAGGCAAGGAGCGCGCTTCGCGATCCGGGAGCACGCAGACGCGCAGGAGATATGGGGGTGGAGGACGTGGCGGCCATCTCTTCTGCTCCTCTCATCAGGCAGGCTGATCGCGTGAGCGACCCCACCAACACGAACCGACTCAACGGTCAGCGTGCGAGCGGCGCGGAGCAACTCAGGCGTGCCATAGCGCACCTGCTCATCAATGTAGATTGCGCCGTGCTCGATGACCGGGTTCTCTGGCTGGAACGTCACGATGGTCCCTGTCAGGATTGCTCGTGTCCGCAGCGCTCGTTGCCAGGTTGCCTGGCGGAGCAGGTAGGCCACTTCGCTCGAACCGAGCAAGACCCCCCCGAATGCGCCTGCCCCGATCAGACGCTGGAGAAACGCGCGTCGTCCCAGGCGTTGCATTGGTCCCTCCTGTTGCTGCTCTCTGGCTCATCCTCTAGGCGCCAACGGTGGTCGTGGTTCCGTCAGCGCGGGAAGCGGGTGCAGTGTCATCGGCCTTAGGTCGTGGTTGCAGCGCCAGCCTGATTTGGGGTTCGACCCGCTGTCCAGGAAGGGGGCGCAGGGCAGAGCGCTGTGCCCCCTCGCCAGCACCAGATGTGCCTCCGGCAGGGCAAAAGCATGGCCAATGCACCGGCGCGGTCCGCCCCCGAAAGGGAAATTGGCAAAGTGCGTACAAGCAGACGAGCGTTTCGGGGTGAAGCGTTCCGGTTCGAACCGCTCTGGCGCTTCGCAAAAGGCAGGGTGCCGATACGTGCGAGAGGCACTGATCTGGAGGTTGCTTCACGCCGGGCACTGGTACCAATTTGGGTGTGGCGGTGAGTGGTTCGTGCATAGGAAAGCTCCTTTTCTCTCGTATGCTCGCGCGTCTGGGCCGGAGGAAGGTTACGGTACTTGCCAGACCTGCACGGTGTGATCTTCGCTGGCTGAGGCCAGGCATCAGTGGTGCAAGATCAGAGAGGTTATCCGCATACCCATCGTTATAGTTGATATCCGGCTTTGTCATGAGGAGCATCAGGGTGATCCTGAGCGTCCCCACCGGAACTTTGCCACTGCTACTCCGCAGTACCAATTGCGTTTGAAAGTCACGCTCACCTGGAACGACCGGACCAATGGCGCTCTGGCCCAGGAATGTATTGGCGTCGCCTAGAAATTTGATGACCAGAGTGGCCTGATCAGCCTGTTCTTGATAGCCACCCAGGTAGCCTGAAAGCGTAAAGGACACCATGCCGGCGTTCACTGCAGCGGTTATCGGGGCGAGGGTTTGGGCGGCGGTGCAGGTTGATACATCCGGTGGCGAAGTCTTTTTTTATGTTTTGACGAGAGAGGATGACGTGCTTGCCAGCACATAACTTTTCTATGAGTCCAGGTGCAGCAAGCCTCGTTCCAGAGCGGCGGTCACGGCGGCGGTCCGGTCAGCGACCGCGAGCTTGGCAAACAGATGGAGCAAGTGAGATTTGACGGTTGCCTCCGAAAGATACATCGCTCGCGCAATCTCTTTGTTACTGGCTCCGCGCGCGACCAGCGTCAGCACTTCTACCTCGCGGGCGCTGAGCGCTCCTCTGCTCGGTTTCCGCACCTGATAAAGCAGGCGAGTGGCGACGGTTGGCGCGAAGACCGCTTTCCCCTGAGCTACGGTGCGCACGGCGGTGAAGAGTTCTTCTCTCTGCGCATCTTTGAGCAGGTAGCCCATCGCGCCAGCTTCGATGGCACGCAGAATATCCGCATGGCTCTCATAGCTCGTCAGGACCAGCACCGCCGTTTTCGCGTGCCGGGCGCGAATCTGAGCAGTGGCTGCAGCCCCATCGAGCAGCGTCATGCGCAGGTCCATTAGCGCCACATCTGGCTGCACTTGATCCACCAGGACGACCGCCTCGGCTCCGTTGCTCGCCTCGCCCACGATCTCGAAATCGGGCTGGCTGCTGAGCATTTCTTGCAGACCTGCTCGCACGACCGGATGGTCATCAGCAATCACGAGACGAATGCGGCCCATTAGCACTGCTCCTCAACGTGAAGTCGGCCAGGCGGTGCGCTGGCCTCCACAGCAGGCAGCGCCACAGCGATGGTCGTCCCCGAACCCGGGGTACTCTCAAGGGTGAACGTCCCTTCCAACTGCTCGATCCGTTCACGAAGCGCTTTGAGTCCGAACCTGCCGCTCGTCTCTCCCAGCAATGGAGCAGGGAGACTGTGTGGATCAAAGCCAATGCCATCATCGGCAACATCCAGCGCCACCATATCCTCCATGTAGGAAAGCGTCAGCACCACTGAGCCGGCCTGTGCATGTTTGCGGACATTGGCGAGGGCTTCCTGGGTGGCGCGCAGCAGGGTCACTTCAATCTCTGGGCGCAAGGAAATGGCCTGCCCGGTGATCGTCACCCCGACGCTTACCCCACTTTCCTCTGCCCAACGCTCTGCCAGTGGCCGCAGCATTTCGGAAAGCCCGGCTCGTTCAGAAACTTCGGGCTGCAAGGCCCAGAGCAGGCGGCGCGCCTCCGCCAGATTCTCGCGGGCGATACGACGCATCTGTGAGAGGCGTTGCCTGCCCTTCGTATCGTTTGGGGCAAGTGCCGCGTCCATCGTTTCGATCTGCATCACAATGCTACTCAAGCCCTGGGTAAAGGTGTCATGGATGTCGTGCGCGAGCCGCTGGCGCTCCTGCATGATTCCGGCCTGACGGGAGGCTCGCGCCAATTGCTGGCGCGTCGCCTGAAGCTCATGAATCAGACGCGCGCGCTCCCGACTCTGGCTGACGAGGGCTTCAATGAACAAGCCTACGCCGACGCCCGCAGGCCAGCTCAAGAGGATGACCAGGCCCACATTCCAATCCCCCTGTCCCGGAACCAGGCTCCAGAGAGAAATCCCAAGCAGGATGCAAGAACCAACCATATTCCAGGGGAAGCGCAGGAAGACAAAGAGTTGCGGATAGAGACCGCAGAGGACGAAGAGATAGACGGGATTGAGGGTAACGAGGGCGGTCCAGATGATCCAGCCAATCAGCAGACAGCCCCAGGTGAGTCGCACTCGAGAGCGCCAGTACGCAGGCTCGACGAGGACACATCCCAGATACCAGGCTCCCAGCATCAGCGAGAGCGCGCAGAGAACCAGACCCTGCTGAAAGGTCGAAGTGCCAAATGTGAAAGCCAAGCCTGTGGCAACGATGAGAGAGACGTAGAACGCACCATGCCAAAAAAGCATCCACCGTTGCAGCACCTCCTGGTGGAGCGACCCTACCTGGGCTTCCTGCGAGAGGCTTGTCATCGTGACCCTCTTTCCTGCGCCTGCTGGTTCGTCCTTGCTCTTCTCCATGAGAAGATCTCCTGTAGTATAGCAGACGAAGCGCGAAAATGCATCCACCAGTTGGTGGATGTGCATTGTCCACCAACTGGTGGATGCAAAATGCCAACAAGTGATGGATGACAGCACTGTGGTGAATATGGTTTCGTTGAGAGCAGAGATCTCACGAGAGCAGGGATCTCAACCAGTAAGAAAGGAATCCAGACGTTCATGAATCCGAAACGTGCTTACAGCGCGCTACTCGCGGCCCTTATCGCCCTCCCAATGTACTATATGTTTTCCTCGATGTTCAGTCATGGTTTCGAGACAAACACGTTCATTGTTGCGCTCGTCATTGGGATAATCACCTTTGTTGTTACCTTGTTTATCGCTTCACTGATTGCCCGGTCGAAACAAAGAGCCGCCTGAATTGTCAATCCTTCATGGTAAGTCTCAGGATTATGAGATTGACCCGCGTTGACCCTGATGACTGGCTGGCCATAACATTTCTCTGGTGTGGGACGGCCAGCAGGAGCAGCCCTCCTGCTGGTATAGTTCATGGTTTCCATGTGGTCTCCCACATGGACCCCACCCTGATCTGCCAGACTGCCCGGATAGACCACCGCCACCCGTCCTTCGGGGAACGCCAGATTGAAGCCAACCCACTCGCCTTGCCAGGCGTGGAACTGGCGGGCTTCTTCGGGAGCGAGAAAGAAACTGTGCTTGTCGCCCAGCAGTTCTAATGCTCTACGAATCGCGGGATACGTTTCGGCTGGGGTCTGGGCCTCGGCTGCTAGATTGATGACTTGTCTGCGCAACGCGGGCCAATCGAGCTTTTCGCGCCTGACGGAATGAGCCTGGAGGGAGTCCAGGACTTCGTTGAGATAGGTGTTGGCTTCCGGACTCATCGAGTTGTCTCCTGTCGGCTGCTCCTGGAAGAACGGTAGGCGTCTTTCCATCTGAGCAAAACTGATTGACTGATAAGGTAACTTTGGAGAGTATATGCTGTGCTGTTGTGAGGATTTGAAGGGAGGCAACGATGTCTATGAGACAAGACCGGTTTTGTGGGAACTGTGGGAACCCACGTTCTCCAGACGAGACAGCGTGCGCTCGGTGTGGAATGCAGTTTGGAGTCTCTGACTTTGACCTTGGCACCTTGCGAACTTACCCTCAATCCCCCCACACAATTCCCGTCCCAAACAACCTATCTAAAGGGGCAGATGGCTCCTTCATCACCTTGGGGCAGATACTTCATCAGAGGAGAGGGTACGCCTGCGTTCAGTCCCGCTTTGCCGAAAAAACCAGAGCAGGCTGAACCAATCTTCAGGCATCTCTCAAGGTGTGAGAAAAGACTTTGCCAGAGAAGCTGGTACAAATTTGGGCACCCCCTTTCAGGATAACTTTGAGGGCAATCCACTGTGATGATGCCGAAACTAAGCGGAAGTCTGGATCTCTGGCAAGGAAGCATATTAGCAGTCAGTCGTATGAGGGACCTTCCGTCCTCATTCGTAAATACTAGCTCACTCGTTCTGCTGAGAGGGCAGAATGAGTCTAGATGCCCTTGAGGTCAGCAGGCACAGGATGTGATCACGGGGCAGAGCAGAGATTCTCGCCCTCACTTACTGTGTCGAGAGCATGATCCGCCCAATCTGGTTGCCATACTTCTCGGTAAACCAGACGGTCTTTCCTGGCCCGGTGGTCATCCCTGCAGGTGCGCTGTGGGTGGCAGGCAAAGGAAACAAGCTGATGGCGCCGCGTGTAGTGATGCGCCCAACCTGATCGCCCGCGACATCGGTAAACCAGAGCGCCCCATCAACTCCGACCGCGATCCCGCCGAAAGTGAATTGATACGCATCCACATAATACGTGGACACCAGGAACTCGGTGATCTCTCCGCTGGGAGTGATGCGCCCAATCTGCTGGCTCGCTTGCTCGGTAAACCACAGATTGCCATCTGGTCCGCTGGTAATGGCGCCGGGTCCAGATCCAGGGGAGGGCACGGCAAACTCCCTCAAGGCCCCCTGGAGGGTCATGCGTCCAATCTGATTGTGTTCTGCTTCGGTGAACCAGAGGGCGCCATCTGGTCCGGTGGTAATCTTTGTCGCTCGGCTGGAAGGTGGCAAGGGCAAATCGGTGATGGCTCCCTGCACCGTGATGCGTCCAATCCGGTTGCCATTGCCCTCCGTGAACCAGAGCGCGCCATCGGGCCCGGAAGTAATCCCTTCAGGCACGCTGTAGAGAGTGGGTAAGCGGAATTCCGTAATCACTCCCTGGGGCGTGATCCGGCCAATTTTGCTCCCCGCTCCCTGCTCGGTAAACCACAGATTGCCATCTGGTCCGCTGGTAATCCCTTCGGGATCACTGTAAGGGGTGGGGAGGGGGTACTCACTGAAGACTCCATTGGGCGTGAGGCGCCCGATCCGGTTGCCGTCTCCCTCGGTAAACCAGAGATTGCCATCTGGTCCCAGGGTGATCCCTTCGGGGCTGCTTGCCGAGCTGGGCAGCGCAAACTCGGTAATGGGGGAACCCAGGAAGGCGAGCGGTCCTCGACCGGTCATGCCTAGTCCACCCACACTGAGGACCACGACCACCAGACACCCCATCAGCAGTTTGCCCACTTGCTGCTGCCCAAAAGGCCAGGCGGCGAAGAGGCGCACCAAACGGGCGTTGCCTGGGTGCTGTTCCAACGGAGCTGCCAGAAGGAGGCTTCCCAGAAGCCCAAGGAGCAGCCCTGTTGGGATCAGCCAGGCACCAATCTGGACGGGCAAGACCACCTCCGAGAGCGAGCTATCTCCAATTTCCAGGAGGAGCCACAGCAGGCCGAGGTTGATTAGCGTAGCGACAAGGTAGAAGAGTAGGGTCAGGATGATCAAACCTCCATGCCAGCACAAGAAGGTCCATCGGTGCGAGCGCCACAAGATAGCCAGAAAGGCTAGCACCGTCGAACTGAGCAACAGCACGAAGAGGATCGAAACACTCACGGGGACCAGGCCAAACTGGATATGCGGCTGGATGTACACCAGAAGGACGAGGACCTCCCACAAGCTCCAGGATGCGGTGCTGTAGGCGGGCAGAAAGAAGGCACCCAACGCAAGGAATGAGCCAAGAAGGCAGAGCCCTATGCCAGGATATGCACTGAAGGATCGGCGCATGAATACGTCCTTCTTCTCCAAGCGGTGCAAAAAAGGTGGTTTCCTGGTCTCTCAGTATAGCAGGTTTGTCAGGATGACACTATTGCCCTGACAGACCATTTACGGTTGTGGTGGTTGTATCTGGCACAGTCCATGCAGAGCTCATGGCCCTGCTTCTGTAAGCAGGAGGCAACCTTTTGAGAGGGATTGAGCTTGCCCATAGTGAAACGTCCGCAGAGAACCAACCAACGACTGGCAACAGATCAAACAATATACGCTTTGGCCAGAGCAAGAAGTTTATGAGCAGGGATTCGCGCCACTTTGCACGGTTGCCCATCTGATCTGAGACGTCCGCTCGCTTTCTCTCCATATGATCAGAACCGTCTGCTTGCGAACCTTTTGTCGCTCTCGCTCGTAATAGGCCACAGCACGAAACCGAAGGAGTCAACCAGCGCACCCTGTGCACGAGCGCAGCGACGAACAGGTCATGGTAGCAGTGATGGCAGGCGATCAGGTAGCATTCGCCGCGCTGGTGACACGCCACCACGCCCCACTGCTTGGCTATCTCTATCGCCTGGTCGGTGGAGATCGTCTCCTCGCGGAGGATCTGGTTCAAGAGACCTTTCTGCGTATGCTGCGGCAACGCACGTGCCCGCCTGATCGCCCCTTCAAGCCCTGGCGGCAGAGCAGGGCGACGAGGTGGCGGCAGCGCTCGCTCAGCTCAGCGAGGAATATCGCGTGGCGCTCCTGCTGCGTTTTTATCAAGGGCTGAGTTTGCAAGAGATCGCTGAGGCGCTGCACCTCCCGCTCGGCACAGTCAAATCGCGGCTCTCGGTGGGAACGCACCGCCTGCGCAAGTTGCTTGCACCTGTGAGAGAAGGAGTGGATTAGCTATGCAAACACCATCATGGCCGCTGGACAACCCCGACCATCTGGCTGAGGCACTCCACGAGCAGGAGGCCACGCCAGAAGAGATTGTAGACCTGATGCCTGTTTTGCTACGCTTGTCTGAGTGACAGGCACCACAGCCCTCCCAAGCAGGCACCAGGCGTTTGATCGCCCGGCTGGCAACCGTATTGTCGGCTACCTCGCCTGTGCGCCAGGTGATCCGCGATGAGCGGCAGAGCCAGCACAGCAGCTTAGCCTGGCTGTTGGCAACGGCCCGCGCGCAGGTCAGCCTCTTCGGCTTGGCCTTCTGGCTGGTGAGCGCGCTCGTCACCCTGGTGGGCGCCGGGGTCGTGTTGGGCCACGTCCTGCCCGATCAGGACAAAGCGCTGCTGCGGGCCATTGGGCCATTCCTAGCCTACCTGGGCACTGTCGTCGCCTTTCGCGGGATAGGGATGCAGGTGCTGGAATTGGAGCTTGTCTGCTTGCCATCACTATTGCAACTGGCACTAGCCCGGCTGGTGATCGTGCTGGGCTATGACCTCGGCCTGGGATTCGCTTTCGGCCTGGCGCTCTGGGCGAGCGGCACCGCGCAGGTGCTGGCGTTGCTGCTCTCCTGGTTCATGCCGCTGCTGCTGGTAGCCAGGCTGGCGCTGCTGCTCTCGCTGCGCCTCTCGGCCCAGGCAGCCGCCTCCCTGGCCTACGGAAGCTGGCTGGCCGTCTTGTCCCTCGATACCCTCTCCCCACTCCAGGTTCTCCCGCTCACCCCGCTCTCAGAGGCGCTGCTGGGTGGCCTCGGCCTGGCGCTGCTGGCAATCGCACTGCTGTGCCTCCACACCGGCATGTACCGCCTGCTCCCTCGTGTATAAGCTGTGCCCGGAAAAAACCGCGCGCGAACCTTTGCTGGGGCTGACTCGTAAGAGGGGGCATGCACCACCCGGCGCATCCACCGACTTCAACAAGCACAAGGAGCGTTTCATGACGACGACTGCCCTGACCGGTTCCCGAAAGCAGACTCAGGCCATTGGGCGTCCAAATCCCCTCCTGGCCGTCCTGGTCTGGGAACTGCGGCGCTTCCGCGCCAGCCGCCTCTTTTGGATTCAGGCCCTCTGCTTCTTCGGTCTCTTGCTTTGCGTATTGTGGTTTGAACGAGAGCCAGATACGTTCAGCTTTCACACCTTCAGCGCCTTTGTGGCCGGAACCAGCGCCTGGGGACTGGTTGAACTCCTCCCATTCGATCTGTTGGTGCTGCTGGTTTTTCTCCTGCCCTTTGTCAATGCCGATGGCGTGATGCGCGACCTGCAACGCCGCACCCACGAACTCTTGATGACGACCGCGCTGCCGACCCAGGCCTACGTCTGGGGCCGCTATCTGATGGGCTTGCTGGTGAGCCTGGGGCTGGCCCTCTTGCTGCTGGTTGCCATCCTGGGCACGGGCCTGCTGCTGCATCTGACCATCACCGACTATCCAGCACCAGCGATTGGCGGTGTGCTGATGCTCTGGGTGGGCATGGTCGTGCCAGCGACCATCCTCCTCAGCAGCGTCAGCTTCGCATTGGGCACCCTGCTTCCGCGCCAGTCCACGCTGGTCAAGATCGTCATCCTGGTAGCCTGGTTCATCGGGGCGCTCATTCTGCCCAGCGAGCTAAGAGACAATCCCACCGCTCCCCCTGCCTGGTATAGCGCATGGGACCCGACCAGCGCGGTCACCGCGCGCGGGATCATCTTCCAAGATCGGGTTGCCTTCACGAGCGTCCCTCCTACCAGCGAGGCGCAATTGCAACAGGCGATGCTCACCATCGAGAACCGATTGACCGACATCGGGACCTGGCTCGTGCCGCACCTCGTCCTTGCCGGGCTGAGTCTGGTGCTGGTGGTGCTGGCGGCCTTCGCCTTCCAACGCTTCCGCAGTGCCCTCAATGGATAGAGGCTCCTCAAAAGAAAGAGAGAACAGCAATGGAATTGACGATTGAGAACCTGGGCAAACGCTATGGCAGCATCTGGGCGCTGCGCCAGCTTTCGCTGGCGGCCACGCCGGGTATGCTGGGGCTGGTTGGCCCCAATGGCGCGGGCAAAACGACGCTGATGCGCATGATTGCCACCCTGCTGGAACCGACCGAGGGGACCATCCGGTGGAACGGACAGGACATTCGCACGCATGGCGACGCGCTGCGGCAGGTGCTGGGCTACCTGCCGCAGGAGTTTGGCATCTACCGCGAATTTAGCGGGCGGCAGTTTTTGCGTTATCTGGCCGCCATGAAAGGGCTCCCCAAATCCATCGCACACCAGCGCGTGGATGAGGTGATCGAGCTAGTCAATCTGGAGGCGGTGGCTGACCGCCGACTGCCCACCTATTCCGGTGGCATGAAGCAGCGCATCGGCATCGCGCAGGCGCTGCTCAACGACCCGGAACTGTTGATTGTCGATGAGCCAACGGCAGGGCTGGACCCCGCCGAGCGGGTGCGCTTCCGTACACTGCTCTCCAGCCTGACCAGCAACCGGGTGATTATCCTCAGCACCCATATTATCAGTGATGTCGAGGCGGTTGCCAGCCGGCTGGTGATTCTACAAGCGGGACAGATGCTGGCCGATACATCGCCAGAGGCGCTGCTGACAAGTGCGGTCGGCAAGGTCTGGAGCGTGACCACCGATCAGGCTACCGCCACGAGATTGCAAGCTGCCTATCAGGTCAGCATGATGGTTAATCAGATGAACGGTGTGGCGCTGCATCTGATCAGCGCGACGCGCCCACACGAGGCTGCCGTTGTCATCGACCCCAGTCTGGAAGAAGCGTATCTGCTGGTGACGGGGCAACCTGCCGTGCTGGTCTGACAGACAAATCTCTCCCGCCAAGCGGTTTGGCGGATCATACGACCGACCCGCCTAGCGAGGCTCATGCCTCACCATGAACTGGAAGGAGACCTCCATGCACGCATTCGATCAAACTGTGGCAAAACGAGAGGTGAGACGTGCCCTACTCCAGGGGTGTTCGTGGCAGGAGGCAGTGCTGGCGGCAGGGGTCCAGATGAGTCGGGCGACCGCGTATCGGCTGCGGCAGCGGATGCTGGCAGGCGGAGAAGAGGCCGTACACGACAGACGCCAGGGACATGCCGTCAAAGTGCGTGGAGCGGTACGCACCTGGATGGAAGCGTATTACCAGCACCATCCGCGCGCATCGGGGAAAGCCGTCCAAGCGCTGCTGGAGGAGCACTGCGGTGTTCGCGTGAGTGTGACCCATCTCAATCGGCTGCGAGCGGCACTCTCGGGGGCGACCCGCGCGGGGGAAAAATCAGCCAGGTCCCTGGCGATGGGGCTGGTGGTCTCCTGTTGTTGGCCGCCGCAGCGGAATCGAACCTACTTCCAAGGCTGGAGGCGACGCTTCCCACCCAGGAGGACGTGTCCGTGCCGCGCCGATTGGCGCTCCCAAATACCCGTTGCTCCCGCGCGACCCGGACCGGCCCTCCTACCGCTATCCGCCCAAGGACGCGCACGGGCGGTCCTGGTGGATGGAGGGCTGGCAGCCGACCCCCTCGCCCAGCCCACCCACGGGACCAAAACTCATCCCGATTGTTACCACCGCGCCAGACGCCGACCCGGTGGCGCTGGCCCACCTCTATCGCCAGCGCTGGCCGGTGCAAGAAAACATTTTGAAAGACTGACTCCTTCCTCTCGGCTTAGATACGAATCACGGGTTTGCGAAAATGCCCGTCGAGAACTCGGAAATCGCCAAGCGCCGGGAGGCCATCGAGCTTCGGCTAGCCAACATCCAACGCTGGGCGCCCAAGGCCCGCGAACGTGAGCAACGTGCTGGCAAACTGGTTGAGCGCCTCCGGCAGGAGACCAAAGCCTACGGGGACGCCCTCTACCAGCGCATCAATCTCTACATCTGCGAGCATGACCTTGGGAATGAGCGCGAGTGGCGGCTCCAGCACAAGCCCGTGATCAAGGCCATGAAGGCCGAGGCCGATACAGACCTGGACGCGCGTTGGCGGCGCTATGAGCGTGTGCGGGATCGAGAGGAGCGAGAAGAAACCAAGTACACGCGCTATTGCCTGGAGCAGTGCAACCTCTTGCGTGCTCTGACCGAGTTGGAGGCCAAGGAACGGGCGATGTACGAGCTAGAGATTGGAAAAATCAGCTCATGACCGTGCTGAAACTGGCGCTGGCGAATCTGGGCATGTGGGTCTGGGAGCGGTATTTTCCTGCGACGTATGCCCACGCGACGTGGCACCAGCTCTCGCCCTTCTTCCGACTCCCTGGTCGCGTGACTCAAGTGAAGCAGGCGATCTGGGTCGAGCTGCGCCCCTTCAATGATCGCCAGCTCAATCGAGATCTGCGGGTGGTGTGTGAACAGATCGCAGCGGCTCAACCCCACTTGCCTGACGGACGACGACTCTGCTTCACCATCGCAGGAACAGAGTGTCTCAGTTCAGATGGTCAACCGCGCAAAGTGGCTTGAATCCCTGAATCTCTTGCTAAATCGTGCAATGTAATGCACCTGAGAGTGGGCAAGAGGGAAGGTGGGGACCGTTTCATACAGCAAGCTGCATGCTTGCACAGGGCATGCAGCTATTTCGTAAACCGTAGGTCAAGGGTTCAAATCCCTTCGTCGGCTCCTCTTTTTGCCCGTATCCCTTCCCCATCCCACTGCGCAGGCGTTTCGCCTGCCCACCCTGGTAGATTTTTTCTGGTCGAATTTGCTATACTGCATCCAGCACCAGCGCTGCCTGCGCCAATGGCAGGCAGCGCCTACCTCTTTTGCAACGTCGCACAAGCACGCCACCGGAGGCTGCATGGCACAGAAGCACCAGAACACCCATCCTGACCCTGAGCAGCCAGCGCAATCAGCGCGGCAAAACACCACCCCGCCTGCCCGCCATGCTGCTCCGCCTGTTCCCAATACCAGCCTGAACCGGCGATCACGCATGGGGCGCCCAACCTCAGACGAGCAACTGCTGGAGCGTCCACCCATCGTAACTGAGCAACTTCCCTTCGACTTCACCCACACCGACCCCTGGCGTGTTTTACGCATCATGGGCGAGTTTGTTGAGGGCTTTGATACGCTGGCGCATATCTGCCCGGCAGTTACTATCTTTGGCTCAGCGCGCGTATCCCCCGATGACCCCATGTATCAAGCGGCACGCGAGACAGCCAGGAAACTGGCGAGTAATGGCTTTAGCATCATTACAGGCGGCGGGCCGGGCATCATGGAGGCAGCCAACTGGGGCGCAGTGGAAGGTGGTGGGCGCTCGGTTGGCTGCAACATTGAGCTTCCCCATGAGCAAGCCATCAATGCTTACGTCCAGCTATCCATCAACTTTCGCTACTTCTTTGTTCGCAAGACCATGTTCGTCAAATATGCCGAAGGGTTCGTTATCTTTCCCGGCGGCTTTGGCACAATGGATGAACTCTTTGAGGCGCTCACGCTCATCCAGACCGGCAAGGTGCAGCACTTCCCGGTGATTTTATATGGCTCAGCCTATTGGGGCGGGCTGTTTGACTGGATAAAAGCAACCATGCTGGCCGAGAAGAAAATTGCGCAAGACGACCTTGATCTGATCCGCGTGACAGATTCCGCTGACGAAATCTGCTCGATCATCACCCAGGCACATAAAGTGCGCCTTCAGGAGTCACCCAACAACCCCGGCTTAATTCGTTAGCCGTCTTCCTGAAAAAAACAACCAGGGGCATCTAGCAGCATTTGCCGCGTGATGCCCCTGAAAATATCGGAAAGATCATTCCTTGGATGAACGCGCCAGCACCACCCCACGATCTTCATCATGTGGATCGGCAGCACCAAGCTCCATTGCGAAAAGACTATCCGGGTCGGTAAACTCCGTCTCCAGCCGATGCGCCTCTTGTGCCAGCCACTCCGCTGCAATCGCGCACGCCTCTTCGCGGCTGGCCGCGCGAACTACCGCCCGATCAAGCGCAAACGTCTGGTTCGCTACAGAATCCTGTTCCACCAGATACAATAACAGCTTCCCCGCCTGAGACATGGCCCCCTGCGCCTCTGGCAGCGGGCGTAGGATGAGATCAGGGCCAAAGAGCACAACCTCGCTCTCCCACGTCATCACCGTCATATCATCCGAAAGCCGCCGCAGTTCCATGACCATCCCCGGCCAGCAATCCTGCTCGGCCACCGCCCACATCTCCCGCCCCAGTATCCGGCGGCGCGAGACATGCAGCTCGCGGCCAGTGCCCGGAAGCACCGCTATCATCTCGATAGGCACTTCCTTCGGGGTACTGGCTGCTGTGTCATCGTTCGCAGTTTCCCCCGGAGGTTCCCCTCCGCTTTCCTCGTCGTAGTCAATTGGCATACCTATTTCTCCTGCAAGGGTTCACACTTGGACATTCAACCCCCATGTGTATTATACCATCGCAGTGCGACCTGAAGCAGAGCTACCTTCGCCAGAGCACCGGCAAACACTGCCGTAAAGACCTCGCAACCAGCCCCACAAACGTTTATAATGTTCTCAACATCATCCCTCATAGCGTCAGGTTTCTTCTGGAGAGGCTGCCCTGTCGCCCAGGAAGGAGACGCCTTATGCAGATTAGCGAACCGGCTGAATATGCTTTGCTGGGGCTGCTCTCGAAAGGCCCGCAGCACGGCTATGAACTGACACGCGCCTTTTCCCCTGATGAGGAGCTAGGCGCCATCTGCCGCCTGGAGCAAAGCCAGTTATATGCGTTCCTGAAAAAGCTGGAGCACCTTGGCTATCTGAAGGGCACAGTGGAACTTCAGGAGGGCCGTCCCTCGCGGCGCGTCCTCGCCCTGACACCCCCAGGCCAAGCTGAGTTTCGGAACTGGGTAGAATCACCCGTCCTCAAGCCGCGCGAAGTGCGGCTCCAGTTCTTGCTCAAGCTCTATTTTGCCCGCGAATTTGGGGAAGAAACCATTGCCAGGCTGATCACTAAACAAATCGCGGCCTGCGAGCAATTTATTCGCAAGGTGAGGGAAGCTTCTGGAGGCCACACTATCTCCCTTGATGGACCCGGCCAGGATTTTCGCGCCGTCATCCAACAAGCAAGGATTCGCCAGATCGAGGCCACCATCGCCTGGCTCCGCGAAATCCGCGATCAAGCAGGAGCCATCGCCTTGTCCGCTCACCCCTAGCGGCGCTGCCAGACTTGCACCCCAAAAGGCGGCAGTTGCACCTCCAGCGTCCCACCCAGCAGAGAAGCAGTTGCCTCGCCCAGCACCTCTCGCGCCGCAACCACATCAGCGTTTGACAAGATATTGCCCAACGCAACCGTGACATGGGCCGCCTGATCGCCATAATTGACGACAACCACCCGCCAGTCTTCCTGCATCACCCAGCAAAATGCCAGCACGCGCTCATCTTGCTCAGAAACACCTGGCAAGAATAAAAAACTGCCCTGGTGATAGACCGGCTGATGTGCCTGAGCCAGCAGCGCCCGATAAAATGGCTCGATCACCAGATCAGTCGCCTCGGCAAGCCTCCGCCCAAGCTGCACTGGGATTTTCACGCGCCAGCCAGCAAGCTGCCCTTCGTGCAGCAGGCGCATCCCCGGCGCCAGCGTCGCCACTGATGCAGCCGCCAGGCTGCGCTGCGGGCCAAAAGCAGACGCCGCGCGGTCTTCATCGTGGTTTTCGATAAAATGCAGCAAGCGCGCCTGCTCTGCCAGCGGTCTGCTGAGCGTCCAGCGCACCTGACCCAGGTTGCCCCCGCGCAGCGCGTCATAAAATCCCTTGTCATACGTGTAATCAAAGCCCAGCGCTTGAAGCTCGCCGTCCGTCTCCCAATACGCTTCAGCAATAAACAAGAAACCTGGGTGCGTTGCTTTGATGGCTGGAATAATCTCCGCCCAGAACTCTGTTGGCGGCGGCGCGCCCACATAGCCACGCCATGTCGAAGCAAAGACGCGATTCAACAGCAGCATTGCCATATCACAGCGCACCCCATCGCATTGCTGCGCCAGATGCTCCAGCGTCTGGCGTGCTAACTGGCGGGTGACAGGCGCAAAGATATTCAATTGCGCCGTATCGCTCCAGGCAGGAAAAAACGGGTCGCGCCCATGCGCAATCACCAGCCCCTGGTGTGGCCCGGCAAAAAATGTAATGGGGTCACGCGCCAGCGCCGTCGCATCGCCCTGCACCGCGCACTCCGGGTAATCCGACAGCCAGGGATGATCCAGAGCGACATGATTAGGGACATAATCCAGAATGAGTCCCAGGCCGCGCCGCGCCAGTTCCGCCCGGCATTTTGCCAGGCCCTCTGCTCCTCCCAAAAAATCATCCACCACATAGCGGTGGATGGCGTAAGCGGAGCCAACGCTATCCTCTGGCGCAATATCAGGCAGTGCCAAGCGATATTCTTCAAGCAGCATCGGCCTGCGCGCCAGTTCCCGCGCCGCCGGGCTGCGCTCCCAGACTCCCATGAGCCAGATGGCATCAAAGCCCCAACTTGCCAGGGCATCATATTCTTCCTGGGGAATCGAGGCAAGCGTCACCGGCTGCCCATAGCGATGACTCAAATCAGTGAGCCAAGCCCAGGTGTTGATCTCATACACCAGTGGATGAGGTGGTAGCTTCAAGAAAACTGCTGCCTTTCAAAGCGTAGTCAAATGCCACACTGTTTGGACCCAAAGCGCGTGTGCCGCTATTGTAGCGTATGGCGTGCCAGTGATGTAAAAAGTCTGGTTTGCCACCCCTTGTCAGCACGCCAGATTTCTGGTAAAGTTGGCGCCAATAAACCCGCAAAGCAATTTTCCCTTTTCGCAAAAACTCATCGAGAAAACTATTGACAAACAGCAAACTCTCTTGTAATATTGCTCGCAGCGCAACCTGACTCAACTGTCATATTTGAATATCCGGCCTATATCCTGCTCCGATAGCAAATATCTCTCGCTTGCTGTGATTCTGTGTGACTTGCAAACGTATCTAACTGCTAGGGACGCAAGACATCCACATCCACTTCTCGATGGAGAGCGAGTGCCAGGAGGATGCCCATGCTGGTTGTTCAGGACATTGAAGTCTCGTACCACAGCGTCATCACTGCCGCGCGTGGTATCACGCTGGAGGTTGGCAACAACTCAGTCGTTGCCCTGCTTGGTGCCAATGGCGCAGGCAAAACCACCATCCTGCGTGCCATCTCTGGCATGCTGCGCTTTCACGGCGCCAGATTGGTGCGAGGGTCTATTCTCTTTGAAGGCGAGCGCATTGATGGGCTGGACGCCACCCAGGTAGTCCGGCGCGGCATCGCTCAGGTGCTGGAAGGCCGCCGCCTCTTTGCCGACCTCACCGTAGATGAGAATCTGCGCACTGGCGCTCTTGCCAGGCGTGATCAAGCAGGAGTGCAGCGCTCCTATGATCGCGTGATGGACCTCTTTCCGGTGCTGCGCGAGCGTCGCAAATCCCAGGCTGGCTACCTTTCCGGCGGCGAGCAGCAGATGGTTGCCATTGGCCGGGGCTTAATGGCAAACCCAAAATTGCTTCTGCTGGATGAGCCGTCGCTGGGCCTGGCTCCCTTCATGGTGCAGCAAATCCGCAATATCATCGCTGAAATCAACGCCAGCGGCACCTCTGTTTTGTTGGTAGAGCAAAACGCTCAGATGGCCCTCTCCATCGCGCATCATGGCTACATCATCGAAACAGGAAGGGTCGCCCTCTCTGGTCCCGCCAACAATCTCTTGCAAGACGAAAGCGTTCGCAAGTTTTATCTGGGACTGCATGAAGGCGAAGAGAAAAGCAACTTTGCCCGGCTACGTGAACACAGGCCAGAAAGGAAGTGGGCACTATGAGTGAGGCGGCCCCCAACGTCACCAAACCAACCACTCGACCAACTGGCACCCCTTTGCTTTCAGTTACGGGCCTGACGGTGCGCTTTGCCGGAGTAACAGCGCTTTCCGACGTATCGCTGGAGGTCTTACCCGGTGAACTGTTTGCCGTGATCGGCCCCAACGGAGCGGGCAAGACCTCGCTCTTCAACGTACTCTCGCGTGTGTATCAGCCTGCGGCTGGCAGTGTCTCCTATGATGGGCGCGACCTGCTCAAGCTCAAAACCCATCAGGTTGCCTCCGCTGGCATTGCTCGCACCTTCCAGAACCTGGGGAAGTTCCCGTTTACCACCGTTCTGGATTACTTGCTGCTTGGACGCCACACGCGCATGAAAAGCGGCATCCTGCGAGGGGGCCTCTTCGTTGGCCCAACCGCCAGAGAAGAACGCGAAAACCGCGCCTACTGCATGCGCCTGTTGGAGTTAGTCGGGCTGGCGCGCCATGCTCAATTCCTGCTAGGCGGCCTGCCCTTTGGGCTGCAAAAACGCGCCGATGTGGCCCGCGCGCTGGCCCTGGAACCAAAGCTGCTGCTGCTAGACGAGCCAGTGGCTGGTATGAACCTGGAAGAAACCGAAGACATGGCCGCCATTATTCTGGACATCAAAGAGCAGCTAGGCATCACCCAGATTCTGGTGGAGCACGATATGGCAATGGTCATGGGCATCTCTGACCACGTGCTGGTACTGGACTTTGGCAGGGTGATTGCCCAAGGCCGCCCGGCGGAGGTGCAGGCCAACCCGAATGTCATTAAAGCCTATCTGGGCGAAGAGTTTGGCGGGCCATCCCTGACCACCACTCCCGCTTCAGTCAATACCCTCGATGAACAATAAACCTTGCCAGGAGGGGATATGGCGTTCCTAATCCAACTCTGCTTCGAAGGAATCGCGCTTGGCTGCATCTACGCGCTCATAGCGCTAGGCTTTGCCATCATCTTCAAAGCCAGCGAGGTGATTAACTTTGCCCAGGGCGAGTTTCTGCTGGTTGGCGCGTATATCGTTTCCGCAGGCACTTATGATTGGGGGCTGGGCTTTTTCCCCGCGCTGCTGCTTGGCGTTGCTGCAACCGTCATCATCGGCATTCTCTTTGAACGCTTTGCCCTGCGCCGGATGATTGGACGGCCCATCTTCGCTATCTTGATGATTACTATTGGCCTGGATACGCTCTTGCGTACTGGCGTCATCATCAAATGGGGGCCAAATGTTCGCGCTGCCGCCACGCCCTTTACGTTGGGCGGCGGTTTCAACGTAGGCGATGTGCATGCAGGCAATGGAGTCCATTTTGGCGCCAGCGAACTGTGGACCATCGCCGTTACCATTGTCGTCTGCATTCTGCTTTTTTTCTTCTTCCGCTTCACGAAATATGGGCTGGCAATGCGCGCCACCGCCATTGACCAGGAAGCAGCCCTGGCAACCAGCATCAACATCCGCTTTGTCTATGCACTGGCCTGGGGCATCGCCGGGGCCATCGCCACCATTGGTGGGGTCTTTCTGGCAATCCAGTCGGTTGGGTTCGACACCACGCTGGGGCAAACCGCTTTGCTGGCTTTTCCAGCCATCATCCTGGGCGGCCTGGATTCAGTGGTGGGGGCAGTGGTCGGCGGCATCCTGATTGGCCTGACACAAGACCTCACTGGCGGCTATGAAAGCCACTTTTCCAATATTCTAGGCGCGGGCTTCCATGATATTGCCCCGTACATCCTGATGATCATCATCCTTTTCATCCGACCTTATGGTCTTTTCGGCACACGAAAGGTAGAGCGGGTATGAGCGCTTCCGAAACCGTAGTCAGCGCGTCACCCATCGCTGCACCACCCAGGCTCCTGCGAGCAGCCAGCCGCCGGTTTGCATGGGCGCTCGGTATCTTGCTGTTGGCGCTCTTCTTTCTGATTGCCAGCGACCAATGGCTCAGCCTTGCCAATTTCACCATGCTTGCCGCTATTGCCGCGCTCAGCCTGAATGTTCTTTCAGGGTATACCGGCCAGGTTTCGCTGGGCATCGCCTTCTTTATGGCGATTGGTGCTTATACCGCCGTCTTGCTTGGTGGCGACCCCAAGGCGTCGTTCTTCATCAGTGGCAAAAGCGTGCCCGGCCTGGGTTTGGGTCTTTCCTTTTTGATCTGGTTGCCAGCATCGGGCATAGTTGCCGCCATTGCTGGAGCAGTGATCGGCCCAACCGCTCTGCGGCTGAAAGGCTTCTATCTGGGCATCGTCTCGCTGGCGCTTATTTTCATCGGCCAGCACATCTTTGTCAACACCGTCCGGCTCACCGGCGGCCCAGGCGGGCGCAGTTTCCCATCGCCCGCCTTTGGCGAATTTAATTTCAGCAGGCAAAACGACATCCTGGGTGTGGCTGTGACCTCCAATCAGGAGTTTTTCCTGCTGATCCTGCTGATCCTGGTGCTTGCCGCCATCTTTGTTGGCAACGTGATGCGCACGCGAGCGGGGCGCGCGTTTCAGGCCGTGCGAGATAACGAAACGAGCGCAGCGATTATCGGCGTCAATCTCTTCAAGGCCAAAATGGGCGCATTCATTTTTTCTTCATTCATTGCCGGAGTTGCAGGCGCACTCTTCGCTTCTTATACCTCGTATATCCAGCCCAATTATTGGGGCTTGCTGCTCTCCATCCAATATGTCGCTGCCATCATTGTAGGGGGAGTTGCCAGCGTCTGGGGGTCCATTCTGGGGGCAGTCTTTGTCTTTGCTCTCCCCCAGATCTTCGACCTGCTCTCACCGCCCCAAACTACGGGTTCTCCTGGACTTTTTGGCATTGCTGTGGGCGACCTGAATGCGGTCGTCTATGGCCTGCTAATTATCGTCTTCCTGCTTTTCGAACCTGGAGGCGTCATTGGACTTATCCGTCGCATCCAGTTGCTGTCCTTACGCCTCAATCATCGCTTGCGCAAAGGAGGTGAGTTGACCAAGGCCAGTCCTGATCTCGAGCCTGACGCCCAATTTGAGGTTGAGAGCAGCACGCTCTCAGCCAGCAAGGGCACTGAGATGTTCGACGAGTAACTTGGCAGGCCGTAGAAGGCAGACATGCTCCCGCTGTCGCTTCTGCGCTGCGCTTACGCACCCGACCATGTATTCAACATTGAGGAGGGGATTATCTATGCGACTCAAGAAGTCGTTCCAGTCAAGGGCTGTTGTTTTCCTCGCACTCTTGAGCCTGTTCATTGCTGGATGCGCCAGCAGTGGTGGCACCAGCAGCGGCGGAATCAAAACAGACGTTGGTGTTGATGCAGGCACCAAAACGATCAACCTTGGTATCCTCACACCACTTTCTAATTCAGCCAAGGTCATTGGCATCCCCCTGACGCGCGGCATCGAGGTCTTTTTTAAAGACATCAATGATCATGGTGGCATTGATGGCTTTAAGGTCAATCTGATTGAGAAGGACAACAATTACCCCGATACCCAGCAGCAGACTGTCCAGTATGACGCGATTCGCAATCAGGTACTGCTGATCGCCGAAAGCCTGGGGACGCCGACGACCTTTGCCATCAAAGACCGCGCAGACAGTGACAATATGCTGGTGGGTGCTGCTACACTCTCCTCGGCTCTGGCGCGTGAAACCCATCTGATTCTGCTCGGCACACCCTACCGGCTTCAGGTGGAAAATGCGTTTGATTATGTCGTCAACAAAGTTGGCGATAAAGCGCCCAAAGTCGGCATGATCTATCAGAACGATGAATACGGCCAGGACGGACTCACCGGCTACAATGAAGCCGTCAAGGCGTATGGACTTCAGGATGTCGGACAGCAAGCCTTCACCTTTGGCGCTGCGGATGTAAGCGCGCAAGTGCTGGCGATGCAGGCCGCTGGCGCGAAGTATGTCTTCCTGACCAGCACCCCAAGCGATACCCCGAAATTCCTGGCGGCTGCCGCCAAAATCGGCTACGCGCCCCAGTGGATCATGCAAAGCCCGTCGTTCCTCGCCGCTCTGCTGGCAAACGCGCAGTTGGCGCCCCTCTTTAAGGGCACCTGGGTTGTTGGTCAGGGCGCTACCTGGGGCGACACCTCCCAGCCAGGCATGAAAGCCATGCTGGATGACATTACGAAGTACGCCTCCGACCAGCAGCCCGACGGCTTCTTCGAGTTCGGCTACACCGAGGCCAAGATCATCTATGCCATTCTGAAGAAGGCGGCAGATAGCGGCGACCTGACCCGCGCTGGCGTCTACAAAGCCTTCCAGGGGATTGGCACGATTGACCTTGGCGGCCTGTATCCGAAGACAACCTACGGCTCTTCCGGCAGCCCGAATGACCGCGTGCCCACCCGCGACAACGTGATCTACTCGGTTGACGCAAGTGCAGCCAGCACTGGCTTCGTCACACCCTTGAGCGACGATTTTGTTGGCACCGCAGCCCAGGCGTCGCAGTTCTAAGCGCCACCTTCGCTGCAAGAGAACACCCTCTAAGCAAATGCTTAGAGGGTGTTCTCTTGCAGCGCCTCTGCTTGTAGCACCAGCTTCCAGCCGGTGACAAGCACCCAAACCCCGAAACCACGCACTCAAGGCATTCCACTCTTGCCATCAGTGCTGTATGCTTAAAAAGAAGCATATGATCACCAGGCACCACAGAAAACGGGGCATCCTTATGGACTCTGAAGCCTTTGAGGAACTGGCGGGCTATTATGGCCCTGGCAGCGTCACCTGGCGCGTGGGCCGCGAGGCGGTCCTGCTGGTGGGCGGCGGGCGCGCTGTCTTGATGCAACTGGCCCACCCTCTGGTGGCGGCTGGCGTCAGCCAGCACAGCAGTTACGAGCAAGACCCCACCGGGCGCTTTCGCCGCACCTTTACACTCGGCCAGACGCTGGCCTTTGGCACGCGCAGCGAAGCGCGCAAGGCCGCCCAGACGATCAACCAGCGCCACAAGCCGGTGGAAGGCACGCTCCACGCAGCCGCCGGAGACTTTGCGGCTGGCGCCCCCTACCACGCCCGCGACCCTGACTTACTCCTCTGGGTGCATGCAACACTCATCGAAAGCATTCTGCATGTCTATCAATTGCTGGTAGCGCCGCTGGCACCTGCCGAGCAGGAGCGCTATTACCAGGAATCTTTTGCCTCTGTGCGCTTACTTGGTCTGCCGCCCGCGCATCTTCCGCAGAATTTCGCGGCGTTCACAGACTATATGCAAATGATGCTTGCCAGCAACAACCTGGCCGTCACACCAGAAGCCAAAACGCTTGCCAATCTCGTAATCCGTCCCCGCGCGCCGCTGCCCACGCGCCCACTTTTTGAGGCCACCGCCAATATCACCATCGGCCTCCTGCCACCGCGTCTGCGCGAAATGTACGGCTATCACTGGAACGCGGGCCAGCAGTTCCTCTTTGATGCCTGGGTACGCAGCACCCGGCGCATGCTGCCGCTCCTCCCAGGCTGGCTTCGCGAATTTCCGCGTGCCCGCGCCGCCGAAGCGCGCGTGCACCATGCCCTGGCAGAGACAGCGTAAGGCGATGTTGGTGCAATTCGTGCTACCCTGTTTTCTTGATGGTTGTAGCAGCACCAGCTTAGCGCTGGCGCGCTAGTTGCCTTATTGCTTGTGGCAGAGGAGAATACATCATGGCAGCACCTCTTCAGGAATGGCACGAACTCGCCCAGCAGTTGCGCGTGGATAGCATCCGCTGCACCACCAAAGCTGGCTCCGGCCATCCCACCTCGTCAATGTCTGCCGCTGATCTTATGGCGGTCCTGCTGCGCAGCTATCTGCGCTACGATTTCGACAACCCGCAAAATCCCAACAACGATCACCTCATTTTTTCCAAAGGCCACGCCTCGCCCCTGCTCTACTCGCTCTACAAAGCGGCGGGCGCCATCTCAGATGAAGAACTGCTCTCGCTGCGCACTTTTGGCAGCCGGTTGGAGGGCCATCCCACGCCCGCCCTGCCCTGGGTAGATGTCGCCACCGGCTCGCTGGGCCAGGGCTTGCCCATTGGGGTGGGCATCGCGCTGGCAGGCAAGAATCTGGACAAACGGCCTTATCGCGTCTGGGTTCTGCTGGGTGATAGCGAGATGGCCGAAGGCTCCATCTGGGAAGCGTTTGACCACGCCTCGCACTACGAGCTTCACAACTTGATCGGCATACTGGATGTCAACCGCCTGGGCCAGCGCGGTGAAACCATGCTCGGCTGGAACACCCGCGCCTACGTTGAGCGTGCTCGCGCCTTTGGCTGGCAGGCGATAGAGATTGACGGACACAACCTGGAGGAGATTGATAGCGCCTATAAGCAGGCGATCGGCGACAAGGCCAGCGCGCCCACCCTAATCGTTGCCCGGACGATCAAGGGCAAGGGTTTCGCTCAGGTGGAAAACCAGAATGGCTGGCATGGCAAAGCGTTGCCCCCTGACGATGCTCAAAAGGCAATCAAGGAATTGGGCGGCGAGCGAAACATCATCGTGCAGGTGCAAAAGCCAGAGCCAGCCCCGCCCATCAGTCGGCCAGCGCCCCAGCCGTTGCAGCTTCCCGGCTATGAAGTCGGCTCCTCGATGGCAACGCGCAAAGCCTATGGCGAGGCGCTCAAAGCGCTGGGCGCGGGCTGGCAAGATGTCGTCGCGCTGGATGGCGAGGTCAGCAACTCCACCTTTGCCGAGGATTTCGCCCACGCCTACCCAGGCCGCTACTTTGAGATGTATATCGCAGAGCAGCAAATGATTGCAGCAGCCGTTGGCCTGAGCGTGCGCGGCTACATCCCCTTTGCCTCCACCTTTGCCGCCTTTCTGAGCCGCGCCTACGACTTCATCCGCATGGCCGCCATCTCTCGTGCCAATATTCGGTTGTGTGGCTCGCACGCGGGCGTCTCCATTGGCGAAGACGGCCCCTCGCAGATGGCCCTGGAAGACCTGGCGATGATGCGCGCTGTGCATGGCAGCACCGTCCTCTATCCCTGCGATGCCAACCAGACCGCCAAACTGGTGGCAGAGATGGCAAACGTCAAAGGCATCAGCTACCTGCGCACCACCCGCGAAAAGACCCCGGTGCTGTACAAGCCCAGCGATCTGTTCCCTATCGGCGGTAGCAAAGTGCTGCGCCGCTCTGAGCATGATGAGGTGACGATCATTGCCGCAGGCATCACGCTGCACGAAGCGCTCAAAGCCTATGACCAACTACAGAGCGAAGGCATCCATGCCCGCGTGATTGACGCTTACTCTGTCAAGCCGCTCGATAAAGTGACCATTGTGGAGGCGGCGCGCGCCAGCTATGGCCGGGTCATCGTGGCAGAAGATCATTGGAGCGAGGGCGGCCTGGGGGATGCTGTCTTGGAAGTGCTGGCAAACGAAAGCCTGCCTAAACTGAATGTGATGAAGCTGGCGGTGCGCACCATGCCCGGTTCTGGCAAGCCCGCCGAACTCGTGGACGCCGCTGGCATCAGCGCCCGCAGCATCGTGATTGCAGCGCGCGCCCTGCATGGACTGTTCGTCTGAGCAGATAGCGATACCCGCGACAGACGAAGAAAGAAGTAAGGGCAAGTGTCCTTACTTCTTTCTTCTTTCTTCGTCTGTTTTCCGTTTACGTGAACGCACCTCTTGTATAACTCGCTGCTTTATGGTATGCTTGGAAGAGGCAACATGTATCCCCTCCCTGCGATTTTCTGACTCACGCATCTGCTCTGCTGGTAGGACAGCGCAACCTATTGCTCTGGAGTGATGGCTGGTCATGTCAATCCAACGGCTTGCTCAATCAACCTGCGGCTGTTCTTCACGGACGGGAAGCACCAGACGCCCGGCGTCAGTGAATTGCGGCATTTTGCGCCTTCACCCATTCCTTCCAGCACGCGCCCGCCCGCCGCCTCAAAATGCTGCTCTTGTTGGGATTTGTTCCTCTTCACTTTCACCACCTCGACAAGCTGGACCACCTAAACAAGGAGCACATGATGACCAACAACGGTACCACCAAGAAGAGAAGAAGCCCGTACCTGCTCTTGCTCTTGCTCATCCCCTTCATCGCCACTCTCTACCCGGACTTCTACAACACAACTTCCCCTGAGCTGGGTGGCATCCCCTTTTTCTACTGGTATCAGTTGCTGTGGATTATCCTCACAGGCATCCTGATGGGGGTTATCTACGCGCTGAAAATCTAGGCCATTCCCTGGATTAGCCGCATCCTGCCTGTTGACAGGCGCCGTTTGCCTGCCCGTTTGACGTGCGATCAACCGACATTCACAGGAGGAACCCATGAGTATTGATTGGGTCGCTTTGTCCGTTTTCATCTTCTTCTTTGCGCTCGTGACCATCCTGGGCTTCGTTGCGGCCCGCTGGCGGCGTGGTGATCTGAACCAGATTTTTGAGTGGGGCCTCGCCGGACAGCGTTTTGGCACGATTGTGGCCTGGTTCTTGATCGGCGGTGATCTCTATACCGCCTACACCTTCATTGCCGTTCCAGGCTCGCTCTATGCCAAGGGCGCCATTGGCTTCTTTGCCGTCCCGTATACGATCATTGCCTGGCCGCTCTTTTTCGTCGTCTTGCCCAAGTTCTGGACCATCGCCAAGAATCGCGGCTATATCACCGCGTCAGACTTCGTGCGTGATCGCTTTGGGAGCAGCACGCTGGCCCTGCTGGTGGCTATCACCGGCATTCTCGCCACCATGCCCTACATTGCGCTCCAGATGGTGGGCATTGAGGTGGCGGTGCAGCAAATGGGCTTCAATGCAGAAGTTGCTCTGGTGATCGCGTTTGTGATTCTGGCGGCGTACACCTATTACAGCGGTTTGCGCGCGCCAGCCATGATCGCTATCGTCAAGGACACGATGATCTACCTGACCGTGATCGTCGCGCTCATCGTCATCCCCATCCACCTCGGCGGCTTCGATAAAATCTTTGGCGCCATCGCCGCTGCGAAGAAGCCTCCGCTGATCCTGTCCAAACAACTCTATGCCGGGTACGCAACTCTGGCTTTTGGGTCGGCACTGGCGTTGTTCCTGTACCCGCATGCTATCACCGGCGTGCTCAGCACCAAGAGCCGCGAGGTCATCAAGCGCAATGCCGCCCTGCTGCCAATTTACTCGCTTCTGCTTGGCCTGATTGCCCTGCTGGGCTATATGGCGTTGGCGGTGCCGATCAAGCTGGGGCCAGGGCAAACGAGCAATAACGCGGTTCCACTGCTGCTCTCTAACATCTTCCCGTCCTGGTTTGCTGGCTTTGCCTTCGCTGCCATCTCGATTGGCGCGTTGGTGCCTGCGGCGGTGATGTCTATCGCGGCAGCCAACCTCTTCACGCGGAACATTTACAAAGAATACTTCCGACGTGATTGCCCCGAAAAAGAAGAGGCCAGTGTTGCTAAGCTGGTTTCGCTGATTGTGAAGGTTGGCGCCCTGGCCTTCATCATCTTGCTGCCCTCCGCCACAGCCACAGCCATCAACCTGCAACTGTTGGGCGGCGCCTGGATTATCCAGACCCTGCCGCCAGTCTTCCTCGGCCTCTATACCAAATGGTTCCACCGCTATGCCATGATTATTGGCTGGATTGGTGGCATGACCGCAGCAACCTGGCTGGCAGTTGCGAACAATTATGCTTCGCTGACGCCGGTCAACTTCTTTGGGACCAGCGTTTCCCTCATGCCAGCGCTTGTTGGGTTGGTAGCCAATCTCGTTTTGTGTATCATCTTCACGCCAGTCTTCCAGGCGATGAAGGTGGCGCAGGGCCAGGATGGTACAACCCCTGCCGACTTCGAGCAAGAGCCGGTGGCTGTGCCTGCGGCTGGCGACTAGCCCTCTCTACTGTAATCAAAAAGTGGCCCCTGGAACTGAGTCAGTTCCAGGGGCCGTTTCCTCTGGCGCCAAGATCAATTGCTAAACGTCAGACTGTTCACCATCTGGGTGAGTACATCTGAGGGCTGGACACCACTGCCTGTAACTTCACTTATCACCAGCATATACCTGCCATCAGGGACATAGTAGCTATCCCAGCGCCGAGACGGGCAGCCGCCTTCTACCGCGCTTCGCCCCGCCACCTGAAGCTGGCGTGTGGTGTAAGAGGGGCAGGCAGCCTCGCCTTCGCCTTGCTGGTCAGCCTGCATCTCCTGATTCCAAAAATCCAGCGCCGATATTCCGCTTGGGTCATCGCGCACATCTAACTCTATTTTGATGGCTCCTGGTGGGAAGCCTGGGCCGGTGTTCTGAGAATAGTCGTAGTTGTGAAAGATCAAGCTCTGGGCATCTGAGCAGATGCCATCATTGGGCCAATCCTTCGGATAGTTGATCGTGAAATGATACGCTGTGCTGCTATAGGTCGCCCAACCAGTAAACGGGAAAACAGGTACAGGCGTGCCTGGTCCAGGCGGTTGAAGAGACGGCCCAGTTGGCAATGCGCAAGGCGGTGTCACTGGGGTGGCATCAGCCGTCTGAGTGGTTGACGTTGCTGACACATTGCCTGGATTCAGAGACTCCCATGTTCCATTCTGGTAATGCAGAATGCTGGCATCGTCTCCAGTGGCCCAGGCATCGCTGGCTGAAAGCGTGAACACATGGGTAATCTGATTTGGCCCAGGGCCATCCACCCGCTTCCACGTGCTGCCGCTCAAGTGGTAATACAGCGGGGCAACCGCTCCAGTGCTGGTGCTATAGGAGCCAACGGCCCAGCCGTCGGTGGGCGAAGCCAGAGAGATGCTATTGATGTAGGCATTTTGGTAGGTGCTAATTTCTGTATTCACGATGGCCCAACTTTTCCCGTTGTAATGCGCCATGATGATTTGAGAAGGGGTGCCAGCATGGGTGGAGAGCGCATTCGTAGCGCCGCCGTTCAAGAAATGCCGTCCAACCAGCCAGCCGTCGTTGGCGGCGGGCAGCGAGAGCGCGAGCACTTCGTCTATCCCGGCAATCTTTACCGCAGACCAGTTCTTGCCGTTGTAATGTAGCAAGCTCCCAAGCGGCCCATCAAAGCCATTGCCTTGCGACGAGCCAACGGCCCAGCCCTCGCTGGCAGAGGTCATAACGATCTGAGATATATCAATGCCTGGCGCTGTCACCTTGTTCCACGCCTTCCCATCGTAATGCAACAGTATTGCCTGGCCCGCATTCGGGCCACAGCAGCCCTCACCACCACCTATCCAGCCATCAGTTGCCGAACGCATGAAGATACTTTCCAGCGTCACATTCATCACAGACTGCGTGACCCAACGGCCATTGATATAGTGAAGAATCAGGCCCGCGTTCTGGTTGATGCCTGGCACATAACTCCCAACTGCCCAACCCTCGCTGGCTGAAACCATTGCCACCTGGATCAAGTTCAGGTCTTGCGTGTGCAGGTCTTTCGCCGTTGGGCTGGGAACCTGAAGCCACTGCCCATTGACATAATGCAAAATGAGCGTCGCTGGCTCTTTTGGTGAGCCAGGGGTAACAACTAAATGGGAGCCGACAATCCAGCCTTCGGTAGGCGAAAGCATGGAGATGCCATTCAATTCCTCGCCGCCTTGAGGAAGATACGGCTGTGGACCGCTCGTAGCTGAGAGCGCGGGCGTGGGGTGCTGCCCAACACTTGTTGGCCCCCTGTGGCTGGCAAAGAGCGCCACTGTCACCAGCGCAATCACCAACACGGCTGCAACCGCGCTGAAGAGAGAGAGCAGGCGACGGGGGCGCTGGCGGCGCTCCATACGTCGCAGGGGTTCACCACGCGCAGCAGCAGGACCACTGCGGCGTGGGCGTTCGTCGGGCAAGCTCTCTGACGCTTCCTGAAAGTCGGCAGCGCTTGCCGGGCGATAGTCGTCGCGCATGATGTGCGAAATATCATCGCGCGAAAGCAGCGGGCGCGCCGACGCACCAAAATGCCTGCCGAGCGCCGCATCAAGCGCGTGATAGCCCTGCAACTCACGCTGACAATACGCGCAGGTCTCCAGATGTTGTCGCAGATCGTTTGTATCATAACCGTCCGGGTCTTCTTGCCCAAGAAGCGCCAGCAGCGGCGCAAATTCGGCGCATTCCGGGCCTGGGCGCAATGTGCTGGGGCGATGATTCATGCTCATTGGGAACGTCCCTTCCGGGGCTGGAGATGCTGAGGTTGTTCTTCCTGCGCCAGATACGCGGCGCGCAGGCGCTGCTTGGCACGCGAAAGGCGTTTGTTCACATTGTCTGGCGTGGTTTCCAGAATCTCGGCGGCTTCAGCGGCGCTGAAGCCCTGCACCACACGCAATAACAGGCAGGCCACATCGGGAGGCGTGAGCTGGCGTAAAGCGTGATGCAGCGCCTCGCGCTCGGCCAGCAGCGCCTCAAAAGAACCACTCCCAGGTATGCCTTGCTCATCCTCGTCGTGTTCTTCCAACGACTCAAAGCGAATCAAGCGTCGGCGGCGCAGCAGCGAGATGGCACGATGGTACGCCACCTGAAAGAGCCAGCGCCGAATGTCTTCGCTGGGGCCGCGCAGCGCGGCAAAGGGTGGAGCGCTTCGCTTCGTGGCAAGCCAGGCATCATGAAAGGCATCCTGGGTAAGATCGCGGGCCTGCTCACCATTCCCCACCAGTCCATAGAGAAAGCCATACAGCGTGCCCTGATAATAATTCACCATCGAAGTAAAGGCAGCAGGCGATGGCGGAGATGCAAACGACATACAAAAGATAATCCTTTATAAAAGAAAAGCTGAGCGGCGTCGCCCAAAAGAAGCTTCTATCCCTTTAAGCGAACGAAGGAAGGAAATCGGACAAGCAAAGCGAGGGAATTACGAGAGAGGGGTAATTGCTATCGAATCTATCTCCAGCCATTGCGCCGGGGCATTCACGCGGCCAAAGCGAAACTCGCCGCGCGGCGTGGCAATGGCGTATTGATTATCCACCCAGGCCACAAAGCCCAGCGGCCCGCCCGGAGGATTGGGCGCGCGCAAGACCTCCACGTCATCCACCCAAAAACGCGCTTCTGAGGCTGTCCAATCCAGCCGGTATTCGTGCCATTCGGTAAACTCTGTATCCAGCATCGCTTCTTGCGCACCGCTCAAGCGCTGCACCCAGCGCGCCGCGTTGCGTTGGTTGCCAGTGATCTTTGCCAGGGCCACGCTGGTCAGCGTTGGCAAACCGGCCAGCAGCGCTCCAGGCCGCCCGGCATGCACCACCTGCGCCTTCCAGCCCCAGCCCGGCACGCCCGGCACCAGTTCCATGCGCGAAGGCGGCGACGCATAAAAGAACCAGACTGCCTCTGGCCGCTTCAGCACCGAGCCGCTCAAAGAAAATGGCACATTCCAGAAGCCAAAACCAGCCGTCCCCAGCAGCGCAAAACGCCCGCCGGTGCCTCTGGTGTGCGCGGCAGGATGCGAGGCCCGCGCCCGCACCTCCAGGCGCAGCGGTGGGCGCCAGGGATATTGGCTGTGCTTGTGCATGCCGTAATCGTTAATCTCGGCATCGCTATAGCTTTCGGCAACAGCGCGCTCAAACCCCAGGCGCAGCACAGAATCCTGGCAGCTGAGTTCTGCACCTCCCAGCCGCACCTGATGCCAGGATTTCGCTACTTCACTTCCCTCAAAATCGTCGCGCATGTTGGCCTCCTTTTGCGAACAATGATACATTATATTTTCCAAGGAGGAAGAACCGATGTCACGCACTCCCCGCTATCCCGTCGTCTCGCTCAAGCCCCGCCGCGAAGGGCCGCTGCTGGCCGGGCATCTCTGGGTCTTTTCAGGCGCCATTGCGCATCTTTCGCGCCCCGCCGAAGCAGGCGATCTGGTGGATGTGCGCACCGCAGAGGGCGCCTTTCTTGGCTGCGGCTATTACCATCCCCAGATGGATATTGCCGTTCGCATCCTCTCCCATGACCCCAACGAAGCGATTGATGTGGCGTTTTTGCGCGGGCGCCTGCGCCAGGCCGCCAGCCTCCGCGATGTGATCAACCGTGAGCACACAAACGCCTTCCGGTTGGTGCATGCAGAGGGCGATGGGCTGCCGGGATTAGCGATTGATGCGTATGCGGGTTGGCTTGTCGCGCAAATCTCTACCGCCGGGATGGAGCGCTTGCGCGACCAGCTTGTGCAGGCGCTTATCGAAGAACTGCACCCACCCGGCATCTTGCTGCGTAATGATGCCGGTGGACGCGAGCGCGAAGGGCTGCAACGCGAGCCGCCAGGCGTTGCGCATGGCGAAGTTCCAGAACTGGTCGAGATACGCGAAAACGACCTGCGCTTCCAGGTGGATGTCTGGCGGGGGCAAAAGACAGGCTTGTTTCTGGATCAGCGCGAAAAACGACAAGCCCTGCAAAAATATGCCGCAGGCCGCCGCGTCCTGAACTGCTTCAGCTATACCGGCGGCTTTGGCGTCTACGCGGCGGCAGCCAGCCCAGCAACCCACGTGACCAGCGTGGATACTTCGGCGCCCGCGCTGGAGGCAGCGCGCAGCAATTTTGCCCTCAATGGCCTGGACCCAGCACAACACGTCTTTGAGGCCAGGGACGCTTTTGACTATCTGGAAGCGGCCCACGCGCAAGGGGAGCGTTTTGACGTGGTGGTGCTGGACCCGCCCGCTTTCGCCAAAAGCCAGGGCGCCAGAAGCCAGGCGCTCAAAGCGTATCGGCGGCTGAACACGTTGGGAATGCAGGTGCTGGCGCCTGGAGGCATCCTGGTCAGTTGTTCGTGCTCCGGGCCGGTTGGGCTGGATGATTTGCTTGGGGTTATCGGGCTATCGGCGCAGCGCCTGGGGCGAACGGTGCAAGTGCTGGAGAGCTACGGGCACAGCTTCGACCATCCCATCAACCTTGCCATGCCGGAAACTGGCTATCTGAAGGTCATCTTCTGCCGGGTCTTGTAACGGTTGCTCTTGACTTTTGGCGGTTCTACCGATAAGATGACACCCGACGAGACGTAACTATTCAGGTTACGTCAACGTAAAAAGAGCAGACCGCACAAGCCATCCAATGGCTTGATCTTATAGAAATAAGGATAAGCCATCCCTCATGGCCTCTGAAGTTGCAGAAAAACAGCCCACGATTCACCCTTCCTCCTCCATAGCACTCGTAGAAAGTCCCTGGTGGCGCCAGGCATGGCTGTATGTGGCTGCTGGCATCGCTATCTGCCGCAAAGACTCGCTCAAGCTGCTGGCCCTGGCCGCCTTGTTCACGATCCCACCGCTAGCCGCCGCCGTGATCGGCACGCAGCCGGGCGATGTTGCGTATTGGGCCGCCTGGGGTCTTCCCTGGATTACGATCACGCTGGGCAATATCGCAATGGTGCTGGCTATCGAAGACCTGGACGCCGGAAGGCCGCTGCATATCTTCAGGCTGCTGCCGGTGGGCGCTCGCTGGCTCCCGCGCTATCTGTGGGCCAACGGCATCACCACCGTCCTCTTCTGGGTGCCCCAGACCATCGCAACCTGGGCGGTTGGCAAGCTGACCAATCATTGGGGCTGGCCGTCCTTGAGCATCACCGCCATCCTCCTGCTGCCGATGCTCTTCTGGCATGTGCGGCTGGTCTTTGCCACCTACGCCGCCATTGTTGATGATTACCCCGGCGCTCGCTCGGTGCGCATCAGCCTGGGCATCGCGCAGGGGCGCTGGCGCATGGCGGCAGCCGCCTTTGCGCTCTCGGTGCTGGTCGAGGCGCCCATTGTCGGGCCGCTCTATCTGCTGCTGCTTCAGGCGCCTCACAGTCCACCGCACGCAGACCTGATCATTGCGGGATTCACCTGGACGCGAACGGATGACCTTGTGGGAGGCGCGTTGATCTGGGTGCTGATCATGCTTATGAGGCCCATCTTTATTGCCACGCTGCACGAAATCTACGAGGACTATCGCCCCAAATGGAAGCAGTAGAAGCCAAAGTCAGCACGCGCGACGGCCTCAGCATTTTTCTGCGCGCCTGGGTCGCGCCGGAGCCAGAGCGCATCGTCGTGTGTGTGCAAGGTCTGGGCGGGCATGGCGGCTACTATGCTGAACTGGCGGAGCATCTGGGCAAGGCAGGCACAGCGCTGGTGGCGCCTGATCTGCGCGGGCATGGGCATTCGGCTGGCAAGCGCGGCGATATTGACCGCTTTGATCGCTACCTTGAGGATGTAGAGGCGGCGGTCATCTGGGCGCGCGAGTGCTGGCCCGGCAAGCTGGTGATACTGCTGGGCGAAAGCATGGGCGCATCCATTGCCATCCAGTACACGCTTCAGGCCGCGCAGCAACCCGCTACAGCGCCCGCCGGATTGATCTTGCTGGCGCCCGTCCTGCGCCCGGCCATTCAACCCTCTTTTAGCGAAGCCGCCCGTTTTCTGCGCTCGCTCGTCTTGCATCCCACTCGCCCCACAATGCCCACCAGCGGACGGGAAGAACTGGGCTGCCGCGACGACGCCTTTAACACGCGGCTGCGCGCCGACCCACTCTTTGTGCGCCATGTCAGCGTGCGCTTCCTGAATACGCTCACCTTCTGGCTCTGGCGCACCCGCCGCAAAGCCAGCCAGGTCGCCTTGCCGCTGCTGGTCATTCGTGGAGAACAGGACCGCGTGGCGCATCCCGCCGGAACCGCCGCGTTTTATCGCCGCGTGCGCGCCACACAGCGTTCGTTCCTCATCATCCCCGAAGCCTATCACTGCCTGCTCTATGACCCCAAAACTCCGGCAGTGGTGGACGCGCTGAACGCATGGCTTGCAGAACACACGACCGCAGCGCAGGTCCAGCCGCTTCCGGCTGTTGGAAAGACGCTTTTGGCGGAATAAATCGGCCCATTTCCTCTTGTAACTAGCCGCCTCCTTGCCTGGTACTTTCAGGCTATGTTCTTGTGTGATGAGCAAAGGTATGTGCGATACTGCCCCTCGCGTGCGCGTCAGCACCAATTTTTGATACTGCCAACCAGCGCCCAACGAGGCGCGCAGGCAGAGAGCGGAGGAAGCACAGTACCGTCAGGAGACAACTCTTGCCCAAAACAGGTATCCATTTGAAGACGCGCCGCGAGGAGGCAACTCACGGGCGTCCCACACAAATACAGGCTTATTCGGGTTCCGGGCACACCAGATCAAGACTATACAGAACAAACTGAAGATACCCTTCCCTTAGAAGACTCGTCACTCTTCCCCCAGGAACCATCGCAGGCCAGACATCACCAGGCGCCTGCCCACAACCCAGGCATCCTCTCTCGGCCAACCCCTCCCACAGGCAAGCTGCCCACGCGGATAACATTGCCTGCGCTCGCGGTTACGCCCGCGCCAGGGGCGCTGGTTGAGGCAAAACAACATGGCAGAGCACGCGGTTGGCGCTGGTGGGTCAAGGTAGCGGTGCTTGCCGTGTCTGTGCTGGTGGTGCTGGGCATCGCTGGCTACGTCTTGCTCCCAGCTTTCCAGAGCGGTCAGTCAACTCGCCAAAGCTACAAAAGCGTAAATACCGGCAGCTTCCAACTGCCTACCGCAACCTCTACGGTTGCCCCCACACCCACGTCTACCATGACGCCAACGCCACCACCAAAGCCAACGGCCACGCCGCGCCGCAAGCCGACACCCCCGCCAGCGAGCAAAGGGAGCGTAGTCAGCATCATCCAGTCGGTGTTTGGAAGCTACTCCAGCGACGCGATTGCCGTCGCCACCTGCGAATCCAGCTTGAACCCGTCGGCGCAGAACCACACGTCAATCGGTGGCAGCTATGCCTCCGGGTTGTTTCAGATATTGTATCCCTCTACCTGGAACACCACCGCTCAGCGCGCCAAATCCCCCTTTGACGCGCAAGCAAACACCCTGGCCGCCTATGAAATCTTCAAGCGCGACGGCTACTCCTGGCGAGAATGGTCCTGCAAGCCATAAAAGCAAGCTAGAGGCACCTGTACCCCCGGCATCCCTGCCGGGCAATCATGGCAACCACGAAGCGTTCCCTTATGCCACCCCTCAAAGCAGGGGCACGGCGAACCGGCGGGGACGCCGGGGGTACAGGGAGCACGCCCACCACCAGTAGCCAGGTATCTTACCTGCCCTCGCTTCCTGTGGTACTATCTTTCTGCACAGAGCTAAAACCCACTCCGATCACGGAAGGCAGGAACCCTGTTGACCAACCAGGAAGAAACCACCCCAGAATCAGCACTGCCCGCAGAAACGCTTCCCATTGGGGAGCTTGCCAGGGCCATCGGCGCAGAAGCGAAGCTCTCCATCGGCCAGGTGGAGCGCACCATTGCGCTGCTGGACGAGGGCAACACCATTCCCTTTATCGCCCGCTACCGCAAAGAAGTCACGGGCAGCCTGGATGAAGTCCAGATTCAGACCATCGCTGACCGCGCCGCTGCGCTGCGGGCGCTGCACCAGCGCAAAGCCGATGTGCGCCGGTTAATTGATGCGCAGGGCAAACTGACGCCAGAGATTGAGGCGGCGCTGGCGGCGGCCACGACGCTGCAAGAAGTCGAAGATATTTATTTGCCCTATCGCCCCAAGCGAAAAACCCGCGCCAGCGTCGCCCGCGAAAAGGGGCTGGCGCCGCTGGCCGAGCTTATTTTGCAGCAGCCCGAACTGGCCGGAAATCTGAGCGCGCTGCTGGAGCAGCACGCCCAGCCCTTTGTGGACGCCGAAAAGGGCGTCAATACCATTCAGGAAGCCTACGCGGGCGCCCGCGATATTGTGGCCGAGACGTTGGCCGAAGACGCCAACGTGCGCGGGAGCATGCGTGCCACCTTCTTCAAGTCTTCCACGCTCAGCGCGAAAGTGGCCGAGCCAGAGAAGCTGGCCGAAAAAGACCCCAACGGCGTCTATCAACTGTACTACGATTTCAATGAGAGCGTGACCAAACTGGTGCCACATCGCGTGCTGGCGCTGAACCGCGCCGAGCGCGAAGACGTGCTGCGCGTGGGCGTCGCGCTGCCCTATGAGCAGGCGCAGCCCGAAATCACGCAGCATTATCCCATCAAATCGTCGTCGCCCTTTGCCAATCACTTAACCGAAGCGATGGAAGATGGCTATAAGCGCTTGCTGGCGCCCTCGATGGAGCGCGAAGTGCGCGTAGAACTGACGCGCAAGGCCGAAGAACACGCCATCGCCATCTTTGCCACCAATCTGCGCAACTTGCTGCTGCAACCGCCGCTGCGCGGGCGCAAGGTGCTGGGCGTTGACCCGGGCTATCGCACCGGCTGCAAGCTCACTATTGTGGATGAGACGGGCAAGTTTCTAGAATCCGACACCATCTATCTGCATCAGTCAGAGAAAGCGGCGCAGACCATCCGCAAACTGCTGGCAGAGCACAACATCACGGTGATAGCCATTGGCAACGGCACTGCTTCGCGTGAAACCGAGCAGCTAGTCGCTGGCATCATCAAAGAGCTTGAGCGGGAGACAGACATCTCCGGGCGCATCGGCTACGTGATGGTCAACGAGGCCGGCGCGTCGGTCTATTCTGCATCGGAGGCCGCGCGTCAGGAGTTCCCCACGCTTGACGCCACCCAGCGCGGCACCATCTCCATTGCCCGCCGCCTGCAAGACCCGCTGGCGGAACTGGTGAAGATTGACCCCAAGGCGGTTGGCGTGGGCCTGTACCAGCATGACGTAGACCAGAAAGAATTGGCAGAGATGCTGGATCGCGTCGTCGTCTCGTGCGTCAACTACGCGGGCGTTGAGGTCAATTCGGCGTCTGCCGCGCTGCTCAAGCATGTTTCCGGCATCAACACCCGCCTGGCTAACTCCATCGTGAAATATCGTGAGGAGCATGGCGCGTTCCGTTCGCGCGAGGAGCTACAGAAAGTCTCCGGCTTTGGGCCAGCCACTTTTGTGCAGGCGGCAGGCTTCCTCAAGATTGCCAACGGGACTGAGCCGTTAGATAATTCGTTTATTCATCCAGAAAGCTACGGCGCCACCCGCGACCTTCTGGAGATGCTCCCTGGCGAGAGCAAAACTGGCAAACCGGCTGAGCGCATCGCTCAGTTTCGGCAATTGGTCAAGCTGCAATCCAGCCTGGGGCGCAGCAGCCGCAATTCCAGAGACGGCGAGGAGAGCGCCTGGGCCGACATTGCCAGCAAGATTGGGGTGGGCTTGCCCACGCTGAAGGATATTTTAGAGAATCTGGAGAAGCCGGGGCTGGACCCGCGCGATGCCCTGCCAGCACCCATCCTGCGCCATGATGTGCTCAAAATGGAAGACCTCCAGCCAGGGATGATCTTGCAGGGCACGGTGCGCAATGTCGTGGACTTTGGCGCGTTTGTAGACATCGGCGTTAAACAGGATGGCCTGGTGCACGTCTCGGAGTTGGCAGATCGCTTTGTGAAAGACCCGCTCTCGGTTGTCGCCGTTGGGCAGATCGTGCAGGTACGCGTGCTCAAGGTCGAGGTGCAGCGCGGGCGCGTGCAGTTAAGCATGCGTGGTATCAAGTAATTTCTTATCTATTTTTCTGGAGGTAATCGCGTGGCAAGGAAAAGACGACTGGGAAGGTTGCGACTGAGCCGACGCCGCAGCTTCTCCGCCCGGCTCACGGTGGTGCTGCTGAGGCTGGCGCTTATTCTTACACTGTCTGTCTTGCTTTTCTATATCTGGCGGAAAAGCCACCACTACATCATGGAAGTGCTGTTGCCATAACCACAACATCAAAGGGGGAACAGGATGCTTTTGCCAAGTTTTGATCTTACGGGAAAGGTTGCCATCGTCACCGGCAGCACACGCGGCATTGGGCTGGCGATTGCTGCCGCGCTCGCCAATGCTGGCGCCAAAGTGGTGATTGTTGGGCGCAAGCCAGAGGGCGTTGCGGCAGCCGTAGACGAGCTTCAGCAGGCGGGCTATACCGTGCTGGGCGTGCCCACCAACATCAGCAAGCCGGAAGACCTTCAGCGGCTCGTGCAGTCCACAGAAGCCCACTTTGGCATGGCTGATATTCTGGTCAACAACGCCGCCACCAACGTGCATTTTGGCCCGCTGATGGATGCCGATGACGGCATGTGGACCAAGATGTTCGAAACAAATATCATGGGCGCGGTGCGCCTGACCCGCCTGATCGTGCCGCAGATGAAAGAGCGGCAGAGCGGCAAGATCATCAACATCGCGTCGGTGGCGGGCATCCTGCCCGGCACCATGCAGGGCATCTACAGCGCCACTAAAGCCGCTATCGTCAGCATCACGCGCTCGATGGCCCAGGAGTTCGGCCACTGGAATATCCAGGTGAACGCCATTGCCCCCGGCGTCATCCAGACGCGCTTTGCAAACGTGCTGGTCGAAACTCCGCAGATTCGCAAATCGGTGGAAGCCATGTCGCCGCTGCACCGCATCGGCACGCCGGATGAGATTGCGGGCATGGCGCTGTTCCTGGCTTCGCCTGCCTCGAACTTCACGACGGGCGCGGTCATGGTCGTTGATGGCGGCCTGACGATTGGCGGGCATGCCGGGCCGCCAGACGCGGAGTAATCGGGTGGAGACAGTCGTTTTGATTGGCGGCGGCTCAAGCGCCGCGCTCAGCGCAGTGCGGCTGGCAGAGCGCGGCTTTCGCGTGATTGCGCTGGAGAAAGCACGGCGCGGCAACGGCTCGTCCTCGCGCTCGATGGCAGGCATTCGCGCCCAGTTTGGCGTGGAAGAGACGGTGATGGGACTGCGCTACTCCGAATGGTGGTACGCGCATTTCCACGAGCACCTGCACACGCCCGCCGAACGCGCCGCGCTGCCCGTCATGCGCCAGAATGGGTACCTTTTCCTCTTTGAAGACCCGGCCTATCCTGACCCGGCCTGGGATGACACGCTGCGCCAGGAACTGGCCGACGCCTGGCAGCAGGCGCAGGTCAACGCGGCCATGCAGCGGCGCTTGGGCCTGCCGGTAGAAATCCTGCCGCCAGCGGAGATTTGTCGCCAGTGGCCGCATCTGGAGACTGAGCGGCTGATCGGCGCCACGTGGTGCCCGGAAGACGGCTTTCTCATCCCCGATATGATCTATCTCGAAGGCTTCCGGCGCGCACAAGAACTGGGCGTGGAACTGCGTGAGCAGACCGAGGTAACGGGCGCCAGGGTCAGCGGCGAGCGTATCACCCATCTCGAAACCACGCAGGGGCCGGTAGCGGGCGACTTCTTTGTCAACTGCACCAACGCCTGGGCGCCCCGCGTCAGCCAACGCATTGGTGGCATGCCGCTGCCGATTGCGCCCACCAAGCGCTATCTGTATTTCTGGAAATCGGGCCAGCCCGTCATGGAGTCTGAGCGCTGGCACCGCATGCCGATGACCATCTACGGCATGGGCAGGCATCGCGGCGCGCATTCCCGCCCGGAAAGCGAACTGCTCGTGCTGGCCTGCATGCACCAGGCCCCGCCAGAGCCGGACTTTACGGACGAAGATCAGGACGCCATTCGCCCTGGCTTCTCGCACCTGGAGGGTGTGGACAACTTCGGCTATTACGTGCTGGAACAGGCTGCAACCTTTATGCCCAGCCTGGCAGACAGTGGCGGATTGGTCGCCACGACCTCTGGCTTTTACGGCATGACTCCCGATGGCAGCCCGCTCATTGGCTTTGATGCCCGCCTGCACAACCTGGCGCACGCGGCAGGCTTCTCCGGGCACGGGCTGATGCACGCGCCCATCACCGCTGCGCTGGTCGAAGCGTTGCTAGCGGGCGATGTGCGCAATGGGCAGGTGCGTCTGCCATCTCCCTTCGAAGGCCACACGATGAACCTGGCGGCCTTCGACCCCTGCCGCGATTTCAGCCAGTCGCACAAAGAGTCGCACGTCCTATGAGCCAGGAGAAGTCGGCTGAAGCCATCACCTCACCATCTGCCGCCACCGCTCCATTGAGCGCGATAATTCAGGCGCTGAGCAGCCCACGCGCCCAGCGTTCGCGGCTGTGGCGCGGCATCTGGTGGGCAGTGCTGGGGCTGGGCTTGCTGCTTCTGAGCGCGCAAGCATGGCTTGCCAGCCAGCAGCCCAACGATTTCTGTCAGGACTATCAGGCTGCCCAACACCTGCTCCAGGGGCATTCGGCCTATCTGCCTGTGCAGTGCTGGGCTGGCATCTCTAATGTGCCCGTCACAATTGAGTACAACCCACACCCGCCAACCTCGGTGCTGCTGGCGTATCCGTTTGGCTTGCTTCCGTTCCCCACCGCAACCTTGCTCTGGGGCTGCTTCTGTCTGGCTGCGTATCTGGTGGCGGGCTGGCTGCTCCTTAGCGAGGTTGGCTGGCGTTCCCTGCCAGGGATAGCGCTGTTTACGTTTGGCAGTGGGCTGTGGCCCGCGCTCCGGCTCTCGCTGTCACTGCAAAACCTTGGTGAATTCACGCTGCTCTTGCTGGTGGGCGCGTGGCTGCTGGAGCGGCACGGGAAGCACCGCTGGGCTGGCGTGCTGCTGGGGCTGGCCGCCCTGCTTAAACTCTGGCCGACGCTGCTGCTTCTGGGCGCGATTCTCTACGGGCGCCGGGCTGTCGTCAGATCGGCGCTGCTCACCATTGGCAGTGTCACCATCCTCACGGTGTTGGTATTGGGGCCACAAGCCATTGCCGACTACCTGGGGCCGGTGCAGATCAATGAGCGTGCCTGGGTGCCCGCTCAAGAGAATCTTTCCATTGTTGGAGCCGTCACACGCCCGCTTACCGGCTACGATGACCACTTAGTTGCGATTCCGCGACTACTGCAAGGCGTCAGCCTCTCCTCAGCCGTTTTGTTGGGCGAGCTTGTTGCCGGGTTGGTCCTGCTGGCAACGCTGCTTTTTCTCTGGCGCTGTCGCCAGCGCGGCAAGAGCGCAGTGGGTGAGTGGCTGGCTCAAGGCGTGCTGATTACCATGCTCTTGCTGATCTTCCCCGTTACCTGGTACTGGAGCCTGACCCTGCTGCTGCTCCCCGGCGCGATGCTCCTGCTGGCGCTGCGCCAGCTTCCCAGGCCGCCCACCTGGTGGTTGCTCACCCTCTTGATTACCCTGCTCATTCCCTTTGGCGCCGCCTGGCCCTGCATCTGGCTGGCAGATAAGCTGTTGGCACAACCCCATAACACGCTTACCGGCTGGGCAACGCTGCTTTATGACGTGCCAACCATCGCGCTGCTGGCGTTGGCCGGGCTGCAAGGGTGGCTGTTGTGGAACATGGGCCAGGCTTCCCTCCATAAAAATACCTAGCCTGCCTCAGCTTTTCTGCCCTTTTCTGAGCGCAAGCCAGCTTCTATACTGTTATTGGGAGGCATTCGGTTATTTTGACCCAAGGAGGGATGTCATGGCTCGGTCTAAGCGCTTATTTGTTCATCACCGGGGGCATGGTGGTTCAGGCGTGCTTTCGGTGATTTTGCCGCGCATCGTCGCGGTGGTGCTGCTCTGTCTGGCGCTGTACTATCTGCTGCACAAAACAAGCCAGCACCTCAACAAGCTGTAGTCTCATAAGGAAACCTTCTACTTCAGGGGCCTATGGCCCCTCGATCCCCCCATCGCGCATGCGCACAATGCGCCCGGCCCGCGCGCCCACCTCTGGCGCGTGAGTGACGACCACCAGCGTCTGGCTCTGTTCGCGATTGAGCGCGCAGAGCAGGTTCAGCACGCTTTCTGCCGCTTCCCCATCCAGATTGCCGGTGGGTTCATCCGCCCAGACGATAGCTGGATTGTTCACCAGCGCCCGCGCAATGGTCACGCGCTGCTGCTGGCCCCCGGAAAGCTCGGCTGGTCGGTGGCGGGCGCGCTCGACCATACCCACCAGCGCCAGCATTTCTAGCGCGTGCTTGCGGGCCTTGCCCCCGCTGGCACCGGAAACGAGCATCGGCAATTCGACGTTCTCAACGGCGCTGAGCACGGGCAGCAGGTTAAAGTTCTGGAAAATAAAGCCCATCTGCCGCGCGCGATAGGCAGTGCGCTGGCGATCACTCAACTTCTTGAGGTTGGTGCCCGCGATGAGAATCTCGCCGCTGGTTGGTTCGTCCAGGCCAGAGAGACAATTGAGCAGGGTCGTCTTGCCGCAGCCACTTGGCCCCATGATAGCCACCATCTCGCCCCGCTTCACGTTAAAATCCACGCCACGCAGCGCGGCCACCTGGCCCGCGCCGCTGTCATACAGCTTGCGAATATTCGTTGCCTGAATAATAAGGTCACTCATCCCGTCATTCGTATCTCAACGCATCAGCCGGAGAGACGCGGCCAGCCTGCCACGCGGGAAGGAAGGCGGCCAGGAGGGACGCCACGCCCGCGCACAGCGCAATCACCCCCAATTCCTGCCAGGGTACCAGCAGCGTAATCCCCGTTTGATATTGTTCAAAAAAGTTCGCGGCAAACACATTACGACACAACACCAGACCCAAAGACATTCCAATATATGTTCCAGCAATCCCGACTAAAAGAAATTCCAGCAAGAAACTCAGTTGCACCGACCAGCGCTGATAGCCCAGCGCGCGCAGCATCCCTATCTGCTGGCGCCGCTCCACCACAGCGCGTGTGCCGGTCACAGCCAGCGCCGCCAATCCCAGCAGCAGCGTCAAGCCAACCACGCCCAGCAAAATCTGGCTGATAAAGATGCGCGCCCCGTTGGTATCCACCACCACATCCGCCAGCACTGTCGTCTCCAGGCCGTTATCCAAAAAAGCGGAGCCAAGCGCCACCGCCTCAGTGTGCGGGTCAACGCCAGGGCGCACCTTGAAGAAATAGCGCTGGGTCTGGATGGGCAGCGCGGGCAGACCCGCCTGCGCCGGGGCAAAGCCTTGCTGCGATGTGACCAGCCCGTAATGCAGGCCATCCAGGTTATCTACCACGCCAATGATAGTCAGCTTGACCGGCGTGCCTCCCCGGATGTCTCCCACCCAGACAGGCGTGGCCGGAATCGTCGCGTCCCCCTGGTACGCGCCGCTAAACTGGTAGAGGTACTGGTTAGGCAGGCCGCCCAATTCGCTCGTCGCGTTGCTGGAGATAGCGCGGATTGCGTCTAATTCATCCTGCCCAGGCGACGGAATATAGCCGCTGTACGGGCTATCTGGGGAGGGCGGCAGCGCCCGGCTGTCTATCAGCGCGAAGTTTGGATGCGTGCGCAGCGCCTTCCAGACATCATCGTCGGTGGCATAGCCCGGCGCCCGCGCCACCAGATGATCGCCCAGGCCATCGAGAAAGCCGCCATCCACAATGTTGATGGGGTAGTAGCTCCAGCGCGGGTGCGGGGCCGAGAGTTGCAGCACGCCCGCCAGCCCAATCGTCTCGCTGCTGACGCTCTCAAAGTCACTGGGATTGATGCCCGGCGCGTGGGCAATTGCTGCGTGAATATCAGCAATGGGCTGGAAGAAGGGCCGCGCCTGAATATCATAGCCGCCAGTGTAATGCTGAATGTCGCCGTAAGAGTTGGCAACCGAACTGCTCAGCACCGCCATGACGGTCATGGTAAAGATGACCAGGGTGAACATCACCAGATTGATGCCCGTTCTGAAGCGATAATGCAGCGGATAGACGAGCGCCGTGTGCAGGATAAAGCCGAGCTTGCGCAGCCCGCGCAGCAGCCAGATCAGCGGCAAGAGCAGCAGATCAGCATTAAAGGTGAGCACCCAGATGGCGCCCAAGACCATCATCACGCCGGAGAAAAAGAAAACCTCGATGCCCCCGCCAAAGCGCGGAAAGCCCAGCGAGACGAGCGTATCATAGGGCAGCGCCCAATAGAGCAGCAGGCCCAGCCCGGCCACCGCCGCAGCGACCCGATCACCAATCATTAAACACTGCCGGTGCAGATGCAGCATCTTCTGAGTGGACATGTTGCGCGTCAGGCCAACGGCGCGAAACAGCCCCGGCAGGCACACGATACACCAGCGGATGACCAGCGCCACGCCAACCAGCATGAGCGACAGTCCCAGCGAAAACGGCGCGATTTCATAGGTGGCAATGCCGCGCTGCAACAGCATCCAGCCAATCAGCAGCGGCCCGATGCCGCGCGTAATCAAGCCCCAGGCGATACTCAGCACATCGCCTGGCAGCGCCAGGGCTGCGCGAGCGGGGGAAAGATCACCATTGCTGACAAAAAAGGCCATCTCCATATGCGCGGCCCACTGGCCCACCAGCTTCAGCAGCGAAAGCGGCTGGCGCGGCGGCTCTGGCAGATCGCGCATGGCGTAGACAATCGTCATGCGGCTGATGATCCAGGCCGAGGCCACAATCGTCCCCAGAGTGAAGAGGGCGCCCAGGCAGTAGGAGATGATCAGGCTGGTTGGCTGGAACTCTAATTCCAGCGGGAAGCCAACCCGCGTCAGCGTGGGGCGCAGCAGCGCCACCAGCAGCGCGCCCAGCCCGACGCCAAACGCAATGCCAACCAACGAGGCGATGAGATCATAAAACGACCCCTCAAACAGAAAGAGTTGCACCAACTGACCGCGCTGCACACCAATGGCCCGCGATACGCCCATCTCGGCACGGCGTTCCGCTGACAGCAAGACAAAGATCAAAAAGATCAGCAATACCCCAATTGCCAGCGAGAACAGCGCAAACAGGGTAAAGATGCGGGTAAAGATGTCGTTGGCGTTCTCAGCTTGCTCCACGCCATGTTCTTTAATCTCATTGACAGAGAGGCCGAGAGGCAGCAGGCGGCGGAGGCGATGCGTGATACCATCCGTCAGGTTCACGCCGGTCAGTCCATCGCCGCGATTAGCGATAAAGATGCGGTTAATCTCGTTGGTGTGTTCAATGCCCTGAAGGGCGAACAGCGGCAAAATAAAAGTTGGCGTATCGCCCACCAGACCGGATTTAGCGATAATCCCGCGCACCGTGAACTGGAAACGCTGTCCCGGCCAGCGATCAGAATAGACATAAATTCTATCCCCAACCCGCGCATTGAGCAGCGTACCCAGAGCGGCGTTCAGGTAAATATCGTTGGGGCCGAGCGTGCCGCTGTCGAGCGCGGTGCCTTCGGCATCATACATGCCGCCAAAACCATTGGCGGCGTCGGGTGGAATCGCCAGCGCGGTCACGCTGGAACGCACCTGCCGCGCCGTCTCATCCGCCAGAACCAGATTGTCTTCTTGCAGCGCGGGCGCTACCCCGGCAATATCTGGGTTCGTGTCGCCCTCGTCAGCTATGGGGATGTAGGTGTTGTAGGGGAAGAGGCCCAGCGGGCCATGCCCGCCCTCAATAATCTCGTCAATGCGCCCGTAGTTGAAGACGGCCACCGAGCGCACCGCCGTCGTGATGGTGTCTCCCACAGCCAGCGCAGCGGTGATAAACGAGGTGGAGAGCATCAGCCCAAAGACAATCAGCAGCATGCGCATCTTGCGGCGCGGCACATTGCGCAGCCCAATTTTGAGCAAGATGGGCTTGCGCAGCGCCAGCACCACGACCACTATCGCGGCAACAATGGTGTACAAGAGGAGACGCTCTTTCAGCGTCTCCAGGGGGATACCAAAAAGTGCTTGCATGGTCGCGGATTTCGTCCCTGCTAGAATAAGCCATCGCCATGCAGTACCTGATAAAACAGCGCGGCGATTTGTTGATAGCCAAGCGTCGTAGGATGCAGGCCATCGCTACAAAGATATTCTGGGTGCCCTAGTATCTCAGTGGTGTGGTCATACACATCCAGCAAAATGAGATTGTGCGCGGTCACTTCCTGGGCAATGGCGGCGTTCCAACTCTGCACTTCTGCGGTTAGCGCTTTCTGGTTGGCGCCGAAAAAGCGGGGGAGCAGCGTCAGGTCGGGGATATTGGCGACGGCAATGTGGGCGTGGGTCTGGGCGCTGAGGTCAGCCAGGATGGTGTCCAGGTCGTGGCGATAGGAGTCTAGCGACACATCGCCGTTTTTCAGGTCGTTCACCCCCAGCCAGACCGTTGCCAGATCGGGCTGCGCGTCAACCGCTTCTGGCAATTCGCTCTGAAGCGCGTCGTGGGCCGTCCAGCCAGGAATACCCAGGTTAATCACCTGCGTGCCCGAAGGCATCTTGTGGCTGAGCACCTCCGGCCAGCTATCGGTAGCCGGATTGGTCGCGCAGGTGCCAAACGTCACCGAATCGCCAATTGCCACATAGACATAGGCCGGGCGTTTGGTGGCTGCTGCTGTTGGGGTTGCGCCTGTGGAAGCAGTTGGGGTGCCGCACGCGCCAAGCAGCACAGCCAGCAGCGTCATCAGCATCAGCAGCGGAGTGAGACGGAACGGCCTGGGGAGACGTGTGCCTGGGGAGAGAATATATCGAGAGGGGGAAAACATGCAAATAGTCCCTTACGAGTATACAGAAAGGCAGCAAATAAACAAAAAAACTCACTTTTGGTGCTCTCACTATTATACGCTGTCATGGTACAGATTGTTACCTCGAAAATTATCCTTTCTGCCTGCTGGCGATTGGGGCTGCTCACACTGGGGTAGGCAAGCCGCCTGATGCTTCGGAGCGGTGGGGCAGCCGCACGTAAAAGGTTGACCCTTCTCCCTCAACACCAGAACTTTCAACCCAGATGCTTCCCTTCATGGCTTCTGTGCAGACTTTGCAAAGATGCAGCCCCAGACCGTTGCCGATCACGGTTGACGCCAGATCGCGCGGCAGGCGCACAAAGCGCTGGAAGAGCAGCGGGATTTGCTCTGGCGGAATGCCTAGCCCCCAATCACGCACCGTAATCTCTACCCACCCCTGGGGACTCTCCGGCACAGATCGTATGCGCTTGAGAAATCCAGAAACTTGGTCAGTGACCACCCGCGCTCTTACTTCAATCGGCGTGCCATGAGCAGAATACTTGAGCGCGTTGGAGATGAGGTTCGTCATGATTTGCTGGAAGCGAACAGGCTCGCCCCAGACCGCCAGCTTTTCTGGCACATACAAGCGAAGCTCGCGCCCCTGAAAGTCGCCTTCGCTGGGGCTGATCAACTCTGCGGCGGAGAGAATGGCTTTGGTCAGCGGAATCGGCTCCGGGGTGAAATCGCCCGTTCCCTGCTCCATCCGGCTGGCATCCAGAATGCTGGCGAGCAGCGTGCGCAGGTTTTCGGAGGCGTGGATGGCGCCCTTCGTCACCTTTTGCAGGCGCTCGCGGGGGGCGGTTTCCAGGCTCATATCCAGAATGTCTAGATGCCCCATCATCGCCATGACGGGATTACGCAGTTCGTGATTGACGTTGACAATGAACTGGTTTTTCAGATCGTCAAGCTGCTGCGCCTGCTCATACGCAACATGCGCTTCGCCCAGTTCGCGCAGGGTTTGTTGATACCCCAGGCGAAAGATCACCATCAGCACGCCGATGGTGGCGAGAATAGCCATGAGCACCAACCCCGTCTCAAAGCCATTCTCCGCTAAGAGCGGAGTTTGCGCGTTGGCGACCAGCACACCCGTCCCACCGAGAATCAGGACCACCGTGACGACAATCAGCAGTTGGATGCTGCCCAAGACGCCGGAGATCACAATCACGAGAGAAAGACCAAACAGGACAACGAGCGAGAAGGCATTCAGGCTGGTGGTGTCAATTGAATAGGCCAGGAGAGCACCGATAGCAACCAGCAATCCGCTGCACAGGCTGATTGCCGTCAGGTTAGCGTTGCCGTGCCGGGCCGTTATGATACCCGCAATGCCGCTTGAGGCAACAAACCAGCTTATGAAGGTCAAAAAGACAGTGAATTGATCCAGGGGGTGAAGATGGAACAGCAGATAAATGATGAGTGTGAAACCAACCGACCCGGCAACGATGAATATCGCTGGCGCAATGAGACGCGCCAGCCGGATGCGGCGCTGGTCGTCATACTGGCGGTAGATTGCTTGTTCCTGCTGAAGTACAAAAGATGTCTCACTCATCCAACTGTTCCCCCTCCACTTCGACCAGGTGTTGGAAGCGCTTCTGCCGCTCCTGGTGGCTGAGCGCCACCACTTCGCGCACGACTTTGGCGAGTTCACGCGGGGTCACAGGCTTGATTAGATAGCGGTCTGTTCCTGCGCTCAACCCAACGGAGCGCTCATAGTCTTGCGCGAGCGCCGTCAAGAGGATCAGCGGTATCTGGGCCGTTTGCGGGTCGCCGCGCAGCAGCCGCACAAGCTGATAGCCATTGATTTGCGGCATTTTGACATCAATCACCAGGCAATCGGGGCGATGTTGCAGGCAAAGCTCTAATCCTTGCAGACCATCCTGGGCCGTCAAGACATGGAAAGGCCCGGCGAGTTCCAGGCCCTCGGCAAGAATGCTCAGGAGTTCAGGGTTATCATCAACGACCAACACGGTAATAAGAGAAAAATCCATGACGAACTATCCTCAATAAGCGCTTTTCATGGCATTGACGCGGCGCGTGGGGCTTCTAGGCGTAAGACCGCGCCATGTGTCCAAGCCGCCGCAGCATCACCATCCGCCCGGCAAATGTCACCGCGTCCGGGGGCTTGACGATATAATCGTCTACCCCCGCGCGGATGGCCCGCACCTTGTCCGTAATGGCGGAGCGCGTGGTAACGCAGGCAATCAGTATCCGCCGCAGTTCTGGAGATGCCTGTAAATAGTGGATGAGCGCAAAGCCATCCCCATCTGGCTGATTCAGTTCCATGATGAGGAGCACGGGATGGACGCGCTCGATAGCTTGAACAGCTTCGTGGAGTGTGCTCGCGGGGTAGCAGTGAAAGTCGCGCTGCAACAGGAGCATCATCTGATGCTGCCAGGCTGGATCAGGGTCGGCTACGACAAGCGGTGGGAGTGCTCGTTGGTTCATCACACACGCCTCTTTCTGTCATCCTGCCCACCTCGCTAGTATCCCTCCCAGACAGGGGCAGAGAAATGGAGGGTCTTATTATCGCTCTGTTCCAGAAGAATTACAAGCCCCCTGCCCTGGAGCCTGGCGACTAAAGTCGCGGCTAGAGGCTTCGCCGCAAAGCCTGCCTACGCAGGCTAGGACGCATCCAGCCCGCGCAGGCGGGCTTTGCCGTGCCCTTCTGTCTTAGGGTGGCCGCAGGCCCCCAGGCGCGGTTTTAACCGCCAGCAAGAGATGCTATACTGGCGGTATCGAAATTCCTTCTAAGAAAGAAGACGCTACCGATCATCCAGACGCTATTCGAGGAGGTCAACAATGGCCCAAAAGGTCTATCGCTCCGAATTAACCCCCATGAGCTTTTTGCAGCGGAGTGCCTCCGTCTTCCCCGACAAAACCGCCATTGTGCATGGCGAGCGGCGCTACACGTACCGCCAGTTTGAGGAGCGCGTCAACCGGCTGGCCTCGGCCCTGCGCGCGGCGGGGATGCAGAAGCATGACCGCGTGGCCTTCCTGTGTCCCAACATTCCGGCGCTGCTGGAGGGCACCTTTGGCGTGCCTGCCGCTGGCGGCATCCTGGTTGCCATCAATACGCGCCTGAGCACGGCGGAGATCAGCTATATCTTGCAGCACTCCGGCGCAAAGTTTCTCTTTGTGGATGCCGAACTGGAGCACCTGGTCGAAGAAGCCAAAGGGCTGCATGTGGTGCGCGTGCTGGATACGGGTGAGGCAGACGACCCCTACGAGGCGTTTCTGGCAGGTGGCTCGCCTGAGCCGGTGACAAGCTGGCTGGAGGATGAGGAAGAAACCATCTCCATCAACTACACCTCTGGCACGACAGGCCGACCCAAGGGAGTGATGTACACCTATCGCGGCGCGTATCTCAACGCGCTGGGTGAGGTAATCGAAACAGGCATGACCTTCCAGAGCGTCTACCTGTGGACGCTGCCCATGTTCCACTGCAACGGCTGGTGCTTCCCCTGGGCGGTGACGGCGGTGGCGGGCACGCATATCTGCCTGCGCAAGATTGACCCCGGCCAGGTCTGGGACATCTTTGACAGCGAGGGCGTGACACACTACAACGGCGCGCCTACCGTGCAAATCTCGCTGGTGAATTCGCCCAAAGCGCACCGCGTAGACCGCCAGATCACCGTCACCGTTGCCGGGGCGCCACCCTCGCCCACGCTGATTGGGCAACTCAAGGCGCTCAACTTCCGGCCCATCCACGTCTACGGCCTGACAGAGACGTATGGCCCGCACACCGTCTGCGAATGGCATCCCGAATGGGAGCAGCTTTCGCTGGAGGACCAGGCCCGCAAACTTGCCCGTCAGGGCCAGAACTACGTCATCTCCGATGGGCTGCGCGTGGTGGATGGCAACATGAACGACGTGCCCCGCGATGGCGAAACGATGGGCGAAGTGATTATGCGCGGCAACAACGCCGCCAAGGGCTACTTCGAGGACGAGGCCGCCACTACCCGCGCCTTTGAGGGCGGCTGGTTCCATTCGGGGGATGTGGCTGTCTGGCACGCCGATGGCTATATCGAACTGCGTGACCGCAAGAAGGACATCATCATCTCCGGCGGCGAAAACATCTCGACGATTGAGGTCGAGCAGGCCGTTGCACGCCACCCGGCGGTGCTGGAATGCGCGGTGGTTGCCATCCCCGATGAGAAATGGGGCGAGCGCCCGAAAGCCTTTGTGACGCTCAAGCCCGGCAAAACCGCCACCGAAGCGGAGATCATCGCCTTCTGCCGCGAACATATCGCTCACTTCAAGTGCCCGGCAGCGGTGGAGTTTGGCGACCTGCCCAAGACCTCCACCGGCAAAATCCAGAAGTACGTGCTGCGCGAGAAAGAATGGGCCGGGCGCGAGAAGCGCATCAACTGATTGTACGGCTACAAGACGAATATACGAAGTTACGAGTCTCTTGCATGAGCAACTCTTGCATGAGCAACAAATTCGTAATTTCGTACATTCGTAGGCTTCCCTCACGTGGGTCTGCTCTCTTTGACTACGCATACCAAATACGCTGTCTCTCCTCTGCTCCTCTCTATATGGCTATATGAATATTCTATATTACTTCTCTCTAAAGACAGGAAGCACGCAGACGCTTCACGAGACAACAATATGGCGCTGGTGGAATGGTGGAAATGTAGAAATGAAGTATATACCTTACGAATGTACGAAATTACGAATCTGTTGCATGTGCAAGCGTTTCGTACTTTCGTAGCTTCGTAAGGTGCCGTCCCATCCCTCCGTCTGCTATAATGCCTGGCAGAGGCCACCGCGCCAGATTTCCTCGACACCTTCCAAGAGCAGCAACAACGTTCGCACCGGAGCATTAGCACCCCCGGAGCAGGGGGCACAGCAGGAGGGTTTCTCTTCATGGCAAAGAACGGACACGCCCACAAGCACAAACAGTCAGAGTGGAGCTATGTCAGCGGCACGAGCGACACGCCACTCTTAGGCGTCACCATCGGCAATGCGTTCGACGACACGGTAGCGCGTTTCCCAGACCGCGAGGCGCTGGTTTCGCGCCACCAGAACCTGCGCTACACCTGGAAGGCGCTGCAAGAGGAGGTGAACCGCTGCGCGCGTGGGCTGATGGCGCTGGGCATCCAGAAAGGGGACCGCGTAGGCATCTGGTCGCCCAACCACGCCGAATGGTGCATCACCCAGTTTGCCACCGCCAAGATCGGCGCCATTCTGGTCAACATCAACCCGGCCTATCGCCTGCACGAACTGGAATACGCGCTCAATCAATCTGGCTGCATGGCGCTGGTGCTCGCGCCCAATTTCCGCGCCACCAGCTACCTGGAGATGGTGCAGACGCTCTGCCCGGAGTTGAGCGAGAGCGCCCCTGGCACCCTGCAAGCCAAACGGCTCCCCAACCTGCGCCATGTCATCCGCCTGGCGCCTGTAGCCCCGGCCTCCGTGCCGGGGGACGGCCCGCCAGGGACGGCGGGGCTACAAGCGCATACCCCTGGCATGTGGACCTGGGCCGAGGTGATGAGCAAGGCCAGCCAGGTGACAGACGAGCAACTGGCCGAGCGCCAGGCCGACCAGGAATTCGACGACCCCATCAACATCCAGTACACCAGCGGCACCACCGGCAACCCCAAGGGCGCCACGCTCAGCCATCACAACATCCTCAACAACGGCTATTTCGTCGCCCATCTGCAAGGCTTCACCGAAAACGATAGGCTCTGCATCCCCGTGCCGCTGTATCACTGCTTTGGCATGGTCATGGGCAATCTGGGCTGCATGACGCACGGCGCCACGATGGTCTATCCGGCAGAGGCATTTGAGCCGGGCGCGGTGCTGGAAGCGATCCAGGCCGAGCGCTGCACCTCGCTCTATGGCGTGCCCACCATGTTTATTGGCGAACTGGCGCATCCCGACTTCAAGAAGTACGACTTCAGTTCGCTGCGCACCGGCGTGATGGCGGGTTCCCCCTGCCCGGTGCAGGTGATGCGCAATGTGATTGACCTGATGAACATGAAAGATGTCGAAATCTGCTACGGCATGACCGAAACCAGCCCCGTCTCCTTCCAGACGCACCTGGACGACCCGCTGGAAAAGCGCGTGGGCACCGTTGGGCAGATTCACCCGCATGTTGAGGTCAAGATCGTGGACCCAGGCACCGGCAAGGTCGTCAAGCGCGGCGAGAAGGGCGAACTCTGCACGCGGGGCTACTGCGTCATGCTGGGCTACTGGAACAACGAGGAGGCCACGCGCAAGGCGATTGACTCCGCCCGATGGATGCACACGGGCGACCTCGCCACAATGGACGACGGCGGCTATGTCAACATCGTGGGGCGCATCAAGGATATGGTCATTCGCGGCGGCGAAAACGTCTACCCGCGCGAGATTGAGGAGTTCCTGTACACCAACCCCAAGGTCGCTGACGTGCAGGTCATCGGCGTGCCCGATGCCAAATATGGCGAGGAGATCATGGCCTGGGTCAAGCTGAAGGCCGGCGAGACGGCCACCGCCGAGGAACTGACCGCCTTCTGCAAGGGACAGATCGCCAGCTTCAAGATTCCGCGCTACTGGAAGTTTGTGGACGCCTTCCCCATGACCGTCACCGGCAAAATCCAGAAGTTCCTCATGCGCGACCAATCCATCGAGGAGCTTGGCCTGCGCGCCGCCGCCAACATCCAGACAGCTTAGCTGCTTGTAGCCCCGGCCTCCGTGCTTGTAGCCCCGGCCTCCGCCTGCCCTTTGTTTTAGGGTGCCGGGGGAATCGTGGCAGACGCCAACGCTGGCTCCTGGCGACGGATGCCCGGCAGGGACGCCGGGGCTACAAGCGGTAAGGTGCTCGCCGTGCCCCTGCATTGAGGGGTAGCCCCGGCGTCCCCCGTGCCCTTCTGTCTTAGGGTGCCGGGGAATCAGCCCGCTTGTTGACATCCTGGCGCCCCTTTGCTATACTTACAGCAAGGTTGTGCTGCACTCTGGTGAGCACCCATTCTCGCACGAGGAGGTGATGCGCCTAAATACAACTGATGCGACATGCCATCTTAGGCCCGTCGCATCACCGTTACCCCATCCCGGAACCTGCCGGGGATGAAGCACCAACAGTATAGAGGGTATCACGTGATTGCCCCTTCGTTCCTGGCAGGTTTCAAGTAATGAGCGTCTCTCAAGACAAGAAAGGAACCTGCACCCCATGTCTACCGCCTGGTTCGACACCATCGCTGCCGTTGCCTGCTTCCGCACCTTCCTGCCTTCCGCCGATCTCTCCGCCTTCTTGCCACGATTGCCCGGCACGGTGGCCGGGGCTACCAACGAACGTCCGCTCGTAGCCCCGGCCACCGTGCCGGGGAACGGGGCTACCCCTCAAAGCAGGGGCACGGCCTACGAGCGTCCGCCTGTGCCCTATGAGGACTTCTCCGGGCGTGCCTTGAGCTTTCGGAATATGGTGCATGTGCTGCTGACCTGCCTGGCCTATGGGGACAGACGCCGCGCGCAGAAGCATCGCGCCAATGGCGGGGCACCCGCGCTGCGCCAGCCGCCTGCATTGGAGACGTTGCAGGGTCGTTCGATTAGCTCGGTCTGTGCCGCCATTGCTGAGGGGACGTTCTCAGCCCTGCTGGATGACGACCTGGACTTGCTGGTGCGCTTAGCTGCTCGCACGCGGAGAGCTTTGCTCCGGCAGGAAGCGAACGCTGCCGAGTGGCAGGCGGCGCTGGAGCAGCAGATGCGGCGGGTGTGGGTCACGCTGGACAGCACGCTGCGCGTCTGGGAGGAAGAGGAGCTGCTGCAAGCGGAGGAGGAGGGCTGGCGGGCGTGCTGGCGGCGGCTGTTTGGGACACGCCCGCCCAAAGCGCTCCTGCCGGAGCGCATCAAGACCTACAAGCCCGCCTGGGCACAGGCCAGGCCACCCGCGCTCCAGATTGCAGAGCGCCACTGAGCACCCACTTGTACCACCGGCTTCCAACCGGTTCGTGGCGAGAGCGAACGGTTCCTCTTGCCACCGAGCCTGGCGACTGAAGATCGCGGCTAAGGGCCTGCGGCCACCAAACCCGCCTGCGCGGGTTCCCAGCCGCCCCACTGCGTCAACCGTTGCGCCAAAAGGGGGCAGGGGGAGTCTGCGCAGGCAGACTTGGCGGCGTCCGCAGACGCCCTTAGCCGCGATCTTCAGTCGCCAGCTTTCGTGGCGTGTGACCACGCTATTTTGGAAAACTTCATTAATCGCCAGGCTACTCCACCTTTGGCAAGCGCTGCTGCGCGGCAGCAACTGCCTCGCTGGGGTACTCGTAATCCTGGAGCTTCCCAGCAAAGTAGGCATCGTAGGCGCCCATATCAAAGTGCCCATGCCCAGACAGGTTGAAGAGAATCACCTGCCCCTTCCCAGATTCCCTGGACTCCAGCGCCTCATCAATCGCCGCTCGCACCGCGTGGCCGGATTCTGGCGCGGGGATGATGCCCTCGCAGCGCGCAAAGAGCGTGGCCGCCTCAAAGACCGCGTTCTGGTGATACGCCTTGGCCTCGATGATCTGCTCCTCGTGCAGCAGCGAGATCAGCGGCGACATCCCATGATAGCGCAGCCCGCCCGCGTGGATGCCCGCTGGCACAAAGTCGTGGCCCAGCGTGTGCATCTTCACCAGCGGCGTCATGCCCACCGTGTCGCCAAAGTCATAGGCATAGAGGCCCTTGGTCAGGCTGGGGCAGGCCATCGGCTCCGCCGCCAGGAAGCGCGTCTTGAGCTTCTTCTTCAGGGCTTCGCCAATGAAGGGGAAGACCAGGCCTGCGTAATTGCTGCCGCCGCCCACGCAGCCAATCACCACATCGGGGTAATCATCCGCCTTCTGGAGTTGCAGCAGCGCCTCTTCTCCGATGATCGTCTGGTGCATCAGCACGTGGTTCAGCACGCTGCCCAGCGAATACTTGATCGTCCCGCCGCTCTTGGCCGCCACCTCCACCGCCTCGCTGATGGCAATGCCCAGGCTGCCTGGCGAATCCGGGTCTTTCTCCAGAATGCTGCGCCCGGCGTCGGTCAGGTTCGTGGGGCTGGCGTGGACCGTTGCGCCGTAGGTCTGCATCATGCTGCGGCGATAGGGCTTCTGCTGGTAGCTTATCTTCACCATGAAGACCTCGACCTCCATGCCAAAGAATGCGCCTGCCAGCGCCAGCGCCGACCCCCACTGCCCGGCGCCCGTCTCAGTGGAGAGCTTTTTCACGCCCTCCTGCTGGTTGTAATAGACCTGCGCCGTAGACGTGTTCAGCTTGTGGCTGCCCACCGGACTCACGCCCTCATACTTGTAATAGATGCGAGCCGGGGTATTGAGCGCTTTCTCCAGCCGACGCGCCCGAACCAGCGGGCTGGGCCGCCATTGGAAATAAATCTGGCGCAGGGCTTCTGGGATTTCGATATACGGCTCGGCGCTGACCTCCTGCAAGATCAGCGACATCGGGAACAGCGGCGCCAGATCATCCGGGCCGACGGGCTGCAAGGTGCCGGGATGCAGCACTGGCGCGGGGGGCTTGGGCAGGTCTGGGATGATGTTGTACCAGGCGCGGGGCATCTCCGATTCATCAAGGATATACTTCGTGTGGATGTTGTCTGGCACAGGTCGTTCCTCTCGTTTCTTCTTTCTTTGTACAGCATCGGCAAGAAGCTCTACATCAGGACGCACACAAAGACTCATCGCTGGGAAATCCTGTCTATCCTACCACGCCTTGTCGAGATAGACCAGAGGCACCTGCTTGCCGTGCCCCTGCTTTGAGGGGTAGCGCCGCCGTCCCTGGCGGCGAATGCCCGGCACGGTGGCCGGGGCTACAAGCGGCTACAGGGACTCCAGAATGCACAGATCAGCGCGCCCACCGGCCAGGATAGTGTTGACCTCATCCGTCGTCGTGAGATAGCCGCCAACCATCGTGGGGATACCCGCCTCATTGCGCAGATGCGCGCTAAGCTGCGTCAGGAAGCCGCGCCGATAGGGGATTTCTGCATCGGGCACCGTCCAGCCCGCCCGCACCTCGATCAGGTCGCAGCCACGCGCCTTCAGTGCGCGAGCAATCAGTACCGCCTCCTCAATGGTGATGCCGCCAGGCGCAAAATCGCTGGCGGTCAGCGACACTGAGAGCGGCTGGTCCTCCGGCCAGATAGCGCGCACTGCATCAAAAACTTCCAGCGGAAAGCGCAGCCGATTTTCCAGCGTGCCTCCATATTCATCCGCGCGTTGGTTACTCAGCGGCGAGAGGAAACTTGCCAGCAGATAGCCCTGCGCCATGTCCAGTTGCAGCATGTCTGCCTCAGCGAGATGCGCCCACAACGCCGCCCGCGCAAACGCATCGCGCACCGTGTCCATATCCGCCCGCGTCATCTCCTTTGGCGGCTGGCTCTGCGGAGTATAGGGCAGCGGAGAGGCTGAAACCAGCGGCCAGGCGCCCTCGCGCAAGGGACGATCAAGCCCCCGCGCGTGCGGCTTCGTGGCACCGCGTCGCCCCGCGTGGTTCAGTTGCAGCCCAATCTTTGCCGGGGACTGTTCGTGCATCTGCTGAATACACGTCTCCCACGCCAGCATGTCTTCCGGCTCGGCAAACGTCAGGTCATCCGGCGTGATGCGCCCCTCGCGTGTCACCCCTACAGGCGGCGTCAGCAACAAGCCCACGCCACTTTGCGCCGCCTGAAGCAGCGCACTGGCACCACCGGCTTCTAGCCGATCTGGGGGCAGCGTTCGCGGCGCGTGCACCAGACGATTGCGCAGGGTCAGCTTGCGCAGGGCAAGCGGCGCAAAGAGCGGCGGTGGCGCAATCTGTGGGGCAGAAGGCGCCCCTCTCTCCTGCCAGAAGCGGCGGTCTACCAGTTCGCCAAAGCGCCCATCGCGCAGGCGCAGATCATCATAGCTCACCCTGCCGCTGCGACTGAGCAGATTAAACGTAAATTGGGCTGGAGAAAGGCCAAGATAGCGTTTCAGTTGCTCAAAATAGCTCTGGCTTTCTGCTGCCGCCCGCTGGAACGTCTCCACCACTGGCTTACGCTCCAACTCATAAGCATTGAACGCGCTTCCCAGGTCGGCGTGCTGCTCCAGCGCGTTTGCCAGCGCAATCGCATCTTCCATTGCCAGCTTCGTCCCAGAGCCAATTGAGAAATGCGCGGTATGAATGGCATCGCCCAACAAGACGAGGTTGTTGTAGTGCCAGCGCTGCGTCTTCAGCGTGGGGAAGCTAATCCACTTCGAGTTATTGGAGAGCAGCCGCGCGCCCGCCAGATACGGCTCCAGCAGCTTCTGGCAATAAGCCAGGCTTGCCGCCTCATCCGCCTGATCTAAGCCAGCCGCCAGCCAGGACGCCTCGTCGCACTCCACAATAAACGTGCTGTTGGTGCCGCTAAAGGGATAGGCGTGCGCCTGAAACAGCCCATGTTCGTTTTCGCAGAAAATAAAGGTGAAGGCATCCAGCACTTTCTCCGCGCCCAGCCAGATGTATTTCGCCTTGCCTGGCGCGATGCTGGGCTTGAAATGCTGCGAGTATGCCTTGCGCGCGATGCTGTTGATGCCATCGGCAGCAATCAGCAGATCATGGGGCGATAGCTGCGCCAGGTCGCCAATCTCCTCACCAAAGCGCAGTTCTACGCCAAGCTCCAGGCAGCGCTCTTGCAGGATGCCCAGCAGCGCCTTGCGGGAGATGCTGGAGATGACATGCCCGCCGCAGGAAATCTTCTCACCGCGATACCAGGTATCAATCGCGTCCCAGATAACAAACTGGCTCGTGATGCGCTCGTAACTCTTGTAGTCGGCGCGCTGAAACGACGCCAGCGTGCGATCAGAAAAGACCACGCCCCAGCCATACGTCACATCGCGGGGGTTGCGCTCCAGAATGGTGATGTCGTGCGCGGGATGGGCTTTTTTGATGAGCAGGCCAGCATACAGACCAGCCGGGCCAGCGCCCAGAATCACAATCCTCATCTGAGCCTCCCCAGGCCGCGCAGCACCTCGGCCAGCCGGTCAAGCTGCGAGAGACTCGGCACCGTTGGCAGCAGCACCATCTCGTCGCATCCTGCCTCTTCGTAGCCGCGCAGGAATTGAGCAATCGCCTGGGGCGTAGTGAGCAGCCCTTCGGCAATCCTTTCGACAAATGGGCCGGTGAAGGCGTAGTAATCCTTGAGGTAGCGCCTGCCCGCCTCAGCCGCCTCTTCGCCCAGCGCAAAGTACGCCTGCGCCCAGAGCTGCGGCTTGCCAGGGCGCCCGGCATCGCTCCAGGCGGCGCGGGCTTTATCGGCGGCGCGGGCAAACGTCCTGGGCGGACCGCCGCCATGCACGTAGCCATCAGCGTAGCGAGCCAGCCGCCCAAAGCCTTGATCGCTCAGCCCACCCACCAACAGATCAGGCCCGCTTTCACGGGAATCATGAGCAGAGAGGCCGCCCTCCTCCCAGAGCGCGCGCAGCGTGGCAAGCTGCTCCGCCAGGCGCTTGCCGCGCGTATGGTAATCCACACCAGCGGCCAGATAATCCTCCCGGCGCGCGCCCACCGCCAGCCCCAGCACCAGCCGCCCGCCAGAAAGCGCGTCCAGCGAGGCCGCCATCTTTGCCAGCATTGCCGTGTGGCGCAGTGGCCCAATCACAACCATCGTTACCAGTTGGAGATGGTTCGTCGCGGAAGCGGCAGCCGCCAGCGATAGAAGCGGCTCGTAACTCTGGTAGGCCAGCCGATCCAGCACGCCCAGGCTAGAAAAGTGCTGTTCTTCAGCACGACGCGCCCATTCCACGACCAGTGGCCCCGGCATACCTGGCACCACCGTTGGCAGCCCGATGCCCACGCGCATAGCTCGCATTCCCCCTGTGTTGTAATGTGCTAGCAGTATGCAACATCGGAGGATGATTTGGCTTCAGAATGTCAAGATGTAATAAGCGATGGCAAGCAGGCGGAAGATCGCCACGCCCGTAGTGATGCACAGCCCCCACATCAGACCCTTTGTCAACGCTTCAACATTCGGCTGATGAAACACTGAGCGAATGATGGCTGCGACGACCCATTCGACAATGTACAGGGCCGCCGACATCGCCAACCAGCTTTCATGCAGAAATTGATTGGGAACCGAAGAACTCACAGCAGCAAGGCCAATCGGCGCGAGTCCTATCACTATGCCTAGTGCCAGGAACAGCCTCGTCTGAAGTCGTGACGGCGCTCTGGGAGCCACTGACGGGGAGCTGCTGCCAACGGATTGATCGAGCGATTTGTCCTTCATTGGCTGTTCCTTTCAAGGACTCAACATCCACCCTGCCAGAAGATGGGGCTGAGGTTTGATCGGAGATACTACCCCTGGAGATACTACGCTTTAAGCGGGTGGAGAATCACGCCGGGCACGCTGCTGCAACTCGTACAGCTTGCCGATGGCCTCCAGCGGGGTCATCTCTTCGATAGCCAGGGTTTTCAATTCTTCAATCAACGGGTTGGATTCGCGCTCGCCGCCAAAGAGCATCAGTTGCAGGGCTGGCGACACGGCCATCTCTTTCATCGCTTTGCGCCGGACGCGCTCGGCGCCCTTCTTTTCAAGCTCCTCAAGAATCTCCTCGGCGCGATGAATGACCTGGCGTGGAATGCCCGCCAACTGCGCCACATGGATGCCATAGCTCTTATCGGCGCCGCCAGGGATGATCTTGCGCAGGAAAATCACCCGCCCGCCTTCTTCTGTCACTGCTATAGTACAAGGCTGCACATGCGGAAACAACTGCGCCACCTCCACCAGTTCATGATAATGCGTGGCAAAGAGCGTGCGCGCCCCGCAGCGCCGGTTGTTGTGCAGATATTCAATCACGGCACGCGCAATCGCCAGCCCATCATACGTGCTGGTGCCGCGCCCAATCTCGTCCAGAATCACCAGGCTGCGCGGCGTCGCGTGGTGCAGAATATTGGCCGTCTCCACCATCTCCACCATAAACGTGCTCTGGCCGGTTGCCAGATCATCCTGCGCACCGATGCGTGTAAAGATGCGATCTATCAGGCCAATTGAGGCCGCCTCCGCCGGAACAAAGCTGCCAATTTGCGTCATCAGCACAATCAGCGCCACCTGCCGCAGATAGGTGGATTTGCCCGCCATGTTGGGGCCGGTTAGCAAGAGAATCTGCTGCTCATCCAGGCTCAGATTGGTATCATTGGGCACAAAGGGCGTCTCAACCTGCGCCTGCTCCACGACGGGATGACGCCCGGCCACAAGATGAATCGTTGTGCTGTCGTTAATCTGCGGGCGGCAATAATTCCAGCGCTCGGCCACACTTGCCAGCCCCAGCCCAACATCAAGCTCAGCCAGGGCGCGAGCCGTCGCCAGGATGCGCTCAGCATACTGAATCGCCAGATCAGCCCGCAACTGCACAAACAATTCTTGCTCCAGCTTGGTGCTTTTTTCGTGGGCGTTGAGAATCAGCGCCTCGTATTCTTTCAGGTCGGGCGTGATAAAGCGTTCGCCTGTGCTGAGCGTCTGCTTGCGAATGTAGTCGCCGGGCACGCGGCTAAGCTGCGAATTGCTGATCTCCAGAAAATAGCCAAAGACCTTGTTGTAGCCAACCTTGAGATTGTTGATGCCAGTGCGCTCGCGCTCGCGCCGCTCCAGATCAGTCATCCACTGGCGCCCGTCCTTTGACGCCGCCAGCATCTCATCCAACTCCTGATGAAATCCCGCGCGAATCAGCCCGCCTTCAGTAATGATGGCTGGCGGCTCATCCACCAGCGTCATGCGAATCAGCGCCTCGGCCTCTGGCGCAGCATCCAGCGCCGCCAACCGCTCAGCTATCGCTGCTGCACCGTCTTTTGTAGCGCCGCCGTCCCTGGCGGCCAGGGCGGGGTCTTGGGGCAGCCTCGCGCCCGCCTGAAGCTCCGCCACCGCGTGCAGCCCATTCGCCAGGTGCACCAGATCACGCGGCGTGGCAATGCGCTGGATGCAGCGGTTTGCCAGCCGCTCCAGATCGCCCACGCGATCAAGGTAGTTGCGCAGCTTCGCCCGCAAAGGGACATCGCGCAGGCCCGCCTCCACCAGATCAAGCCGGGCGTTCAGCGCGTCCACATCCAGCAAGGGCTGGCTCAGCCAGCGGCGCAGCAGCCGCCCACCCATTGGTGTCTGCGTCTGGTCCAGCACCCACAGCAGCGAGCCTTGCTCACCGCCATTGCGCCCGCTCTGGAAAAGCTCAAGGTTGCGCCGGGTATGCGGGTCCAGCACCATAAAGCGCTCAGTGCTGTAGGTTTCCAGCGAGGTGAGATGTTCCAGCACGCCACGCTGTGTCTCTTCGACATACGCCAGCAGCGCGCCAGCAGAGCGAATCGCCAGTGGCAGATGGGCGCAGCCAAAGCCCTCTAACGAAGCGACTTCAAAATGCCGCAGCAATCGCTCGCGTGAAGATTCTTCTTGAAAATAGCGCGCTTCATACGGCGTGATATGGCGCACGCTTTCGCGGATGCCCTCCGCCCAGCGCGGCAGGCCAGAGCTATCATCATCTGGTGGGGTATGGAGAGCGAAGGGTTCCCCGGCACGGTGGCCGGGGCTACCAGCGGCGGGATTGCTTGTAGCACCGGCGCCCCTGCCGGTGCGGATGGAGCGCAGGGTTGGATTAAACGAGGGCACGCCGCCCGACTCAACCAGCAACTCTGCCGGTCCGATGCGCGCCAGTTCTTGCTGCACGGCCAGTTCCGGCTCAACCGCGCTAAACTGTGTGACGGCAAACTCGCCCGTCGTGATGTCCACATAGGCCAGGCCAGCCGCGCCGCGCCCCACGACAGCCGCCGCCAGGAAGTTATTGCGCTTGGCGGCCAGCATCGTTGGGTCCACGACTGTGCCTGGCGTGACCATGCGCACGACCTCGCGCTCCACCAACCCTTTAGAAAGCGCCGGGTCGCTGACCTGATCGCAGACAGCCACGCGATAGCCCTTATTCACCAGCCGCGCAATATAGCCATCAGCCGCGTGGTGAGGCACGCCCGCCATTGGGGAGCGCTCGCCCCGCCCAAAGTCGCGCCTGGTCAGCGCAATCTCCAGTTCACGCGAAGCAATCTCCGCGTCCTCGTCAAACAGTTCGTAGAAATCGCCCAGACGAAAAAAGAGAATAGCATCCGGGCAACTGCGCTTCACCTGGAGATATTGCGCGCGAAGAGGGCTGAGAGCCTGAGAACTATCTGTCGCTGCCACGCTCAACCTCACGAAGAAAGAAGAAAGGGTGTGTAGTTAGTACAGACATTCTAACACTGGCCCGCGTGTGGTTCAACTAACGCAGATGACTTACTCCAGTCGTTCGATCACTTCTGGCAGATGTGCCAGGCTGGGGAGACAAGGGACTTCTTCCAGCCCGACAGAGCGAGCATCGCCTATCAGCACAGCACGCGCCCCTGCTTGTCTGGCCCACACAATGGGGCCAGGGTTATCATCCACGATCAGCGCCCTGGCAGGGTCAACGCCAGCATCAGCAAAGATGCGCTCATAATAGGCTGGCCCATGTTTATGTGTATTTATGAGGTCTGGGCCATAGAGATGCTGAAAGCAGCCGCGCACGCCCATACCTGTCAGATAGCCCGCAAGATCGGTGGAGGATTCGCCAGAGGCCGTTGAAAGGGCATAGCCGCGCTGATGCAGGGCGCGAATCGCCTCGACCACCCCTGGAAATGCTGATCGGACACGCGGGGGAATTGCAGCGCTTGCCTGGTGTGCCAGCGCGAAGCACTCATCATCGGCAGGCGCGGACACACCAACCAGCACGCACATCCCTTGCAGCCAGTCAATCAGATATGTTCTATCAAAGCTGCGATAATCCGGCGATGCCTGAAGCCGCGCTTCCCACCCAACAGGCTCAAGAATGCGATTCATCACTTCACGGTTCGCCTCTGCCCAGGCTTCGTGCGTGCCACCCAACCTGGGCGCAAAAAACTCGGCCACGAACTGCTGCCACTGCATTCCTCGCAGCCGGTTATCATTCATCACCCCTCCATCATCCAAAAATACCGTCCATCGAGCCATTCCTGCTGCTCACTTTCTCCTGATTACGCGCGCACCTCATACAGCGCCAGCGACGGATCATCCGTTTCGACGCTGCGCAGCGTGCCAAATCCCGCCTGCTGGCAAAGCTCACGCAAAGCGGCTTCTGGCGTGCCCATCGCGCCCAGGGCTGCGCCGTCATTTGCCAGCGACTGACTCATGCAATAGAACAGACTGCAAGCATACCACATTGCCGGAAATGGCCCAACATTTTCTTCCAGCGTCCCGGCGCTTTTTGGCTCCAGGCACACATACAACCCCTCCGGGCGCAGCGCCTGGCGCATGGCCTGGAGCAGCTTCAACGGCTGCGCGGCATCATGAATCACATCAAACGTAGCGATAATATCGAACGTTTCTGGCAACCCCTCAGCAGCATCACAGAGTTCAATGCGGATACGTTCAGCCAGCCCAGCCGCCGCAACATTGGCGCGGGCTGCCTCCACCGTTGGCGCAAACGCATCATAGCCAACAAACGAGGAATGCGGGAACGCCTGCGCCAGCCGAATCAGCGCATTCGCCCGCCCGCAGCCTACATCTGCCACCGCTGCGCCACGCTCCAGCTTTGCCAGCACATCGGGCATGCGCGGCAGCCACTTGCGCACCAGCGCGTACTTCACCCAGATGGCTGAGGAGCGCTCCATCGCCTGCCACATGTCCTGGCTGTAGGCCGCTTGCGGGATGCCCTTGCCATCCTGAAAGGCGCGGGCGTAGTCCTCCATCATGCCCATCCAGCCAAACAAATGCTGAAAAGCGTAGCCCGCCGAAAACGGTGTTGGCTCCTGTGCCAGCACTGGCGCGTGCTCTGGCGGCAGCCTGAATTGCTGCGTGGTGGCGTCATACGCCAGATAGCCAGCGGCGGTCAGCCCGGAAAGCCACTCGCGAGCATAGCGTTCGTGGATGCCTGCTCTGGCCGCAAACTCTGCGCTGGTGGCCGGTCCAGTCGCCAGCGCCGTGAACAGCCCCAGGCGGTCCCCCAGGCTGCACAACATGCTCACCAGCGCGGCGCGAAAATCGCCAAAGACGCGCTCCGCAAACGCTTTGGTTGCGCTGGCATCCGGGCGGCTGGTCGGTGTATCTGACATAATTTTCTCCCCTGTTGCTTTCAGAAGACAAAAAGAGCGCCGCCTGGATAGCGGCGCTCAAAGAGAACGGGCTTACACCCCCAGATCGTAAAGCTGCTCAAACTGAAGGTCAAGATCGTTTGTGGCCTGCCACAGACAGGCCAGCGCCTTGCGCACATTGCGCGCCGCGCAAGGCGGCAGGTCAGGCTGGGCTGCCAGTTCCTTGAGGGACTGATACGCCTTGAGCAATTCTTGTTCCTGATGGGTCATGGGCTTGCCCAGCAAATCCGTGTGGGAATTTGTCATCATCTGCTCCTTGAAGAAAGTTCCTGGCGAAACGCCAAGAAAGCTGCGATTGGGGCTGACCCCGGCACGGAGGCCGGGGCTACAGGCGCTCGTAGCCCCGGCCTCCGTGCCGGGGTGTTTTTGGCGCTTTCAATACTGCGCTACCGGGCGGGCGTCTATGAGACGCTTGGCCTTCAGTTCAAAGTGCGGAAGCTTGCCATACTCCATCAATTCCAGATTGAAGCGCAGCCCCTCATGCGCGGCAGACAGGTCTTTCGCCAGCCCTTGCTGAAGCGTGGACCATTCGCCTTCGCTGCCCGGCTTAATCTCCAGCTTAATTGTGATCTCGTCCTGATGATCGCTGTGCCAGACGTAAATCTGGAACTCGTCAATGGCGGGGTATTCGCGGATGATGGACTCGACGGCGCGTGGGTAGACATTGGTGCCGCGAATCAGCTTCATATCATCCCAACGGCCCCGAATACCGCCATCATAGATGTCCCAGGTGCGTCCGCACTTGCAGGTGCTCGCTGGAACTTTCATCACCATATCTTTTGTGCGATAGCGCAGCACCGGAATAAAGCCGCGCCCAAACGACGTGACCACGCGCTCGCCCAGTTCTCCGTAGCCCACCGGCTCGCCCGTTGCCGGGTTAATCACCTCTTCGATAAAGTGATCTTCGATAATATGCGTGCCGCCCGGCTGATGCGAGCACTCAAAAATCATAATCGTGCCCACCTCGGTCATGCCCGCCGTATCGCCACATTTCGCGCCCCAGGCTTCCTCAAGCTGATGCTTCACGGCTGGAATGGAACCGGCTGGCTCGCCGGAGAGAATCACCTTGTTGACTTTGCCCTCTTTTGCCAGGTCAATGCCCATCTCGCGCGCCTTCTGCCAGAGGTTCAGCGCGTAGGTGGGCGTGGAGCAAACCGTCGTGACACCCATCTCAACGATCTGCTTGACGCGGTTTTCGGTGGTCTGCGCGCCGCCGGGGATGACCAGCGCGCCCATCTTCTCGCAGCTATAATGCGCGCCCCAGAAGCCAATAAACGAGCCATAGCCAAAGGCAAAATACACCGTATCTTCCGGGCGGATGCCAAACCCCCACAGCCCATACGACCACATCTCGGCAATCCATTCCCAATCCTTGAGACTATCCAGCACGCGAATGGGCGTGCGCCCGGTGGTGCCAGAGGTGAGGTGATAGCGAATGGCGTTGCTTTGCTCTGAGGCCGGGAGGTCGCCATAGATGGGGTGCGCAAGCTGCGACTCCATCCACTCTTCCCTGGTCATAAAGGGGATGCGGCGCAAATCATCCAGCGTCTTTAACTGCTCTGGATGAAAATTGGCTGCCTTCCAGCGGCGCGTGTGAAATGCGCTGTTGGCATACGCCCACTCGCAGAAGCGGCGCAGCTTGAGCAGTTGCAGCGCCTGGAGGTCTTCGCGGGGCAGAGTTTCGTTCTTGGGGTTCCAATACTCGGAGTAAGCCATAAAACGTCCCTTCTGCAATGAGGTTGAGTGACCGCTCTGTCAGTCAGATGTTGGGCTGAAGCTTTACGGTTGAGATAGGAGCTTTTAGGCTTACTATACCACTTCTGGCAAACATTGCTGAGCAGACCTACCGCCACGCCCGCATCCACTCGCCCGGCTGCCAGTCGTGCTCATCAAGCGCGTGCAGAAACGGCAGCACATGCTCAACAGCAGCCTGCAAGATGCGTTCGCCATCGGCGGGCGTGCCTTTGGTGGCAAGTCCGGCGTAACCAGTTGGGGCAATTTCGGCATATTCGCCAAAGACGCGAATGGGCAGGTCAAACGCCTCTTCTGGGGCATCGGCAGCCAGGTCCAGGCGCACCAGTTCTGGAGCGATGGCCGCGACAACCGCCGTTTCTGATTGCCCGGCATGGTTGAGGTCAACGGCGAAGCCCTGTGGCTCAAGCACTCGCTGCGCCCGGCCCTGCCAGCCCAACATCGCGGCCACATGCAGACCCAGGTCGTGATGCAGGCGGCGTGCAGCCATCTCGACAGGCGCGGCGTTGCCATCGTGCGCCGTGACAACCAGCAGCTTGTTGATCTGATGAGCATGCAGGCTGGCGCCAAGATCATAGACAAGCTGCGCCAGCGTTTCCGGGCTGATGGAGAGCGTCCAGGGAAACGAGAGGTGATGCCAGCTCATGCCATAAGCGATGGGCGGCAGAACCAGCATACGTCCCATCTGCGCCGCCACGCGCCGCGCCAGTTCGTGCGCCACCAGTGTATCCGACCCGTAAGGCAGGTGTGGCCCATGATATTCTGTTGCGCCGACGCCTACCACCGCTTTATCATAACCGCCCACCTGAACTGCCGCGCCAGTCAACGCCTCCAGGTCTTTGTCATGCATGCTCATGCCTGCTCCGGCTTTTTGTCGCGGCCCACCAGTTCCCGCGCAATGATCAAGCGCTGAATATGGCTGGTGCCCTCGTAGATTTGCAGGCCCTTGATGTCGCGGTAATAACGTTCGACGGGGTATTCGTTGGAGTAACCGCGATTGCCATGCAGCAAGACCGCCTGATCAGCCGCGCGCATGGCCGCCTCAGTCGCAAACAGTTTGGCGATAGAGCCAGCTTTCGTGGCGGGCTGGCGCTGGTCCAGCAGCCACGCCGCGCGATAGACCAGCAAACGCGCCGCCTCCAGGTCAGCCGCCATATCCGCCAGCGTCGCCTGAATCATCTGGAAATCTGCGACGCGCTGCCCAAACTGGCGACGCCCGGTAGTAAATGCGATACACGCATCCAGGCATGCCTGCGCCACGCCCACCGCGCCCGAAGCTACCCCCAACCGCCCGCGATCCAGCGCGGACATCGCCACCTTAAAGCCCTCGCCCGGCGCACCCAGCAGCGCACTTTTGGGGACGCGGCAATTGCTCAAGGTGATGTGGGCATGCTCAGAGGCGCGGTGCCCCAACTCTTTGCCGGGCATCGGCTCACGCTGAAAGCCAGGGGTATCGGTTGGGACCAGGAAGGCGCAGACGCCACGATGCCGGGCGGCGCGGTCCCGCGTGGCAAAGACAATGGCGAGATGCGCGCTGGGGCCGTTGGTAATCCAGATTTTCTCGCCATTCAAGACGTAATCGTCGCCCTCTTCGCTCGCAGTCGTCTCCATGCTGGCGGCATCCGAGCCAGCGTTTGGCTCCGTCAGGGCGTAGCAGCCAATCCACTCGCCCGTTGCCAGACGCGGCAGGATGCTGCGCTTCTGCTCCTCGGTGCCCCACTCCTGAATGCAGAGCGACACCAGGCTGGCATGCACCGTCAGGAAGCCGCGCACCGACGAATCCACGCGGCCCAACTCCTCGCACAGCAGCGCGTAGCTCACAAAGTCCATGCCGCTGCCGCCATATTCGCGCTTGACCGGACCGGCCAGGAAGCCTAACTCGCCCATGCGCCGGACGAGGTGATGCGGAAACTCGCCCTTTTCGTCGGCCTCGCGCGCAACCGGCGCCACCTCCTCCAGCGCAAAAGCCCGCGCCGCTGCCTGGATGCGCTGCTGTTCAGGCGTCAGATCAAAGTTCATGGCTGCTCCTCCATTGTGCTCGTAGGGCCGGATGCTGGCCAGTGAGCGGGCATTGTGCTGGTAGCCCCGGCCACCGTGCCGGGGAACGGTGGCCCGGCACGGTGGCCGGGGCTACCAGCAGCACCAACATTAGACGGCACGCGGCTTCGAGCGAATCTTATTGATGCGCGTCTTGTCTGGCTGTTGTTTGTTGTCCGATGGCTCCTGGCTCGCTTTTGCCGCCTTCAAGAAAGCGCGAATCAGCGGATGCGCCACACCCTTGAAAGCAGAGCGTTCTGGCTGGAAGAGTGTGCCAAAAAAGAAGGGATGCCCCGCCAACTCAAAGGTACGCGGGTCGCCAGCAGTATCAAAGCCGCTGATCTTCATGCCCGCCTGTTCAAGCTGCACCTGATACGCCGGGTTCAGGCCATAGTTGCAGTGGTAGCCCTCAACCGTCTCGGTCTTGCCAAACATGGCGGCTATGCGTGTGCCAGGGAGCAGCCGAACGCCTCGCTCCACTTCCACCAGCGAGCAGGAAAGCGTCGCAATGATGAGCGCCGAGCCATCCGGGTTGGTTTCGGCGTGGTCAGCCTCGCTGAGCAAGAGCACATTGCGGGCAAACTCGATGATCGCGTGCTGGAAGCCGCCGCATGTCCCCAAAAACGGAAGCCGCTGCTCGCGGGCATAACGGATAGCGTTCAGCGCCCCTTCCATGCTGTCATAGGGCGTGGCGGGCACCGCCCAGAGCGCGTCAAAGCCAGCCAGCAGTTCCTCAACGTCTCCCTCCAGGCGCGGCGTCGCCAGCCAGACAGGTTCAACAGCCACGCCAAGATCAGCGCCAGCCAGCGCGAGCGCGCGGGGTATGGCCTGGTGCGCCTTCACTTCTGGCTGGTAATCGCCAATCAGCCCAATATGCAATGCCTGTGTCATCTATGTTCCTCGTTTCATCGTTTCAATCATTCACCTGACTCCATGTACCATTCACATAATGCAATAAGGTGCTTTGTACTCCAACCGCCCAACCCTCGTTAGCCGAGAGCATTACCACGCTGCTCAGATCTTTAGTCGTTGGGCTGGCTACCTGCGACCAGGCGCCAGCCTGATAGTGCAGTATCGTTCCATTTGGGCCAACTATCCAGCCCTCACCAGAAGAAACCATTGCTACAGAGGACAGAATAAAGTAGGAGTTATCAGGCGGCGCCTTGATACGCGCCTGCTCTTTCCATACACCATTATCATAGTGCAAAATCAACCCATAGCTCGCCTTCGTGGGATACGGTCCAGCGCCTCCTGGCAATCCTCCAACTACCCAGCCTTCGCCTGATGGCATCAGACCAAAACCAACCAGCCTGGCGTTACTCAGATTCACCGATTCACGAGTCCAGCGCGTCCCGTTGTAGTGAAAAATCCTTCCAGGGTCACCACCATCGGGGCCGGTTCTGCTATAATCAGTGCCAGTGACCCAGATGGAGTTTGCCGAAACGCCTGCTACAGTGTCGGGGACGATATGGGCAAACACCGAATCAAAAACCGAAACCCACTGGCTCCCATCATAATGCAGTAGTAAGGCTTGCTGCTGCTGAGAATGGTCGCTGATACCCACCATCCAGCCATCGCTGGCCGAACGCATAAAAACGGCAGAAATACGGGAAGCGCGGTGCTCATAAGTAACCGCCCACTGCCCATTCAGGAAATGCAGCACAATGCCAACCTGAACCCCATTGGCATTCGGCGGGAGAACGCTGTTGCCAACTGCCCAGCCCTCGTTGGCAGACACCATCACAATACTATTCAACTCGATGGCCCCCCAATTTGGATTGAACGTGGGCAGCGCTGCCTGGCTCCAGCGGCCTTGTTCGTGATGCAGCAGCACTGGGTCAACATAGTTTTTGCCTGGCTCATTGGAGTTTGGATAGTGAGTCAGAGGGGTCGTGTGGCCCACTGCCCAGCCCTCGGCAGGCGAAATCATTGAAATGCTCGTCAGATCAAGATTATTTGGCAGTGGTTGAGGTGCCATCGTAGCTGTTGCACTGGGAGCCGCTGTAGGGGGTGTTGTCGTCGTTGCGGCCTGCGGAGCGCAGGCCGCCAGAGCTAGCATAACCAGAAAGAACCCTATACCAGCTTTGAGAATAGATCTCATGACTAAATCCTTCCTCTCATCCTTGACCCCAGGCGCTTGCAGAAAGCACTTTCTTATTCTAACGCAAACGAGCAAATATATGTTGCGCGGGAAAACAAAAAGGTAGTTTGAGGAAAAAATGGTAAGATACACAGCCCCAAATAGCCCCAAATACTGAACCCTGAGTAATGCGCGAGAAAGAGGAGAGCAATGGACCCAGAACCGTTTGATCGTCCTATGGAAGTGGCTGCGCTGATGGCTGGCTACAAACAGCCCTGGTTTTTCGCTGGAGGCTGGGCGATTGACCTGTTTCATGGCAAGGTGCGTCGGCCCCATAAAGATGTAGACATCGCCATTCTGCGCAAAGACCAACTGACGTTTCAGGCGCACTTTTCCGATTGGCAGCTAAAGAAACTCGTCGGGCCAGACGGCCAGGAACACCCCGAACCCTGGCAGCCTGGGGAATGGCTGGAATTGCCCGTCATGCAGGTATGGATGCAGACGGGAAGCGATGGCTGGCAAGAGTTAGAAGTGCTGCTTAATGAAGCAGATGAGGAGGAGTGGCGCTGGCGCGTAGATCAGCAGATACGCTGCCCGCTCGCCTGGATGGGGATGCGCTCACCGCAGGGCTTGCCCTTTCTCAACCCTGCCATCGTGCTGCTCTTTAAGTCGCGCCATATGAACCCTGAGCATTTCGACTACGCCCACGATCAGGAGGATTTCAGAGACACAGCCCCGCTGCTGGATGAGCAGCAGCGAGCCTGGCTCAAAAACGCGCTGACCCTCTACCACTCTGAGCATCTCTGGCTTGAGCGGCTGTGAGCAGGCCGTCTGAGGCTCTTTTACGGCGTCGCGGGTTCTTCTCTCGTCGGGCGGGAAAAGGGTGTTCTCTGCACCAATTCCCGCCTGCTTCTGGGTTATTCTCCCAGATATGCGGCGCGTACCTGCTCACTCTTGAGCAGATCAGCAGAGGGGCCGCTGAGAACCACCTGTCCGTTCTCCAGCACATAGCCGCGATTGGTGCGTTCCAGCGCAATCTGGACATCCTGCTCTACCAGCAGGATGCTCAGCCCCTCCTCCTCGTGAATCTGGTCCAGAGCTTTCAGTAGATCATCAACAATATTGGGAGCCAGCCCCAGCGAGAGTTCATCAATCAGCAGGAGTTCAGGACGCGCCATGACCCCTCTGGCGATGGCGCACATTTGCTGCTCGCCTCCTGAGAGCGACCCTGCTGCTTGCTGGCGTCGCTCGTAAAGTTTAGGCAGAAATGTATAGACGCGCTTCAGGTCGGCGGCGATGGCCCGCGCGGACCCGGCGCGGCGAGTGTAGGCTCCCAGGTGCAGGTTCTCCTCAACAGTCAGCCCTGGGAAGAGGCGGCGCCCCTGCGGAATATGAACCAGCCCCAGTTTGACGACGTGCTCCGCGCTGGCGCGGGTGATCTCGCGTCCAGCAAAGGTGACGCTGCCCTGCCAGGCGGGCAGCAAGCGCGAGAGCGTCGCCAGCACCGTTGATTTGCCCGCGCCATTGGCGCCAACAAGCGCAACCATTTCGCCAGGGAGGACTTCTAGCGACACATCCCAAAGCACCTGGCTATCCCCGTAGCCAGCGGTGAGATGGCGTACCTCCAACAACGCCTCCCCGGTCCTGGTCTCACTCATTTGCGCTCTTCTTTCTGCTCAGGCTCTCCCATCAGGACATCTGGGCTGCCAAGGTCGAGAGCTAGCTGCCTCTGGATCATTTGCGATGACTGATGCTGTTTGGCATAGCGTTCGCCAAGGTAGGCTTCGATGACAGCGGGGTCGGATAGGACTTGCTCTGGCAAATCTTCGGCAATCTTGCGGCCATGATGCAGCACCAGAATACGGTTGGAGACGCCAACAATGGCACGCATAATATGTTCGATGACCAGGATAGTCACGCCGCTCTGGTTGATTTCTCGAATGAGCGTGACAGCTTGCGCCACCTCCGTATGGTTGAGTCCTGCCATCACCTCATCCAATAGAAGCAGTTCTGGCTTCGTAGCCAGGGCGCGGGCCATCTCCAGCCGTTTGCGGTCAGCAGTAGTCAATTCGTTGCCTTTTAACGTGGCTTTCTGCGCCAGGCCCACCCGTTCCAGCACTTCGTGAGCGATTCGCAGCGCCTCGACCCGATTTAAGCGTTGGCGCCCAAAGAGCGCGCCAACCATAACATTTTCGAGGATATTGAGTCCCACGAAGGGTTGTGCCACCTGGAAGGTGCGCGCAATGCCACGCTGCGAGCGCTGATTGGCAGCCCTGCGACTAATATCCTGGCCCTGGTAGACGATGCGCCCTGCCGATGGCGTCAGCGCCCCGCCAATCAAACCGACCAGGGTTGATTTCCCCGCGCCGTTGGGGCCGATGATGCCCAGAATCTCGCCCTGGCACACAGAAAAGCTGAGGTCATCTACGGCGGCCAGCCCCCCAAAGCGCTTGGTAACATTTGCGAGTTGGAGAAGCGGCACGCCAGTTGCGCTTGCCCCGAAAGCGGCTCCCTCAGATGCCATTGGCGGCGATAAAGCGTCGGACACGGCGTACTCCTTCCCTCAAGCGATTGGTGCGAACAGCGCCAGGCGCCGGTTTATAGAACAAGGCTTCGACCAGGCGCACCAGTCCTTGCGGCAAAAAGATGGTGATGATCACGATAGCCAGCCCCAACAGGGTGTTATGCGCGCTGAACCCGCTGGTGAGCAACTGGAAAGAACCATACTCAAAGATGATCGCGCCAATCACCGGGCCAAGGATGGTGCCCGCGCCACCCAGAAAGGTGAGCAGCACCATCTCCACGCTGATGCCCACATCAAAGACGGTTGGCGGGTCAAAACCGCTGGCAAAGTACGCATAGAGTCCACCAGCTAAGCCGGTGGGAATCGCACTCAAAACAAAGGCCGCGATTTTATAGCGATAGGTGGCAATGCCCAGCGCCTCGGCTGCCTGTTCGTTCTCGCGGATAGCCACCAGCGCGTAGCCAAACTTGCTGCGGGTGAGCAGAATCGTGATAATCAGGCAGGCCAGGGCGAGCGCGAGAAAAGCGAAGAAAAAGACGTAGAACAAGGTGGGGTAGGCGCCAGCGCCGGGGAAAGGGACGGAGACTTCGCCACCTGGCCCGCCAATATTTTGAATAGCGCTAAACTCGCGCAGCGCCTCAGCTACGCCCAGAGTGGCAATGGCAAAGTAGTGGCCCTTCAGCCGTAAAACGGGGAGGCCCAACAAGAACGCAAAAAGTCCCGCGATGAGCGCCCCGACGATCAGGCCCAGCCAGAATGGTTGATGATCGTTGAGCAGGATGGCAACGGAATACGCGCCGATGCCGAAGAAAGCCACATTCCCAAAGGCTGCGTAGCCGGTAAAGCCCCCGATAAAGTTCCAGCTTTGCGCCAGCACACAGAACATCAAGATGAGCGTCCAGGTATGGAGGTCGCTAATATCGCCAGTCAGGGGGACCATGCCGATCAGACCCAGGATGCCCAACCCGATCAACAGCGACCACAGCCAACTGCGCGACGCCCTGGGGACGGGGGAAGGCGCCTTCGTTGCCGGGGGAGTCTGAAGGTCCAGATCGGTGCCCATGTATGGCCTCCTATGAATAAAATGCCTTGCCCAGTATTCCTCTGGGCCGGAAGATCAGGACCAGCACCAGCATGGCAAAGGCGATGGCATTGTTGTATCCTGGGCCAACATGTGGAATCAGCGGCACAAAAGTTTCCGCCAGGCCAAAGACCATCCCCCCAGCCAGCGCGGCCCAGGGCGTACCCAGCCCACCTAGCACCACAATCACAAAGGCGGTAAGCGTGAACGAGCCGCCTTGTGAGGGGAAGAAGGGATAGAACTGGGCCAGCATAGCTCCAGCCGCTCCCGCAAGAGCAGCGCCGATGGCAAAGGTCAAAGCGTAGGTGCGTCGGATGCTGATGCCCATCAGGCTCGCGGCATCACGATCCATTCCTGTTGCCAGGATAGCGTTGCCAGTGCGGGTGCGCCCAAGGAAGAGGCTGAGGGCTACCGTCAGGAGGATGGCAATAACCGCCGCAGCAACATGGTCAAACGCGATATGGGTTGAGCCAAACGTCAGACCTATCCCCGAATAGACCGTGTTGATCGAGCGCGTATCGCCGCCAAAGTGCTGTTGTATCAGATCGGTTGCCAGCAAGTCCAGCCCAAAGGTGAGCATAAACGTCACCAGAAAAGGCGCCCGAATCACGCGGTTGATAGCCACATATTGCACCACCCAGCCCACAAGAAACAGCACAACCATTGCGATCAGGATAGCAGGAAATGGGTCGAGATGGTAGGTTTGGAACGCGACCAGGGCCACATACGCGCCCAGGACAATGAGCGCGCCATGTGCCAGGTTGACGATATTCATAATGCCCCAGACCAACGAAAAGCCCAGGGCAACTGCGGCATAGAGAGTGCCTAATAGTAACCAGTTGACGAGTGCCTGCCCAAGCACCATAATGTGCCCTCTCTCTCTGGAGCGTGATGCAGGGTAGTAGTGTGTCTCTGTTCTTTTGGCGAATGAAAGGACCGCGCGGGCCTACGGCCACGCAGTGGGCGGAACTGACCACAGTTGCCGCCATGCGTGTTCCAAAGCCGAAGGCCCGTCGCAGCGAGCGCGTTTGCCGCTATCCCGCTAGCGGCTTCCAAATTCTGGGGTTGGGTAGACCATCTGCGCGTTGGCAACGTTGGCCGGGAAGACCGTCACCAGCTTGCCGCCTTGAATCTGGATGGTTGCCATTGGCTTGAAGGTATTGGCACCAGTGGAATCAAAGCGAATTTCGCCGTAAAACGTCGTGATGTCCAGGTTTGCCAGGGCATCGCGCACGGCCTTGGGGTCAATGGACCCGGCCTTCTGAATGGCGTACTGGAAGGCCAACCCTGCCGCCGTGGATTCCGCTGACTGGTACGCTGGCTCGTGGTTGTATTCCTTCACATACATCTGCTCGTAGTTGGCGGGAGTGCTAAAGACATCTATCCCCTGATACTTCTCCTGCGCCGTCCATTGCGCGCTGCCAATTACATCGTTCGAGTCCGAACCCAGCGCGGAGATGAAGTCAGGAATGGCCGGGCCAACGGTGAAGCCATACAGTTTGGCATTGATGCCAAGCTGCTTGGCCTCTTTCATCGTTACCACCGCCTCGTTCTCATGGCCGGAGCCAAGCAGCATATCGGGCACCGTACCCCCAGGGCCAGACGTTTTTACGGCGGTCAGCACGCCCGTGAGGTCAGTCGCGTTAGCCGGGTATTCCTGGTAGTACACGACAGGCAGGTTGTGGCTGTTCGCGTAATCTTTAGCGGCAGCGGCAACCTCGGTGGAGAACGAGTCGTTCGCGTAGATGATGGCGACGTTCTGTGGTGGAGACGGCGCGGTCAATGCTGCCTCCAGCATCACCTTGGCATATTCAGCCGCCGGGCTGAGAACGCCAAAGATGAAATGCAGCCCCTTGGAGAAGATAGAAGAGGCAGCGCCATTTGCCTCCACCATTGGGATTTGGAATTGTTCCGCGATGGTTTCATCTTGCAGCGTGGCCGCAGTTCCGTAAGGGCCAAGCAAGAAATTGACCTTATCGGTGGAAACCAGTTGTTGGGTAAGCTGCGCGCTCTTGGTGGGGTTGCTCTCATCATCGTAGTATTTGAGCTGCACCTGATACGTCTTGCCGCCTACCGTGATGCCTCCGTGCGCGTTCACCTGCTTGACCCAGAGTTGATAGCCCTCCAGAGTCAAATGGCCTTCGTTTGAGGTCGCTCCAGTGAGCGAGATCGGTGCTCCAAAGAGCAGGGTGCCGCCGCTGGTTGTGCCGCCCCCGCCGCCGCAGGCAGCGAGAACCCCCGACAAGATGAACAGGAACAAGACCAGGGCGGGGAAGGAGCGCCGAGCCAGGCCGGGGGTCAACCATGAGTGGTCCGTGTGACCAATGGGAAAGGATGAGGACGCTGAGCTGTCTGAATGCGTAGCCATGTTTTCTCCTTTGCTCATGTGGTAAACCAAACAATCGCCAAAGAGAGCATTCTCTCTGCCGGGGCTGAAGACTGAACAGGTGATGCCGTCTCAGATAACACCAGTAGTGACTACCTGGTAGCAGGCCCATATAGGCATTCAGGTCAGGTATCTGAGCAAGGATATGGGTAGGCAAAGTAGCTATTGGCTAAGTGGTGAACGCTTCCCCAAGGGGCTATCAGTATTATACAAGGTTTTGTGTCATATGCAAGGGGTGAGGAAAACTCCAGGGCAGAAGAAGACTGAGTGCTGACACTCAGTCTTCTCAAGCGGGATAACAGCTTTTCAGGAAGCTTTGAGAGTGGGTGTTTGAAATTGGCTATTGCCAGCGGAACGCTCGCCAGGTAACGAGCAGGGAGGCGATAATCCACGCCGCCAGCACCAACACGCTGGTCTGAATGATAGCCCAGCCCGCGCCATTATTGACGATCTGCCGCAGAGCATCGTTCAGATAGTACAGCGGCAGCGCGTGAATGATCGTGCCCATAACGCCGCTAATGCCGTTGACCGGGAAGTACGAGCCACCCAGGAACATCATCGGGAAGCTGACCAGCAAGATTGCCGCGTTCGCTGCCTGCGACTTCTTAAAGAAACTGGAAACCGCAAAGCCAATCGCCAGCATCGTCACGGCGCCCAGCACAATCACCAGCGCCAGCAAGCCCAGGTTGCCGTAAATCTGAATATTGAACAGCCAGACCGCCAGCGCAATCAGCACCACCTCTTGCGCTATCGAGAGCAGCAGCCGCGCCAGAAGTTGCCCCGTAATCATCGCAATCGGCGCCAGCGGGGTTGCCGCCAGACGCCTGGTGATGCCTTGCTCGCGCCAGAAGACCAGTTGCACCGCGACGGTTAGGTTGGCCCACATCAACAGCATCCCAATCATCCCCGGCGCCACATAATCAATATTGCGCAGGTTTTTCGCGGCCACGCCTTGTTCATCCAGCGTCACTGGTCCCGGCTGATTGGCAGCAGCGCGGTTGATGCCATCCACAATTGCGCTGATTGCCAGCTTCGTCTGGGCGGCTGTCACCGGGTTGCTCTGGTTGTACAATACCATCAGATGCGCGCCCGCGCCGCCGCCCGCCAGTTGTGCGCCAAAGCCCGCCGGAATGATCAGCACCGCGTCGCGTTTGCCATTCTTCAGCGCCTGCTGCTCGTCGCCTTGATTGCCTGCTGCTATCGCCAGGGAGTCGTTGTGCTGAAGCTGGCTCGTCAGTTGGGCCGAGGTTGCCGAGTGGTCCTGATCCACGACCCCCAGTTGGATTTTCGCCGCGCCCCCATCCCCAAAGAGATACCCAAAGACCAGCACCGAAATCACCGCCAGCCCCAGGCTAGAAATAATCACCGCGCGCTGTCGCAGCACCATTACAAAATTCGCGCGCACCAATGAGAAAAACGTCGCCATTGCCATGCTCCTTATGCCTGCTCTGGGCGAAGCTCGCGCCCGGTCAAATCCAGAAACACATCCTCCAGCGTGGGCGTGCGCACCTGGAGATCGGTCAACGCGCTTCCGCGCTCGGTGGCATAGCGCAGCAGCGCCAGGAGCGTCGGCTCCATCTGGCGCGTTTGCAGGACAAAACGCCCATTGGCCTCGCGCACTTTCGTCACGCCAGGCAACTCGCTTACCTCGCTCGCCTGTGCCCCACCATCCAGCTTGCAATCAATCGTGGACTGCGCTCCCAGCCGCCCGATCAACCCGGCAGCCGTATCCAGCGCGATGATCTGCCCCTGGTCCAGAATGGCAATGCGATCACAGAGCACCTGCGCCTCGTCCATATAATGCGTGGTCAAAATCACCGTCTTGCCCCGCTCGCGCAGGCTCAACACCGTATCCCACAGCATCCGGCGGCTCTGTGGGTCCAGTCCGGCAGTAGGCTCATCCAAAAAGATGATCTGCGGGTCATTCACCAGCGCCAACGCCAGCGCCAGACGCTGCCGCTGCCCGCCAGAGAGGTCTTGCGGGAAGGCCCGCGCTTTCTCGCTCAGATTAACCAGCGCCAGCAGGTCTTTGGCCTTCAGCGCTTTGGGATAGACCGCGCCAAAAAACTGAATGGTTTCTTGCACGTTCAGTTCGGGGAACAACGAAGTGGCCTGCAACTGCACGCCAATTATGCGCTGCACCGCGCGCTTCTCTTTGCGAATATCCAGCCCGCCGACCAGAGCAGTTCCACCATCTGGAGTACGAATGCCCTCGATCATTTCAAGCGTGGTCGTTTTGCCCGCGCCGTTTGGCCCAAGCAGCCCAAAGATTTCCCCGCGCCGCACCTGAAACGAAACGCCGTTCACGGCTGTTCTGCTGCCGTAGCGCTTCACCAGGCTTTGCACGTCCAGCATGATTTCGCTGGCGGCTGGAGTCGCCGCCCCAGATAGAGAGTGAAGTTCTACCTGTGTCATATGCTTGCCTCTTTCTGCGCAGCCTATCGCTGCATCCAAGAGCAAGTATAGGGGCGACTCAGCGGTTCTGGCTGTGCGGCAAGTCATCCATTGCGGTCACATCTTTTCTGCTGCTCTTGCTATGACTCCCATGACGAAAGTCATAGGGAGCGTAAGTCACACGCTCAGCCTCTGCCGGAATATAATGATAGGAGCCGAAAAGCAGCGCGTACCCACCAGAACAAGGAGCATGGTCTGTGACGATCCAGCTACCAACCGAAATTGCTCGCCAGATCGAGCGTTCATCCAGGCTGACGAGTGCTGCCGGGTATGTCTCGCTGGTGGTCGGCTATTTGATGAGCGTGCTGCAAGCTCATCCCTTGACCATCAGCAATTTTGTCGCATTCAGCCTGGTGAACGTGCTCTATTGCGCCGCGCTCTGGCTGCTGATGCGCGGCTTTCAAACCAGGCACCGTTTTGGGCTGGCGACGTATGGGCTGCTCTTTTCCGGGCTGGCGTTGGCAGGCGGCTTCCTTGCCACCAGCGGCATTGAATGGGACTGGCTCATCTACATCGTCACCGTTGCGCTCTTCTTTGGCCTGTTCCAGATCAGGCCCGCTCTCTTCTGTTCAATCGCACTCTATGGTGTCATGACACTCAACCTGGCTGTGCTTAACCGCTGGCAGTGGTCCAGCCAATTCCTCGCTAACCTGGGCACATTGCTGGCGGCCTACGCCTTTGTGGGCGCGTTCTCGCTGGTTTCGTCCCTGCACCAGCAGCAAAAAGAGCGTGCTGAGCATCTGCTGCAAACAGTCGAGCAATCCAAACGCGACCTGGAAGCGGCGCACGCGCAACTGCAACGCTCTGCCGAGCAGGTGGAAGAGTTGTCTGTTGCCCGCGAGCGCACGCGGCTGGCGCGGGAGATGCACGATACCCTCGGCCATTACCTCACCATTCTCAATGTCCAGCTTGAAACTATCTGCAAGCTGTACGCAAGGGAACCAGCGCGCGCTGCTGTTGAGATTGTCGAAGCGCGCCGGGTAGCCGCGCAATCTATGCAGGAACTACGCAACGCGGTGGCCGCGCTCCGCTCCACAAGCCGCAGCGCGCAAAGTCTGCCGCAGATGCTCGCGCAACTCGGCCAGGAGTTTCAATCAGCCGCCGGGGAAACCGAACTGACGCTTGATCTAGAAACGGAACTGCCGACGCTTTCCCCCGATGTGCAGGTGGCGCTCTTTCGAGCCGCCCAGGAGTCCCTGACCAATGTGCGCAAGCACGCGCAAGCCAGCAAAGTGCTGGTGCGGCTGCGCTACGAGGAGCACTGGCTGGAGTTAGTCGTGCTGGATAACGGAACGGGCAACATACCCACTGAAGCGGAGAAGCAGAGCGGCGGCGAATCCTTTGGCTTGATTGGCTTGCGCGAGCGTGTAGAATTACTGGGCGGGCAGATGAGCGCCGGGCCAGCCACCCCAGCGGGCTTTCGAGTGACGGTGCGGATTCCTGGGCCAGCCTTGCCCCAACAGCGAGCGCTCGAAGATGTGTCTGGAGCAACGCCTGTTCTAGCAGGAGAGAGAGGCAGTGAGGGATGACAGGACAACGTATTCGCGTCTTGATTGTAGACGATCAGGCGCTCTTGCGCGAGGGCTTTCGCAAACTGCTCGAACTGGAGCAAGACATAGAAGTTGCTGGCATGGCGGGCGATGGCGAAGCCGCGCTCTCCATTGCCGGGCGGCTGCACGCTCAACAAACACCGCCCGACGTGATCTTGATGGATATTCGCATGCCACGCATGGACGGGCTGGCGGCGATTAATGCGTTCAAGTCGCGCTGGCCGGATTGCCATATTGTCATCCTCACCACATTTGATGATACCGATCTGATCTATGCCGGGCTGCGCGCCGGGGCGCTGGGCTATCTGCTCAAAGACAGCACCGCCGAGCAACTTGCCAACGCGGTGCGCGCCGCCGCGCGCGGCGAGGTCTTGCTTCAGCCAGAAATTGCTGGCAAGGTCTTTGCCGCGCTCACACCCGCGCCAGCCCCAAAGCCCACCCCCAAGGCTCCCCTACCGCCAACGGCTGATAGGCTCTATGTGGAAGACCTGACCGAGCGCGAGCGCGAAATCCTGACGCTCGTGGCAAAAGGCGCCAGCAACCGGCAGATTGGCGAGGCGCTCTTTATCACCGAAGGCACAGTAAAGAACCACATGTCCAACATCCTCTCCAAGCTGGGGCTGCGCGACAGAACACAAGCAGCCCTTTATGCCAAAGAGCATCTCTTGAGCTAGCTCTTGTTTTTCCATCGGAAAAGGATTACGCTGTAGAGAGTGGGTGATCAGGGTATCAGGCTTGCATAGGAGGAACTCATGCGCTATCTCTGTATCCTCATCGCGGTTGGGTTCGTCGCACTTGGCGCGTTTGTTGGCAGCCTTGTGCCGCTTGGCTCTGGCTCGGCGGCGTTGATTGGCGGCGCCATTGGCATTGCGGCTGGCTGTTTCTATGGAGATGCCGCCCGCAAGCACAACTGGCACCCCTTGCTGCGATCATCAGCCAACGACCTACAAAGCAGCGACATCAACCAGAAAGCCCTGAAAAGCGGAATGCTCAGCGCCCAGCAAGCGCATATCAATGAGCAGGTGAAGCATCAAGACATATGGAAGCGTTAAACCCGAATAATGAGCACATCCTCTGAGACAGAACTTGCCCAACGCGCCGAAGAACCGCTCTGGCAAAAGACACGCAAGCGCATCAAAATGGGCGCCCTCGCCATTCTTGGCGTAAGTACGCTGTGCTTGATGAGCGGTATCGGCTTGCTAACCATCAGTGCTGTGCTGCCTGGCATCATCTTGCTGATCCTTTTCGTCGTCCTCCTGTTGGGCGGAATGTATCTCAACACCGTAGGCCGCCTCATGCGCTACACAGATGGCACACAAGAATGGGAGTGGGAGAAGAAGGAAAGGCTCAAGCAGGAAAGCGAGTGATATGGAAGGGAACGAAGCGAAAACATTCGTCTTTGATGGCCGACTTTTCGTCTTTAGTTGCCGACTTGAGGAGTGGGCGCTGTTCTTTCACACCTACCCCCGCGTTGATCGCATGACTCCCTGGCGCTGTCCTGATTGGCTTGCAGTACACAGCAAGACTGATGAGATTCGCCGCTTTGTTGAAGTGGCACGCTTTGACGTTGAAGATGATTTGACTGGATACCAACCTGCTCCCTTTCAGGCAGACCTGGAAGAACGTTGGGGGAATCCAGTTTCACAGCTTCCACCGCCGCCCAAATCTTTGTATGAGCGTTCTGAAGAATATTGGAAGCAGCACGAAGCGGGGACGCTTCCGGTGCTCAGGTACATAGAGCGAATGGTTCAAGAGGCGCTGATGCCCGTCTATGGTGTGGCGGGGAACGTGTTGGGCGTGCAAGTGGTCAGCACACGTTCAGGAGGGCATGGCACGGGCCACTCTTCTGTAGGATTCACCTTCAGAAGCCTTCTCCCAGTAAAATCCGATTGCACGCTCGAACTCGACACTCGTGATCTTCCCGCGTATCGGCGCGACAATTGGCATGCTAGCTTGTTGAACTTTAAGTGGTATCCCCAAGGGGCCGATGTTCCGCTGGCAGAACATATCAAGCGAGACTTTGAGATTTCCGGCGCCACGCTGCGCGGGGAAATTCTGTACTGGAAACAAGCCAATCGTTCGCAATTCATGCTGAGGGGTAAAGAAACGCTGCTTCGCGGCGATTCCCGCAACATTTCCCTGGAAGAACTGTTTCAACTGCTGGAAAGCCTGGTCATCATTAACCAGGAAAATGGTCTGGTGGCTCAATATCAGCACGAACTTGATGAGGTAGGCAGGCGATTGTTTGGGGAGGGGTGGGGTGAGGTGGAGTTTCGATTTGAATAGCCATTGGTTGCAAGCCTGGAACTCCTGCATGTGTCAAAAAAGCCCGCGCCTGGTCAGCGTTCATGCTGACCAGGCGCGGGCCTCTCGATCTTGACGCTTACAGCTTACGCTGCTTGCAGTGGCTCCGGGCTGAGCACCTTCGGCTCGCCTTGCCCCGTGACCTGCAAGACGCCATCGGTCACGCTTACCACTGCCGTCTGGCCGGGCTGAAGCGTGCCAGCCAGAATCGCATCCGCCAGCGCGTCATCCACATGCGTCTGGATAGCGCGGCGCAGCGGGCGTGCCCCAAACTCCTCGTCAAAGCCTTCCTTCATCAAGAAGTCGCGCAGGTCGTCGCCAAACTCCAGCGTAATCTGCTGCTCGGCCAGCCGCGCCTGCACCTTTGCCATCAGCAGGTCAATGATCTGGCGCAGTTCCGGCTTCTCCAGCGCGTGGAAGACCACAATCTGGTCAATGCGGTTCAGGAACTCCGGGCGGAAAGCCCGCTTCAGCCCATCAAGCGCCTTGGCCTTGCGCTGCGCTTCCTCAGCATCTTGCTGTGTTGTTGCATCGCCCCAGCGCGTAGGCAGGAAGCCAATGCTCCCACCGCGCCTGAGTTCAGCGGTTGCCACGTTGCTCGTCATGATGACGGCGGTGTTCTTAAAGTCCACCGTGCGCCCCTGCCCATCGGTCAGGCGGCCATCGTCGAGAATCTGCAACAGCGCGTTAAAGACCTCTGGATGCGCCTTCTCAACCTCATCCAGCAGAATGACGCTGTACGGGCGACGGCGCACCTGCTCCGTCAACTGGCCGCCCTCGTCGTGGCCCACATATCCTGGCGGGCTACCAAAGAGACGCGACACCGTATGCGGCTCCATGTACTCCGACATATCCAGCCGAATCATGGCGTCTTCGCTGCCAAAGATCGTGGCTGCCAGCGCTCTGGCAAGCTCCGTCTTACCCACGCCCGTTGGCCCCATGAACAGGAACGACCCGATGGGCCGCTGCGGGTCTTTCAGGCCCGCCCGCGAGCGGCGGATGGCCCGCGCCACCGCGCTAATGGCCTCGTTCTGGCCGATGACGCGCTTCTGCAAGTCCTCTTCCAGATGCCGCAGATTGGCACGCTCGCCCTCCACCATCTGGCTCACCGGCACGCCCGTCCAGCCCTCAACAACTTTGGCAATGTCCTCTGGACGCACCAGCATCGTTGCCACCTGACCCGCCTTCTGGCGTGCCTCATCTAGCTTCTCCTGCGCCTTCAGTTCTTGCTGGCGCAGCTTAGACGCTCGCTCGTACTCTTCGGCCAGGGCTGCCGCTTCCTTCTCCGCCTGAATCTCGGCAATCTGCTTCTCCAGATCGCTGATCGTCTCTGGCGTGAGCAATCCGCGCTCAATCGCCTCCAGCCGCAGGGCCGACGCCGCCTCATCCATCACATCAATGGCTTTATCCGGCAGGAAACGGTCATTGATGTAGCGGTCAGACAGCTTGACCGCTGCCTCAATCGCCTCATCGGTGATCTTCACCCCATGATGGCGCTCGTAGTTTTCGCGCACCGTCTGGAGCATCTGGATAGCCTCCTCAACGGACGGCTCACCCACCTTGACCGGCTGAAAACGGCGCTCCAGCGCGGCGTCCTTCTCGATGTGCTTGCGATACTCGTCGAGCGTGGTCGCGCCTATGCAGCGCACTTCGCCACGCGCCAGCGCTGGCTTCAGCAGATCAGCCGCGCCAACCGAGCCTTCGGCATTGCCCGCGCCCACGACGGTATGCAATTCATCAATAAACAAAATCACGTTCGGGGACTGGCGCACTTCCTCAAGGATTTGCTTGATGCGCTCCTCAAATTGCCCCCGGAACATCGCGCCTGCAACGGCACTGCCCATGCTCAGCGAGACAATCCGCGCGTTGCGCAGCGTGGCTGGCACGTTGCCCTCAACTACGCGGCGGGCAATGCCTTCGACAATGGCCGTCTTCCCAACGCCCGGCTCACCGATCAGCACCGGGTTGTTCTTCTGACGACGGCCCAACACCGTCAGCACGCGGCGAATCTCGCGCTCGCGTCCGGCGGCTGGGTCAAGTTTGCCCTCGCGTGCCTCGGCGGTCATGTCGCGCCCAAACTGATCAAGCGTTGGCGTTTTGCTATGCTTATCAGGAGCGCGTTGGGCAGTGGCAGTGCCCGCGCCGCTGGACCGAAAGCCAAAAGGCGTGTCGCTGCCGCTGTTGCCTCTCATATTGCCAAAGAGGTTGCCCAGGGGACCAAACCCGCCAGACATGCTGCCCAGGTCGCCGCCCAGCAATTCCTCAGCGCACTGCTGGCAGAAATAATGCTGCTCTCGGCGGCCATTGGTCATCGTATCCAGGCGCACACGCGCCTCATTCTTATCGCAACGCTCACATTTTTGCATGTTATTTGGTACCCTCTCTCACCTGGCGTCTAAAGACGCGGCTAGAGGCTTCGCCACCCCCAAAGCCCAGGGGCACGGCAAGTCCGCCTACGCGGACTCCCTGCTCTGCCTCTTTCCCTTCCAGGCAATTGTGTTACTCTTCGTCCTCTTCAGAGGTTGCCGACGACTTTGGTGGCCGCCCGCGTGGTCGTCTGGGTGGCTGCATCGCTTCAAAGCGACGCAGCATCTCTTCGGCAGTGATCTGCTCACCTGCCACGACCAGATACGTGCGTGTCCAGAGCGTCGGGATGCGCGTCAACTCAGGAAATTCCTCGCGCAAGACGCGCGAAGTGTAGGCTTTCACCTGGCAGATGATGTGATGCGGCGCCAGCGTTGGTGGAGCGGCTACCGCCAGATATACACGATCTGGCAGAATTACTACGGCGCGTGGCTCAAAATCCACGCTGCCCGCCTTCTCCTCAATCAACGCCTGCAACCGCTCGACAATCTCACCACACAAGCACGCCTTTGAGCGCATTGGCCCCCAGACGAAGTGATAGGTGATATACCATGAATTCGGGTAATTCTGTATATCCATATCACTCACCTACACAATTATAGCGCAATTTCCTCTGTATGTCCAGAGAAAACGGCATGAATTTTGTATATCAAACGCTTTTATCTACAGAATTATTATAGCACCGGGGTTCAAGAAACGCCAACAGAGCAGGCGGTGCCTGCTCTGTTGGCCTGGGCATCACTCTGCTGCTTGACTCTGCCCATCTGCCTGGATTTTCTCAACGACCTGCTCCAGCACCGCGTAGGGCTGTGCTCCCATTACCAGATATTTCTCGGCAAAGACGAGCGCGGGCACTGCATCAAGCTGGTACTCGTGAGCCTGCTCAATATCTGCATCTACTTCCGCCTCAAAGGCCGGGTTCGTCAAGACTCCCTCAAAATCCTGGGTATCCAGCCCAACGCCCTCAGCAATCTCCTTGAGCACTGCGGGTTCGTTAATTGAGCGCGCCTGCTGCCAGTAGGCTTCCATCACCGCCTTCTGAAATTGCTCCCCTTTGCCCTGCGACTCCGCATACTTCTGCGCAATCAATGCCGGGCGGCTATTGATGCCAAAAGTCCCTCGCTTAATCTCCAGCCCATATTCTTCGCGCGCTCGCTTTTCCAGCATCGGGTGGGATGCCTGGATGCGTGCTAGATATTGCGGGGAGATGGGCGGGGCAGACGCGGGACGAAGCTCAAAGGAATGCCAGTGAACCTCTACGCCGTATTTAGATTGAAGCTTCTCCAAACTGGAGGCTACAAGAAAGCAGAAGGGTCAGACAAAATCCGACCAGACATCAACGCGCAGGCCCATAGTTCGTTTCCTTTCGTAAAGTTACTTTCTTTTCTATAGTGATCATACCTGGAAATCGCCGCTGGCGTCAAGGAAGGGAAGCAGAGTATGCTATACGTTGCATCGTTGTTTGCGAGAACATGAGAGGGACTTATGGAGATTCATCAAGTGCATCGCGTGGACGCGCCCCAGGCGCGGGGTATCGTGATTGTTATTGATGTGATTCGCGCTTTCAGCGTCGCAGCCTATGCGCTGGCGAACGGAGCGCGGGCACTCTGGCTGGTGCGCGAAGTGGAGGAGGCGTTTGCCCTGCGCGAACGCGAGCCAGAAGCGCTGCTGGCAGGCGAGGTGGGCGGACGCCTGATTCCAGGCTTTGATTTCAACAATTCGCCTGCGCTGATGGCAAAGTCTGAGGTGCGCGGGCTGCTGCTGATTCAGCGAACGGGCGCTGGAACACAAGGCGCCGTCAACGCCATCAACGCCACACACCTTCTGCTCTGCTCATTGGTAAATGCCAGGGCAACAGCGGCCTATGCGCGCAGCCTGGCAAAGACCACTGACGGCGTAGTCACGCTCATGCCCACAGAATCCTTTAGTGAGGAAGGAGTACAACCCCAGGAAGATACGATTTGCGCAGAATACCTGGAGGCGCTCCTGCGCGAACACCCCGACCCAGCAGAGGTGCTTGCCAATGGTCTTGAACGCCTGCGAGCCTCCGGGCGCCTGGGCATCTTTGAGCGCGGCTATCCTGACTTTCCCGCTGACGATGTGCCCGCTTTTCTCGCCGCAGACCGCTTTTCCTTTGCAATGGTGGGTCAGCGCGAGCGCTGGAACGAGATCGAGTATATCGCTGTGCAGCGGGTGGATATTCCCCCATCTTCTGCCAACACTCCATGAAGCGCCAAATCAGGGATGACTAGACAAACAGCGGCTCCATGCTCAGGCGCGCGACCATCGCCTGCATCTCCTCATCCGAAGGCCCATCCTGAAAGCGGCTGGCAGCATCCAGCACTTTTGGCAGCAGCGCCAGATCGCCAACGGTATTCAGAAAGATACCAGGCCGCTGCAAGACCCAATGCACTGCCCGGTCAATGTCTTGCTGGTCTGTCAGCGGCTCGTACCAAACAGTGTGGGTGCGCTGGCGCCCCATCCAGGGCCGGTAGGCAATGGATTTGATGGTTTGAACGGCAATATTGCGATGCTGGCACGTCTCTACAAGCTCGTTAAAGTTCTTGGCGTAATATGGCTCCTGCATCGTCAGGTAGTTATAGGGCAGCAGGACAGACGCAAAATCGAAGCGTTCCAGGCTGCGCCGATGCGCGGCGACAATCTGCAAGCCATGCCCGGTGACGCCAATGTCCCGCACCAATCCCTGCTCTTTGGCTTCAATAGCCGCGTCAATCGCCCCACCCGGACTCAGCGCCTCATCCCAATCAATGGGGTCCACCAGATTATGTAGTTGCCACAGGTCTATCGAGTCCACCCCCATGCGCTCCAGCGAGCGATGCAACTGCTCTTTTGCCCCTTTTGCGCTGCGCTCGCCAGTTTTGGTTGCCAGATAAAAATGCTGGCGGTGCGTCTTGAGCCAGGGAGCAATGCGCAGTTCCGCGTCCCCATAGGCGGCGGCCACATCAATATGATTGACACCGTAGCGCAGCAGCACCTCCAGGGCGCGGTCAGCTTCCTCCTGGGGGACTCTGCTGAGCGCCGCGCTGCCAAAGATGGTGCGCGTGCTCTGGTGGCCGGTGCGTCCGAATGGTTGTGTGGGAATTGGCATGCGTTGCTCCTTACGTTATGCTAAAACTGGCTTGGATGGATTTGATGTAGATTGTATACGAAATTGTATACCGGAAACCCAACCATTCGCTTTACCGCTCCACCTTGGTCGCTACCCCATAAACGGCGTGCGGGCCAACCCAGCCATTGATGCCCCCGCGATTGTTGCCAATCAAAAAGCGCTCGCGGTCCATTGCTTTAATGAGGTGCAGATACACGTTGCCCTTCACGCGCACCAGCACAACATCGCCCACTTTCAGCGTTTTGGGGTCGCAGGGCGCCAGTGTCACCAGATCACCATCGTCCACCTTGCCCTTCATCGAGTTGCCATGCGGCCTCACCTGCACCGTCTCCCCTTTGCTTAGCGCGTCAATAGCGCGGTTTGCCCAGCCCATCGTTTTCCTCTTACGCACACTGCCATAAAAAATTGCCCGTATTCCCATCCTCCGCAATAAAAGCGTAGCCGATACCAGCATCCCCAAAATTGACATAGAAATAATCATATGGGTCGTTGAGTTGCAACACCAGCTTCCAAGGGCCGCCTTCAGGATATTCTGGCCCTTGCAGAAAGGCGGGCGTGCCTCCAATTTTGTCTTCGTCTAGCGGATCAGGCAGCGACTCATCATAACCGGGTTCTTGGGCACGAACGACTATATCTTCGATGATGTCTGGGTCTTCACCTGGCACTAACTCAACCTCGTATTCACAGTCAACAGGCTGACCTTGCCCTGAAGAGGTGTCAACCCAGTTTTGGACAGCGGGGCCAGTAAGCAACGGTTGCGTGGGCTGCGTGTAATTGCCCGGCTGAATGATAAGCGCGTTTTCGCCGCCGTCTGGTTCCCAGGTGCGTTGGTCTGCATACTCTTCTTCCTCAGTCATAAACAGATAGGCCATCCGCCCGGCCAGCGGCCCGAATAACTCTGCATCAAGGGCAATCTGGCAGATGAAGCGCATTGGGTGGCCGGTTGCGCGGCTGAGCGGCCATTGCGGTTCAGTGAGCCAGACAGGTTGGCCGCCAAACTTGGTCACATGTTCTATAATTGGGTCCATAACCTCGCGGAACTTGATCGTATATTTCTTGACCATTGCGCTTGCTCACCTCTTCAGGAGAAGAACCAATGAAAGACGACTCATTCAAGGAGTACATTCTGGAGCAATTGCATGATCTCGGCAAAGTCACATACCGGAGGATGTTTGGCGGCTACGGCCTCTACCACGCCGGAACGTTTTTTGGCATTCTGGCACGCGATGGACAACTCTACTTCAAGACATCGCCCGCTTCTCGCGCCTATTATATCAAACACGGCATGGGGCCATTTCAACCCAACGAGAAGCAAACACTGAAGAATTATTATGAAGTGCCAGCCGAGGTCATAGATGACGCAAAGGCGCTGGCAGAATGGGCGCGGCAGGCAGTGGAAAGCAGGTAATGTCTTACAAGAAATGAGGCGGCTATGAACTCCATCCTTGAGCAACTTACCGCATCTGAAGAACCCGCGATTCGCTACAAAGCGCGGGTACACGTCATGGAAGAAGACCCCGCAGCACCAGCCATTCGGCGCCTTCAACAAGAGATAAAGGATTGCGAGCGTGTTCGCCAATTGCTCTCCCTGCGCGAGGCCGACGGCAAGATTCCCCGCCACCCCTATAGTAAGTGGTATGGCGCGCACTGGGTTCTGGCGATGCTGGCGGATTTAAACTATCCAGTGGGTGACGCTGACCTCATCCCGCTGCGTGAACAGGTCTATGGCTGGCTCCTTTCAGAGGGGCGGCGCCAAACCGCCAAACGCCACACGTTTGCAGGGCACACGAGGATGTGCGCCTCGATGGAAGGCAACGCGATCTTTGCTCTGCTCAAACTGGGCCTGTCAGATGAGCGGACAGATCATTTAGTTGAGCATCTGCTAACATGGCAGTGGCCTGACGGCGGCTGGAACTGCGACAAGCATCCCCAGGCCCACGTCTCCTCTTTCACAGAAACAATCCTCCCGCTGCGCGGATTGGCGCTGTACAGTCAGGTAAAGGGCAGCACTCAGGCGCGCGAAGCCAGCAGAAGGGCAGCCGAAATCTTTCTTCAGCGCCATCTGTTCAAGCGTTTGAGCGATGGGCAGACAATCTCGGAGAAATTCCTCAAACTCCACTATCCCTGTTACTGGCATTACGACATTCTCTTTGGCCTCAAGGTCATGGCTGAGGCTGGTTTTCTCCAAGATGAGCGCTGCCGGGAAGCACTGAACTTGCTCGCTGCTCGGCGTCTCCCTGACGGCGGCTTTCCCGCAGAGCAGAAATATTACCGCACAACCGGGCCGATAGAAAACAATCGCTCATTGGTGGATTGGGGCGGCACAAGCACCAAACAAATGAACCCTTTTGTCACCGTTGAAGCTCTGGCTGTTCTCAAGCAAGCTGGTTTAGAAAGCGCATAACTGCTGCCCAAACAAATATGAATGCCCACTATGCTACAATGGCCTACAAAAAGCTGAGCGAGGAAAGGACACTTTGACATGCTAGCGATTACTGGCGGGCGCATCCTGACGGCAAACGGAGAGGATATTGCCGAGGGCGTGATCTTGATCGAGGGCGGAAAGATCGTGGCCGTTGGGCGAGATGTGCCTGTGCCAGAGGATGCCCAGACGATTGACGCGCAGGGAAAAGTGCTGACGCCTGGCCTGATTGACGCCCACACGCATCTGGGCCTGGATGAGCAGGGCGTTGGCGTGGCAGGCGACGATGGCAACGAATCGGTTGAGCCAATCACGCCGCAGATGCGTGCCCTAGACGGTATCAATCTGGAAGATATTGCGTTTGATGACGCGCGTAAAGCGGGCATCACCGTCTCTGAGGTCAAGCCCGGCAGCGGCAATATCATCGGCGGGCAATGCGTCATCATTAAGCACGCCGGGCTGATTGTGGACCGCGCCGCGCTGCGCAGCCCCTCAGCCATCAAAGCCGCGATGGGCGAAAACCCCAAAAACGTCTATCGCAGCCAGAAAAAATCGCCTAGCACGCGCATGGCAATTGCCGCGCTGTTCCGCGAAGCATTTCTGAAGGCCGAGACGTATCTGGAGCGCCGCAGCGCCGCTCAGCGCGACAACACCCCTTTTGAGCGCGACCTGAAGCTGGAGGCGCTGGGGCTGGTACTGGAAAAGCGTATCCCCATGCGCATTCACGCCCACCGCGCCGATGACATTATGACGGCGCTGCGCCTGCGCGATGAGTTTGGCTTTGATATGAGCGTGGAGCACTGCACCGAAGGCCACAAGATTGCTGAAGAACTGGCACGCCGCGCCGTGCCAGCCGTAGTGGGGCCGTCCATGTCCGGGCGCTACAAAGTGGAACTGCGCGATAAAACCTTTGAGACGCCCGCAGTGCTGGCTGCTGCTGGTGTGAAGGTCGCTATCACCACCGATCACCCTGTTGTGCCCATTCACCAACTCGTAACGGCGGCCATCCTCGCTGTCAAGCATGGCCTCTCAACTGATCTGGCGCTCAAAGCTATCACGCTGCATGCCGCCGAAATCCTGGGTGTGGCCGGGCGCATCGGCAGCCTGGAGGCGGGCAAAGACGCCGATGTCGTCCTCTGGTCTGGGCACCCGTTTGATTTGATGTCGCGCGTAGAACTGACGATGATTGATGGGCAGGTCGTCTATCGGGAAGGATAGCCTCTTTACGAAGAAAGAAGAAAGATGGAAGACGCTATTTTTCAGGAACAAATCGAATATTATCGGGCGCGAGCGCAAGAATACGACGAATCCATCTACCAAACGGGACGTTTCGCGGCACCCGACGCCGGGGAAGCGCTGCCCGACGGCCTTGCTGCTGCCATGCAGGTGCTCCACACGCTGGGGCCATATGAGCGCGTGCTGGAACTGGCCTGCGGAACCGGCATCTGGACAGGCGCCCTGGTCACGCTGGGGCAGGCCGTCACCGCCATTGATGCCGCGCCCGAAATGATCGAGGTAAACAAGGCTAAAGTTGCCAGCCCGCGTGTCCAGTATGTGGTCGCAGACCTGTTCACATGGGGGCCGAGCGAGCAGTATGATCTGGTCTTCTTCGCCTTCTGGCTCAGCCATGTGCCGCCCGCTGCCCTGGATGCTTTCCTGGGTACGGTACAAAAAGCCGTTCGCCCAGGCGGACAGCTCATCATCATTGACCAGCATGCACCAACTCAAGGCGATCTGCTGGCGGCCAAAGAAGGCATCCTGCACACGCGAACGCTCCTTGATGGCCGCAGCTTTACCATCGTCAAGGTCTTTCACCAACTCCCTCTGTTGGAAGAAGCCTTGACTCGCCTGGGCTTTGTCGTCACCATCCAAACGCTCGACGACACGTTCTTCTTCCTCACCGCAACGCTGTCAGGTTGACATACTGATGCAGCGCGGGCAAGCTGCCCGCGCTGCATCAGTGACAACTACACGCCGTTATAGCTCACGGTTGCCGTGACGTTGCGGTCCATCAACTGATCAAAGAGGATATCGTTCCCGCTGGTTGCGAGCTTCAAGTTGGTGCTGTGCTGCACCAGATTGGCGCTGGGTGGCATGGTGATCGTCAGCTTCAAGCGTGCCAGCGGCTCGCCGCCCTGTTTCTGCACCAGCAGCGCGTAGGAGCTTTGCCCATTCTTCTCTGATACCGCGTGCGGCACCACATAGCTCAGCGAAAGCAAGAGCGTCTGGTTGGCAACGAGAGTAAACGTGCCGCTCACGACAGTATAGCCATAGGCGCTGCCTGTGCCCAGCACCGTGAAGCCGTTGGACACTTGAACCTGGCTGCTGGCCGGGATGTAAAAGCGTACATAGTCTATATAGGTGCTGTTGCCGTAGACGAGCGCGGTGCGCTTCCAGTGATAAGCAACCGTGACATGATGATTCGCGTTGCCCTGCGTATCCAGAATCACCGTATCCGACTGTACCTCATCAATATTGTCATCGGCTTTGTTGGGCGACACGTTGGTATCCACAATCAACAACTCGTCGCCGCTGGTGGCTTCCACTGCCCCAGCGCGGTGGGCACGCGCCAACGCCTGCTCAGCGCGGCTATCATTCAGGTAAAGCTGCACATCTTTGGTTGGCAGCCCTTGCAGCGCCGTCTGGAGCACCGCTGCTGTCGCGTCGGGCGACAGCGTGCGCAGCTTTTCCACCAGATGCGTGATCAGCAGCGCCGAAAACTGCTTATCGCCAGCCAATGCTTTTGTGGGAACCTCGTCGCCACTGCTGCGCGTGAACTGATAGAAATGCAGACGATCAACCAGATTATCGCTGCCAATGGTTTCATTCAGTTCAGGCACCTGCACCGGACCGGTGATGTTCAGGATGTGCTGTAAGAACGACGTGGTAAAGGCCATGACGCCATCCACCGCGCCGCCGCCTTCAGCCGTATAAAGCTGCTCGGCAGCCTTCGCCGCCGTCGGAAAATCCGGCTCCAGATTGGCATCGCGCAGGCCCCAGGTCTTGCTCAGCGTAAACCAGGAGTCTGCATCGGGAATGGGCGTCGGGTGGCTGGTCGCAGCGGGCGTATCCAGCAGATACGTATCTTGCAGCGCGAGCGAGCCAAGCTGCCCGTTCTGCACGTTCATCGTCCCGACAGCCGTAATAAAGCCTCCAGTAGCGCGGCGCTCGCTGGTATCCTGCCAGAAGGTGAGATACGTGGTGGCGTGATTGATGCCCAGCAGTTGCGGCGCGGCGCCCAGCGCCTGCTGAACCGCCCCCAGCAATTCCTTCACGCTGGGATACGCGCCCTTAAAGAGCGCAAATGCCGACTGAATAGCAGGGGTTGAGGGCAGCGCGTTTGCTTTAATGCTTTGCGCCTCGCTCCAGGCATCATCCACCAACCCTTGCACCGTCTTGAGCGTTTGCTGGACCTGGTTAATATCGTTCGTGCCCAGGCTGTTTGCTGTCTGCGGGAGGGATGGGCCAGCGGAGAACGCTCCTGAGCCACCAAGCGCCGACCCGCCCGGCAAACTGAGCGCGTTACTTTCGCGCTGGACAAGAGCGATTCCGGCATCCAACGCCTGATGCCCGGCGCTGGAGATGTCGAAGGCCATGTTTGCTAGATGGACATAGGCGTCCAGTTCATCGCTGCGACCCGTCAGAAAGCCGATCACCCCCAGGAATGGGCGCACAACCGCCAGCCGCCATTTCACGCCGCTAAAATCATCCTCTGCCGCGCTAAACTCGTTGCGGGTCTTGGTCAGGGTATCCAGCGCCAGCGGATGAAAAGACAGGTCTTGCAGCAGCTTTTGCGCCTGTTGCAGATGGGCAGCACCATCATTGCCAAGCTGTTTGGCAGGCGCGTACAGCCCAAAGTACCCACCAATCCCCAGCACTCCACTCACCGCCAGAAAGATGAGCAATACGACCATGAAGAGACGCCGACGGCTGTATTTTTTGGCAGGCCGTTGCGTGCTTGCCGGGCGCTGCGCAAGGCCAGCGGGCTGCGCGGGCGGGCGCGGCGTCATGTTCGCGGGACGCACCGGCTGGCTGGGCGGGCGCAGACGCGGCTCCGGCGTCTGCGCGGGCCGGGGCAGTGGATCATCTTCATAAAACGTCGGCTCATCCCAGGCTGGCCGGCCTGGGACATGGCCCGGCCTGGGATGCTGCGTTGGCGCGGGCCGGTATTCTGGCTGCTGAGGGCGCTGGTTGGGAGTCTCCTCCCAGGGTGGCGGATACGCGCGGTTATCATCATCCATAGAGAAACATTCTTTCTTCTTTCTTCGTAAGCGGCTTCTTTAGAAATGGCTCACGCGGTCATTCTGCCAATTATTTTTTGTATGTCAGTATAACGAATTATTGGCCTGTAATGGCATGGGTCATCGTCCTTGATTGTTTCTTTACAAATTGGCAACACTCCTCTGATAACGCAAAGGTACAGTGAGGGCAAAAAGGACAGGGAACTGTCTCATTATAGCGAAAGGACGTCACCCGATGCAGAGACACCACTTGCAGCGCACCTCCTGGGCAGGAGGGCTGTTACTGGGGCTTGCCAGCCTGGTTCTGGCGGGATGTGGCAGCGCGAGTGCAGCCAGCGCCAAGGCATCCCCAACAGCCACCTGTCCAGCCACCCCCACTCAGCAATTCTCTCAGGCCGTTGGAACGGTCACAGCAGTAAGCAGCACACAACTGACGGTGCAAACCCTCCAGGGTACTGCGGTCACGCTTCAACTTGCCAGCCAGACACGTTACACTCGTCAACAAACGCTTGCTTTTAGCGATGTGCAGGACGGGAAGACAATCCAGATCATTGCGAAGCAGAACGCTGATGGCTCGTATACCGCCCAAACGGTGGTGCTTCAAGACCGCGCGGCAGGCACAGGGGGCAGCAACGGCGGAAATGGTGGAAGTGGGGGCACTGGTGGAAACGGTGGAAACGGTGGAAATGGCGGCGGCAACGGCGGACGCGGGAACGGCGGCAATGGCGGGGGCGGCGTCAACCGGGCCTGTTTCCTACGCGGCACCGTCACGCCGGGCGCCGGGGGCTTTGGCGGCGGGCAGGGGACTCTCCCGAATGGGCAACATCTCGTGACTGGCACTGTGTCTACCGTCTCCGGCCAATCCATCACCGTCACCACGCGCGCCGGTCAAGATTTGACGGTCAACGTAGACAGCAGCACCACCTATTCCACAACAGCGCAAGCCCAGGCCAGCGATCTACAAAAAGGCCAGGCAGTGCAGGCGCAGGGCCGCAAGAACGCCGACAGCACCATCACCGCTGTGGCAGTGAACATTCTCTTGAAATTGCCCACTGGTAATACCAATCCTTAAATCTGTGTAAGGAGTCTGTTGAGTTATGCAATCTGGAGCATCCTTTGACCGCTGGATAACAGAGGCCGACCTGGATGAAGACGAACAGTTCCAGCCGCCCCGTCCCTTCTGGCGGCGCCCGGCCCTGATCGTCACAGCGGTAATCATTCTTATTGTGGCGATAGGTGGTGGCTTGTTCTTGAGCAGGCACAGCGGAAGCGCCGCCCCGGTCTATCGCTATGGCGCCGTTACCACCGGCGACCTGACGGTTGCCGTTACCGCTACCGGACCTGTCGGCTCGCAGGTGGTCTATAATCTGAACTTCCCCACTTCTGCCAGGTTAACCGAAATAGATGTCACTGTCGGGCAAGTCGTGCAGGCCGGGCAACTGCTGGCAAAGATTGACACCACCGCGCTTCAGGACGCGGTAAATCAAGCCAGAGCATCCCTAAACTCGGCCAACGTCAACTATAATAATGCCCTGCTCAACCTCAAAGATGTAAAAGCGCAGAATAATCCCTGCCCCACGCAAGCCACGCCGCCAGCAGCCTCAAAGACGCAGGCGCAGTGCACCCAGGCCATAGACCAGGCACAGCAGCAGGTCAACACCGCGCTGGCCCAGGTGCAATCCGCCAAAGTGCAGTTGCAAACCGCCCAAGACAACATGACCAGCGGCGGACTCACCGCGCCAGCCGCAGGTACGATTGTTTCCATTAACGGGACGGTTGGGTCTGTCACAGGCGGCGGCAACGCCAGCAGCGCGTTGATCGTGCTGGAAGATTTGAATCAGCTTTCGATTGTGGCTCAGGTCAACGAAGCCGACATCAGCAGCGTCAAGGTTGGGCAATCCGCCCGTTTTACGGTTGCCGCCTATCCCAGCGACACCTTTCACGGCTCCGTGACGGCCATCTCTTTGATTGGGCAAACGACCTCCAACGTCGTGACCTACAACGTTACGGTCAGCGTAGACCAAAACAGCCTCAATGGGGTGCAACTGCTGCCCGGCATGACCGCCAGCCTGAGCATCACGACCCAGCAGCGCATTGGCGTGGTGCTGGTGCCAAATACCGCCATCAGCTTTGCGCGCACCTTGCTCACGAACGGGCAGCTTGACCGCACGCAGGTGCGCAACCTGCTGGCAACAGCCGCCACACAAACCGCGAATGGGCAGACCCCACAGGGCACCGCGAGCTTTGTCGTGGAAATGAAAAATGGCAAACTGACTCCGGTGCTCATCTTCACTGGCCTCTCCAGCGGGGCATCCACCGAGGTGATTTCCGGGCTGGCTGACGGCGACCAGGTGCTGACCGGCCAGGTCAATCCGTCCGGCACCACAACCACCACGACTGGCGGCGGGGGATTTGGCGGTGGCATCTTTGGCGGTGGCGGAGGTGGCGGCAATGGTGGCGGGCGCGGCGGCAATGGTGGGGGCTAGGCGGGAGCAGAGCAATGGAACGCGAAGAACACGCCGTAAATCAATCGTTGCAACTGTCGTCCTATGACTCAACGCTGGCGCCGCTGCCTTCGTCGCTCCCGCCACTGGCGGAGCTTTACTCTGGCCCAACGCAGGTGGGACTGCCAGCGCAAGAAGAACGACCAGTAATTCTGGTGCATAGGCTGAAGAAGGACTACTATCTCGGCAAAACCATCGTCCACGCCCTGCGCGGGGTGTCGCTGATGGTGCATTCCGGCGAGTTTGTCGCTGTGATGGGTCCATCCGGTTCAGGCAAATCCACTTTTATGAATCTGCTGGGCTGTCTGGACCGGCCAACCGGCGGAGCCTATCTGCTGGATGGCATTCCAGTGCGCAAGATGAACGCAGATCAACTGGCCGCTGTGCGCAATCGCAAGATTGGCTTTGTCTTCCAGAGCTTCAATCTGCTGGCGCGGGCAACGGCGCTCAACAACGTGATGCTGCCGCTGGTTTACGCGGGCATCCCCCGACGCGAGCGGAAGTGGCTGGCGCAGCGTGCCCTGGATGCCGTCGGGCTGGGCAAACGCAGCAGCCATAAACCAGCCGAGCTTTCTGGCGGCCAGCAGCAGCGCGTGGCACTGGCGCGGGCGCTGGTCAACCGCCCTGCGATCTTGCTGGCCGATGAGCCAACCGGCAACCTCGACAGCCGCACCAGTGTGGAGATCATGTCAATTTTGCAAGACCTGAACGCGCGCGGCCTGACCATTGTGCTTGTAACCCATGAGGCTGATATTGCCGCGTACTGCAAGCGGCAGGTCGTCTTTCGTGACGGACAGGTGGTACAGGATACAGTCAACAGTGTGCCTCGCAGCGCCAGACAAGAACTTACCCTGCTACCACCACCGGAGGGAATGCCATGAGCAGTTCTGCCCCTGAATCACAGCCAACCGTGCCAGTTCAACCGCCTGAGCCGCCAACCGTTCCCGTCTTGCCTCCATCGCCGCTGAATGGCAATGAGAAGCACAGCACAACACTGGTAGCGCGGCGCTCTCAAACGCTGGCGAACGGGACGCGCTCCCGCCCGTTTCTTCCCGCCCTCCGAGGGGCGCAGCGCGTCGCAGGCAAGCTCTCGCGCCGGGGGAATGCCTCCGTCTTGCAAAGTTTCGTGAGCGCGTCAGAGGCGCTCAACGCGAACCGCCTGCGTTCGCTGCTGACAACACTCGGCATTATCATCGGCGTGGCAGCGGTAATCGTGATGATCTCTATCAGCCAGGGCGCAACCGCCGCCACCAATGCCAGGCTGGGCGGCCTCGGCCCAAACGTCCTGACGATTCTCCCTGGCAGCCAGTTTGCGGGAGGAGTCAGCCAGGGCCAGGGGTCGCGGCAAACCTTGACCCAGGCTGATGCCGATGCCATTGCTAGCCAGGTTTCCAATGTCGAGGGCGTCAGCCCAATAACAAGCGTCCAGGGCCAGATCATCTTTCAGAACCAGAACTATTCGACGCGCGTCCAGGGCGTCTATGCGTCGTATCTTTCGATAGGCGCGTGGACAATGGCCGAAGGCCAATTCTTTCCCGATGCTGACGAGCAGCAAGGCAACACCGTTGCGGTGCTGGGGACAACCGTCGTACAAAGCCTCTTCACTCCGTTAGGCATAGACCCGGTTGGGCAAACAATTCGCATCCGCACCACAACGTTCACCGTCGTTGGCGTGCTGGCGCAAAAAGGCGCGTCCCTGGGAGCTAATGCCGATGACGTGATCTACATCCCCTTCAGCGTCGCCGCTCAGCGCCTTTCCAGGCAAACGTTCGTTAGCTCCATCAGCGTTCAGGCCAGCAGCGCCGATACCGTCAATCAGGTGCAAGCCGATACTCAACAACTGCTGGAGCAGCGCCACAACATCGCCCCTGGTGGCAATGATGATTTCAGCATCCGCAACCAGAACCAGTTGATTCAGACGGTACAGGGGGTCGCCACCACGCTCACCTTCCTGCTGGTAGGCGTGGCTGCTGTCTCCCTTCTTGTTGGTGGCATCGGTATAATGAACATTATGCTGGTGTCGGTGACGGAACGCACCCGCGAGATTGGCATTCGCTCAGCGCTGGGAGCGCGCAGGCGCGACATTCTCTCGCAGTTTATGATCGAGGCAGTGGTGCTGAGCGCCGCTGGCGGGCTGATTGGCATCGGGCTGGGCGTGATTGCCGCCATTCAGGTGAGCAAACTCGGCAACCTGCCCGAACTCATCTCGCCCCTTTCGGTGATGCTGGCGTTCGGCTTTTCCGCGTTGATTGGCATTCTCTTTGGCTTCTATCCAGCCTGGCGTGCCTCCAGGCTTGACCCCATTGTTGCGCTGCGGGTAGAGTAATGGCTGGCGAACTCATCCTGATCATCGAAGACGAGACAACAATTGTTCGCCTGCTCCGGCTGTATCTGGAGCAGGCGGGGTATCGCGTGTTGGCTGCCAACGACGGTATTACCGGCCTGGAAACCCACGCCCGCGAACGCCCCAATCTGGTCATTCTGGACCTGATGCTGCCAGGGTTGGATGGCCTGGAAGTCTGCCGGAGGATTCGCGCCTGGGCCAAAACGCCCATCGTTATGCTCACGGCGCGCCAATCCGAAGATGACCGCGTGCAGGGGCTGGAGCTTGGCGCCGACGACTACATCGCCAAGCCCTTCAGCACCCGCGAAGTTGTCAGCCGGGTGCGCGCGGTGCTGCGCCGCAGCCAGGGCGACGCGGGAGGCGATGCCAGCCGCGTGGCTTCGGCAACACATGGCAGCGCGGCTGGCGTGAATGGGTCTGTGCTGCGCTTTCCTGGGCTGGTAGTGACGATTCCTGCCCGCCGCGTGGAGGTGGATGGCAAGTCGGTGGACCTGACCCCCAAAGAGTTTGATATGCTCGCTCTGATGGCCGGGTCGCCTGATCGCGTCTTCACCCGCGATGTGTTGCTTAGCCAGGTCTGGGGCTATGACTACCTGGGCGATGGCCGCACCGTAGATGTCCATATCGGCACGTTACGCAAAAAGATCGAGCGCGATGCCAGCAACCCGCGCTACATCAAGACGGTCTGGCGCGTGGGCTACAAATTCCAGGTGCCCACTTCTTAGCACGAGGAGAAACATGTCGTCTCTACTTTGGCGGTTCCCCACGCGCCTCAAGTCCATCAGCCAGAGGTTTGCGCTCCAGGGGGCATCTGCTCTGGAAGACGACACCGCGCTGCCGCCCACCACTGAGCCAGATGAGACACCAGATGATCTGAGCGGCAGGCAAGACGAGCCAGAGGCGGCTGGGAAGGCTTCCCGCCGTTGGCCCAGGTTTCGCCGCCCGCGCCTGCACAGCCTGCGTGCCAAGTTTGCCCTGGGCTACGCGCTGGTGGCTGTTCTGGCCGTCGCAGCAATCTCGCTGGCGGCGGTACTGGCGGTAATCATCAATTTCAGGCACTATGAGGGCGATCAATTGAGCGCCCAGGCCACTTCGCTTTCGACACAGATCGGCCAGCGGGCAGGAAGCAGCAACCTGGACGGGGATGATCTGGCTCTGAGCTTCCTGATTCCTGGCCGCGATCGCCAGAGAACCCAGTTCTGGCTAATGGATGCTTCCGGGCAGATGCTCACCCAGCAAATTAATGGTTTTGATGAGGCGTCCGACACAGAGGAAGCTACCATCCAGAGCGCATTGAACTCCGCGCTGGCGGGGCATGAGGTGAGCGGCACGCTGCCTGGCGGCAAGCGGCTGCTCTGGTTTGATCTCGCCTCGCGTCCCTATGTGGCTGTGCCCATCCGCGCAGACGGCCAGCCATCCGGTCAGATTCTTGGGGCGCTCGCGCTGGTGACGCCTGGGCTGCCCCCAGGAACACCCATACCTTTTATTGACGAGGTGTTGCAGGTACTCCTGCTTACCACGCTGGGTACCGCGCTGGCGCTGGGTTTGCTGGGCGCGCTGATCGCCCGCACCATTACCCGTCCCGTTGAGCAGCTTACCCTGGCCGCCGCAGGCATGGCGTCGGGCAACTACAGCCAGCGAGTATCTGTGCGCGCCAAAGACGAACTTGGCGACCTGGGCCATACCTTTAACGAGATGGCCGCCGCGCTAGAACGTGATGTAGGCGAACTGCGCCGCCAGGAGGCGCTGCGGCGCGAACTGGTGGCAAATGTCTCGCATGATCTGGCAACGCCTCTGACCGCCATTCAGGGCTTCAGCGAGGCGCTGACCGATGGCGTCATTCAAGACGAGCAGCAGCGCGAAGAGACGCTGCGTGTCATCGCCAAAGAGGTATTTCGGCTGCGCCGCCTGGTGGATAGCCTGAACCACCTCACCCGCGTGGAATCTCCGAATCGGCATCTTGCGCTGGCGCCGCTGCACCTGCGCGCGCTGGTGGGTGAAACGTTGACCGTACTTCAGCCAGAGTTAGAGGAAAAGGGCATTCAGGCGCGCAACCACCTCTCGCAGAAGACGCCGCTGGTGCTGGCTGATAGCGATAAAATCACCCAGGTCTTCTTGAACCTGCTGGATAACGCCTTGCGCTATACCCCCAAAGGCGGCAGCATCACCATCAGCGCCAGGCCCGAAGGCGAGCACCTGCGCGTGGCTGTGCGCGACACTGGCGCGGGCATCGGAGCAGAAGAAGCCCAGCGGATTTTTGACCGCTTCTATCGGGCAGACGCCTCGCGCAACACGGCCACCGGCAACAGCGGCCTGGGCCTCTCCATCGTCAAAGCCATTGTTGAGGCACACGGCGGCACTGTAGGCGTGGAAAGCGCGCTCGGCCAGGGCACCACCATCTGGTTCACGCTGGCCCTGGCCCGCTCAACCGATCACGCAAAATGAAGCCGGGTGCCTACGCTGGTCTGGATATAGGCATCGGGCAGTTGTCTAGAAAGTTCGTGCGTGGCCTTCCAGCCGGTGCAATGGCCCGGCACAAGCACCTTTGGGCCAATGGCGGCCAATTCGCTGATGGTGCGCGGGATGATTGGCTCGAAGGCCGCCCCCGTCAGATGCATGCCACCAATAAAGGCATAGACCTGCTCCACGCCAGTAATGCGCCGGGCATGGCGCAGCACATTGATTACTCCGGCATGGCTGCAACTGGAAAGCACCACCAGCCCCTTATCCTTGACATGGAACACCACCGCCTGATCGTCCCACACCCAGGTATCTGGCTCCCAGCCGCCGTCATGGGCGCGGGCCTGCTGGAAGGGAAAGCCCTTCTCAAAGTCGGTGTTGCGCTCCACCTGCCCGGTAATCAGCACCATCCCATCCAGCAGCAGCGAGGGGCCGCGCTCCTCAATAATCTGCACCCCCTCGCGGTCAAGATCGTTGTGGCTGGGCGGCGGCGCCGAAAGTTCCACCCCAGTTGGAAAGACGATCTTGCGCTCGCGCCAGGCATCAGGATGCAAGATCAGCGGCAGGCCGCGCCGCCCAATCCGACGCACAATGCCCTCCAGCCCACCGTGATGATCGGCGTGGCCGTGCGAGAGCGCGATGGCGCGCACCTCCTTCACCGACACGCCCAGCACATCCAGGTTATGCTGCACCGTCTCGCGGCCCAGCCCGGCATCATAGAGAATCGTTTCGCTGCGCCCTTCACGCTGCACCGTCACCAGCAGCGCATAGCCATGTTCCGCGCGCAGTTGCTCGCGCTCCGACCAGTTCCAATGCAGCGGCGCCCGCTCCACCTGTTCGCTGCCAGCCAGGAACACATCCAAAAAGTTGTCTATCAAAATGGTGACATCCGCTGCATCCACAGGCAGCAGGTTGACTTGCTCGCTCATGAGCACCTCCTGGTGTAGCTGAATGCTACAAACGCTCTTCCAAAGCATAGGCATACAAAAGCTAGTCCATGCCACAAGCGCTTGAAAACATGATACACTCGCTGTACATATCTTTTTGCGTGTAATATGAATATTTCCTCAAAGAAGAGGAGCCAGACCACATGCCAAACGAACCTCAAGCGCCGCTGTCGGGGCGACGCGCTGTTGTCACCGGGGCTGGCCGGGGAATTGGCCGCAGCATTGCCCTGGCGCTGGCCCAGGCGGGCGCGGATGTTGGCGTCACTGCCCGCACACAAAGCGACCTGGAAACGTTGGTAGCTGAGATTCATGCCCTGGGCCGCAAAAGCCTGGCCGTCGTCTGCGATGTGACGAACCAGGAGCAAGTGCAGTACATGGCGACCACCCTGACGGCTGGCCTGGGCGGGCTGGATATTCTGGTCAACAACGCGGGCAATGCGGGCAGCCACAAATTCCTGAATCATCCCGACGAACTCTGGCATCGCATGCTCGCCATCAACCTCACCAGCGTGTACTACGTCACCAAAGCCTTTACACCTACGCTGGTAGAGCAGCGCCAGGGCCGCATCATCACCGTTGCCTCAATTGCCTCCAGGGTTGGCGGGCGCTACATTGCGGCCTATACCGCCGCCAAGCATGGCGTGCTGGGTCTGACACGGGCGCTGGCGGTGGAGATGTTGCCGTATAACATCACCGTCAACGCCATCTGCCCCGGCTATGTAGACACGCCCATGACCGACGCCAGCGTCGCTAACATGGTCACACGCACCGGCATGAGCGAAGAAAAAGCCCGCGAGTATCTGCATCAAACCAGCCCACAGGGGCGCCTGATGGAACCGGAAGAAGTGGCTGCCATTGTCGTCTTTTTAGCTCAGGACAGCGCCAAAGGCATCACCGGCCAGGCAATTAACCTGGACGGCGGCGGCGTGATGTCATAAAAGAGGTTGCCCATGCCCTATGATTTTCTTTATGAGGTCAGCAACGGCGTTGCCACGCTGACCCTCAATCGCCCGGAGGTGATGAACGCGCTCACCTTCGAGGTCTATGCTCAACTGCGTGATCTGTTTGCCGCGCTGCGCACCGATGAAGCCGTGAAAGTGGTGGTGCTGACCGGCGCGGGCGACAACTTTTGCTCCGGCGGCGATGTCCATGAAATTATTGGCGAACTGCTCAAGCGCGATATGCGCGGCCACCTGGAATTTACGCGCATGACGGGCGCCGTTGTCCAGAACATGCGCGCGCTCGACAAGCCCATCATTGCAGCGCTCAACGGCATGGTGGCGGGCGCGGGCACCGTGCTGGCGCTGGCTTCTGATCTGCGCATCGCCTCGGAAAAAGCGCGTTTTGCCTTTCTCTTCTCCAAAGTTGGCCTGACGGGTGCGGATATGGGCGCGGGCTATCTGCTGCCGCGCGTCGTGGGGCTGGGCCGCGCCTCAGAATTGCTGCTGCTTGGCGATACGATTGACGCCGCCACCGCCGAACGGTACGGCCTGGTCAATCGCGTCGTGCCGCACGCAGAGGTGCTGAGCAAGGCGCAGGAGTGGGCAAAGCGGCTGGCGCATGGGCCAACGCTGGCGATTTCTATGACCAAGCATATGCTCAGCCACGAACTCAGCATGGACCTGGCTTCGGCCATCGAAGCCGAAGCACAGGCGCAGGCGCTCATGCTGATGGGCGACGATCATCGCCGCTTTTACGAAGCCTTCACCTCCAAAGAAAAACCAACATTTACAGGGAGATAACGTGTATGGCAAAGACCATCATTAACCCCGCTTCTCTGGCGCGACCCAGCGGCTTCAGTCACGGCATCCTGGTTACGGGCGGGCGTATGCTCTTTCTGGGCGGGCAAACGGGCACCAACGCCGAAGGACATCTCGCGGCAAACGATCTGGTCGGACAATATGAGCAGACGCTGCGCAACCTGCAAGCCGTCGTAGAAGCGGCAGGCGGCGCCATGCAGGATATTGTCAAGATCAATATCTTCGTCAAAGACCGCGACAACTACCTGGCAACGCTCAAGCCGCTGGGCAAGGTGCATCAAGCCTTCTTTGGCAAATACTATCCCGCCACCGCGCTCTTTGAAATTTCGCGCTTCTACCAGGATGGCATCCTGGTCGAGATTGAAGGCGTGGCAATGGTTGGCTCCGAAGGGTGATGCCTCTATGCTGCCATGCGTCTTGAAGGATGCGATTGCCCCTGCAACCCCTGGTGAGAGCTTATTGAGTGTAAGGACGTAGTAGATAGCAGAAAGTTGGAGAAAAGGCATGATTGGGCCGCTCACCCCCAGAGTGCTGCCATAATCTCTCAAGGAGGCTCCTTTGCGACTACGCTCCACCCTGCGCTTTGTCCTCAAGCGCTCATGGCATCATCGCACCATTCTTCTTCCTGTGCTGTTGGGGGTGCTGGCTGCGGTAACAGTGCTGTGCAGCGTTCCCCTCTTTTCCAACGCTGCGGCGGATGTTGGCTTGCAAGCAACCCTGCGCACCCCTGGCCCAGCCGTAAATCGTGGCTTTGAGGTCCGCTTCACCACCTTCTCGCTTGACGCAGACACCTATGCCCGCGCCACTGAAGGCACAACGGCCAATATCCAATATTTCATGGGCAAGGATGTTGCCAACAGCGCTCCCATCCGCGAAGGGCATGTCTCCGAACTGCCCGGCTATCATCCAAATGAATTTGCTTCTAAAACCAGCAGCCTGAACACGACAATTGATCTCTATTTCCAGAGCAACATGACTCCGCAATATGTCCAGCTTACTGAGGGCGTTTTCCCTTCTGATCAGGTCACAACGGCCCCCACCTCTCAGGGCACAGCTTACGACGTTGAAGCGCTGATTTCGCCGGAATGGGCAACCCAATTCAATCTCAAGCTGGGCGATGTGTTGGATGTCACTGATCAGGTTGAGCAGCCTACCGCTTTCCTACGCATCCATTTTGTCGGCTTTTTCAAAGCAAAAAATGAGAAAGACGACGCCTGGTTTGGTGATGAAGGCTTATTCACCGGGCCGCTCGCCGTTGTCACCGAGGCGCTTCCGCCCGCGCCTATCCTGTTAAACGAGACGGCCTTTGAACAGGCGATTCCCGCTCTGGGCCTGGGCCATCCCATTGAATATGTCTGGTTCTATTACCTCAACCTGGACGCGATCACCGCCGTCAATGCCAATGATGTGCTTGGTGCCATCACCGCGCTCAAGAGCCGGTTCAACCTCGCCAACAGCGGCTCTGCCGATACTCGTATTAACTACGCGGCGCTGACTAAAATGGATCAAATCCTGGATGGCTTTCTCCAGCGACTCTTTTTCGTCACCATCGCCACGCTTGTCACGATCTTGCCGGGGCTAGGGCTGCTCCTGCTTTATCTGGCACTGGCGGCTTCAGCCCTGGTAGAGCGGAGCCGCGAGGAGGTCGCCTTGATGAAAAGCCGGGGCGCCAGCACCTGGCAGGTGCTCTCGCTCTCTGGCATAGAAGCACTCATACTGTGTGGGCTGGCGTTGGCGCTGGCGCCAGTGCTGGCTGGTCAGGTCACAGGTCTGCTCACCAGCCTCTCGTTTTTTGGCGGCGGCATCACCCAGTCTATCTCGGTGCTCAGCTTGCCCACGTTCCAGACCTACATCTATGCCGGAGTTGGCGCGCTGCTCTGCCTGATCGCCTTGATGTTGCCAGCAGCTATCTCAGCGCGCACCAGTCTGGTCGCTCTCAAGCGGCTGCTTGCCCGCCCGCGCACCCTCCCCATCTGGCTGCGCCTGGCGCCGGGGGTTTTGCTGGCGCTGCTGGGCGTGTTTGGCTTTGTAGAGATTCACCAGCGGGGTGCTTTCTTCACCCAAGACCCCACAGGCGCGCTCTCGGTTGACTGGGTGGCCGCGCTCTCGCCCACCTTGCTGCTGCTGGGTGCGGCGGGGTTGGGACTGCTCGTCCTGCCTCCGCTTCTCCTCATTCTGGATAAACTGGGGCAGCGGCTTCCCTCGGTATCAGTGGGAATGTCTCTGCGCCAGATGGCTCGCCGTCCTGCCGCCTATAGCCGACTGGTGCTCTTGCTCAGCCTGACCATCTCGCTCGGCATTTTCGCCTCGCTCTTTAGCGGCACGTTTGTTTCCAGCTTCCAGGACCGCGCGGCCTACCAGAGCGGGTCTGATCTGCGCCTGGTGGAAGGCGAAGATGGCGCCGCGCCGCCTGAACGGATGGCCGCGCCGCTGGATGATCACCTGACACTCTTGCCGGGCGTGACCGATGGCATGAACGCTTTCCGCACAACGGGCACCATTCCATTAACCAATCTGCGTTTTCCCAATGTGGATACCCTGGCAATTGATAGCACCAAATTTGCCAAACTCTCCTACTGGCGAGACGATTTTGCTGACCAACCCCTTTCCTCCTTGATGAACTTGCTGCGCAAACCAGTATCACAGCCAGATGCCTTGCCAGCCATTGTAGATGACAAACTGCTGCAAGATGCCCACTTCCAAATAGGCGGGAATGTAGACATCCAGTTGGGGTTAGGGCTGAACGCAAACTTCATCATTATGGGAACGTACCATTACTTTCCTACCCAAAATACCAGTGACTATGCCCTGGTCAGCGATGTGAATGTGCTGCTCCAGACCCTAAAGCACGGCAACCCCCTGAACCATACTCAGGCAAACGAAGTCTGGCTGAAACTGGGGCCAAACGCCCCACAATACACGGCAGCAATGGTCACTGATCACTTCCTGCACAACCCCCAAAATAAGCAGGTGATTGTCGGCATTCAGGAGATTTATGATCGCACCGAACTGGCTACCAGCCTGCGGAATGACCCATTACACTTCTCCATCTCCGGCGCGCTCTCCCTGGATTTTGTGGTCGCAGCGCTGCTCTCGGTGATCGGGTTTGTAGTGCTGTTCTACCTCATTGCGCAAAGACGCTCGTTTGAGTTTGGCGTCTTGCGGGCGATGGGTCTATCATTACGCCAGCTTGCCAACTCGCTCGCCTGGGAGCAAATTACACTTCTGGCTTCAGCAGTGCTGCTGGGCGTCTCATTGGGGTTGGTAGTCTCCACAGCGGTGCTGCCCGCACTCGCCACCGACGACCAGGGGCATCCGCTGCTGCCACCGTTTGCCACACACATCAATGTGACATCGTTGGTGGAACTTGGCCTCTTTTTGTTCGCCTGTCTTATGGCAGCGCTGCTGGCAACCATTGTCATTTTCCGCCGCCTGAAGCTGCATGAAGTGCTCCGCCTTGGAGAGGAGTAGGCTGGGATGAGTCAACCCTACTTATATTGCCGGGACCTGGTGAAAATCTATAAAGGGGACGGCCTGGAGGTCTTTGCCCTGCAAGGGCTGGACCTGGAAGTGGAAGCGGGCGAGTTTGTGGGCATTGTGGGCGCCTCTGGCTCCGGCAAAACCACCCTGCTCAACATCCTGGCCGCGCTGGATACCCCCAGCGCCGGTAAGGTGGTCGTTGGCGAGTACGACCTCTCGCAGTTGACTGGTGCGCAAAACATCTCCTACCGACGCAAAGAAGTTGGCATGATCTGGCAGCAGACGGCGCGCGGGCTGTTCCCCTATCTCTCTGCCCAGCAAAATGTCGAAGCGCCGCTTTCGTTTGCAGGCGGCAAAGGGCCTGATGGCAAAAGCCGCCGCGCCTGGGCCACCGAATTATTAGAGTTGGTTGGGCTGGGTGATCGGCGTGACCACCTGGTCACACAGCTTTCCGGCGGCGAGCAGCAGCGCGTGGCGATTGCCGTTGCCCTTTCCAACCAGCCGCGTTTGCTGCTGGCCGATGAGCCAACCGGCGAACTCGATAGCGCCTCCGCGCAATCGGTCTATAAAGCGCTTCAGGAAGCCAACCACGCCACCAAAGTCACGGTAGTGCTGGTGACACACGACCCGGAGGTGGCTTCGCATGTAGACCGCGTGGTTTCCATCCGCGATGGCCGCACCAGCGCCGAGCTTATCCGGCGCTTGGAGTTGGGCGAAGACTTGAGCCAGGAGGCCCAGGCAGGTGCGGAGGCGCCAGAAGCAGGCGGCAAACAAGTCTCCGTCCACGACGAATATGTGCTGGTGGACCGCGCTGGCCGCCTGCAATTGCCCCTGGAGCATGCTGAGCAGCTTGGGCTGATTGGCAAGACCAGCCGGGTGCGCGTCCATCTCGACGGCGACCATCTGACGCTCTGGGTAGTGGAAGAAGAAATGGCGGGGGCTGGCGGGCGCAAACTTTCGGCCTGGCGTGCCGAGCGCCAGCAAGCGGAACAGAAGAAGGAAGGGCAGGAGCCATCATGAGCACTCCCACCGGAGACGATCCGTATATCGTTGTGGAGCAAGCCACCAAAACCTATCATACCGGCACCCGCGAAGTCCCGGCCTTGCGCGGAGTAGACCTTGTGGCGCGTCGGGGAGAAATGGTCGCGGTGCGCGGGCGCTCCGGCTCTGGCAAGACCACCCTGCTCAACCTGATTGGCGGGCTGGACCGGCCCACCTCTGGAAAAGTGCTGGTGGATGGGCAAGATGTGGGCGCAATGAGCGAAGCCGACCTGATTTACTACCGCCGCTCCGCCGTCAGCTTTGTCTTCCAGCATTTTGCGCTGCTGGCGTTGTATTCCGCCGTTGAGAATGTGGAGTTTCCCTTGCGCATCGCCGGGAGAAAAATAGCCGAGGCGCACCGCCGGGCGATGGAGTGTCTGGCGCAGGTGGGCCTGGAAGAGCGCGCTGATCATCGCCCCAGCGAACTTTCCGGTGGGCAGCAGCAGCGCGTCGCCATTGCCCGCGCGCTCGCGCTGGAGCCGTCCATCCTGCTTGCTGATGAGCCAACCGGCAACCTGGACCTGCGCACAGGGGTGTCCATCATGCGGCTGCTGCGCCAGCTTGCCGAAGAAAAACAGGTGGCCGTGCTGGTCGCAACCCATGACACGGCCATGATGGACACGGCGCATCGCGTGCTGGAGCTGCGTGATGGTCGGCTGGCCCTGGATGAGCAGCGGGTCAAAATCTGACGCTTACCACTCCCGCACCAGCAGATGCCCGGCAGCCACCGCAGCCACAATGTCTGCCCGACTCACCAGACCGACCAGGCGTCCATTCGTGACAACGGGCACGCGCTTGATCTTGCGATGGCTGAGCAACTGCGCAATCTCGCCAATGGGCGTCTCTTCTGAAACCGAAATAATGTCCGTGCTCATAATGTCCCGCACCAGTTCACCGCGCTTGCTGATCACATCAGCCTCGGTGCACATGCCGATGATGACTCCCTGCTCGTTCAGCACCGGCATCCCACTGATGCGCCGCTCCGCCAGGATGCGCGCTGCCTCGCGCACACTTGCCTCTGGCGTAATGGTACAAACATGACGGGTCATGATTTCTCGTGCAAGCATTGCACCCCCCTTTGACACAGCATCGTGTCCTCAAAACGCGCAGCGGCCTCTTGCGCCAAACCGCTTGGCCCTTCCTGCGATCTATGATACAATGAATACGCGAAAATGGTGAGCTTCTATTTGCTTGCGGGTTGGTTGCGCGCAAGTTACATACCAATTTGGTGCATAAAACGAGGTCTTTGATGCAGTGTCCGTCGTGTGGTGTTGAAAATCCCGAAGGGGCCAAATTCTGTCAGGAATGTGGAAAGCGCCTTCCTATCCGATGTCCCAACTGCCATACGTTGAACCTTCCCACCGCCAAGTTTTGTAACCAATGCGGCACCCGTTTAGAGGTAGTGCAAGGTGCATTCCAGCCATCTCCCCCCTCAACCGGCCAGCCTTCTGTAACCAGAAATGAACCCCCTTCCCGACAGAAATCAAGCGCCCCCTCTTCAGAACCCCCCCCTGTTCCAGACCAGGCCGAAAAACCGGGTGAGAGCGAAGATACGTTCTCTCTGCAATTGGAGGGCGAAGAACGCCGCCTGGTAACGATTCTCTTTGCCGATATGACCGGCTCAACGGCCCTGGCCGAACACATGGACCCGGAAGAGGTGCGGCTGCTGCTGGCCGGCTATTTCAGCACGATGGCCCAGGCCATTCACCGGCATGGCGGCACCATCGAAAAGTTTATCGGGGATGCGGTGATGGCCGTGTTTGGCGCGCCAACCGCCCACGAAGACGACCCAGACCGCGCCGTGCGCGCCGCGCTGGAGATGCTGGAAGAATTGCAGCGCTTCAACGAGCGGCGCCAGGCCGAAGACGCCAAAGCAATGCCCATCCAGATTCGCATCGGCATCAACACAGGCGATGTCGTTGCCGCCAGCAGCGCCCACGAAGGCGGTCAGTTTTTCATCACAGGCGACGCGGTAAACGTGGCGGCGCGCTTCCAGCAATACGCCCAGCCCGGCACAATCCTGGTGGGCGAGCGCACCTATCGCAGCACGCTGGGCGCGATAGTCTATGAGAGCCTTAGCCCCATTGAGGTCAAGGGGAAATCTGAGGCGCTGCGCGTCTGGCGAGCCATTACAACAGTGGATGACCAGGCAGCCCCGGCCACCCAGCGTTCGCGGGGCATCAACGAACTGCCCTCGCCTTTTATTGGGCGCGCAACTGAAATGGCGATTTTAGACGCGCTGTATGAGCGCACGATTGAGGAACAGCGGCCCCATCTGGTGACATTGATGGGCGCGCCTGGCGTGGGCAAGTCCCGGCTGGTGCGCGAATGGCTCATGCATATCCTGCACGGCGAGCACGTCACAGGCGACAGCCATTTTGCCGAAAGCAAGACACCGCAGCCGCAGCTTGAGCCGCTGATGCTGGAAGGCCGCTGCCCGCCGTATGGCGCGGGCATCACTTACTGGCCGCTGGCCGAGATTTTACGCAGCTATTGCAGCTTCACAGAAAGCGACTCCGCGCAGGATGCCCGCGAGCGCCTGACCCATACGATGCAAGAACTGCTACATGAGACGGGCCAGGCTGATGATTCGCAGCAACTGGTGCGCCAGCTCAGCTTTGCCATCGGGCTAGAGGCTCCCGAAAACCCACCACGCCCACCCGCAGGCGATTCCAAAGAGCAGCGCGAATCTTTGTTTCGCGCCTGGCGCATCTTCTTTGAAGCGCTGGCCCGCCGACAGCCGCTGCTGGTCTTCATTGACGACATCCACTGGGCCGATGAAGCGCTGCTTGATCTGCTGGAATACCTGGCACAGCGCGTCAGCGCCGCGCCGCTGCTCTTGATCTGCCCAACGCGGCCTGATCTGCTGGATAAGCGCCCTGGCTGGGGCGGTGGCAAACGCAACTTTACCACACTCACCCTGGAGCCGCTCTCCCCGGAGCAGAGCCACCAGATGCTGGATGCCATGATTCAGCCACAAGCGCTGCCCATCTCCCTACGCAGCGGCATTCTTTCCAAAGCTGAGGGCAACCCCTACTTTGTCGAAGAAATTATCCGCATGCTCATTGATCGCGGCGTTCTGGTCTGCGACGATGCCGACTGGCAGGTCGCGCCACAAGACCCAGATGCCACCTTCTCTGTTGTTGTCTCAGCAGCCATCCCCGATACCGTCCAGGGCGTGCTGGCAGCCCGCATAGATTTTCTTTCCCAGCAAGAAAAGCGTCTCTTGCAGCACGCCGCTGTTGCCGGGCGCACCTTCTGGAAGGGCGCGCTGGCGCATCTGGCCCAGGAAATGAATCCCGACGCGCTCAGCCAGGCGCTGGAAGGGCTGCGGCGCAAAGATTTCCTGCAAGAAAATGAGCGCCCAACCGGAATGATTCTTGAGCACGACGTGCAATTTACCTTTAAGCATGTGCTGGTGCGCGATGTCGCCTATGCCAGCATCCCACGCGCTCGCCGCGCCCGCGAGCACGCGCGCATGGCGGAGTGGATGGAGCGGATGGCTGCGGGGCGCATTGACGAATTTGTTGAACTGCTCGCGTACCATTATCACCAGGCAGTTATTACCTGGTCGCAAACAACCTCTGGGCAAGCATTGGCGCGCAGGCCAGCCAGGGCACAGGCGCAGGCCGATCTGCGCCAGAAAGCTGTGCTCTATCTGGTTCAGGCAGGCGATGAGGCGATGACAAAGTACGCGGCGAATCAGGCCGTGCGCCACTACACCGCCGCGCTGGGGTTGCTCAATGGCGGCGAAAGCGACCGCAAGCTCCACCCAGAATTACATAAAAAACTAGGCCGCGCCTACTTTGTGCTCTCAGACGGCGATGCCGCCTGGGAGCACTACCAGCAAGCGCTGGCAGCATCGAAAGATGCAGAGCCAAAAGAGCGCGCGCACCTCTACCAGCACCTCACGATGCTCAGCACCCGCTGGCGCGGCATGTTCAAGCAGCCTCCTGATTTCGCGCTCATTCGTTCCTTGCTGAATGAAGGGCTGGAACTCTTAAAAGATCAGCCAGAATCAAACGATCTGGCGCTGCTCCTGGCAAGCGAGGCATTCTGGTATATCCAGGCATATCTCCATTACCAGGCAGAAGAAACCGCGCTGGAGCAAGCCACTATCAGCGCGGAACGCGCCGCCAGCATTGCTGAAAAGCTGAACCATCCGGCGTATTACTCTGAAGTGCTCGACGCGCTTTCTGGCGTCTATGCCAATGTGAGTGATTATCGCGCGGGCCTGGAGGTGCAGAAGCGGCGGTTGGCGCTTGTCGAGCGCATCCGCGACAAAGCTGAAATCCTCGATGTCTATTACACCGCCAGCAATGGCTACTACTTCCTGGCTGAATACGCCCAGGCACTCGTCTGGGCCGATGAAGCGATGAAAGTCGCCGAGGCGATGAACAGCCGCCGCAAGCTGTGTTCTATCCTGGCCCACAAGGTCTGCATTTACTTTGCCTGGGATCGCTGGTCAGAGGTCTTGCTCTGGGGCGAAAAGCTCGCTGCTCTCTGCGAACAATACGATCTGCTGCACCAAAGCTGGCCTGCCCCCTCTGGCATCAGGGCGCTGGCAATGGTGTACTACTTTACCGGCCAGGAAGAGCGCGGCAACCATTATGCCCAGGTGCTTGAGCAAACTATCGGGCGAATTGAGCAAAACGTGCACAGCGAAATATTGATTGCGCACCTGCGCATTGCCCAGCAGCGTCTCGAAGAGGCGCGCGAGTTACTCCAGTCGGTGTTAGCACAATTCCCCGGTATTGAGTCCATTCAAATCCAGGCATATCTGGCCGAGGTATGTGTGCGACTCAATGATGAGGCCACCTATGATGCGTTGCCCGCGTCTCTGGCAACGCAGCTTGAGCGCTCAGGCGACCGCAAAAGCTGGGCACTGCTGCTGCGCACGCGCGGCAAGGTCCACTCTCAACGAGGCAAGATGAGCGAGGCCAGCCAGGACTTGCGCGCAGCACTGGCGATCTATCGAGAGATTGGCACGCGCTGGGAAGAAGCGTTGACGATGGAAGCGCTGGCTGCGCATCTGCTGTGTATTCAGGATGGGCATACAAGTGATGAAGTTACCAGCCTGCTGGAATCTGTCCAGAAAATCTATGAGGAACTGCATGCCGAGCCAGACCTTGTAAGAATGCGAAACGCTGTACGACTCAATGGGGCGAAAGTCCATCACGACGCCAGGTAAGATACATGTCTTCCTCCATGACTCCTCGTTTTTGCCATGTCTGCGGCAAACCCATTTTCGGCGCTTACGTCCAGTATAGCAATGGGTTGGTCGCCTGCTCATTCTGCGAGCAGATGCGCCCGCACTGCGCGCGCTGCCATCTGCCCGCCCTGCAACTGGATGAGCACAAGCTCTGCGCATCCTGCCAGAAAACTGCCCTGCGCTGCCAGGTCTGCGGCACTCCCATCACTGGTGACTACATTGAATACAACACTGGATTGATCGCCTGCGAAAAATGCCACCGAAACGGGCGACACTGCGCGCACTGCAAGCGCCCGATGCGCCAGCAGGAACAAGGCGAATTTTGCGACGCCTGCCAGAAGACGCTGCCCCGCTGTGGCATTTGCCAGCGCCCCATCACCGGCCAGTTTTTCCGCTTTGGCGACTCCCCTCAACCCTATTGCCCCACCTGCTCCAAAGAGCGGCCCCAATGCGATGTGTGCGGCGTGCCGGTGGGCGCGGATGGTCAGCGGCTTTCCGGCGGGCAACATCGCTGCGGTGAATGCCGGAAAACGCTGGTGCTGGATGATCGGGAAGTGCAGGCACTGTATCTGCTCGTCATCCAACGCACCAAGCTGGTGCTGGAGGGCGAGGTGAGGCAGACGCCAGCGGTGGTCGTGGCTGACCCAGCGGAACTTTCAGCGATTCGCAGCCGTCACCTGGCCGACGCCGACCCGGACGCCAGGACGCAGCATCTGGTAGGATTCTTTGAGCAGCGCAACAGTCAGCGAACGATCTACCTGGAGCGCGGGCTGCCGCGCGCCACACTGATTGGCACGCTGGCCCACGAGTTTGCCCACGCCTGGCAAGCAGACTACGCGCCGCATGCGCAGGAATTGCTGCTGCGCGAGGGATTTGCTGAATGGGTAGCGTATCGGGTATTGGTGACGCTGGGGCACACCCGCGAAGCGGCGCGTGCCACCCGGCGCGAAGACGAATATGGGCGCGGGCTGCGCTACTTCATCACCCTGGAGCAGCAATCCGGGCGTCAGCGGGTGCTCTCCGAGGCCAGGGCCGCCATCACAAAACTATAAAAATGGGGGTGGGTTTTCCGGCCTGCCACCTGCTTTCAGCAACAATCTCGCTATCAAACCCATTGACTTCAGCCCATGAACATGTTATACTGGCTATAGTTCCAGAGGGAAAGAGCCAGACCAAAGGAACCTTATCAGCCTCCCTTCCAGGGGAAGCGGTAAGCGGGAACTTTCCCCTACCGTGTGTTTCACGGGAAGTAACGCCTGTGGACAGAGCCAACACCTTCAGTGCTGTCGCGGTTCTGGACGAAACAGGAACCAGTGACTTCCGGCCCGAAGGCAGGAAGGGTTGAAACAAACACTGGATAACGCGGCTCACGGCCAAGGCTGACAGCCTTGCATTCGGAAACTAGGAAAGGAGCACTGCCTATGTTCCCGATGAAAAAGCCAATACGTCTCCTGGGGATGGTCTTTCAAATTGACAAATCGCGCCCGTAAAAGCGGGCATCCGATTCTTCCCTGATGGGCTACGCCAAAACCCCTGACGCTACGGCGATCATCTTTCTGATGGAACTCACCGTAATGACGAAGACAGGACGTGGGTTGGCAAGGCAACAGTGGGGGAGGAGACAGGCACCATTGCCTGTTCTGAAAAGATCGGTGATGTAGATAAGATTTCGGCTCGAACCAATCTGGTTCGAGCCTGTTCTATTCTCTTCCCCTGAACTGGGATGGAACAGGCGCGTAAGGAGGGCTGGCAATGACGACTGAGGATAAACCATCTCCCCTTCCGGCGCTCAATACCATTCGCATCCGTCCAGCCACCCCCCAGGACGGCCCAGCCGTCCGTGAGATCGTCTTTGCCACCCTGCGTTCCTATGGCATCATCCCAGACCCGGACGGCCTGGATGCTGATGTCGTTGCCTTTGGTAGCAACGTCTCCGGCACCATTCTGGAATGGGTGGCTGAGGTCAAGGGCGTGGTTGTTGGCTCGGTCATGCTCAGCGAGGCCGACAAAGGCGAAGCCAAACTCACCAAGTTCTTTGTAGACTCCACTTATCGCGGCCTGGGCATTGGCCGCAAGCTGTTGGCCTCCGTGATGAACGAAGCCCGCACGCGCCACCTGACCCGCCTGTCCCTGGAAACCCGCACCGCCTACCATGAAGCCGTCCACCTCTACGAAGCTACCGGCTGGGTACGCGGCCCCGATCTCCCCCCAGGCTACGGCCCAGACCGCACCTACACGCTGGACATTGACCCCTGAGTTCCCCCGCCTTCGCCTGCATATTCCGCAGGTGTTATGCAAGCTAGCGCTCTTTATCGCTTTGAGTAAGCAAGGGGGGCGTGCTCCTGGCCGCCTCGCGTACCCTGTCTGGGGGAAGGGGGCCGCAGCCACAGCGAAACATGCGCGGGCTGCATCGTTTCTTGCACCACTGCTATCAACTGCTCTCGCAGTTCTCCCAGGCCAACCTCTGTGCGTAACGACGTGCTGAACGACTCGAGGATTTTCACTGCATCATACTTGCGCCGGTAGAAGCGCCGATCAATGAAGGTCTGAATCCGACCTCGCAGGGGACTGAACAACGCAATAATCAACAGGGTTGAGCCAACAATCACCAACGGCTGATCCCCCGCCTGCCCGGTCACTGCCTGGGTGAGCGATGACAGGCCAATGATGACACCCACATAGGTCAGCGTCAAGATAGCGGTCAGTGTGCCATAAACCAGGGTACGGTTAATGATGGTATCAATATCCCATAAGCGGTATCGCAGCATTGCGAAACCCAGACCCAGGTACAGGAGCACCGAGGAAAGCAGGAGCGTAACGGTTGGAAAGAGCGCCTGAAAGGGTGAAGTAGCCGATAAAACGCCAGGAAGCGCATCCCCCAGCAGGGAAAAAATGACCCAGGCCGCCGCCGCGTAGACAACCCATTTCGTCTGCTGCCGCTGGGTAGCGTGAAAGACGCGCAAATAGCGGTAGATCAGGACAGACAGCGTTCCCCCAAAGACCAACACACCACTCAACACCGACACCGCGCCTTGTACAAAATCTGGGCCTGGGATGGTTGGCGAGAGAAAGGTGATGATCCAAAATGAGAGGACGAACATAGACCAGCGCGGCGCAAATTGTCCCGTTGGGAAGGTCAAAAGGAAGGCGCCCAGCCCAATCCATTGCGCGCCGGAGATAACTTCTGACAACGTGGAAAAAAGCGGCGGCGTTGGGCTGGGCACCCACAGCAAGGAGAGTGTATTACCAGCGCCATCGCCACCAAAGAGAATGAGCAGCAGCGAAACAAGCAAGCCCATGCCTTCAGCGGACTTGCGCCAGAAAAGCAGCAGGCCAATACCCCAGGGCAGAAGAGATACCAGCACATTCAAGGTGACAAAGTAGATGGCATAGTCAGTCAGGGAGAGATGCAGGCGGGTAAGCCCTTGGATTGTGCTTGCTGAAAGCTGTGCGGAATCATCTGTACAGCCCACCTGGTTAGTAAGGGGGCAAACGGTACTCATGAGTTGGTAGTACGCGGGAATGCTCGCCACGAAGTTTGCCAGCAGCAGCAGCGCGCAAACGCCCCACGCCGCGCGAGCCAGAGGCAACCATCGTCGGGGAATACGCCAGGAAGACCCGCTCGAAGACGCTGGTTGCGCCGGTGCGCCGGAGGATGATTGCATTGTTGTGCTCCCCATATATGCGACCAGTATTTCATCCAGCAGAGAGAAGGGCATAACACCCAGATGCCGGTTTCTACCGCCTTTGCCTATAGTAAATCATACTGCCGTCTGAAGATCGTTACGAAAAGCGTTACGAGCAGCAAAGGGGCAAAAATGCTACCTGTATAAAAGCCGCCACTTTGTTCGTCTTCATCTTGGTAGCAAACCAAGCCAATGCTCTCAAGGAGGCGAAAGCAAAACACCATGCACCAGTGGGATGTGACGGCAGAAGAAGCCATCGCCATACAAGAGCGGCTGCGCCCGCTCGTTCAGCAGAAAAACGCCCTGGAACTAGACCAGATTCGGTCAGTAGCAGGCATTGACGCCTACTACCGCGAAACCGGAAAAGCCGCCATTGTCGTCTTCTCTTTCCCGCAGTTGAAGGTGCTTGATCAGGTCATCACCAGCCACGACAGCCCCTTCCCCTACGTGCCAGGGCTGCTCTCGTTCCGCGAAGGGCCAGTGGTCCTGGCGGCGATAGAAAAGCTGAAAGTGCAGCCTGATCTGCTCATCTTCGACGGCCAGGGCTACGCGCATCCCCGGCGGCTGGGGCTGGCCTCGCACATGGGCGTGCTGCTGGACCGCCCCAGCATCGGCTGCGCCAAATCCTGGTTCATCGGTGAGTACACCATGCCCGGCCCCAAGAAGGGCGATTGCTCGCCCATGACCGACCAGGGCGAAACAATCGGCATGGCTGTGCGCACCAGGGAAGGCAGCAAGCCGCTGTTTGTCTCTGTCGGTCATAAGATTGACCTGGAAACAGCGGTGCAGGTCGTGCTGCGCTGCGTGCGCGGCGACAACCGCTACCCGGAAACCACGCGCCTCCCCGACCTGCTCTCGCGTGAGTAAGCAGTCAGCTTGTAGCCTCGGCCTCCGCCTGCCCTTCTGTCTTAGGGTGCCGGGGAACGCCCGCCAGGGGCGGCGGGGCTACAAGCTGCGATTCTTCACCGCGCCAGCGCCAGAGCAACAGCGCCCCCGGTCTTCACCTCCTCCAGCCCGGCGCCCAACTGCTGGCAAACCTCGATCTGCGCGGCGCGCGTGATGCTGGCAAGGTCGTCCGTTGCCTCGCGCAGCGCGGCAGCCAGCCCGGAATCCGCCACCGCCAGTTGCAGGCGAGCGAGCGCGGTATTCAGCGCCAGATTGCCCTCGCTCTTGTAGCGTCGAACCGCCGTCGCAATCTCAATCAGCGCCTCACCAGCGGCCTCGGCCTGCTCATCCAGCAGCGCCTCATCCGCTTGCGGCCACCGCGAGCGATGAATGGAGATGCTTCCCTCAGCCGCCGCAAACAACCCTTGATAGATTGCCTCCGTGATATACGGCAGGAAGGGCGCAAAGAGCTTATCAAGCGTCAGCAGCACGCGATACAGCGTATAGCGAGCGCCCGCGTGCCCGGCGCTTTCGGCGTTGTATAGCCGACTCTTTGCCATCTCCAGATAGTTATCGGCAAGTTCGCGCCAGAAAAAGCCTTCCAGTTCGCTCTTTGCCGCCGCGTAATCGTAGCCCCGAAACAGCGCCGTAACCCGCTGTACCAGCCGTTGCAGGCGCGAAAGCATCCAGTGGTCAGCCGTAGAGAGCGCAGGCAGAGCATCCGGCAAGGTGTACCCATCCAGAAACGGCTCGCTAAACCTGGCAACATTCCAGAGCTTGGTAACGAGCCTGGCCCCGTTCTGAATCTTCTCCTCGCTAATCGTCGCGTCTTTGCCCAGCCCGGTACTGGCCGCCCAGTAGCGCAGCGCGTCGGCAGAATAGCGCTCAAGCATCTGCCTGGGCGCCATCGGGCCACCGCCCCGGCTCTTGCTGATCTTCGCTGCCCCATCAGCCGCCAGCCCCCAGCCAGAGATAGCAACCTCCTTCCAGGGCAGCGCACCAAAGTGATGATACGACTTGACCAGCGTATCAAACGCCCAGGTGCGGATAATCTCGTGCGCCTGCGCGCGCAGGGTGAACGGGAAGACGCGCTGATACAGTTCAGGATTGGTAAGCCGCTTCCCAACGATCTGCGGCGTCATCGAAGACGTGGCCCAGGTATCCATGACATCTTCCTCTGGCCGGAACGACGTGCTCCCGCACGCGCAGGGATGCGCGGGCTGCTGGTCGGTAGGGTCAACCGGAAGCTGGTCATCATCCGCCAGCACCACCTCGCCACAGGCCACGCAGTACCAGACCGGAAACGCGACGCCAAAGTAGCGCTGGCGCGAGATGCACCAATCCCAACGCAGGTTCTCGACCCATTCGCGGTAGCGTGTCTTCATTTGCGGCGGATGCCAGAGAATCTGCTCGCCCATCTCCAGCAGCGGCTCTTTGTAATCCAGCACCTTAACAAACCACTGCTGCGAAACGACATACTCAACCGGCGTATCGCAGCGCTCGTGGACGCGAACCGATTGCTGAATCTTTTCACGTGCCAAAATCAGCCCTTGCGCCTCCAGCCTGGCAACGATCTGCCGCCGGGCCTCACTCGCCGTCAGGCCCGCGTATTCGCCAGCCCCTTCCGTCAGCCGACCATCGCGCCCGATGCTGGCTTTGAGCGGTAGGTGATGCCCATACCACCATTCAACATCGGTGACATCGCCAAAGGTGCAGCACATGACCGCGCCAGTGCCCTTTTCCGGGTCGGCTGCCGGGTCCGCCAGGATGGGCACCCGTTGCCCAAACAGCGGCTCGCGGGCAGATTGGCCGATGAGATACTTCAGGCGCTCATGCTCAGGATGGATAAAGATAGCAACACACGCGGGCAGCAACTCCGGGCGCGTCGTAGCAATCGGGAGCGTTTCCCCGTTTTCCAGCGTGAACGCCAACGTGAAAAACTCGCTCTCGCGCTCCAGATCGTTCAGTTCCGCCTGCGCAATCGCAGTGCGACACTCCGGGCACCAGATGGTCGGAGCCTCGCGCCGATACGCCAGCCCCTTGCGATACAGATCAAGAAAGGAAAGCTGCGACGTGCGCCGCGCCAGGTCGTCAATCGTGCGATAGGTGTAGCGCCAGTCAATCGAAAGCCCCAGCCGCTGCCAGAGCGCCTGATAATCTTTCTCCGCTTCTTCACTGACTGCCAGGCATGCCTTGATAAAGGCGCTCCGCCCAACTTCTGTGGCCCGGATGCCGCGCGATTTCTCAACCAGTCGCTCCGTTGGCAGGCCGTTATCGTCGTAGCCCATCGGATAAAAGACGTTATAGCCGTTCATTCGCCAGAAGCGAACGAGAAAATCCGGGTGGCTATATGAGTAGACGTGCCCCAGATGCAGATGGCCGGAAACCGTCGGTGGAGGCGTATCCACAGAGTAGACCGGCGCATCGGACGCGAGCGAAAACTGATACACGCCCTGCTCTTGCCAGAACGCTTGCAACGCAGGCTCAACGGTGCTGGGGTCGTAACGATTGGCTAAACTCATGGGTTGCCTCCTTGTGCTGTTTTCTTAATCCTGAAAGCCAATAAAAAAAGCCTTTCCATCCTCGCATGAGGACGGAAAGGCTGACTTTCCGCGTTACCACCTCTGGTTTGCCAGGCGTTACCGCGCTGGCACGCTCACAACCCCGACGTACACGCTTTGCATAGCCTGGGGGTGAGCCAGGCCGACGCTGTAGAGCGGGGTTTCGCTGTAACGGGCTAACCCGTGCTGATCTACTTTCGCCTCACGCGAGTTCTTCAGCAAGCCATCCAGGTCACATTCAGCGGTTGGCATCTGCGGGGGCTTCCAGCCGGTGGCCCACCTTCTCTATCAGCGCGCCAGCCGCATACTCTCCTGGAGAAAAGCAGCGTCTTGTATTCTGTTGAAAACAGTATATCTGACCAATCGGCTTCTGTCAAGATTTTGGGTACAACCAGGCACTTGACAGGAACGGCTGAGGTTGCTATGCTCGATACATGCCATGCCTATTCTTGTTGAATGGTCGCTGTTGTTTGGCTCCCCGGCGCGGTGGCCGGGGCTACAAGCGAGAGCGCTGCCTGTAGCCCCGGCCACCGCGTCGGGGCTGCTTGAGAAAGGAAGCACACAATGGCAACAGAGTCACAAAAAACCAGCGCACATGTGATCATCCATAGCAGCGCGATTGCTGCCGCCACCTGGTCGGGCGCGTGGGCAATTCTGCCAGGCGCAGGAGTCATTGGCGACACTGCCGGAAACATCGTCATCACTGCTGCGATGGCCTACGCCTTGGGCAACGTTTTTAAGCGCAAGTCAGAAGAATCCTCCATTATGGCGTTTGTGACCATCGTACTCAGGCAGGGGCTGGTGCAGGTGGTGGTCAAAGGGGTACTGAGCTTCATCCCCATCCTGGGGTCGGCCTCCAACGCCACGCTCTCGTTTACCACAATGGAGGTGATAGGCTGGTCCCTGTTCCTGATCTATGATGCAGGCAAAGACCCCGGTTCGCTCTCCAAAGAAGAGATTGCCTCTTTTTTGCAGCGCGGCAAAACGTATGCCGAAGAGGTCAAACGCTCAGGGAAGTACGCCTGGCTGGATGATCTGCCGCCCCACATCAAGGTGCAGTACGACTACCTGACCAAGCGGCTGAGTGATCGCAATCTCTCCAACGAGGAGCGGCAGGCAACGCTGAAGGAGATCGAAGAGTTAATTACCCCATACAACCCAGATAAGGGCAAGTGAATAGACTCTCGCCCCACCGAGAAGGTGAGCAAAGGAGCGTCCTGATGACTCCCGACCAAGAGCAAATGATGACCGTCTTCAAGTCCTCTCTTGATTTCACCGACAACGAGTTGGAACTCAACCAGCAGGGCCGCCTCTCCGACCACCAGACTGAGTTAAACAGGCGCTCTTGGTGGAGCGAGATGGGTTCAACTGCGATATTTGCCTTCACAGGGATAGCTTTAGTTGTCATAGGCTGGCTGGTGTCATCGTTCTCAATCGCGGGGGTCTTATGCCTGATTATTCCGGGCGTGCTCTTTGTGGCATTGAGCGTGCTGACGCTCGTCCTGCAACTCCGAGAAAGACGGCATCTCTCAGAGAACGTCGTAAAAACCGTTGAGGGCATCGTTGAGCGCGGCGTTGAGCGCAGGCTAGACTCCACCAACAACACCTATTCCCACACCTATTATTTCAAAGTTGCTAATACACGCGCAGACGTGCCGTATAACGCCTATGCCGCGCTCATTCCAGACCAGCCCTATCGCCTGTACTTTGCCAGACGAGGGAGCAATAGGCTGATGAGTATTGAGCCATTGCCTCCTCGCCCCTTACCTCCCCGATCTTTTGATCTTTCTGAAGAATGAATGCGGGGAGGCATTGAGGCAATGCCTCTCTTATTGCCCTTGCTCTCCCAGGCTCAGCAGCGCCATAAACGCTTCCTGTGGGATGTCCACGCTGCCCACGCGCTTCATGCGTTTTTTGCCTTCTTTTTGTTTTTCCAGCAGCTTGCGCTTGCGCGTCACGTCGCCCCCATAGCACTTCGCCAGCACATTCTTGCGCAGCGCCTTCACCGTCTCGCGCGAGATCACCCGCTGCCCGATGGCCGCCTGAATGGGCACCTCAAACAACTGCCTGGGGATGAGTTCGCGCAGCCGCTCCACCAGCGAGCGCCCGATAATATACGCCTTGTCTTTGTGCGTGATGAGCGAGAGCGCGTCTACGGTGTCGCCGCCCACCAGAATATCCAGCTTCACCAGATCAGATTCTCGGTAATCGGCAAAGGTGTAATCCAGCGAGGCATAGCCCTGCGTGCGCGACTTCAGTTGATCGTAAAAATCAATGATCAACTCGCCCAGCGGCATCTGATACGTCAGGTGGACGCGCTCCTCCTCGATGTACTTCATATCTTTGAAGACGCCGCGCCGCGTGGTAACTAAGTCCATCAGCGTGCCGATATAGCGCGTGGGCGAGAAGATGCTAATATCCATCCAGGGTTCTTCAATCTTGAGAATTTCGCCTGCGGAGGGCATCGCCGCTGGGTTGTCTACCGCGACCTCCTCCCCGTTTTGCGTCGTGACCTGATATTCCACGCTGGGGGCAGTCGCCAGGATGTCCAGGTCGTATTCGCGCTCCAGCCGCTCCTGAATGATCTCCATATGCAGCAGGCCCAGGAAGCCGCAGCGGAAGCCAAAGCCCAGCGCCACCGAGTTTTCTTGCTGATAGACCAATGAGGCATCGTTGAGCTTCAGCCGGTCCAGCGCGTCACGCAGCAAGGGATAGTCCACGCTGTCCACTGGATAGATACCGGCAAAAACCATCGGCTTGGCCGGGCGATAGCCGGGCAGCGGCTCATTGGCTGGATTGGCCGCCAGCGTCACCGTATCACCCACCTGGCAATCTTTGACGTTCTTAAAGCCGGTGGCAACGTAGCCCACCTCGCCAACGGTCAGCGGGCTGGCGGCCACCAGCGTGGGGTGAAAATAGCCCACCTCCAGCACTTCGGCCTCGCTGCCAGACGCAATCATCAGCAATCTATCGCCCGCGCCGATTTCCCCATCCATCACACGCACATACGCAATCACGCCCTTGTAGGCGTCATAGTGGGAATCAAAGACCAGCGCCCGCAGCGGGCGCCCGATGTTGCCCTTGGGCAGCGGCACACGCTGGACAATCGCCTCCAGAATCTCTTTGGTGCCGATGCCTTCCTTGGCGGACGCCAGAATTATCTCCTCTTTGGGGAGGCCAATCACCTCCTCAATCTCCTGCGAGACTTTTTCCGCGTCGGCGCTGGGCAGATCAATCTTGTTGATGATGGGGATAATCGTCAGGTCGGCTTCCACTGCCAGATAGAGGTTCGCCAACGTTTGCGCCTCAATGCCTTGCGTGGCATCCACCACGAGCAGCGCGCCCTCGCATGCCGCCAGGCTGCGCGAAACTTCATAGGTGAAATCCACATGCCCCGGCGTATCAATCAGATTCAGTTCATATTCCTGACTATCGCTGGCCGTGTAGCGCATGCGCACCGCCTGCGCCTTGATGGTGATGCCCTTCTCGCGCTCCAGTTCCATCTGGTCCAGCACCTGCTCGGCCATCTCGCGCTTGGTCAGCGTGCCCGTAAATTCCAGCAGCCGATCAGCCAGGGTAGATTTTCCATGATCTATATGAGCAATAATGCAGAAATTACGAATGCGTGCCTGTTCCATACTCCCCCATCGTCCCTGGCTGGCGGTTAAAACCGCGCCTATGGGCCTGCGGCCACCAAGTCTGCCTGCGCAGACTCCTCACCCCAGTCAAACCCGCATTCGTCCTAACCCGCGTAGGCGGGTTTTGCTGTGCCCCCGTTCTTCACGGGGGTGGCCGAAGGCCCTTAGCCGCGATCTTTAGTCGCCAGGCTCCGTGCTGGTGGTGTATTGGCTTTCTGGCAGCCGATGTTCTCTATGAATCGCCCTCAATGATACCACCACCCAGCACCACATCGCCGCTCTCGCCGCCATAGAAGACGGCGGCCTGGCCTGGGGTGATGGCTCGCTGTGGGCGCGAAAGCGTAATCTCTGCGGTTGTTGGGCCGGTTGGCGTGATGATACCCGAAACCTCTGGCGCCTTGTAACGCACGCGCACATTCGCCTCGAATGGGCCAGCGGGCACCTCGCCGCTCTGATAGTTGATCTGCCCAACGGTGAAGGTATCGCGCTCCAGATGGGCCGCATCCCCAACAATCACCGCGTTGCGCGTGGCATCCAGCTTGAGCACATGCAAAGGCTCGCGCGAAGTGACGCCCAGTCCCTTGCGCTGCCCAATCGTGTAGTACGCCAGCCCCTGATGCGTGCCAATCTGCCGCCCGCCAACGTCCAGAATTGGCCCCTGACGCGGCATCTCGGCGCCGGTGCTCTCGGTGTAGCGCTTCATAAAGCCGCGATAATCATTCGCCGCCACAAAACAAATCTCCTGGCTCTCCGCCTTGCTCGCCACTGGCAGGCCGCGCTCTGCCGCCATCACGCGCACCTCTGGCTTGGTGAAGCCGCCCAGCGGGAAGCAGGCATGCGCTAGCTGCTGCTGATTCAGCACATGCAGCACATACGACTGGTCCTTGGCCGGGTCCACGCCCTTGCGCAGCCGACGCTTGCCGGTAGCTAGGTCATCCTCCACACGCACGTAATGCCCTGTCGCCAGATAATCCGCGCCCAGCGCCAGCGCCCGATTCAGCAGCAGCGTGAAGCGAATATGCCGGTTGCAGCGCAGGCAAGGGTTGGGCGTCCGCCCGGCGGTGTACTCCTCGTAGAAGTAATCAACGATGGTCTTGCGGAATGGCTCCTCCACATTGATCATGTAGAAGGGAATATCAAGCAACTGGCTAATGCGCCGCGCATCGCCCACCGACTCCAGCGAGCAGCACTTATTCTCAACCACATGCTCTACGCCGTCATCGTTGGCGGCGGCTGGCTCCGACCACAGCCGCAGCATCATGCCAATCACCTCGTGGCCCTGCTCCTTGAGCAGCGCCGCCGCTACCGAACTATCTACCCCGCCGCTCATTGCCACAACAATGCGTGCCATACCTTGAACCTCCCTTCCGCCAGGAATAGTGCTTGTAGCACCGGCGCCCACCTGCCCCCGCTTTGGGGGTTGCCGGTACATGCTGTAAAACGAAGAAAGAAGAAAAAAGGCCAGCCCATCACTCAGGCCAGCCTCAGAACACTCGGAAATTATTTTGCCATCGGCTTCTATGCCCCTACATCCTAGCACACAGCAGCATTATTGTCAACAATCACTGCTCGGCTGTGCGGTGGGCGCACCAGTCATCAAGGCGCCTTGTATCCAACACAGAGCGCAATGGCGGCGGCGATGGCATCAATTTGGGCCTGCTCCAGCACGCCAAGCCTGCGTATAAACCTATTTTCAGAAACAGACTTGACCTGAAACGCATCAGCAACAGAATCTTTCCGAAGGCCATTGGCGGCTGTTGGTGATAGGGGAACAAACCAGGAAAAAGCCGGATAATGAGCCTTCCAATCAGTAATTGGAACAACAATGCGAAGCTGCAACCGGCCTACTCCGGCAATACTCATTACAACGGCTGGGCGTATTTTCTGAATTTCATCTCCCTCTGAAGGGTCAAAGCGAACAAGCCAGACCTCACCCCTGTTCGGTTTCGGGGTACTCATCATACAAATCATCCTCCCCAAACGCCTCAAATCCTGTCAGATCGCGGTCTGTGCGATAGAGTTCCTCCGCAAGTATAGCTTGCTCCTCCAGGATTTTATCTCGCTCCTCTGGTGGCAGCTTCAGCAGTTCAATGGCGGTAGGGAATTGTCGCGGCTCAGGCTGTGCCTGTCCCTGGGGCTGGTGTTGGGGCTGCTCAGCAAGTGGCTGAGCTTGCCCAGAAGTGAACAGGACCATGCGGGCATAGGTGGTCGTTGGAAGGCCCATTGCTTCCGCTCGTGCCCGGAGCGAGGCCAATTGCGTAGGGGTGAGCGGGATGTCAAGCCGTTCTGTATACTGTTTGTCACGCGCCATAGCAAATCTCCCCTGTGCTTTTCTTTAGACGTATTATAGCCGGTTATAATACGGTGCTCAAGAGAGGGTCGGCAGCACCAAGAAAAAGTGGCCCTCCTCATGATGAAGCAAGCCACCCGCGCTTATCACTCCTATTTACTCTGGAGGCAACCTTTTTTCATAATTCCTATACGAATTAATGACCTGGAAGCCTGCTCGCGCGTACAGCAGATGCGCGTTCGTCAGGCTCTGCCCATCCACATTCAGCCGGACAGTATGAATCCCACGCCGATAGCACTCACCAAGCGTGCGCAGCAGCAGGGCCATACCCAGCCCACGCCGACGCCAGGGCCGCCGCACACCGAGATGGTGTAATTCGCCTCTTCCATCGGCAATCTCGCTCATAGACGTTCCAGCAATCTGCTCGTCATCCCAGGCCACATACCAGAGCGTCGGGTCGAAATGGGGTGTATTCATGCCTAAACGTCGGCTCCAGACCTCGAATGTGCGCGGCGTCTTGCCGCGCTCATCAATAAACGCCTCCTCATCTGCTTCATAGACGGCCTGCTCATCCTGTCCAATCCGAAAATGATGGATAGCGATACCTTCAAGAGAGGCTGGCGCGGGCGGCGCCTCCTGCATCGTCAATTCCATGATCTGGAAGACTGAATGCAAGCTGTACTCCGATTGCTCCAGAATTTTCTGCGCGGCGGTGTTGCGCCCGCTCACTTGTGCCAGGAACAGTTCAGGCGAATGAGCGGTTCTTTCCTGCCGCGCCTGCTCCTCCAGCAGATGGAGCAGCGCCGTCTCTATCCCACGACCGTGATATTCAGGCAGCACGTTCACTATAGGAAGCACGTACTTCCCCGAAGGGCTGTGCTCCACCCGGCCAGTGGCGATCACCTCTCCAGTAGGAGCCAGCACCACCAGCCCGCGTGGTCCTTTGGTCTGCCACGCCTGAACCATCTCCTCCAAAGAGGTAACTTCGCCATAATCGGCCATGTGCGCTGCTTCCACCACCCGAAACACCGCCTCAACGTCATCTATCGCCGTCGGGCGGGCGGTAAACCCTGCTGGGAACGTGGGCGCTGTGGTCATGTAGGGTTGGTTCCTTTCTCGTTGCCTGCTTCAGCAAGGAAGATGCGTAGCTGTTGATTCAGGTCATCCAGCGCGCTCAAGCGCAGGCGATAGGTCGTTGGCCCATTGTAGACATCCTCCTCCGCGATGAGGCCCGCAGCCCGCAGCGCAGCAAGGTGGTGATGAACCGTTCCCCTGGTGAGGCCCGTTTCATGGAGCACCTCTGTAAATGTGAGGGGCTTTCTGGAGAGCAGGCGCAGAATGCGCAGACGGCTCTCGTCATCCAGCGCCCGCGTCAGGCGCAGCAGCGCTTGTGGCGGATCTCCTGGCGCGGGCGGCAGCACATCCGCCGGATACAAGCAAAGTCGCATGCCCTTCCAGTTCTGTTGAATTTCTGCCGGGCGGTAATGGTATTGCGGAACAAGCAGCACCCGCTCAACCTCTGGTGGCGCAGTGAGGCGAATACCATGCGTCAGCCGCTCAAAAAGCATTTCTGAGGCAGCGCTTGCTGCCTCAGCGTGATGGGCGACTGCTTCGGCCTCCAGTCCTTGCAAGATAGCCTGATTCACCTGCTGAAAATACCCCTCATGCCAGGCCGTCATAAAACGCACCGCAGCTTCCAGCGAAGCGCCCAGGTCTTGCGGCAGCCCTGGGTTGCCTTTTGTGAGATGTGGCGCAAGCCGCTCATAAAATTGCCCGGCAGAAAGCGACGCCAGCCAGCGCAGAAAAGCGCCAGCATCCTCTCGCTCTGGGCAAAGCCAGGCAAAAAGATAGAGCCAGCCAGAAGAATGAAACTCTTCCTCAGTCACCAGATTTGACCCCACGCGCTGCCGCGCCGCGTCCCACCAGCCAGAGTCAAGCTCAAGCTGTCTGGGCGCTCCCCGCACATACGCCCGCAGGCTCACTACCAACTCAAAGGCTGGCGACCATTCCACTTCAACGCGATAGGCCATTTCTTATCCTCATCAAGTGTACTGTTTTACATATATCAAACTTACCATTTATTTGATTATAAACGAACAACCAGGAAATTGCAAGAGCTTGCTCTTGATTTTTCTGGACAAAGAAAGCGAGCGAGGCTGATCAGTTCTGCTGATCAGCCTCGCTCGCAAAAAGCATGACTCTTACGAACGCAAGCGCCAGCGAAAGCCCCAGCCACCGCGTAATCGCCGCGCGCGCAGAGAGTTTATCTCCGCTTCCTCGGCACGCAGCCGTTCCTCAGAAGCACGCAGGAAAGCGTCATCTTGTTCTGGGATGGGGAAACGCGCGCCGCATGATTCACAGACCGCTGCTGTCCAGGGGTTCATGGCGCTGCACCAGCCACAGCGCTTCTGATCCACCGCTTCCGTAACAGTTGCAGCCTGCAATTCTTGCAGAAACTCTCTTTGCTCAGCAGGCGGTGTTTCTTCTCCAGGGAGCGTCACCAACGGCGGCTCAGTCTGTTGCTCGATATAAGCAGGCTGTGAAAACATGGGAGGGTCTTCCAGGCGCACTTCTCCCAGCAAAGCCGACCCGCATACCCCGCAAAAACTGGCTTGCAAGGCATTGCTTGCGCCACACGAGGCGCACAACCTGCTTCCCTCTTGCTCCAACATGAAGGCGCTCCTCTCCCTAGACTCAATTTCTCTGGCACTGTCTGTTCACCAGAGGGGATGAATCACCAACCCCGTAATGAGCTTTGGATAGAAATACGTAGATTTCTGCGGCATTTTCTCTCCAATGGCAGCCACATCACGCAACTGCTCAACGCGAGTGGGGCGCAGCAGCACGGCCAGTTGGGCCTTGCCGCTCCGCACCGCAGCAATAGCATCCGCCGCATTGCGCGTATAGCTCAGGAAATCTCCGCGTGTCACCGCTTCCACACTCAGCCCAAGCGTCTGATCCATCACCAACGTCTGCAACATCGCCACATCCAGCTTGCACCAGGGTGTGGAACGCCCGGTTGCCGCCATAGGTTCCTTGGCGATGGGTCGCGCCTTCAAGCGAAACATTTGCTCAGGCGTGACCACCACAAACACACCCAGGCCACCCTCAGCTTCCAGCGCGGCCAGGGCCAGGTCTGCTGGGGTCTGATCAGACATACGCTCCACCAGGAAACGCTCTTGCAATTTCTCGGAGAGGTGGCTTAAGCGCTCCGTTGACACACCCTTCACAATCCGATGCGTTGGCAAGATGACCAGCCCAGGGTCTTCAAAGGCGCTCAGCGACATCAGCACAAAGTTGGCCGCGTCATCAGGATGAAGTTCTTTGCGCATCTCGCGGATTTCATCTCGATAGGCCAGGGCCGTCTCATAGCGATGATGCCCGTCAGCCATAAAGAGCTTGCGCGTCGCAAAAAACGCCTGAAGCTCTTTCAGCGTCGCGCTGTCCCTGATGGCGAGCAGCCAGTGCTGCTCGTGCGCGTCATCCGTGAACTGCACCTCTGGCTGTTGGTCCGCCAGACGGACTAATAGCTGGCTCAGTTGGCCCTGCGGGTCTTCATACAGCGACATCAGCGGGCTAAGGTTCGCAGCGCAGGCCCGCAGGAGCTTCAGCCGGTCATCCTTCGGCTTGGACATTGTATGCTCATGGGGCAGCACGACCCCTGCCTCCCAGGGTTCCAGCCGCACCGCTGTAAGCAGGCTGGTGCGCCAGAGCGTCCTGCCGTCGTGGGGAAAGCCCTGGCGATAGAGATACATCACCGGCTGGCTCTCCTGGCGCATAATGCCCTGCATACGCCACTCGGCAAACGCAGCGGCAGCGCGTGTATAGCGGTTATTCAGCCGATCATCGCCTGGTTCATCGCGACCCAATTCCAGGCGGATAATATTGTTGGGGTCGCGTTGGTAATACGTGTTTTGCTGCTCAGGTGAAATGACATCATACGGCGGGGTGACAAGCTCCGCCAGGCGCGAGCGGAACTCAGACGCGTATTGTATTCCAGAGAAAGGGCGTATCTCAGCCATAAAGTCTCCTCATCCCAAGGGTTGTTGGCGAGCCTCTGCGTAACGGTTTTTTCGCTTCCAGTATACACCATAAGGGAAATCTGAAGACTCTTGCTCTCGTCGTCTCTCAAGCTCTGCATCTTCCAGCGCGGCTCTCACACCAACCAGCACATCCCATATCCACAAGGCTGGCAATGGTCTGTATAATCTTTGATGACATTTCTTTTTACGGCTGCGCCAGGCAAGTGAGGAGCAAAGAGAACATGCTTGACCCAGAATTGGCGGGCAAAGTGGCCCTGGTCACAGGCGGTAATCACGGCATTGGCGCTGCCACCGCTCAAGCACTGGCAGCGCAGGGAGCGCGTGTCTTTATCCAGTATCTCCACTTCCCTGAAACAGCATCTGCTGAACAACCAGAAGCTGCCGAACCACCCCTACCTGGAGAGTCGCTCTACCAGCGATTTCGGGCGCGTACCGCCGAAGGCGTGGTGCAGGCTATCCGAGAACGGGGAGGGCAGGCGGAGGCATGGGAAACTGATCTAGCCAACCCTGCCACCATCCCCCTGCTTTTTGATCGCGCCGAGGCAGTGTTCGGGCCAGTCTCAATCGTAGTCAACAACGCCGCGCATTGGGAAGCCGACAGCTTCACCCCACCAGTCGCCCAGCATGACCCGCGCGGCCCGGAGGTCTGGCCGCCGCAGCTATTCTCGCTCACGCCAGAAATCCATGATCGCCACTTCGCCGTCAACAGCCGGGCAGTGGCGCTGATGATGGCAGAGTTTGCGCGGCGGCATGTGGCGCGAGGTACCACCTGGGGACGCATCATTAACATCAGCACCGATGGCGCGCCCATTTTTCCCGCTGAAGTCTCCTATGGCGCCAGCAAGTACGCGCTGGAATCCTACAGCCGCTCGGCAGCAACAGAACTGGGAAAGTACGGCATCACCATCAACATCGTCTCGCCGGGGCCAATCCAAACTGGCTGGATAGCACCCGAACTGGAGCAGGTCTGCATTGCCCACAGCGCGCTGAAACGCATCGGCCAGCCCGAAGATGTTGCCGATGTGATCGTCTTTCTGGCTTCAGAACAAGCACGCTGGCTCACCGGCCAATGCCTCTTTGTGGGCGGCGGCCATCGCATGTTCTAACCTGACACTCAGAAGAAAGTTGCAGCATAGGCCGCTTGTAGCCCCGGCGTCCCTGCCGGGTCGTCTCCCGCTTGCATCCCCAGCTTCCAGCCGGGCCGTTGCTACACGCAACAATGGCACCGAAAAAGCACGACACATATACCGCGTGATATAACTGCCACAGCAGCACAACACGCCGTTGGAGGTTCCCATGCAAAAGAGCGTCGCCCCGCCCAACGCAACCAGCCAACCCGAATGGCGGTGGTGGCACGTCTTGCTCTTGCTCGCGCTGCTGGGGCCAATTCTCGCGCCGCTTTTTCGCTCCATCGGCACGCAGCCCTTCGCGGGTGTTGCCAACGCTGTTTATTGGCTGGGCAATCTGGTCTGTCCCTTGCCCGCTGCCGATATTGTGCTGTTTGGGCAGCCGATGGCCGTCTGCCCGCTTTGCTACAGCGCACTGATTGCCATTACCGCTATCGCCCTGGTCTACCCGCTGCCCACGCGCTTCTGGGCATGCTGGCATCGTATCTCCTGGCCTTTGCAATTAGGCGCAATGCTGCTCTTGATTGCTCCCTGGCTGGCGCTCTATACCATCTTTCAACGCAGCCAACCGGCATATTCCCAAACAGTCATGCTGCTGGTTGGTCTGGTTGGTGGCACAGGTATGGCGCTGTTGGGTGAGATGCTGGCAGGACTGGTAGCATTGCCAAAGGAGACTTCTTAAATGAGTGAAACGCCCCCACAGTGGAACCTGGAAACGCTGCTGATTCACACAGGCGAGCATCAACGCTTGCAAGACATTGAACAGCAAGGAGTGCCAACGACCCTCCCCATTTACGCCGCCGCCACCTATCTTTACGAGAATGCCGAATCGTTGGACCACGCCTTTGAGCCGCCGACCCCCGGAGAGGCGCCGCGCTTTATTTACGCCCGCTATGGCAATCCAACGGTAGCCGGATTTGAGCAGGCCATCGCAGCCGCTGAAGGTGGCGTGGGAGCCGTCGCGTTTAGCTCAGGAATGGCCGCGCTGCATGCCACCCTGCTCACCGCCGGAGTCACACCCGGCGAAACCATTCTGGCAGCCAGCAACCTCTATGGCGCCTCCACCAACATGCTGAGCAAGCACTTCGCGTCTCAGGGAGTGCGCGTCTTGTACCACAACCCGACCAACACCAGCGCCGTCTGCCAGGCCATTCAGAAAGAGCATCCCACCGTTATCTTATTGGAAACCATCTCCAATCCACTGCTGCAAATCCCCGATATTCCAGCCATTGCCGAGGCTGCCCATCAGGTCGGGGCCGTTGTGGTGGTGGATAGCACGTTTGCCTCCCCTGTGCTCATTCGCCCGCTGGAGCATGGCGCCGATCTGGTGATGCACAGCGCCACAAAATACCTCGGTGGGCATGGTGACGCGCTTGGCGGTGTCGTCATTTCCCGCACCCAGACACACATCTCCAGCTTGCAAAGCTACCTGCGCATGCTGGGTGGCAGCCTCAGCCCCTTTGAGGCGCGGCTGCTTTCGCGTGGCATGAAAACGCTGGTGCTGCGCATGGAACGACAATGCGCCAATGCAAGCGCGGTGGCCCATTGGCTGGCAGAACATCCTGGCGTCAGCAAAGTGTGTTATCCTGGGCTGCCCAGCCATCCCCAACACAACGTTGCCCGCCGAATCTTGCGCGAGGGACTCTACGGCGGAGTAGTTTCTTTTGAACTGCGCGGAGCAGATCAGGCTGCCGTCTATCGCTTTATGAACGCGCTCAAGCTCTGCCTCTGCGGGACCAGCCTGGGGGATGTGTATTCGCTGCTTTCCTATCCAGCCATGTCCTCGCACCGCGATCTGCCGCCCGCCCAGCGTGCCGAACTGGGCATCAGCGATGGTCTGCTGCGGCTCTCGGTGGGCATTGAGCATGCCAGCGACATCATTGCCGATGTAGATCAGGCGCTGGCTGCGGCTGGTTCATAGGGTTTTTAGCAACTCTTGTCGGCGGGCCGTATGGTTTTGCTTGCTCAATAGGCGTGGGCTACTCCTCGCCAGCGTCTATATCATCCTCATCTGAGCCGGGGGCGCGACGACTCTCGCGCAGCAACTCCTCAATCCCCTGGATGACAATATCGGCGTTGGGCAATTCGCCAGAGGTGCGCGGTGGCGCTTCGCCAATCGGCTGTATATCTGGTTCGCGGATGGTTGGCTCTTCGTCCGGGTCAGCAGCCATCCGCTCCTCAAGCTGGTGAACGTAGTTGGTGGCTTCCGGGTCTTGCGAGACAATCATCGAAATACGCTCCTGAAAGCGCTCGGCCCCCGAACGCAGTTCGCGCAGGTTCAGCCGCAGATTCAGAAGCTCATTCAGCCGGTTCAAGAGCGCTTCAGAAACTTGCAGATTCGGCGAAACCGTAAGGTAGTGGGGCGCCGCTCCCCACAGACTCAACGCATGGATATTCTCCCGCCGAAAACAATCATGCAGCACACCCAAAATGCCGGTTGGCCCCTGATATTTCGAGCGGTCTAGCCCCAGCAGCGCCAGTTGGCTTGCCATTGATGGGCTGGTCGTGGAAGCCGTGATAGGCACAGGCCGAGTATGGGGAACATCCGCCAGCAGCCCACCAAGCAGCGCCACCTGCGACACCCCCAGGCGCCGACTCAGCGAAATGATCATAGACGTGAATGCCCGCCAGCGCAGATTTGGCTCTGTCCCCAGAAACAGAATGACATCCCGCGAAGGCTCTATCCTGCGGCGCGAGCGCGTGCCACCTTCAGGCGGCTCTGGTTTGCGCGCGTAGTAGAATTCATTCGAGGGCCAGGTAACTTCCCGCACCACACCATTTGTCAGCTTCACCTGTGGACGGGTATCAGTGAAGCTATAAAACTCTTCAGGATCAATCTCAGCAAAGCGCCTGGCGTTCCAGCGATCAACTAGAAACTTTGTAGCCCAGGTCGCGGAGCCAGCCGCGTCATTCCAGCCAACAAATGCCCCAATCAGCAGCGGCTCGTGCAATTCAGGCATTTCTGTCACATGCAGTGCCTCTGGCAGAGCCTCTTCTTGTGGGCCTTCGTGTTCCATGAGTTCCTCCCACCCATCCAAAATGGCGTTAACGCTCTCTTAATCCTGAAAAAAGTGTATCACAGGAAGGAAAGAAGTGTCTATCAAGGCTAATCAACCAGGCGAACTGAGCCGAATCACCAACGAGTTGACCTCTGAGAGCGCGACCTGATACCGAACGACGCTGCGCCCCAGTTTTGGGGGAGTCAAGCGAGTAATAGCCCCGGTTGCTTCTGGTGCGCCCACCTGCGCCACGCTCAGTGAGGCAGCATCTTTCACGCCCTGGAATGTCAGCAGCATACTCTTCGTGTTGTCTCTGCCCGCCTGAATCTCCACTGTCAGCCGTCCTTGAGCCAACGGAATCGGCCCAACACGCAATGTCGTGCCAGGGCGCATCACCTCAGCAGGAATGACAGGCCGAAGCCCCAGGATGCCAGGAACAATCTCGTGCAGCCCAACGATGTGCCGCATGAGCAGCGCCACGCCCAGCGCGCCCCAGCCATAGCCCTCAATCCCACCGATGCCAGCATCCCCTGGCTCGCCCCAATCGGGCCAGAACTCCCGCGCGATGCCCGGCAACCCGCCATTCGAGCCAACCTCGCGGCTATCGCTGCGGCGATACGCCCGCTCCAGCACCTGCATGGTCAGCCGCGCCGCCGCGTCATATTCGCCAGCGGCAGCCGCCGCCTCAATCACCGTGAACGCCACCGGAGGCCAGACCAGCGGGTGCCAGCGCTCGCCATGTTTGGGCAGCACCTCCTCCTGGCGGAACAGCGGCGCCAAAGCCGCAGTTTGCTCTGGCGTGGCGCAGCCACACAGCAGCGGCGCCAACTGCATCGGGTCGCGCACTGGCGACCACACCCCCGCCCGCGTATCGTAATCATGGAACCAGCCATCCGCCTGCCACATGGCGCGGGTACGCTCGGTACCTTCCTGCGCAATCTTCTGCCAATCAAAAGCCTCGTCTGTCAGCCCCAGCGCATATGCCCAGGAGCCAAGAATCATTGCTGCCTGCGCCAGCGCCGCCTGAAGATCAACCGGGCGAATATGTCGAACTGAAGACGCGCCTGTATCCCCAGCGCCAAAGCGTGGCGAACTATCCTGGCCGCTCTCATAACTGCACGCATACACCGGCCACCCCTCAGCATCAACCCGATTATTGAGCCACCAACGAATATAGGCCGCCGCGCCTGGATACAGCTTGCGCAGCCACGCCAGATCGCCCAGCCGCCGATAGATCAGATCGCAGCAATGCAGCGGAAAACCCCACTCCGGCGCTGTCCCGCAGGGTTCGCCCGTCTCCGTCAGCATGTTATAGCTGCCATCTTCGCGGATGCAGGGCACATTCGGCAGCGGCGCCGACTCAAACGCGCTCAGCAAGATTTCCTGCGCCAGCTTTGGCTCAACATAGCTCAGCGCCAGCGCGTCCAGCGCGGTTTCCGCCAGCACCAGACGCGGCGCCTGAATCTGCATGCCATCCCACCTATGCCGGAAGATGCCAGCGGGCGGGCGAACCACCATGCGCAGCGTCTCAATATCATAGACCAAGCCGCACCGCCAATGCGCGGGCCAATCCCCCTCCAGATGTGGCGTGCGCTTTTCCAGGCGTATATCGTCTTGCTGAAGTCGAGGATACAATTGCTCTGCTGGGTATAGCATCGCAGTGGCACGCTCCCTGGCCTGCGCCGCCGTTTTCCCGCGCGCCAGCACCGCATCCAGAGCGTAATGCCTGGCCTGCGGCGCCATTGTCCAGGGGAGGCGCAGCCCCAACCAACGTACCCAGCACCCATCTGGCACAGGCGGCTCTTGCACCTGAACATGAGGCTCGTCTAACCCCTCGCCCATCCATGCGCGCAGTTCCGCCAGTGTTGGCGCAGAAAAATAGGCAGAAGCCACGCCATACGGAATCAGCGCCAGCGCGTGATCTTCCTCTGGATAGACCCCAATCATTGCCGCGCCGAGAGGGAACCCTCTGGTCACACCGTCATCCCAGGCCACCAGCCCCTGCACCCAGCGGCGCGTCGTCGCCGGATTATAGACAAAACGCATCGCCAGCAGGCATTCTGCCTGAAGGTCAGCATCGTAGGGATTTTCCAGCGACCACATACAACCAAGCGTATCTTCATCCGCTAGAAAAAATGATGCGCCAGACCAGATACCCGTATCGCCTATCTGAAAGTCTACCCCAAAGATATGTCTGAAAAGTCTGCCACCACGCAGCGTAATCCCCTGGCTGGCAAAATCCTCTTTGGCAAAGTACACATGCCCGCCCACGCGCAACCCGGCCAGCAGATGCGCGCTGTAGCGAAACTGATTGCGCCCATACGAGCCATAGTTGGGCACATGCCAGCCCATCCCAATTGGCGCAAGCGAACGCAGCACGCCGCTGGGATGCAGCGCCCAGCTATGCGCCGGATTATCCAGATAGCCGTGTGGCGTATAATCATCAGTTGGAAACATAAGCGTGCACCTCCTCAGCTAAATAGCGCCCTTGCAAGCGGGCGGAATGTATTGACATCCCCAGATATTGTCGGATAGATTGAGAGTAAGCGATTATCATATGTTCTCAAGATGGTCCCTCACCCATCTTGCGCTCATTCAGTGGTCTTGCCTGGGGAGAGGAGAGGAGCAAGCACTATGGCTATCATTGTAAAATCGCGGCAAGAAATTGCGCAACTGCGCGAGGCCGGGCGGCTCGTCGCAGAAACCTACGAGGTGCTGCGCCCCCATGTGGTCCCAGGCACCTCCACAGCCGAGCTTGACCGCATTGCCGAAGAGTATATCCGCAGCCGGGGCGCCAAACCTATGTACAAAGGCTATGGCGCGCGTCCCGCCAGCGACGGACGCCCAGCCATCCCGCCGTTCCCGGCGACAATCTGCGTCGCCATCAACGAAGTCATCTGTCATGGCATCCCCAGCCTCAAACAGATTTTGCGCAGCGGTGATATTATCGGCATTGATATTGGCGTGCTGCTCAACGGCTGGGTGGGCGATGCCTGCCAGACCTTTGCCGTTGGCACTGTAGACGCCAAATCACAAAAGCTGATTGACGTGACCCGCCGCTGCCTGGAGCTGGGCATTGAGCAGGCACGCCCCAATAATCACCTGGGCGACATTGGCGCGGCCATCCAGACCTACGCAGAAAGCCAGGGCTTTTCTGTCGTGCGCGATCTGGTAGGGCATGGCGTGGGGCACGCCCTCTGGGAAGAACCGCAAGTTACCCACTTTGGGAAACCCGGCACCGGTATCAAGATTCGCCCAGGCATGGTCTTCACCATCGAGCCAATGATAAACGTCGGCAAACCAGGCATCCGCACGCTGGCTGACCGTTGGACCATCTGCACCGCTGACGGCTCGCGCTCAGCGCAGTTTGAGCATACCCTGGCAATCACCGACGGCGCCCCAGAGCTTTTGACCATACTCTAGCAAGAACGGAGAATCCAGCAAGACAATGGATGTAGCGACCTTGCAGGCATTTTTAGTGCAAGCCATCCCCTATAATCGGCTGCTGAATATTCAAGTCAAATCCGTTGAACCTGAGCAGGTCGAGGTCGTGCTGCCCGCGTCGCCTGATCATCTCAACCACGTGGGGACTACCCACGCCGGCGCCCAGTTCTCGCTGGGAGAGGCAACCTCCGGCGCAATGGTCGTCAGCGCCTTCAGCGATGCCCTGGCAAATGGGGTGATTCCGCTGGCAACCGAGTCCACCATTCGCTATCGCAAGCCAGCTCAGGGCGAACTGCATGGCACCGCCAGCCTGAGCAGCGAAGAACAAACGCGCCTGCGCGAGATTGTAGCCCGGAACCAGCGCGCGCAATTTTCCATCTCCGTCCAACTGAAAAACAGCGACGGAGTAACCACAACTGAGCTAGATGTCACCTGGATGCTCTTGCCACCACGCAAACCCGTATAAGCGAAGGAGAGTATATGAAACTTGCTGAAGCCCTGGTCTTGCGCGCAGACATCCAGAAGCGCGTCGAGCAACTGCGCCAGCGGCTGACTCAGAGCGCGATGGTACAGGAGGGCGAAACGCCTCCCGAAGAACCAGCAGCCCTGTTTGCCGAGCTAGCTCGCCTGCTCACCCAATTGCCCACGCTGGTCACGCAGATTAATCGCACCAACCTGCAAACTCGCCTGCCCGAAGGTAAAACACTCACTCAAGCGTTGGCGGAACGCGACGCGCTGGACCTGCGCCTGAGCGTGCTGAACACGCTGGCGCAAGTCCCCTCCTCGCGCACCAACCGCTACAGCCGCTCAGAAATCCGGTATGTCATCACCGTTGATATGGGCGACATTCGGCGGCAGATAGATCAGCTTGCCCAGCAGCGCCGCGAACTCGACACCGCAATTCAGGCCACAAACTGGAACACCGATTTGGTAGAATAAGAAAGTCATACAGGCGCAAGTTGGTAGTCAGCCAGGAAACATAGCGAGCATCACCCGCCGCAAGGCACTTCCTTAACAAAGGAACTCAATGGTGCTGGGGGCATGCACGTCAATTTCACTGAAATGCCCAGCATTGTCACACACGCACAGGGTTTCGCGCACACTTCACTACCGGATGTTGGATGTTTGCTGGCTGGCGAGGGCGGGTAAGGGGCAACTTGCGCCTGTTTCTCTCTCACTCAGTAAAAAAGCGATAGCACGCGCAGCCCGAAAGAATCGCCCGCTGCGCCAACCCGTCCACGAGCGTATCAAAATGCAAACGCTCCGGCGGATGAACCGTCTTCTGCTCATCCAGAAAGCGGCTGTAGCTGAAAGAGCCGTCGCTTTCCTGCGCCAATTCCTGCTCTCCGCCAGCAGCCACCAGCAGCACCAGCTTCCCCTTGCGCAGCACCACGCGGAAATTGCTCAGCCAGGGATTATGCGAGCGATAATGGCCGACGTATGCCTTCCACTCAGCCGGAACCTCAAAAGTGGTTGGCCCCTGGTAGCGCTCGTTCGTGTACCAATCGGCGCCAAACGTCGCCTCCGCCACCTGCCCATCTTGCCGCTGAAAGCGCAGCAAAAAGCGCGACCACTCAGGATGCGCCACGTAAAACGTATCTCTGCCGCGCGGCTCCAGCACCACCCGCTCCGCGCCCCAAAGCAGGTGTAATTCGCCGTTCGCTGCTTCCAACGCAAAGGAGTGCCCATCACTTGAGTACCTGCCCACATACTCTGCCGCATTCGTCACCCTGGTTGGCGTGTGCTCAGGAAGATCAGGCAGCGCGTGCTGGTGCAGCGCTGCGCGAAACGTCTTCAGCACAAACGCGCCAATCCCATGCGCGTCAAACGGCCCGTTATCCAACACCACCACCGCCAGCCCATCATCCAGATCACACTGCGACGTTGAGGTATAGCCCACGTGCTCGCCATCGTGCCAGATGCAGCGATGCCCATCCACCTCCCCAACAATCACCCCATAGCCATAGGAGATGCCCGGCCTGATCTGAATAGCCGGGCTGATCATCTGGCGAAAGCTCTCCTCCGAGACAACGCGCCCCTGCGGTCCCTGCCCACCATTCAGCAGCACGCGCGCATAGATTGCCAGATCAGCAGGTGTCGAAGCCGGGCTACCATCGCCCGCGCCATATTCCAGCCAGGGCGCGGGCGCCAGCGGCAGGCTCGGATGATACGGGCGATCATCGTAAAGGGGAATATGCCCGACAGCAACTCGCTGGCGCAGATCATTCGTCAGCGCGGGCCGCGTATCGCGCATCCCCACCGGGTCCAGCAGGCCCGTCTGCAAAATCGCGTGATACGGCTGGCCCAGCACGTCTTCCAAGAGAAAGCCCAGCGCCTTATAGCCCACGTTGGAATAGTGGAACGCCACCCCAGGCGGGTTCGCCTCCATCTCGCGCAACTGATACACATCGTAGCGCGTGCCTGGCGTAAAATCGGTGCCCATGCTGATGCCAGCCGAATGGCTCATCAGATGGTGCAGCGTGATCGGCGCGTGGCGCGAGCGCACCTGGAACCAGGGCAGATACTTCGTAATTGGCGCGTGCAGGTCCAGCCGCCCCCGTTCAGCCTGCTGAAGCAGCGCCAAGCAGGTAAACGACTTGCCAATTGAAGCGATGGGAAACAGCGTCTCCGGCGTGACGGGTCGCTGACCTGACAAGTCAGTATGCCCATAGGCGCGCACGCCCAGCAACTCCTCACGAGTCGTCACCGCCAGCGCCAGCCCAGGAATAGCGTCCGCCCGCATTCTCCGCTGGATATATTCGTCTACCCGCCGAAACGCCGCCTCAAAAGTGGGGGTGGTTGCATCTGTTTTATCCACCAGCCGGGCCGCCCTCCAGCCCTGGCTCCGTCATCTTGGCCGGGTCCAGCAAACGATCAAGCTCCTCATCGCTCAGCCTGGTCTGTTCGCGTGCCACCTCGCGGATCGTCTTGCCCGTTGCATACGCTTCCTTGGAGAGTTTGGCGGCAGCGTCATAGCCAATCACCGGCGCCAGCGCGGTGCAAATTGCCAGCCCGCGCTCCACCATCTCTGGCCCCTTTGTCGTAGCCTTCAGATCGGCAATGCACTGCACCGTAAAATTGTTGGCCGAGGCCGCCAGCAGCGCGATAGATTGCAGCAGGTTATACGCCACCACCGGCATCATTACGTTAATCTCAAAGTTGCCCGATTGCCCGGCTACCGTAATTGTCGTGTGATTGCCCATCACCTGCGCGCACACCATGCAGACTGATTCAGCTATCACCGGGTTCACCTTCCCCGGCATAATCGAACTGCCTGGCTGCACCGCTGGCAGATCAATCTCGCCCAGCCCGGCACGCGGCCCGGACCCCAGCCAGCGAATATCATTTGCAATCTTCATCAGGCTCACAGCCAGCGTATTCAGCGCGCCGCTGGCAGCCACCGCGTTATCCAGCGTGCTCTGCGCCTGGAAATGGTTGCCCGTCTCATGGATAAAGACGCCGTTCAGCGCCGAAAGTTTTTCGCAGACCCGCCGCGCAAACTCCGGGTGCGTGTTCACGCCGGTGCCAACGGCGGTGCCGCCCAGCGCTACCTCGGCCAGTTCGTCTTGCGCCTGACGCAGCCGCCTCATACCGCGCTCAACCTGCCCGGCATAGCCCAGGAACTCCTGCCCCAGTCGAATTGGCGTCGCGTCTTGCAGATGCGTGCGGCCCGTCTTGATCACATCCATAAACTCTTTGCTCTTGGCGAGCAAGACGCGCTCCAACTTCGCCAGCGCGGGCAGCAAATCCTCGTGAATCGCCATCAGCGCCGCAATATGAATCGCCGTTGGAATAACATCGTTGGACGATTGCCCAAAGTTCACATGATCGTTAGGATGGACTTTCTTCGAGCCGCGCTCTCCGCCCAGCAGTTCTGATGCCCGGTTCGCAATCACTTCATTGGCGTTCATATTGGTGGACGTGCCAGAGCCAGTCTGGAAGATGTCCAGCACAAACTCACCATCCAGCTTGCCCTCAATCACTTCCTGGGCAGCCCCTTCAATCGCCTTTGTCAGCTTCTCCTCAACCAGCCCCAATTCGGCGTTGACCTGCGCCGCGCACAGCTTAATCTGCCCCACCGCTTTAATAAAGCGTCGCGGAAAACGCAAATCGCTGATCGGAAAATTCAAAACGGCGCGCTGCGTGCTGGCGCCGTAATAAGCGTTCGTGGGCACCTGCATCTCGCCCATAGAGTCGCGTTCAGTGCGTGTTGCCTGGGTATCGGCCATCTAGCCCCTCCTCGTTGACGGGTTCTTTTTCGTAGCTGATGTAATTATAGCCTACCGCTCCACCTCCGGCAGAGGTCGCAGCCAGCCGCGCTCCTCTGGCGTGACTTTCTCCTCTTTGCACGTGGCGCGTCGCAGCACCGCCAACACCTGCTCCGGTTCGCAGCCATAGATGCCCGACCCCCAGGCGGCGTTGGCCTCAACAATCGCCCACCCTCGTCTCGCAATCCGCCCAACATCCAGCACAACCGCAGGGGGAAGCGTAACATCCAGATCAGCCAGGACAGAGCCAATATATCGTCTTGCTTCCTCGATTTCTTCCTGACTCGCAGGCCAGTTTCCATCTGGCGCCAGCGCCAGTTCTCCTTGCCGCAGATAGGGCGAAAGGGTTAGCGCCGCGCGCTCCAAAACAAAGCAGCGATACTCCACCTCCCATTCCACCGGCTCTGCCAGAAGAACAGGCGTATCTTCTGGCAAAGCCACGCTGTTTTCTGGAAGCGCCTCTCCAGACGCATACATCCCCGCCGGAAAGCATTTATCTCGCGCCGGTTTCATAAAAGCTGGCTGGTCCTGCTTTCTGGCTTCAGCCAGCGTCGTCATGCGCACATCGCGCCGTAGATATTTTTGAGGCAGACGAATCAGCCAGTCGGCAGGTGGCTCCAGCAAAGCTAATCCCAACGGCCCAGCAACCACATCAGCAAACAACGGCTCACCGTAGAGTACAGGGTCTTCACGGCGTAGCTGCTCTGGCGGGCGCCAATTTTTCAGCCGTTCAACGCGCCAGCCCAGAGCCAGAGCAGCGTGTTGCAGCGCTTCTGAATCGGGAGTAAGGCGCGGCGGCAGCAAGAGCATCGGCATAAGCTATTCTCTCATGGCAAGATTGCTATTGAGCATCCACTCAGAACGATTGCAGTGACGCCGCCAGCAAAATCACGGTCAGCCCCAACAGCAGATTGGCCTGCGCAATCAGCACCGTCCAGCGGCGCAAGCGCCCCAGCGTTTGGGCAGATGCGCTCTCCGTCTTCGCCTCCTCTGGAGGCTCCTGGCGCAGCGCCTTGCCCAGTTCACGCTGGCGCGGACCCAGAAAGAAATCATGCGCGATGCTCAGCGCAATCATCACGGCAACCAGTCCAATCTTCGCCAGCAAAATATGCCCAAACTCGGTATGCAGCAAATTATCCCAGGTGCGCAGAAAGCGCACCGCGTTATAGATACCGGTAGCAATCAGCGTAAAAATCGCGCTCCAGCCCAGGTAGCTAAATCGCTGCCCAACCGCCGCCATCAATGGGATGCGTTCGGCGGGCGGAAAGGTGCGCCGCACATACGGGCCAACAATAAAAGCCACAAAGATCATCCCACCCACCCACGAGACGGCAGCGAGAATATGAATCCAGAGCACCAGGGTATCAAGCCAGGGGTTTATCATAATTGCAGGGGTTCCAGGGCAAGCAGTGCAACAACTCCCAGAGACAACTCGTTCTTTAAGCATAGCATATATCGAACTATGAGGAACCCTATGCGGCTTGCTTCCTATCAAAAGATAGCAGTGATGTTTATCTGCCTGCTTTTCTTGACCGCGTGTGGCACTCCGCCCACGCCAGCAACCCCAGCCCTGCCGGTGCTGTCCACAATTGCCCAACTGCGCCCTTATCATATCTATGTCACTGATCTGGGCACCGGCAACCTGGCTGAACTGGGCCGGGCCACCGTCAACGGCGGCAAAAGTCTGCATGGGATTGCCTTCTCTCCAGATGGCAAACGAGTCTACGTAGGGGATGTTGCTACTAGCCGCGTCGTTGCGTTTGATGTCACTGGCTCCAGTCCGCGCCAGGTGCTAAGCGTCACCGTTGGCCTCTCCCCTGTCCATTTCGCCTTCACGCAAAGGGGCCGCTATCTCTATGTCACCAACTTTGGCAGCGCCTCTATCTCGGTAATAGACACCATATCCGACAAGGTGATAGCGACCATCCAGACCCCAGACGGGCCACATGGCCTGATAGCCTCGCCTGATGGCACGCGCCTCTATGTCGCCTGCCTGAATGGGCAGGCGCTCGCCGTGATTGATACCACCACAAACACAGTGGCCCAGACCATTCCCCTGCCCGACAACGCCCACCCGTACAGCGTCGTCTCGGATAAAACCGGGCGCTATCTCTATGTAACTGATAACTTTGTTGGCCGCGTGCTGGTCGTGGATACTACTAAACTCCAAAACCCCGCGCAGGCCATCGTCGGAGCGGGCAAGGCCGGACAGCAGCCCGTCTTGCTGGCGATCTCGCCCGATGGCACGCGCCTCTACGTCACCAACAGCGGCGGCAACCTGAGCGTGCTGGATGTCGCCACCGACTCAACGCACCCCGCGCTGCTGGCAACGGTGGCCGTTGGTCGCTCGCCGCATGGTGTGGCCGTCTCCCCAGATGGCCGCTATATCATCGTGGCAAATATTCTCTCTGGCAATCTTTCGGTGGTGGACGCGGCCAGCAATCTAGTGATCGCCACGCTTCCGGCAGAAAAATATCCCAACGACGTGGCGATTGCCGCCGCGTGACCTGCCCATGTTCTGCTGTTACAATAATGAGAGTCGAAAGTCACGCGCTGGTGAAGGATGTCGTTATGGCCCGATTCATCCCTGCCGTCTCCACCTTCGAAAAAGTCCTGGTTGCAAATACGCTCATCATCCTGGCCGAGGCCGCAGGCGCCTGGTGGGTCACGCACCATGCCCTCGAATCCTATCACTACCTGATTGATACTTCTTTTCTGGTCGCCACTGCTGTGCTCAGTCTGACGATCAACATTTTCGTCCTGCGTGCCGCCTTCCGCCCGCTGTTTGGCCTGCTCAACACCATCCAGAGCATTGAAGCGGGCGAATTTGAGCGCCGGGCGCAGATTTCCGCCCATGATAAAGATGTCTCGCAGCTTGCAGCCGCCCTGAACGCCATGCTAGACCGGCTGGAGGCGCAGCGCCAGCACACCACCAGCCAGATTCTCATCGCGCAAGAGCAAGAGCGCCGCCGCCTGGCCCTGGAACTGCACGACCAATCTAGCCAGACCCTCACAGCCCTCACCCTGCACGCCCAGATTTTGAACGAATTGCTTGAAAGCCAGGCAGCGCCAAACCCGGCGCCCTTACGCAAGCAAGCTGAGCAGGTAAGCCAACTGGCTGACCGCGCCATGAGCGAGATGCGCCACGTCAGCGAGCAATTACGCCCTATCATTCTCGATGACCTTGGCCTGGAGGCCGCCCTGCGCTGGCTGGCCGAAGACGCCAGGGAACGCCTGCATCTGTGCGCCGCTTTAGACCTGGAAGATCACGCCCGCACCCGGCCACGCCTGCCAGCCGAGGTCGAAACCGCCCTGTTTCGTATCGCCCAGGAAAGCCTGACCAACGCGGCCCGCCACGCCCAGGCCAGCCATGTTGACCTCAAGCTGCTGCGCCAGCCGGAATTCGTAACCCTGCTCATCTGCGATGATGGCCGGGGCTTCAGCGCCACCACGCAACCAAAAACCGAGAACAACCATACCGGCCTGGGGCTGCCCGGCATGCGCGAGCGAGCGCGGCTCCTGGGTGGCAGACTGGATGTTGTCTCTTCTGCCAGCCAGGGGACTACCATTCGCGCCGTAATTCCCCTGGAAACGTCAGCTTCCCAGAAAGGCCAGCCAGAATGACGCGCACCTCGCCCCTTGCAACTACCCCCATTCGCGTCTTGCTGGCCGACGACCACGATATTCTGCGCGAGGGACTGAAGGCGCTGCTGACTATCCAGGGCGGCGTAGAAATCGTTGGCGAGGCCACCACCGGGCGCCAGACGGTAGAACTATCGGAGCATCTCGTGCCCGATGTTGTCTTGCTTGATCTTTCCATGCCCGAACTCGACGGCCTGGAGGTTTGCCGACGCATCCGCGCCCACCAGCCCCAGGTGCGCGTGCTCATCCTCACCATGCACGAGCGCGAAGACTATCTGCATCAGGCACTGGAAGCTGGCGCCTCTGGCTACCTCGTCAAGCGCTCAGCGGCAGCAGAACTGCGCCTTGCGCTGCGGGCGGTGGCTCAAGGGGAAACCTTTCTCTCGCCTGCGATAGCGCGCACGTTGGTGCAAAGCTACCTGGCGCTGCGCGAGGAAGCCGCGCCTGCCGAAACCAAAGCCGCCGACCCGTACGAGCAGCTGAGCAGCCGCGAGCGCGAAATCCTCAAGCTCGTGGCCGAAGGGCACACCAATCAGGAAATTGCCGATCAGTTGGTGCTCAGCGTCAAAACCGTCCAGGTGCACCGCGCCCACGTCATGGAAAAGCTGGGCCTGCGCGATGTCACCCATCTCGTGCGCTACGCCGTTGGCCGGGGATTGGTGGATACCGAATGCTGAAAATACGCACTATTTCAAAGAAAAATAGTGAATAATCCCATTTCATCCCTTCACGAGCGGCGTATACTCTCATCAGACTCCTGAAGTGCTGAAAGGTGATCTGCTTATGAAACAAGTTCTACACAGTGCGCGCCGCCTCTGGCTCGCGGGCATGCTCGCGGCAAGCCTGGCCCTTGGGCTGAGTATCGCCCTGTCCGGGGTTGCGTCTGCGCACGCCGCTTATGATCACTCCACGCCAGCAGCGGGCGCCGTCGTCGCCACAGCGCCCGCCCAGGTTGAGGTGGTCTTTAAAGAAAATATTGACCCCCAGGGGAGCAGCCTGGCCGTCTACCACATGACCGACGCCAAAGACACAACTAACTTTGATCAAGAATCTAAGATAGTCAGCCCAGAGAACGGAACGCAGTACCCGCTCACCGATGCCAAATCTATGACCATCCCCATGCAAGGCGATGGCGATGGCATCTATGCCGTTGCCTGGAAAACCGTCTCCGCCGATGATGGCGACCCAGACGCGGGCGTATTCTTCTTTGGCGTCGGCAAAGGAACCGTCCTGGGCGCAAGCGGCGCCTCCTCCACGTCTGCCGCTGCCTCCTCTGGCACTCCCGTCTGGGTAGCAATTCTGGTCGGCATTGTCGGGCTTATCTTAGGCGCTGGGGCTGCTCTGGCATTCGCCGGACGGCGCAGCAGTTCAGGCAACACCGGAGGGCCAACCGGAACGCCAAGCGCACCTGATGCCACAAACATCCCCTTGTAACCCTGGCTTCTAGCCGGGCATCCACTTGTACCACCGGCGTCGTCGGTTCGCCTCAGCTTGTAGCACCGGCCACCGTGCCGGTGAGCGTGCCGACCAGAGGGAAAGGAGAAACGGCCATGAACGTCCGCAAGCGCTTCTGGGTAGTATTCGGCGGCGCAGTGCTGCTGGCTTTGCTGCTGCCCTTCTTGCCGTTTGCTCCTTTCCATCAGGCGACAGGCTCGCTCCATGTGCAGGTATACCGCGAGTCTGCCACCGCCCCGGACAACACCGTCTCAATGGAAAGCCCGCCGACGCTCTGGGTGCAACTGACGGATGCCGATGGGCGGCTGATAGACAACGCTGATCTCCAGACCGTTGCCAACATGACCACAATGGACATGGGTCAATTACATTTCACTCCGCAGCGCGTGGGCCGGGGACTGTATAAACTATCCCTGTTCTTTACCATGCCTGGTTCCTGGCTGGTGCGCCTGGACGCGCAGGCGCCTCAATATGAGAAAACCAGCCAGCAACTGAGTTTCTGGGTGCAAGCCTTCCAAAATCGTGTCGTTCTCAGCGAGCCAGGGATGAATGATGCGCAAAAAACATGATAGACTGAAAACGGTGATGAGCGCCTTCATACAGCATGGCGCTTGCTCTTTTTGAGTATTACGCCTCGGAGATTGCTATGCAGCAAGCGCAAAACGTCTTGACGGAGACAAAACCAGCCACCAACACCCTCAAACGGCGACCCTGGCGCGGCGTTCGGCTGCTGATCGCCTCATCCCTTGCAATCACCCTGCTCTTGCTGTTAAGCGGCGTCGCTTCGGCGCACGCCCTGCTGGACCACGCGGCCCCGCCTCCTGGCGCCATTCTTGACCAGGACCAGGTACCCTCGCAGGCGCGGCTCTTTTTCACCGAAGAAGTGAACCCCGCGCTTAGCAAAGTGATCGTCGTTGACCCAAGCAATCACCAGGTAGACCGCAAGAACTCACACGTCTCCTCCTCCAATTCCAAAGAGATTGACGTTAGCCTGCCTCAGCTTGGCCCCGGCGCCTATGTCGTCATCTGGCGCACCGTTTCCGCCGACGACGGCCACGCGGCAGGTGGCAGCTATATCTTTCGCGTGCGCTTCCCCGATGGCACCATTCCCGCCATCCCAGGTCAACTTCCCACCGGCCCAACGAACTTTGGCGCCACCAGCACAGATCAATGCCTTGTTGGTCCTTCGCCATTCCTCTGTCTCCCCCAGGTGCTTTCCGAATGGGTCGTCTTTGTGATGACAGCCATCTGGGTGGGCGGCTTGTTCTGGCTGGTCTACATCGTGGAGGGCGCCGCCCGCCGCGACAGCCGCCTGATTCCCACCGCCATTGCATCTGCGCGGCGTTTCCGGCGCCTCGCGTTCCTCGCCCTGACAATTTTCCTGGTTGCCAACATCGGCTACGTCATGGGCCAGGCCATCCTGGTTGGCGGCGACCTTACCAGCGCGGTTTCGCCCACCATCTGGGGCGGCATCCTGCTGCACAGCAAGTTTGGCCTCTTCTGGCTGCTGCGCGAAATATTTGCCCTGGTCGCGCTGCTGCTTCTCGTGATCTTCCCAGAGCGCCCCGCAACCCCCGAAGACTGGCAGCCACCTATTCTGGCCCGCTCCCTGAATCTGCTGCTGGCGCTCTGCTTGTTGGTCGCAATGGCCTTTTCCGGCCACGCGGCTGCGGCTGAGCAGGCGGGCAGCATAAAAGCCTTTGCCATCCCCATAGACTGGCTGCATCTGCTTGCCATGTCGCTCTGGGTGGGCGGCCTGCTCTATATCGCCCTCATCATCCTCCCGACTGCCTGGGCAACGTCCTCCACCGAGCGCGCCTACACGCTGACCAGACTTCTGCCGCGCTTTTCTGCCATCGCGCTCACAAGCGTGGCCGTTGCCGCGCTCAGCGGCAGCTATAACGCCGATGTCCACCTGACCTCGTGGAGCCAATTTCTCGATACCGCCTATGGCCGCACGCTCATCATCAAGACTTTGATCTTTTGTGTCATGATCGCCATTAGCGCCAATCACGCCTTCCGTATTCGCCCAGAAATCTCCCGCGAACTGCGCGCCTGGGATCGCCTGCAAGGGGCAACGGGCGAAGGCACCGCGCTTGCCCTGGCGAACGGCGCAGCAGCGGACCAGGCCGAGGAATTGCGCACCGAAGCGTCAAGCGCCCGCGAAGAAGCGCTCAGCGCGCTCCGCCAGCAAAACGAAACCGCCGAACGTCGGGCCAGCGGAAAGTTGCCTGCTCAATCTGCGCAATCCCCACAATCCGCCGAAAGCACAACCGACTCTGGCAGCGCAAACGGCGACCACGACACAACAAGCGCCCAGGAAAGCGACCCGGAGCCAGAAGCCCCTCCCGTCAACGGCAGGCCAGCAGTTGAAGAAACACCACAAACGCGCGTATTGTGGCGGATTGACAGCCTGAACGAGCGCCTGCGCTTCTGGGTTCGCCAGGAAGCGCTGCTGGGGATAGCGGTGCTGCTGTGCGCCTCCCTCCTGGGCGGTCTTGCCGGAACGCTGACACCTCCGGCCTCTGGCTCAAGCACCAGCACCACTACCATCACGGCCACCACCAAAACACCGGTAGACATGACGCAAGTCTCCTCAGATGGCCTGCAAGTCACTTTCAAAGTGGCGCCGGATACCTTTGGCACTAACAGCTTTGGCGTCGTTCTTGTGGATGCCACCACCGGCCAGCCTATTGATGGCGCCAGCGTCCACCTGATCAGCACCATGCTGGATATGGACATGGGCAGCCAGACGCTCGACCTCAAAGGGCAAGGCAGCGGCTTCTATCTCGGCCAGGGTGACCTGACAATGGGCGGCCACTGGCAAATGGTCGTGCAAGTGCGCGTACCCAGCGACCCCACGAACATCCATAAATTCACGTTCCTGTTTAGCGCCTCCTTCTGAGGTGGGTGGGGTGCTTGTAGCGCGGGCTGCCAGCCCGCCAGGGCGGGGCGCTTGTACCACCGGCGTCCCTGCCGGTGTCAGGGGCGGGGCACGCCATTTTCTCACTAACAATCAAGGAGAAAACACATGGATGATGCAATGATCATTGGCGGGGGCATCGTCGGCGCCAGCACCGCCTATCGGCTGGCACGCCAGGGCGTCTCCGTCACCGTGATAGATCAGGCAGCCCAGGGCCAGGCAACCGCAGCGGGCGCGGGCATCATTTCGCCCGGCACCAGCACCCGCCCATTACCCGCCTTTTATCCGCTGGCATTTCAATCTGTGGCCTACTATGAGGAACTGCTGGCGCAGCTTGCCGAAGACGGAGAAGCCCACACCGGCTACGAAGTCGTCGGCCTGCTCCACATCGCCACCAGCGAAACAGAAGCCGCCCAATTGCCCGGCCTGGCGAGCCTCTTTGAGCAGCGCCGAGAAGCAGGCGTCAAAAACATCGGCGAGATCAAACTACTACCTGCAAGCGAGGCCAGAACCCTGTTTCCCGCGCTCGGCACGCTGCAAGGCGCCATCAGCACCTCTGGCGGCGCCCGCATGGATGGGCGCCGCATGCGCGATGCCCTGCTCCGCGCAGCGCAGCGGCACGGTGCGCGCTTCGTGACTGGAACAGCCGAGCTTCATCTAAATGACAAGACCGTTGAGGTGAAAGCCAACGGCCAGCACTTTTCGCCTGGGGCAGTCATCATCGCTGGCGGCGCGTGGTCTGGCTCCCTGGCAGAAGCCCTGCGCCTGAAGCTCCCCGTCTACCCACAGCGCGGCCAAATCCTGCACCTGGCGTTGCCCGACGCCGACACAAGCCGCTGGCCGATCATCGTCGGCTTTCACTCGCACTACATGCTCACCTTCCCCACCAATCGCGTCATCGCAGGGGCCACCCGCGAAGACGGCCCCGGCTTCGACCCGCGCCCCACCGTCAGCGGCGTTCAGGAAGTGCTGGGCGAAGCGCTGCGTGTCGCGCCGGGGCTGGCAAATGCCACCATCCACGAAATGCGCGTCGGCCTGCGCCCCGCCAGTCCGGACGGCTTGCCCATCCTGGGCCACGCCCCAGGCCACGAGCGAGTATTTGTGGCTACAGGACACGGACCCTCCGGCCTCCAGCTTGGCCCGTATTCAGGCGCCCTCGTCGCTGATCTGCTCCTGGGCAAGCCCGCCCCGCTCGACCTCACGCCATTCGCGCCAGAGCGCTTCCAAAACCCCTCTGGCTAAGAATGCCTGACAGCGAGGCACCGCTTGTAGCCCCGGCCACCGCGCCGGGCCGTCCCCGGTCTGTAGCCCCGGCCACCGCGCCGGGCTGTCCCCGGTCTGTAGCCCCGGCCACCGCGCCGGGCCGTCCCCCTAGCAGGCAGCTACTCCTCCGCTTCCGCCACAGGACCATAGACGCCAGTAATGCGTTGCCTATATCCCACAGCTTCTGCCAGTTGTAACGAAGCGGTATTCCAGGCAAAGGCGCTGTAGATAGGCACCAGCCCCCGCTGCTGCACAAGCGCCGTCCACAAGGTCGCTGCTGCGGCGGCATAGCCCCGACGACGCGCCTCTGGCAGCGTATTGATACCCAACTCACAGGCCGAAGGGGTCTGGCGCGAACTGTGCGCGATGCTTACCAACCTGCCATCAACCACCACACCGACGCAGGGAACGGCGCGGGGATGCAGAAAATACGAGGCGCTTTCTGCCTCGAAAGCATTGATCAGATCAGCATCATCTGAGCCAAGAACACGCCCGCGCTGCCCGGCCAGCGCGTGGTGCTCAGGGGAAACGGCGGGAGCCTGGAACACCACTTCCCGCCGCATCCCAAGAGATCGTTCCCAGAAAACGCCCGCCTGGTGCGCCTGTTCGCGCAAGAGCAACCGCTGCTCTTGCGCAACTTCCGGGCGCCAGATCGCCACCTCATCCTGGGCAAAGGCGCCCAGATACAACGACCAGGGGGGCTGGCCCTCGGTCAAAACGAATTCACGCGCGGGTTCATCAAGAGGGGGAACAGCAAGACCCCACACCGCTTCAACATGCAGGCGCAGCAATTCGCGCTCGGTCATAAGAAAGGCTCCTTCTGAAATCTAAAAAGGATAAAGGAAAAACACCGTCCTCTGCTTGCATATTCATCAAGAGCCTCCTTTTCGGATACGGCCATCGCGCGACATCAGAGTCGTTGCGCAATGGCAGAACTGTCAGCTATGCGGTATGATAGCCATCAAGAAAGTTGTATCATAGGCAAGGGGGTGTCAAGCTATGGTGTTACAAGAACGTTCGCTCGAAATGAGCACAAGCCTGCGCAATCCTGGGATGCCCCTTGATCTTGACCGCGTAGCCCAGGTGCAGGTCAACCGCAGCGCCGTAGAGCGCCGCGCCGCCACACTCGTCACGCGCCGCACCGTCAAGAAAGACTGGCAGGCCGCGTGGCTCCTGCGGGCCATCACCTGCCTGGACCTCACCACCCTCGCCGGAGACGATACCCCCGGCAACGTGCGCCGCCTCTGCGCCAAAGCACGCACGCCGCTCCGCCAGGATATGCTGGAAGCCCTCGGCGTCCAGAATCTCAACATCCAGGTTGGCGCCGTCTGCGTCTATCACAATCTCGTTCCAACGGCAGTGGAAGCCCTGCGCGGCACAACTATCCCTGTCGCTGCCGTCTCCACCGGCTTTCCAGCAGGCCAGAACCCCCTGGAGCAAAAGCTGGGCGAGATTCGTGCCTCTGTTGCGGCGGGCGCCCGCGAGATTGATATTGTCATCTCCCGCGCCCACGTCCTCACCGGCAACTGGCAGGCGCTCTATGACGAGGTACGCGCCTTCCGCGACGCCTGCGGCGAAGCGCACATGAAAACCATCCTGGCAACGCACGAACTGGCAACCCTGCGCAATGTCGGCATGGCAAGCTGGGTCTGCATGATGGCCGGCGCCGATTTTATCAAAACCTCCACCGGCAAAGAAGCCGTCAACGCCACCCTGCCGGTTGGCACCGTCATGGTACGCGCCATCCGCGAATATTACGAAGCCACCGGCCACAAAGTCGGCTTCAAGCCCGCCGGAGGCATCCGCGCCGCCAAAGATGCCGTCAACTGGCTCATCCTGATGAAAGAAGAACTAGGCAACGAATGGACCCGCCCGGCGCTGTTTCGTATCGGCGCCAGCAGCCTGCTCACCGACATCGAGCGCCAGCTTTCGCATCACATCACCGGCCATTACGCCGCAGAATATCATTTCCCAATGCCGTGAGGTGTAGCGCATGCCCGCGAAAAAGCAGCCGCCTGACGATCCCTTTGCCGTAAAACGCATCCTCAACAAGATCGGCACGCGAAAATATCCAACACCTGAAGCCGCCGTCGTCGCCCTGCAAGAGATGCAAGAACACGGCGTAGATGTGGTGCAGCAACTGGTACGGGCACTCAGCGACCCCGAAAGCGATGAAGCAGACTTTGCCCTGACCATCCTTGATAAAATGAAAGCGCCCTGTCCCATCGAGCCGCTGCTCCCGCTGCTGGAGGAAGGATTTTATCCATTCCGCTGTGAAGCCATCCATCTGCTCATCCAGCAAAAAGACCCGCGCGTCCCAGAAATCCTGCTCCGCCTCGTCACCGATGAAGACAGCATGGTGCGCGAATACGCGCTGGACGCGCTCGCTCATGTTGATGGAGAGCGGGCCTTTGGGCCATTAGTCCTGGCGCTCAACGACCCCGTATGGGAAACGCGCATGTCTGCCACCTATTGGCTGGGCAAGCTGGGTGATCGTCGCGCGCTGGAGCCGCTCATCAGCGCCTTAGAAGATAAGATTGATCATGTGCGCGCCTCCGCAGCCGAGGCGCTGGGCGAGCTAGGCGACAAACGCGCCTTGTTTGCCCTCCAGCATCTCCTCCAAAAAGAAACCAGGAGCAACCGGAGCGAGTATGCTGACGTAAAAGGGGATGCCGCCAAAGCCATCGAGCGCATTAAGCAGAAAAAGTAAAGAGAGCTATGCCCAGGAAACACTTACCACCCAATGACGCTTTTGTCATCAGCAAATTCCTGCGTAAAGTCGAAGCCAACAGATTCCGCACAACCGAAGATGCTGTCGCCGCGCTGAAAGTCTTGAAGGAACAGGGCGTCAACATTGAGGCCGAATTGCTGCGTGCCTTGAGCCGCGTTGATTCCCATATGCAATTCGAAATCACCCTCATGCTCACCATGCTGCCCGGCGTCTATCCCATCGAGCCATTAATCCCTCTGCTCGATCAAGACAGACGCTATAACCGCTTTGAAGTCATGCACCTGATTGCTCGCAGCCGAGACAAGCGCGTGGTAGACATCATGCTCGACATCCTTGACAATGACGGCCCCATGATGCGCCAGGCCGCCATCTGGAACCTGTACCGCCCCTACGCCGAAAAAGCCATTCCCCGCATCAAACTGGCGCTGCATGATGAAGAGTGGGATATACGCCGCGCCGCCGTTGAGTGGCTGGCGGCAGTGGAACATCTCGATTCAGTAGAATTCCTCATCCCGATGCTGGAAGACGAACACCCCCAGGTGCGCGAGACTACTGCGGAACTGCTGGGCAAACTCGGTGATAAGCGCGCCCTGTTTGCCCTTTCCTGGCTGGAGCGAAACACCCCCGACAAAGGGTATCACGGGCCGAGCCTCAAGCGCGCCGCCGCCAGAGCCATCAAGCGTATTAAAGACCGCGATCTCCCAGAGGTAGAATGGGTGCTGGTGGAAGCCGGAAAAGAAGGAGAAGAAGAGGGAGAAGGATAACCGCTGATGGGCAACGCCCCAACCTGGACACAAGAGCGAGCGCAGCGCAACGCGCAGATAGCCGCCCTGCAAAAGCAAAGCGTCTGCTATATCTGCCACGACTTTGCGACAGGCGCAGTCTTTGGCGGACAAACGATCATCTACGATGATGACCTTTTTCGGGTCGTGCTCGACGACTACCCGCGCATGCTGGGCCACACCATCGTTGTCTACAAGCCGCACCGCGAAGATATTTCAGCACTTTCTGAGGAAGATGCCGGGCAGCTTTTCGGGTTCTGTACAAAACTCATCAGAGCGATCAAAGCAGGGCTGGGCGCAGAAAAAGTCTATCTCAATACCATGTGCGACGGCGGCATCACTCACCTGCATCTCCAGCTTTTCCCGCGCTATCCTGGCGACCCCATTGGCTCAGCTCGCTTTGTCGCGCCGCGTGGCCCGCTAACGAATGGAGAAACCATTGCTCAAGCGATTCAGGAGGCCCTCCATGCCACCAGATGAAGCGTCAGAAATACGTAATCTCATCCATCAGCTTGGGGAGGCCAATGCTGATGCAGCCCATCGTGCCAGTGAAGCGCTCGTGGCGCGTGGCCCGTCTGTGATACCTGCGCTGCTTGAGGTACTTGAAACCGGAAATAGGAGAGTACGTTCGCGTGTTGCAGAAGTCCTGAAAAATCTCAAGGATGATTCGGCAGTAGAGCCTCTCCTCAAACTGCTCACCACCCATCCAAGTAGCGACGTGCGCGTGTATGCAGCCCTCATTCTCGGACATTTAGGAGATAAACGGGCGGTTGAACCATTGATTGAGCGCCTTCAACATGATGAAGTTGATGATGTGCAGACATTTGCTGCTGGCGCTTTGGGGCTGCTCAAAGATCAGCAAGCGGTTGAGCCGCTGCTGCAAGCACTCAACAACCCAGAGGCTGAAGTCCGCCAAGAGGCTGTCTACTCGCTGGGAAACCTGGCAGGTAAGCAAGTATGCGAGCCAATTATGAAGATGTTGAAAGACGAACACCCCCAAGTGCGCCGCGTTGCTGCTTTTGAGTTGGGGAGAATGGGCGAGGAGAGCGCCTTGCCAGCCCTCGAATGGATGGCAGAACACGATACCGAATGCTCTCAAGATGGCTCAGTGAAAGATGCCGCTGCGCAGGCTATCGAAATGATTAAACACATGCAAGGGAGAGAAGCAGAGTGACAACAAATCAAGATGCCCCTACAGAGCGGTTGGCCGAAGTCCACATCCTCTTCACTGGCTACGTCGGGCAGGGCGTTGCCGGAACCGTCGCCTATGTCCGCGATGGCGACGTGCGCGTCATCATTGACCCTGGCATGGTGCCCTCCCGCAACTCCATTCTGGACCCACTGACCGCGCTGGGTGTCTCGCCCGAAAGCATCACCGACGTCATCTTCTCACATCACCACCCCGACCACACCCTGCACGCCGCCCTCTTCCCCAACGCCCGTTTTCACGACCACTGGGCCATCTACAAAGGCGACCACTGGCATGATCGCCCCGCCGAAGGCTTCCAGGTTTCGCCCTCTATCCGTCTCATCGAAACGCCCGGCCACACGCCCCAGGACATCACCACCCTCGTTGGCACCAAAGACGGCATCATCGCCTTTACTCATCTCTGGTGGAATGCCAAAGGCCCGGCAGAAGACCCGCTGGCCGACGACATGGCAGCCATCCATGCCAACCGCGAGCGCGTCCTCAAAACTGCCACGCAGATCGCCCCAGGGCACGGCGCGCCCTTCACCCCCGGCCTATCCACCCCGCGCTAAAGGGGCAAGGCACTTGTAGCCCCGGCCACCGTGCCGGGCAGGGACGAGGAAGAAAGCGGGGCTGCTATGCGCCGATTTCAAGACAGCGGCCAAACGCTCTACGCGATGCTGGACGAATTCCTGGTGCGCTGCCCACGTTGCCAGCGCAGCGCCAGAGTCTTCTCGCTGGGCGAAACAAAGCCTGCGCTCTTTGGCCCAAAGCGGCTGGTCTGCGCCAACTGCGGCTACAGCAAAGACTGGAAAAAGAGCGCCATAAGCATTGGCGGCCCTGTTGATGCTTATTTCCGCCAGCCGCTCTGGTTGCAAACACCCTGCTCTGGGCACACGCTTTGGGCGTATAATGAAAGGCACCTGAAATATCTGGAAGACTTCATCAGCGCTGACCTGCGCGAGCATACTCAGGGACAGACTCGCAGCATGGCAAGCCGATTGCCAACGTGGATAATAAGCGCCAAAAACCGCCAGGACGTGCTCAAAGGCATCGAACGACTAAAACAGAAGCTAAGTTAGGCTGGGCTTCGTCCTAACCCGCGAAGGCGGGTTTCTTGGCAGCGAAGCTGCCCTTAGGCGCGGCTGTGCCCCTGCTTTGAGGGGTTTTAACCGCCAGCACAGGAGGGACCACATGAGCGTTGCCGATATTTTCGAAACTCTGGAGTATGGCCCCGCGCCAGAAGCCGCCAACCCTGCCCTACAATGGATTGAGCGACGCGGCCCGGAGTTCAAGCTCTTTATCGGCGGCCAGTGGGTCGCGCCGCAGAGCGGGCAATCCTTCGAAACCCTCAATCCCTCCACCGGCAAACCCCTGGCGCGGCTGGCCTCAGCAGGCCAGGCCGACGTAGACGCGGCGGTGGCCGCCGCCCGCGAAGCCTTTGCCCGCTGGAGCAAGACGCCGGGGCATGTCCGCGCCCGCTACCTCTATGCCATCGCCCGCCACATCCAGAAGCATTCGCGCCTGCTGGCTGTCCTCGAATCAATGGACAACGGCAAGCCCATCCGCGAAACACGCGACATTGATGTCCCGCTCGTCGCCCGCCACTTCTACTATCACGCGGGCTGGGCGCAGCTCATGGAGGCTGAGTTCCCCGGCTTCGCGCCGGTTGGCGTCGTCGGGCAGATCGTCCCCTGGAACTTCCCCATCCTCATGCTCGCCTGGAAGATCGCGCCCGCCCTGGCAATGGGCAACACCGTCCTGCTCAAGCCCGCCAAATTTACCACCCTCACCGCCCTGGCCTTTGCCGAAATCTGCCAGGAGGTCGGCCTGCCGCCGGGCGTCGTCAACATCATCACCGGCGATAGCAAGATGGGCGAAATGATCGTGCGCCACCCAGGAATTGACAAGATTGCCTTCACCGGCTCAACCGACGTGGGTCGCTTCATCCGCCGCGAAACCGCAGGCAGCGGCAAGCGCATCTCCCTGGAGCTTGGCGGCAAATCGCCCTTCGTCGTCTTTGACGATGCCGACCTGGACAGCGCCGTCGAAGGCGTCGTGGATGCCATCTGGTTCAACCAGGGCCAGGTCTGCTGCGCCGGTTCACGCCTGCTCGTGCAAGAAAACGTCGCGGAAAAGATGATCGCCAAACTGCGCGCCCGCATGGAAAAGCTGCGCGTGGGCGACCCGCTGGATAAAGCGGTAGACATTGGCGCCATCGTCTCCTCTGCCCAGCTAGAGAAAATCCAGGGTCTGGTAGATCAAGGAGTCGCTGAAGGCGGCACCTGCTGGCAGCCCACCTGGGCACGCCCCAAAGACGGCTACTTCTTCCCACCCACCCTCTTTACCAACGTCTCGCCCGCCGCCACCATTGTGCAAGAAGAAATCTTTGGGCCGGTGCTCGTCGCCATGACCTTCCGCACGCCCGCCGAAGCCGTCGCGCTTGCCAACAACACGCGCTACGGCTTGGCCGCCAGCGTGTGGAGCGACAACATCAACCTCGCGCTGGATGTTGCGCGCCAGATCAAAGCGGGCAGCGTCTGGGTCAACTGCACCAACCAGTTTGACGCCGCCTCCGGCTTTGGCGGCTACCGCGAAAGCGGCTACGGGCGCGAAGGTGGCAAAGAGGGACTCTACGAATACATCCGCCCGGCCTGGGAAGCGCGGCATGGCAGCGACAGCGCCCCCGAACAGGCCCAGCACGTCGCCGCCAACGGCAACAGCCGCGCCAAACGCCAGAAGCAGCGCGGCCCAGGGCTTGTAGCTCCGGCCTCCGTGCCGGGCCTGGGCGGGGCCGACGACGACGGCTACCCCATGCCGCCCATTGACCGCACACCCAAACTCTTCATCAAGGGCAAGCAGGCCCGGCCAGATTCCGGCTACAGCCGCTTTGTAACTGGCCCCAGCGGGCAGATCGTGGGCGAAGTAGGCGAAGGCAACCGCAAAGACATCCGCAACGCCGTAGAAGCCGCGCACGCCGCCGCCGCTGGCTGGGCCAGCGCCACCGGCCACAACCGCGCCCAGATTCTCTACTACCTGGCCGAAAACCTCTCCGTGCGCTCGTCCGAATTTGCCCAGCGTATTGCTCAGCTTACTGGCGAGTCATATTCTGACGCGCAAGTAGAAGTTGACAGTGCTATCTCGCGCCTCTTCACCTACGGCGCCTGGGCCGATAAATATGACGGCCTGGTCCACAGCACCCCCAGCCGCAACGTCACCCTCGCCATGAATGAACCCATCGGCGTCATCGGCATCGCCTGCCCGGATGAAGCGCCGCTGCTCGGCTTTGTCTCGCTCCTGGCTCCAGCCATCGCAATGGGCAACACCATCGTGATCATCCCCTCGGAGAAATACCCGCTCAGCGCCACCGACTTTTATCAAGTGCTGGAAACCTCCGACGTGCCCGATGGTGTCGTCAACATCGTCACCGGCGGGCGCGAAACGCTGGCGGCTGTCCTGGCCGAGCACGACGACGTGGAAGCCATCTGGTACTTTGGCAGCGCCGAAGGCAGCAAAAAGGTCGAATACGCCAGCGCGGGCAACATGAAGCGCACCTGGGTCAACTACGGCCACCCGCGCGACTGGCACGACCCCAGCCAGGGCGAGGGCCAGGAGTTCCTGCGCGAAGCCACCCAGGTCAAAAACATCTGGGTGCCCTACGGAGAGTAGAGCCAGGTTTACTCTTTTTCCCTTCGCTTCTCTCTTTATGAAAGCCTGCTTTGCGCAAAGCAGGCTTTTGTCCACCTCCCTTGCGATACAGGTGTATCATCTGAACTGTACCGCTGCGACGATCACGCTGTACCTGTCCACTGCAAAGCTGCGCTGTCAAGGAAAACAACGGTACCTCATCGTAGAGAACGTGTGGGAGAACGTGTGCGTATGGCTAGAAAGAAGAAAGCAAAGACCTCACCCACCCCGCAAAGCGACCAACCCCCAGTTGCAACCATTCCCCCTGTGGCGCCCGTCGCCCTGCTCATTGATGGCGAGAACATCAACGCCCCCAGCCTCATTGCGCAAATCCTGGCCGAAGCAGGCAGATTAGGCGGCGTCACCATCCGGCAAGTCTATGGCAATTGGTCTTCCCCTGGCCTGCAATCCTGGAAAAAGTATCTGGCGCACTACCAACTCAAACCAATGGGAGATCACGCCTCTCAAGCCGGGCACAATGCGGCAGACATCACCCTCGTCATCGGAGCAATGGACCTGTTGTACAGCGGCGTCAGGCATTTTTGCCTGGTAGCAGGCGACAGCGATTATGTCCCCCTGGTACGGCGTCTACGCCAATGGGGATGTGAAGTCATGGTACTTGGCAGGTCTTCCGCCTCAGCCACCTTGATGAAAGAAGCCAACCAGTTTTACTCCCTGGAAGACCTGGCCTTGCGTCCCGTCCCTGCCTCAGCCGCAGATATTTTCGCCCTCCCCTCGGACCCGCCATCACTGGCCGAAATGCTCACGAAAGCGTATCGGGCCATCGCCCAGCACGACTCCACCGAATGGGTGTCCTACTCCGATCTGGGCACCACCATCCGCCAACTCTATCCCACTCTCTATGAACTCTATGGCAAGCACCCGCTCTCCTCCTATTTGAAGCAATGCCCTGGCCTCTTTGAGAAGCGCAAACGCAAAAAGGGCAAAGGCGACGTTTACGAAGCGCGCTTGCCCCCGCCCTCATAACATGCCCATGTTCGCCCTTGACCATGACGTAACGTCACGGTTTATACTCCCATGAGGAAAGGAGGCAACACCCTGGATCACCACTTTTACCACAGCGGTCAGTTTGCCGCGCTCGCTTCCGTGACGATTCGCACCCTACGTTTCTACGACAAAGTGGGCCTGCTCAAGCCATCTGGCCGCACCGAGTCGGGCTATCGGCTCTATACCGATGCCGACCTGTTTCGCCTCCAGCGCATTCTCGCCCTCAAGTTTCTGGGCTTCTCGCTGGAAGAGATACAGCACTGCTTGCGCGTGGGTCCAACCACGCTCAAAGAAACGCTGGCCCTGCAAAAACAGATGATGCGCGAGAAACGCGCGCAGCTCGATGCCATCATCCAGGCCATAGGCGAAACAGAACGCCTGCTGCAAACCCAGGCGCAGGATTGGGAAGCGATTGTTCGTGTGATTCAGGTGATGCAAATGCAACAACACAGCGACTGGCGCAAGAAATACTTCACCGATGAGCAGCTTCAGCAAATGGAGAGCCTCAGCAAGCAATCCTACACCGAAGAAGACCGCGCAAAGCTGGCGGAGTGGGGCAAAAACTGGTCAGAAGAAGACCAGATTCGCGCCACCGCCGAGTGGAACGCCCTCCGCACAGAACTTCAACGGCTGATTGCAGCGGGCAAAGAACCCACCGACCCGGAAGCCCAGACGCTTGCCGGGCGATGGCTGGCGCAGGTGCAGGGATTCACACGCGGCGACGCCAGCATCACCGAAGGGCTAAAAAAGATGACCGCCGCCAACATGCGCGGCGAAACGCCCTATCCCCCGTTCTACAGCAAGGAAGAAGCCGCTTTCATCCACAAAGCAATGGAGGTCTATCAGCAAAGCCAGCAATAAGCAGCCTCGCTTGCAATACAGTTCATGGAGCGGCACTCAGGGTGCCGCTCCACTTTTTGTGCTATTTGGGGGTAGGGCATTGTCATAGATATGGGGTGGCAGAACGTCATAGATACGAGGGAGCGCAGCGTGTGACGCAATCGGCACACTAGTACAGAAGAGGTTATCAGTGTAACTGTGAGCAGTATCACAATTTAGAGAAACTTTCCTTGGGGCCTGCTCACACCTGGCCTGGAGCGCTTTTCTCACCTCAGCAACAATTGGTAAGCGGATTGTATAATTTAAGCAACAGATGTGCATTGGGAGCAAGGGGTTTCCCATATCAAAAATGAATTAGAGAGCATTAATGGTGATGTCTATGCAAAAAGCTACTCCTCTCCCTGGGGCGAGGCGGCTCCAGTGGTGGCTGGCAATCCTGGCCGTTGGCCTCATGCTCTTTCTGAGCGCCTGCGGGTCGCTGACCCCCAAGGGCCAGCAAGCGCAGCAAGAAAAGGCCAAGCTCGATGCCATGCTGAATAATGCAGCATCCATTGGCGTGCCTGCTGCGCTGCTGACACCAATCCGCCAGCAAGAACAGAAAGTCGCAAACCAGGCGCAATCGCCTGGCTTGTTTGGCGATAGCACGCCAGACAGCACCTATCAGAGCATCATCAGCAGCTACCAAACGCTGGAGGCTCAGGTCACAACCGTCGTCAACCAGGCCGCCCAGGATGCGCGCATGCAGGCGCACCAGGATATTCAGACCTTCGATCAACTCCTACAACAGCGCCAGAACGAAGGCTTCCAGGAAGTCCCCGCGTTCCAGGCGCGGCTCACCCAACTGGAACAGGATTTCGACAAGGCCCAGACGCCCACCGACTTCCAGCAGATCAGCGCCACCGCCAACCAGCAAACCGAAGCCCTGCAACTGATGATGTCCACCTACCAGGACTTGCAGGGCCTCCAGGATTCGCTCAACCGCATGAAGGATGCGGGCCTGGACATAACCCTCGGTCAGCAAGAGTATAACGACGACCTGACCAAGTTCCGGGCCGCTGCCACGCCGCAGGATTTCAAGAAACTTCAGATCACGATTGCTGCCCAGACCGATCAACTCGCTGCCGATCAAGTCTCCGCCATTCCCGCCATTGGCGCTGCCATGCTAAACCAGTACCAACAACTGATCACCCAGGCGCAGCAATATGGCGAAGATGTCACCCAGGATCAGCAGCAGCTTGCCCAAGACCAGCAAGACTTGAAGAACGCCAACACCATCTCCGCCTATCTGGAACTGTCCACCCGCATTCGTGGGCAGATTGATGCCGCGCAGGTGCTGGTGGTGCGTGGCAAGGCCCGCTTAGACCTGCAAAAATTGCAGACGATGATCGGCCAGACCAACATCAATAACGACTACGAATATCAAGACGCCGATGATGCCTACGCCGTAGAGCAGCAGCGCTTTGATAATGCCAACTCATCCGACGACTATCAAACCATTGATAGCCAGGTCAGCATCTTGCTCACCAACCTGCAAGCCCTGCTCACCAACCTGAACGACACAACCGCGCATGATCAGCCCCACGCCACCGACCTGCAACTGATTCAGGCGTATGGACTCACCGGCAAAGTCGCGGTGGTTTCGCTGACAGAGCAAACGCTGCGCCTCTACGAGAACGGGCAATTTGTGCACGCTATCTATGTAGTGACGGGCCAACGCGCCGCGCAAACCCCTCCGGGCCTCTGGCACATCTTCTTCAAGGGCACCAACCTGACCTTCAAGTCGAGCGAGCCAAAGGGATCACCGCTCTGGTATCCAGATACGCCCATCAACTATGGTATGGAGTATCACCCTGGCGGCTACTACTTCCACGACGCTACCTGGCGCTCCTACTTTGGCCCAGGCGCCAACCTGCCGCACAACGACCAGACCTCCGGCCAGTATTCCAATAACGGCTCGCATGGCTGCATCAACATGAGCCTGTCAAATACCGCCTACCTGTATAGCTGGATAGAAGTTGGCACCCCAGCCATCGTCTACTAGCCCCGGCAAAACAAACGCCTCCCTGGAGTGTTCCAGGGAGGCGTTCTCATCCTCATCCGTTGATCTTGAACTCCCCAATCTTGCAGCTAAAAAACTCGGTGAACCACAGTGTTCCCGCTGGCCCAGCAGCAAGCCCGCTGATCTGGCCGTCAAGCGTGGGGATGGTAAACATGTTGACGCTTCCCGCAGGTGTGATGGAGCCAATCTGATCGTAGTCGGTAAACCAGATGTTGCCATCGGTGCCCACCGCCAGCGAGGAGGAGGAGTTGTTGGTGAAGGGAAGTTGAAATTGCCGCGTGGTTCCTCTCGTGGTCATCCGCACCATCACCCCGCTCACCGGCTCAATGACCCACAACTGCTTATCATGTCCCGTAATAATTCCATAGGGGCCAGTGCTGCCAGCAGGCAGCCGAAACTCCGTGATTTGCCCATCTGGGGTAATGCGCCCAACCTGCGCACTCTTATATTCCGTAAACCAGAGATTGCCATCCGGCCCGCTGGTAATCCCAAGGGGGCGACTGTCCGACGTGGGCACAGGAAACTCTCGTACCTGTCCATCCATGGAAAAGCGCCCAATTTTGTTGCTTTCTGGCTCCGTGAACCAGAGGCCGCCATCTGGTCCGGCGGTCAGGTTGGATATCGGGCCGCCTGAGCCTTGAAAATTTTGGTGGTTCCCATCCGGGGAGAAACGAATAACCTGGCTGCTATTATACTGTGTAATCCAGAGATTGCCATCCGGCCCAACAGCTATATGCTCCGGGCCATAAGCAACGCCGCCAAACAACCGAAGGTGCCCATCGGGAGTCAGGCGCCCAATCTGGTTGCTGTTTGCCAGGGTGAACCAGATGGCGCCGTCTGGCCCGACCACAATCCCAAATGGGCTGCCGCCTTGGAGGAGGGCATACTCGGCAAAGGTGCTGGTGGTTTCTGGCGTCATGAAGATATCGGTGGAGGCGGGCAGCGTGGGCAGACCCTGTTGCGCGTAGGTAGGAATGGGCGTCGGTGCAGTCACACATTTGCAAGAGATGCGCGGCGCCGTGAGGAGGGGCAGGAGAAGCACTGCGCCCAACAGAATGCCCACAAAAATCGGCAGCCGCCCTATTTTCCCCCTGCGCCGCGCCTGGTGGCGCGGCTGCACTGGCAGCGTCTGGACGGGCACAAGCTGGCTGGGTTGGCCCATCTGTCGTTCCAGCAGACCCAGCGAGAGCGGCCCGGAAACCCGCTCCTGGCCCTGGTCCTCTTCCAGGCTGGATTGTTCCCATACATCGTCGCCTGGTTGATCTTTCGTATCCCCTGTCTGCGGGTCCATTCTGCCACCTCGCTTCTAAAAACGCTGCTTCTCCTGCTGTGAATGACGCTGCGGGCAGGCATGTTGTTACATCTCCAAGCACGCATTGGATACTTGCGCCAGAAGAGGGATGATTCCTTGGATGTAAATGGAAGTTAGCCCGGAGTCGGCAAGGAGTGCGGGGAGGCGGGCCGTCCCCGCTACGAAACCGGAAACTCCTGCTCAAACGCACGCATGCGCTCCTCAACATCCATCACCGGGCGATGCAGCAGCGCTGGGGCAATAATATTCAAGCTGAGCGTTTTGCTGCGGATTTCGCGCAGCGCCTGCTCGTATTGTTCGGCGATCTGGGCACGCTTCGCCTGATATGCTCGCAGCAGGCGTGGCCGAGAAAAGTTCGGCTGGCGAGCAATCCAATCGCGCTCCCGGCGCAGTTCCGCCAGCAGCTTTTCGGCTCGCGCCAGATCAGCATCCACCTCTCGGCCCAGATCAAGCTCGCGCGGCAGCACATTGTTATTCTGGAGCAAATGAAACGCCAGCGCCCGATCCCCCGCGTACGGATTATCCACCAGATTGAGCGGCTTGCCCGTCCCCGGCAGATTCTCAAACGCGCCCTCTTCCTGGGCCGTGTGAATGCGCTCCTCCACCACATCCCGCCATGATTGCCCCGGACGCCTCCGCAATTGCTGGCTGGGCGCTTCCTCTGCACCCGGCGCTGGTTGGGCCGGGTCGTTCTGTTTGCGTGGTTCCATCTCGCTCATCCTGTCTTTCCGAAAATACTCCTCTCAGAGAAGTAGCAAAAAGCACGCGCTGCTGTCAAGCCGCCAACCACGAACCATGCAGAACGGCGTTGGCACACGACCTGCAACAATACATCCCTGGTAGATGGATGAGAAGAACCTTTCAAGGAAGAACATGTCAGCAGAGCAACAGGTGTTTTATTGAGAAGGAGGTCTAGTTACATGAGTACGGTAGGCCAGACACCCGGCCAGGTTCCTGGACAAGTCCCACCAGGACAGGGCCAGATGCAAGGCCAGGTACAAGGCCAGATGCAACAAGGCATCGGTTCGCCTATGAGCAACGAAGTGTACAACATACTTACGGCGCTTCAGAGCAAACTGAAAGGTCTGGAAGCATATCGCAAGTTTTCCCAAGCTGGTGTCGGCGGGAATACCCAAATATGGCAGTATCTGACCCAGGTGGATACGCAGTGTGTGCAGGTGCTGACGCAGGAATTGGAGCGCCTGGTTCAGGCAGGACAACTCCGGCCTCGGCAGCCAGGCCAAACCATGTAGCCTGAGTATTCACAACATGTGTGGCGCGGGCAGCTTGCCCGCGCCACATTCGCTTGTACCCCCGGCGTCCCTGCCGGGCCGCCCTACTTCTGCCCCGCCCTGAACCGTTCCGCAAACTCAACAAAATAGCTCAGCGCCTGCGGATTGCTCAACGAATCGCGGCTGGCCGCTTTTTCCACCGCCACGCCCATCAACAGCTTCTTGATGGGCACCTCCAGCTTCTTCCCGCTCAGCGTGCGCGGCACCTCTGGGATTTCCAGAATCTCATCAGGCACATGATGCGGGGACACGCTGGTGCGCAGCTTCTGCTTGATGCGCGTCTTCAGATCGTCGTCCAGCGCCGCGCCCTCGCGCAGCACCACAAACAGCGGCATATAGTAATTCCCGCCCGGCAGTTCCACGCCAATAATCAGGCTATCCAGCACCTCTGGGAAGCCTTCCACCACGCGATACATCTCGCTGCTGCCCATCCGAATGCCTATGCGGTTAATCGTCGAATCCGAGCGACCATAGATGATCGCGCTGCCCCTCGGCGTAATCTTAATCCAATCGCCATGCCGCCAGACGCCAGGGAACAGATCAAAGTAGCTGTCGCGGTAGCGCTTACCGTCGGGGTCGTTCCAGAAAAAGAGCGGCATCGAAGGCATCGGCTCGGTGATGACTAGCTCGCCCACCTCATCAACCAGCGGCTTGCCCTGTTCATCAAACGATTGCAGATTCACGCCCAGCGCCGCGCATTGCAGTTCGCCCGAATAGACCGGCGAAACCACAGAGCCGCCCACAAATCCAGAGCAGACATCCGTGCCCCCGCTCATCGAAGCCAGCCAGACATCGCGCTTCACCAGGCTATACACCCACTCGAAGCCCTCTGGTGGCAACGGCGAGCCAGTCGAGCCAATGCAGCGAATGCCATGCAGATCGTAGAGCTTGCCAGGTTCAATGCCCGCCTTCATGCAGGTCGTAATAAAGCCCGCGCTCGTCCCAAAGAGCGTCATCCCCGTATCCTGCGCAAACTTCCAGAGCGTCCCAAGATCAGGATAGGCCGGGCTGCCATCGTACATCAGCACTGTCGCGCCAACCAGCAGCCCGCCCATCAGCAGATTCCACATCATCCAGCCCGTCGTGCTGAACCAGAAAAAGCGGTCCCCTGGCTTGATGTCCAATTCCAGCGTCAGCGCGTGCAGATGTTCCAGCAAAATCCCACCCTGCCCCTGCACAATCGCCTTGGGCAGGCCCGTTGTCCCAGACGAATACAGCACCCACAGCGGATGCTCAAACGGCACCTGCTCAAACATCAGCGGCGCGTCTTGCCGCGTCAGCAAATCATCCCAGGACTGCACATTCGTGATCGGCCCAGGCTCATACTGCCCCGAAAGATACGGAAAGAGAATCGTCTTTTTCAGAGACGGCATGGCCGCCTGAATATCCGCCACCATCTGGCGCCGATCAAACGGCTTGCCGTTGTACTGGTAGCCATCCACCGCAAACAAAATCGTTGGCTCAATCTGCTTAAAGCGATCAACCACGCTGGCAATGCCAAAATCCGGCGCGCAGCTTGACCAGATGGCCCCGATGCTCGCGCAGGCCAGAAACGCCATCAGCGTCTCTGGGATATTGCCCATAAAGGCCACCACGCGATCACCCCGCTGCACGCCCATCTCGCGCAGCGCCTGCGCAATCGAAGCCACCTTGCGCCGCAGTTCCTCCCAGGAGACTTCGCGCAGCTCGTGGCGCTCCGAGCGAAACAGCGCCGCCGGGCGTGCTGTCGTCGCGTTGCGAAAGACATGCTCGGCGTAGTTCAGTTCAGCCCCAGGAAACCAGCGCGCCCCAGGCATCTTGCGCTCAGCCAGCACCTTTGTATACGGCCTGGAGGCTTTCACCTCGCCAAACTCCCAAAGCGACGCCCAGAAGTCTTCCAGATGGTCCACCGACCAGCGCCACAATTCCTCGCGGGTGGCTACATGCAAGCCTTTGTGCTGCTCCAGCCAGCGCATATAGCGCGTCAGGTTGGATTGCTGCTTTACTGCTTCCGAGGGAACCCAGAGGGGTGTTTGTTCTGATGCTGTTGCCATTACTGCGCTCCTTATTTATACTCATCAGGGCTTCTAAGGAAAACTATACCTCATGGTATCAGCGTCAGGCTGGGGACGCGGGAAATGCACACATATTTGCGTACCTGATCTTGCTCGATGGGGTAGCCAGTCGCCGCCCAAAGTGTATCAATATATGCCAGCGAAGTTGCCACATACAGCGCACCATCCCGCCCAACGAGCGGCGCGGCGCCATCATAATCTGCGCTGGGAAGGCGATACGACCACTTCTGATGTCCATCAGTTGCGCTGAGCGCCAGCACACGCCCATGATCTTCGTTTGGATTGGTCTGGGCATCCAGAAAGCGCGCCGCGCCAACATAGACAACCCCATTAACCACCTGTGGGGCGGATGTCACCTCACCCCCAACATCCACCTGCCAGAGTGACGCGCCATCGCTGGCACGCAGCGCAGCCACAAATCCAGCTTGAGAGCCATAATACACCACGCCTCCGGCCTCAGTTGGAGGCGAAGGAAATCCAGCAAATGGTGGGGTCTTCCAGAGCAGCGCGCCGCTTTTCGGATTGTAGGCATAAACGGCGCTGGAGTGCTGCTCAACTTCGCAGTTTGGGCAGGTCATTGACGAAGCCAGATAGAGGATACCATCACCCCACTGCGGGGCGAGCAATGCCGCGCCGCTTTCTATCTGCGCGCTCCATAGCTTATCTCCGCTTGCCACGTTCAGCGCAAAGAGCAGGTTTCCAGAACTCACAAAGACCGCGCTGCCTGTGGGGTCGGCGCCTACGCCCCCAATATAGGCCAGCGTCTCGCCAGGGACAAATTGATACGACCACCGCGCCGAGCCATCTCGCGCATCCAGCGCAACAATCACATCCTGCTGCCCACCACTCAACGACACCACCACAAACACCAGCCCGCCCGCAACAACAGGACCGCTCAGCAGAAATCCTCCTACTGGCTGCTGCCAGCGCACTGAGCCATCAAAGGTTGCCAGTGCCAGAACTGCGTAGCTGGTGCCATCACTCTCGCCAACATAAGCGACGCCCTCGCTCACTGCCACTGGTGTGACTATACGATCAGGCGGTGGGCGCAGCCAATACTGCCAGATGAGCGACAAGTGCCCACTCTGCGCCGCATAGCGATACACGCCATCAATGGCCGTTGCGTACAGACCTGCTTGCCCTGGGCTGGCACCAGCCACGCCGCGATAGGTCGTCGGCTCGCAGAAGAAGGGGCTGAGACTATGCCTGTTAGGTGGAAATGAGAACTGATGAAGAGAGGCAGCAAATAGCAGACCGCCAACAATAGCAATCAGACAGAATGCGGCGGCAATCGAAGTAAAAAGATGAGGAAACCAGCGGTTGAGGGAAAGAAAGAAACGCGCGTGGCTCATAGCGAATCCTTTCTGGCCGAGGGGAACGCAGAGGGGCACGAGCGAAAAACGCTCCGCGAGGCAGAGTGACGGAGATCAGACACTCTCCCGCAAAGAGGCGCGGCCAGACCGCTATTTGGCTGTCTTTACTGTGAGCAGATGGGGCACATCACGCGCTCGGCCCTGGCATCAATGCGCCAGCGCCACACATGCGCCATTCCACCCTGGCAAATATGCGCCAACGGGTCGGGGTCGCCTTCCTGAACGTTTGCCAGGCGGCACAGCAGCCGATGCTTTTCTGCCCGCAGCACGTCCAGCCCTTCGGTGGTCAGGTATAACCCCGGCAGCGCCTCGCGGATATTCCCCGCAAACAGTTGGCGATAGGCCAGGAGCGTCGTCTCCAGGGTGCGCGGATGGTTTTTAATCATCGTCACCATTAGCATTCTCCCGTATTGATGAACCAAACCGTTCCTACCAAACACTATAACATCAATATCTTGAGAATGCAAGACCTTGAGGCCCCATATCTAGTATGGCCTATCAACTCGCCAGCTACTGCACTTGCCGTCCCCTTGACCATCCCCAGCAATTCTTGCTATAACCAATACGACAAACATGCTGAAAGGGCGGCGATGTGGGAGCAATTGACCTATGACGGGCCGGGCCAGAGCCGTCCCTACTGGGTCTACACACCAGAATCCTACCAACCAGGCACCCCTCAAAGCAGGGGCACGGAAGCCGTGCCGCTGCTCGTCATGCTGCATGGATGCAGGCAAACGCCAGAAGATTTCGCCGCTGGCACGCGCGTAAACCACCTGGCCGAAGAACAGCAGTTCATCGTGGTCTATCCCAAACAGCCCAGCCAGCACAACCGCCACCGCTGCTGGAACTGGTTTCTGCCGGAACACCAGGCCCGCGACCAGGGCGAACCTGCCAGCATCGTTGGCATCATCCAGAGCATCAGAGCTACCTCCGAGCGCTGGACCATTGACCCATCGCGCATCTACGCCGCTGGCATCTCAGCGGGCGGCGCAATGGCCGCCATTCTCGGCGCGACCTACCCCGATCTCTTCGCCGCCATCGGCATCCATTCCGGCGTCGCGTATCAGGCGGCCACCAGCGTCCACGCGGGCCTGCGCGTCATGCAAGCTGGCGGAGCGCACCCGGAGGAACATGGGCAGGCAGCGTATGAGGCAATGGGCCGCTTTGCGCGAGTCGTCCCCACCATCGTCTTCCAGGGGACCGGCGATTACATCGTCGCCCCTGGCAACGGCGAACAAGTCGTGCAGCAGTGGATGCAAACCAACCGGCTTGCCTCGCGGGGCAGCTACAACCCGGACTATACGAAGCCAGACCGCCTCATCACCGGCCAGGCGCCGCGTGGACGCAGCTACACCGTCCAGGTCTGGAACGACGCAGCGGGCAACGACGTGCAAGCGTATTGGCAGATTGCCGGAATGGGCCACGCCTGGTCTGGCGGCAGCTACAGCGGCTCCTACAGCGACCCCAAAGGCCCAGACGCCAGCCTCGCCCTGCTCCAATTCTTCCTGGCGCACCCCATGCCAGCGCTCGCAGCCCCGCTCGTAGCCCCGGCCTCCGCCGTGCCCTTCTGTCTTAGGGTGCCGGGAAACTCCCCAACGCACGAAGACCTCTGGGCCAGAATCCTTCAAACACCCAGCAAACTCCTGCACCGCCTCCGCAAGCCCGAAGGCATATAGCACCCGCCCTGCCAATTGGCACAGCGCGTAAACGAATGAGCCGAGAAAAAGACAGGCTATCGAGTGGTGGCCGATGGAAGAACCAGCATCGCCTCCACCCGCTTGCGCCACGCCTCGTAGGGGAGCAACTTGCTGAGGGCTGCGGGAAGGGGCACATCCTGACGCTGGTACAGCAGGACGCCATCGCGGGCGATATTCTCCAGAAGGGCAGGAGGCAGTTCGCCAACCTCCTCAACCATCGAGATAAACGGCCATTCCCAGCCGCCATGCTCCATTGCCGCGTTTTCTGCTGCGACCAGGAGAGCCACACCCTGGGGGGAGAGTCCTGATCGTTGATAGAAATCATCCCGCCGATGTACGAGGATGAGCAGGTCTGCATCGCTGTGAAGCCGAGGAGTCAGGCGTGCCGTCGAGCCGAACAGCACGACGAACTGCACGTTATCATCGTGTTTCTGAATCAATGTGCGCAACTGGTCAATTTGATACAGCAGTGCTGGGTACGCATGCTGGTACAGCACGCTCCGTTGCCTGGTCATGCCACGCCCCTTACGGGTGATGAACCTGTGCCCATGCTTTGATCCTGGCGAGTGACGCGCGGGCATCAGAAGCCTCAACATCTGAGGCACCCTTGCCATAGACGCCTCTTGCTCGCAAATCTTCCAGATGCTTCCACGCTTCAGCAATTTCGGTGGGCGCTCCGGCATTCTTGAGCAGCGCAGGGTGCTTTGTGTGGTTGTGTCCCGCCCGCTCGTGGTTTGTCCCTGCCCACTCTGCACCCGCGCAAAGATAGTGATGCGCTGCCGCGTGGCAGGCTCAATAATGGTGGCCGGGTGAGTAGCCAACGCAAGGACCACCTGCTCTTGTTCCAGCGACTCGCCACGCGCGAAATGATCTAACGGCTTCATCTACCCTCCCTAAATCAGTATAGCACCCTGTTGGCTCTGCACGCTCAGGTGCCCCGGCAAGCTCCTGCGCCGTCTCCACAATCCCGAAGGCTCATCTTGACTTTCTGGCGCCAGTTTGCTATACTTGCAGCAAGCCAACTTTCGCTTGTGGGAGGTGATACGCCAAAAGACAACTGATGCGACATGCCTTTAGTGGCCCGTCGCATCACAGTTACCACATTCCGGAGCCTGCCGGGAAATGCAGCAGTATCAGTATAAAGAGTATCATGTGATTGCTCCTTCGTTCCTGGCAGGTTTCATTCGAGTAAGCGTCCGATGCGACGCGAAAGGAGCCTGCACCCCATGTCTACCGCCTGGTTCGACACCATCGCTGCCGTTGCCTGCTTCCGTTCGTTCCTGCCTTCCGACGATCTTTCCGCCTTCTTGCCACGATTGCCCGGCACGGTGGCCGGGGCTACAGGCAGTGCCCCGCTCGTAGCCCCGGCCACCGTGCCGGGGAACGGCCCGCCAGGGTCGGCGGGGCTACAGACGCTCGTAGCCCCGGCCACTGTGCCGGGGAACGGGGCTACCCCTCAAAGCAGGGGCACGGCCTACGAGCGTCCGCCTGTGCCGTATGAGGACTTCTCCGGGCGTGCCTTGAGCTTTCGCAGCATGGTGCATGTGCTGCTCACCTGTCTGGCCTATGGAGACAGACGCCGCGCCCAGAAGCACCGCGCCAATGGCGGGGCACCCGCGCTGCGCCAGCCGCCTGCATTGGAGACGTTGCAGGGCCGTTCGATTAGCTCGGTCTGCGCTGCCATTGCTGAGGGGACGTTCTCCCGTCTGCTGGATGACGACCTGGACTTGCTGGTGCGCTTAGCTGCTCGCACGCGGCAAGCCATCCTTAAGCGCGAGGAGAACGCTGACGAGTGGCAAGCGGCGCTGGAGCAGCAGATGCGCCGCGTGTGGGTCACGCTGGACAACACGCTGCGTGTCTGGGAGGAAGACGAGCTGCTGCAAGCGGAGGAGGAGGGCTGGCGGGCGTGCTGGCGACGGCTGTTTGGGACACGCCCGCCCAAAGCGCTCCTGCCGGAGCGCATCAAGACCTACAAGCCCGCCTGGGCACAGGCTGTGCCGCCCGCGCTGCCAATGGCAACGCGCCGCTTGTAGCACCAGCTTCCCCCCAAAGCAGGGGCACGGCAGGGTCGGCTTCCTCTTCAGGTGACGCTGTTTCCTCTACTCTGGTGTAGAAGGTGTAGAAGGTGTAATCGCGCTGTTCTCTCTCCTTCTCTCTTCTTCTTATGAGAGAGAAGAAGAGGAGAGAGCGCGTTGCTGCACCGTCTTCCTCGTCATTTACACCTTCTACACCTTCTACACCGATTACACCACCCCGCTTCGCAGCAGCGCCGCGCTGGTCATTTACACCGTCTACACCTTCTACACCTCCACCCCACACGAGCCTTCTATACCCCATGCCGCGCCCTGATGATCGTCCCTGCCGCCTCGATGTCTATGGCGTACAACCGCCTCTCGTTTGGGCGTCTTCGCCAGCGGCACCGGCTTTGGCTCAGCGATGGACCAGGCGCCGAAGGCTATAGCCGCGCTCATGCCTGGGCGCCCAGAGCGCGCAGTTGAGCGCGCACATCCTCGGCATCGGGCGAATGCAACTGCTCGAAGCGGCGCAGCGCCTCGCGGTAATGCGCTATCGCGGCAGAGCGGTTATCCTGCTGCTTCTCCAGCCGGGCCAAAAACTGGTGGCACTTGCCCGCCCAATAGCCATCGCTCAGCCGCTCGTTGATTGCCAGGCTGCGTTCAATCATCGCTCGCCCGCGTTCCACCTGATGCGCCTCGCAGAGCAGCAGCCCCAGGTTGCACAACTCAATGGCCTCCGCTGCTGGATCACCAAGCCGAAGCGCCAGCGCCAAAGCATGCTCAAATCCCGCTCGCGCCTGCTCCCACTGGCCCATCTCGTCATCCAGTACCGCCAGGCCATGCAGAGCGTGTCGCTCCGCAGCGGGGTCGTCAAGCTGACGGGCTAATGCCAGGGAGCGCTCAAACCCTGCCCGCGCCTGTTCCCACTGGCCCATCTCATCATCCAGCACGGCCAGTTCATGCGCCTCATCGCATTCATCTCTCAAGCTGCCCAGGCGTCGGGCCAGCGCCAGGCCACGCGCAAAGCCTGCGCGTGCCTCCTCCAACCATCCTACTTGCCGATCAAGCACCGCCAGGCTATGCACCTCGTCCAGTTCGGCGGACAGGTCGCCAAGCCGACACGCCAGCGCCAGGGCACGCGCAAAGCCTGCGCGCGCCTCCTCCAGCCGCCCCACCTGCCGCTGCGTCTCGGCAAGTTGATGCGCAGCCCAGCGCTGCCAGGCAAGATCGCCTACCGCTTCCGCCGCCTGCACTGCCCAGGTGTACATGCGCAGCCGCTCGTCGCGCCGCCCGCGCACGTACCAGGCATGCCGGAGCGCCTGGGCCAGAGCCAGCACCTGCCAATGGCGGGCGTGGTCGTGTGCCCAGGCCAGCGCGTCCATCAGGCGCGCCGCCTCCGCTTCCAGCGCGTCCATGCCGTCGTAGCCGGGATGCGCCCTGGCATACGCCAGCCAGAACGTCACCATCGCCTCACCCTCCAGAGGTGCGCTGGAGGACGGCTCACGCTCATCTGGCCTCTTGCTCTCCATAGCTGCCATTCCAATCGCCAGGCAGTTAGCCTATGATGGGATCATCGGTAAGCCCCACATTCTGGCTCCAGAGCACCGCGCCGCTCTGGGCGCTGCGCGCAACAAGCGTGGTGTCGCTCCTGCTGTAGAGTATCCCCGCTCTGACGGCGAGAATGGGGTGCCCGCCGGGGTCATGCGTTAAGGCGTCATGCGCCGTCCACTGGATGGCGCCGGTGCTGGCATTGAGCGCGGTAAAGCCATCGGGAGACGCCAGATAAACGACGCCGTTCGTCACTACCCCCACGCTCACAAGCGCGGCGGCGTTGCTGCTGGGCGTGCCCAGCCTGGTCTTCCAAAGCTGCTTCCCGTCAGCGCTGTTGAACGCCGTCAGCGAATCATCAACGCCATCTCCCACGAAGGCCATCTGCGGCGCGACAAACGATTGCCACGTTTCCCAGTTGGGCTGGTTGTGCACCTGCCAGAGGATAGCGCCGGTGCTGGCATTGAGCGCCACCAGAAACAGGTCAGCGGTGCCGCTCTCGTTTGAGACGTAGAGGGTGTTGTCGTCCATGCCAACAGAGGTTGCGCGCCCGGTGTCGCTGGGGTATTTCCAGGCCAGCGAACCATCGCTGATGCTGCGCGCCTCGATGGTTTCTGGGCCGCCCATTGGGAAACTGTTATCGGCATAGAGCAGCCCGTTCGCCACGCTGAGCGGCGTCAGATAGCCAGATTCCTGCGCAGATTGCCACTTGACCGAGCCATCGCTGGCATTGAGCGCCAGCAGCGTGCTTCCATCAGGCGAAGTTGGGGTACCAGTCGGCGTCAGGGTATCCGAACCGTAAATGACGCCATCGGCCAGCAGGGTGCCCTCGCCGTTGTGAAACTCATAGCTCCAGCGCATTGAGCCATCGCTGGCGTTGAGGGCGACGAGACTGGTTTTCAATGAGCCATCGCTTCTGCTGGTAAAGAAGCTGATATAGAGGACACCATTTGCTCCACCAACAATGCCCGCATTGGCAAACGTTGGATTGCTCCAAAGCAGCTTGCCATCGCTGGCGTTCAGGGCGATCAGGCTGGCGCTGGTCGCCACATAGACGACGCCCTCCTCCAGCGCGGGCTGGATTGCATCGTCAGCGCTTGTCGTGTACGTCCAGCGCGGCTTGCCGCTGGCACCATCCAGCGCGGTGATAATCTCTTGACCCGAAGCCTGGTCATACGTGCCATAAAAGAGCGTCACCGGCTTCGGGGCAGGCGTGGCTGTCGCTGCGGGCGTGGTGGCCGTTGTTGGGGTGCTGCACGCGGCTAGTAAAAAGAGACTGCATAAAACAATAAAGCTGGCAAGGCGTTTCTGCATAGTTGATTCCTTTTCCACATGGGCAAAAACAGTGTTCCCATACATCAATTACACAGTACGCTGCTGAGCTTTGAATAGCGCCTGGTTCACTGGCGCAGAGTGAACCAGGCCACAGCCTGCCAAGCACTTCCGGCTGGCACAGCGCGTGATAGAATGAGGTTGTAGAGGCACTATCACTCCCCGGAAAGGTAGGGCTACTTGGCAACCACCAGGCAACCACAAACGATCACCATCATACCTGGCGCGCGCATCACCGCGCAAGAATACGCCCGCCAACCAGAAGAGGCAGGCTGGCGCACAGAATTGTATCGGGGGGTTGTGGTCAAAATGCCGCTCATCAAGAATCTGCGTCATGAATGGGTTGCAGGCAACCTGCATGCTGCCCTTCATAACCATGTGACTCCCCGGCATCTTGGGCGGGTATCAATGGAGCAAGGCGGCTATGATGCCACACTGCCAGGCGAACCCGATCACACCATCTGGGGGCCAGATGTCGCGTTTGTGAGCGCAGACCACATCCCTGCTGCGCTGGCGGCAATCTCACGCGGAGACTACGCGCCCGCTCCTGACCTGGTGGCCGAGATCGTCAGCGAGAGCCAGAGCAAGGCCGATATGCGCGAATGCTCCGAGCGCTGGCTTGCCGCTGGCACGCGGCTCGTCTGGAACGTGTGGCCCGACGTGCAGGCAGTGGATGTCTGGACGCCCGATGACCCGATGACGACCTTGAAAAAAGGCGACGCGCTTGATGGACGCGACGTCGTGCCGGGCTTCAGCATGCCCGTAGCCGACCTGTTTGTCTTCGCATAAGAAAGGAGCAAGCAGATCAATAAATCATTCCCCCTCGCGGAGCAGGTACCTATGCACCCCGCGCTCAGATTCCAGCGCGTAAGCCTGGCAGCCTGCATCATCCTCGCCCCAGTGAGCATCACCCTCTATCTCGTCTCCTGGCCGGGCAATCTCCGCCAGCCGCTCATCGCCACCGCAACAGCCGGTTCCACTGGCAACACGCTGCACTTCATTGGCGCTGTCGCCGCCTCCTTCTTCTTACCTCTGGGCTATCTGGGCATGTCGCTGCTGGGCACGCGCCGCGCGCCCTGGCTCGCCACCATCTCGGCGGTGCTCTCCCTCGTCGGCTGGATTCCCTGGGCCGCGCTCATCAGCCTCGACTCCCTGGCCTTCGACATTTTTCAGACCGGCAGCACCCCACAGCTTACCGCCATCTGGACGCGCTTCAACGACGACCCGGTGATGACAACCTTCCTGCTCATCTACGTCTTCGGCCACCTGATTAGCGCCGTGACTATCGGCATTATGCTGGGGCGGCTGCGCCTCGTTCCCGCCTGGGCAGCCTATGCTCTTGCCCTCACCAGCCCGCTCACCATCGTCATCTTTCCCATCCATAACGAGGTCTTCCAGGACGTGCTCAAATATCTGATCTGCGCCCTCTGGATCATCGGCGCCATTCCCGCCGCCCTCGCCATGCTCAACGGCAAAGACCTGGCCCAACTGGCGACGTAAAGGCCCGGCACGGTGGCCGGGGCTACCCCAAAACAAAGGGGCACGGCAGGCGGACTGCTCGTAGCCCCGGCCACCGTGCCGGGCCGTCCCCTGCGGCAGGTATCACTTCTCCAGCACATAGGTGCCCGGCGCGGGCGTGATCGGCGGATACTGCGCGCTGCCAACGGACGGCGCGGGCACCTGCTTGCCGGAGCGCGCTTTCAGCCACTCCAGCCAATCCGTCCACCAACTGCCCGCGTGCTGCTCCGCGCCAGCAAACCACTCCTCAGCGTTTGCCACCGGCTTGTCATTCGTCCAGTAGCCGCGCCCCTTGCTCGGCGGGTTAATCACCCCGGCAATGTGCCCACTGCCGCCCAGCACAAAGCGCGATGGCCCGCTGGCAAGCTGCGTGATGCGCCAGGCCGACTTCCAGGGCACAATATGATCTTGCTCGGTGCCAACGGCGTAGATGTCCTGGCGAATCTTGCGCAGATCAATCGGCACGCCCTTCAGCACAACCTGGCCTGGCTTGATCAGGTTATTCTCCAGATAGGTGTTGCGCAGGTAGAACGAATGCGCCGCCCGCGTCATGCGCGTGCCGTCCGCGTTCCAGTACAGCAGATCGAAAGCGGGCGGCTCCTTGCCCAGCAGATAGTTATTGACGACGTTGCTCCAGATCAGATCGTTGGCTCGCAGCATGTTAAACATCGTCGCCATCGAGCGGCTGTCCAGATAGCCGCGCTCCAGCATCTGCCCCTCGACATAGACAACCTGCGGCTCATCAATGAAGACGCTGGTATCGCCCACCTCGCTGAAATCCTGAAGCGCCACAAAGAACGTCGCCGCCTTGACCGTCCTATCGCCCTTGGCCGCCAGATACGGCATCGCCATCGAGAGCAGCGTCCCTCCGATGCAGTAGCCCACCGGGTTGACCTTCTCCGCGCCGGTAATCGCCTTGATTGCGTCCAGCGCCGCCAGCGGCCCCAGCGTCAGGTAATCCTCGAAGGTCGTCTCCTCCAGCGAGGCATCGGGGTTCTTCCAGCTGATGACAAAGACCGAAAAGCCAGCATCCACCAGGAACTTGATCAGGCTGTTCTGCGGCTGCATGTCCAGAATGTAATACTTATTAATCCAGGGCGGAATAAACAGCAGCGGCACCGCGTAGACCGTCTCTGTCGTCGGCTGGTACTGAATCAGTTCGATCAGCGCGTTGCGATAGACCACCTGCCCCGGCGTCAGCGCCAGATTGCGCCCAGGCGCGAAGGCGTCCGTATCCGTCATCTTGATCTGCCCGGCCTTCAGGTCGCGCAGCAGATGCTCCATGCCTGTCGTCAGGTTCTGCCCGCCCGTCTGGATGGCATCGCGCAAGACCTGTGGATTGGTGAAGGCAAAGTTGGTGGGGCTGATCGCGTCCAGAAACTGCCGCAGATAAAACACCAGCTTGCGCTGCTGGTGCTCATCCAGCCCCTGCAACTCCGAAGCCGACTTCAGCAGCGTCGTCGCGGCCAGCAGATAGCTCTGTTTCAGCGCGTCAAAGATGGCGTTCTGCTGCCAGTCCGGGGCGCTAAAGCGCTTATCGCTCCTCTCCGGCTGAACCACCGGCTCAACCTCCTGCTTGCCACCCCAGAACTTAAGCGCCGATGCCGTCATAAGCTGCGTGTACTGCTGGACAAACTCGGTGTAATTGGCCCAGGCATGCACCGGGTTCGTCATGGCATCCAGCCAGATACGCTGGAAGGCGCGTGTAATCTCCGCCGGGTCAAGCGGCAGGAGCTTGCTATAGGGGTTGGCCTGCCAGAGTTGGTCAATCAGCGCCAGCCAGGGGTCGTTGCCATCCTCCTGCGGCTGCGCGCCCTGGCCGCCCGGCATGGGCGGCGCCTGCATCGTGCTCTGAATCAGCTTGCTCCACGCCTCAAATGGGGTCTGTTCTGAAGATGGATGTGCCACAACCGTACCCTCCGACTACAGGAAGGTTGGCGTTTGAAAACGCGGCTAAGGGCGTCTGCGGACGCCACCAAGTCCGCCTTCGCGGACTCCCAGCCCCCTCCTACCAAGACTCGTGGCAAGAAGGGGCTGGGGGAACCTGCGCAGGCAGGTTTGGTGGCAGAATGCCCTTAGGCGCGAATTTATTCGCCAGCCTACCGCTGCACAATCATCGCCACGCCCTGGCCGCCGCCGATGCACAACGTTGCCAGGCCGGTGCGCGCCTGTCGCCGCTGCATCGCGTAGAGCAGCGTCACCAGCACGCGCGTGCCGCTCGCGCCAATCGGGTGCCCCAGCGCGATTGCGCCGCCGTTCACGTTCAGCTTCGCCCGATCAAAGCCTAGCTCCTTGCCAACCGCCACCGACTGCGCCGCAAACGCTTCGTTGGCCTCCACCAGATCAAGCTGGCTGACCTTTAGCCCGCCCTTCTCCAGGGCGCGTTTGGTGGCTGGCACCGGCCCCATGCCCATCACACGCGGCTCCACGCCCGCCGAGGCATAGCTGCGAATCGTCGCCATTGGCTTCAGGCCAAGCTGGTCAGCCTTGCGGCGGCTCATCACCACCACCGCCGCGCCGCCATCGTTCAGGCCGGACGAGTTGCCCGCCGTGACCATGCCGCCCTGCGTCTTGAAGGCCGGGCGCAGCTTCGCCAGCCCTTCCGCCGTCGTATCAGCGCGGGGCTGCTGGTCCACCTCAAAGAGCGTCGGCCCCTTCTTGCCAGGCACCTCCACCGGCACAATCTCATCGCGGAAGGCGCCCGTCTCAATCGCCCGCACCGCCCGCTGCTGGCTCTCCAGCGCGAAGGCGTCCAGTTCCTCGCGGGTCAGATGCGCGTCGGTGCAGATGTTCTCCGCCGTCATCCCCATGTGGCAGCTCTCGAACGCATCCCACAGCCCATCGCGGATCATCTCATCCACCAGCGGCGCATCGCCCATGCGATAGCCAAAACGCGCCTTCTCCATCAGATACGGCGCCCGGCTCATGCTCTCCATGCCGCCCGCGACGACTATCTCCGCATCGCCCAGCTTGATCGCCTGCGCCGCCAGCATCACCGCCTTGAGGCCGCTGCCGCAGACCTTGTTGATCGTCATGCTTGGAATGGTGACGGGCAGCCCGGCGTGGATGGCCGCCTGCCGCGCCGGATTCTGTCCCAGCCCGGCTTGCAGCACATTGCCCAGAATGACCTCATCCACCTGCTCCGGCTTGAGGTCGGCCCGCTTCAACGCTTCCTTAATACAAATCGCGCCCAGTTCGACGGCTGGCACATCCGCCAGCCCGCCGCCATAGGTGCCAATCGCTGTACGCACTCCGCTCACAATGACCGCTTCTTGTACATCGGCCATGAGTTGTGCTCCTTTATAGTTCCCAGTGAATCTGATTGATTGCTCTTATTGCCTGTAGCACCGGCGTCCCGCCGGTTGTTGGCAAGCGCCAACGTTCGCGGCTGGCGACGGGTGCCCGGCCCCGCGTGTAGCCCCGGCCACCGCCTGCCCTTCTGTCTTAGGGTGCCGGGCCGTCCCCAGGCGCCAACGTTTCCTCTCGCCACGAGGCACCGGCACCCCTCAATGCAGGGGCACAGGGGGCGCCGGGGCTACACGCGGCTGCTCTGCCCGTAGCCCCGGCCACCGCCTGCCCTTCTGTCTTAGGGTGCCGGGGAAAGCGGCTAAATATACACCCCGCCATTGATACTAATCGCCTGGGCCGTCATGTAATCGCCCTCGCTGACGATATAGCGCACGCAGGCGGCAATCTCCTCGGACGTGCCAAAGCGCCCCATCGGGATTTTGTCCAGAATGCGCTGGCGAATGTTCTCCGGCACCTCCCAGAGCATATCCGTCTCCGTGAAGCCAGGGCAGACGGCGTTCACCGTGATGCCATGCCGCGACACCTCCAGCGCCACCGACTTCGTGAAGCCGATGATGCCTGCCTTCGTCGCCGCGTAGTTGGCCTGGCCGATGTTGCCCGCCAGCGCCACAAACGAACTGATATTCACAATCTTGCCGTGTCTGCGCTCCAGCATATACGGCAGGACATGCTTGGTGCAGTTAAAGACGCTGCCCAGGTTGGTGTGGATGACCTCATCCCACTGGCCCCTGGTCATGTTCTTGAGCGTTTTGTCGCGGGTGATGCCCGCGTTGTTGATCAGGATGTCTACCTGCCCAAACTTCTGAACGGTCGCCTTGACCATCTCGCCCGCCTGGTCGTAATCGGAGACATCCGCCTTCACCACCAGCGCCTTCACCCCGTATTCTGCCTCGATCTCTCTGCCCAGCGCCTCGGCAGCATCCGCGCTGGTGACATAGTTGACGACAATATGAGCGCCTGTTGCGGCCAACTCCTTGGCGATGAATTGACCAATCCCGCGTCCCGCGCCGGTCACAATTGCCACCTGACCGTCCAGTCGTTTTGCCATGCTTGTGCTCCTTCTGCTGGCCCCTGATGGGAACAGGGCACATGCTCTCTCACACTGAAACGCTCTCGTTTGGAACAGCGCCGATGCTGCCCCTTATTCGCAGGGATTGTAGCATATCGCACCACTGGAAAGCTCAGCACGGCAGCCACAGCGGTTGCTACACGAACACGAGTTTCTGAAAATTCCCCTGAAAACAGGCCGGGCAAGCACCTCTGCCGAGTACAAAGAAAGCGCCCCGATGGGTGTGCCCCATCCGGTGCAAGGATGACGTTTCGTTGCGCCTCTGTTGCCGCTTCAGGCAGTGAGAGGGGGAGGAGCCAGCGTTACCTGATAGCCCAGTTTTTCCAAGCGACGGACCAACTGTTTCTGGATGGCTTGTCGATCCCATTCATCAAAGTAATTGCCGCCTAACTCCTGGTAGTCGCGATCCTCGGCCAGGAGATGATAAATGATGATCAGTAAAGTATGGCCCACCGCAATCGTCGCCTTTTTCCCACCTCGTCGGGTAGCCAGTCGCTGATACTGGGCGGTGAGGTAGCAATCTTTGCTGTGGGTCGCTGCGTGGGCTGCCTCCACCAACGCCGTGCGCAACCACGGACTGCCTTTGCGCGTCCTGCCGCTTAAGCGTTTGCCCCCGCTTTCCTTGTTGCCTGGACACATCCCCGCCCACGACGCCAGGTGCTGAGCACTCTTAAAGCGGCTCATCTCTGTCCCAATCTCCGCCAGGATCACTTCCGCCAAGCGCCGTTTGATGCCGGGGATGGTTTCGAGATGCCTCAACTGCCCATCAAAGGGACGCAAGCGCTCCCGGATCTCGGCACTCAAGTGGTCAATCTGCGCCTCCAAGGCCGCAATGTGCGCAAGGTGTTCTTTGAGGAGCAAACGATGATGCTCCTGGAACCGTCCTTGCAACGCTTGCTCCAACAGGGCACGTTTGGATCGCATCCGCCCACGCGCGTACTCCGCGAGGATGGTCGGATCCGTTTCTCCCTGGAGGAAGGCAGCTAACATCTGACGGGCCGACTTTCCCATGAGATCCGAGGCCACCGAGGCCAGTTTGATGTTGGCGTCTTCGAGGAGCTTTTGCACCCGGTTGATGACCCGCGTGCGTTCTTCGGTCGCACTGATGCGGGAGCGGGTGAGATCGCGCACTTCTCGTTGCCAGGCCGGCGGGATGAAGCTGGGGCGCAGCAAGCCATGCTGCAACAGATCGGCAATCCACTCCGCATCTTTCACATCGGTCTTGCGTCCTGGCACAGCTTTGATATGCTGCGCATTGACCACCAGCACCTCCAAGGCACCCTCCAGCACGTTGAAGATGGGCTTCCAAAAGACCCCAGTGGATTCCATGGCGACATGCGTCACTCCCAGGCTCACCAGCCAGTCGCGCAGCCGGAGCAGATCTGGGGTCATGGTGCTGAAGACGCGGACTTCTTTCTGGCGCTGCCCGTGTTCACCAGGGGTGATGGCGCAAGCTACCACGCTTTTCTTGTGCAGGTCGAGTCCAGCACACCGTTCGTAAACCAGTTGCATGTGGCACCTCCCAGAAGCAATGAACGGGCAAGGAGATGCCAGGCGTGGGGCAAAAATTCCCCTACGTGCTTCGCTTCTCAGCGAGCAACAGACGGTGGTGCTTGGCTGGCATCTAGATCACATTGGTGGACAGGCTCTTGGCACTAAGTTTATCTCGATCCTTGCCATTGTCCCGTTCTGAACCTAGTGTACCGCTTTTCATGCGCGGTGGTGCCCCAGCGGGGCATGTCATATTGGTGGCGAATTTGACGGGAGTTGACGGGGTTTGGCGGGAGTTGACGGGCTTGGCAAAGTCGAACTTATGTTCTACACTTGAAAAGGGGCAAGCGCACAAACGATCTGGCGCGTGAGCCACCAGTGCAAGAGAAGCTGCGCCCAGACGCGGCGCGAATGGAAAGGATGAGGAGAAGATGAGGCAACCAGGACGTGTGCAGATGCAGGTGGGAGAGTTCTATACGGTGCAGGGCGCGGCGCGGGCGCTGGGCCTGTCGTACTGGACGGTGTATCGCTATGTGCGGCGGTCAAACGTGCCCAGGACATACCTGGGCAGCCACATGCTGCTGCGGCTGGAGGATTTGAGCGAACTGGAGACACGGGCAGAGGCGCCCGCGCCCTGGGGCAAGGAGTGCCCGGAGTGCGGCAGCCTGGCGCTGGTGCACGAAGAAGGCTGCCAGAAGTGCCACGCCTGCGGCTATTCCGTGTGTTAGCCCCGGCGACTAATGAAGAGAACTGGCGACTAAAGATCGCGTCTAAGGGCTTTCAGCCACCAAGTCCGCCTTCGCGGACTCCCATCCCCCCTCCTGCCAATACTCGTGGCAAGAAGGGGCTGGGGGAACCTGCGCAGGCAGGTTTGGCGGCGTCCGCAGACGCCCTTAGGCGCGATCTTTAGTCGCCAGCCTCCCCCCGGCGACTCTGCCGGAGTAAGAATGTGAGGAATGTGACGATGAGTGTGATTGAAGAACCCATGCTCCCCAACGCGGTTAAGGCCGAAGAAGCGCTGCTCGGCTCGATCTTGCTCGATCCCGCAGCGCTGAGTGACGCCCGCTCGCTCTCGCCGGACGACTTCTATCGCCTGGACCACCAGACGATCTTCGCCCGCATCCGCGAACTGGAGGCCGAAGGCACCCCGGTAGACTATCTCACCCTGGCTGCGCGCCTGGATCGGCGTGGCGAACTCAACAGCATCGGCGGGCAATTTCGCCTGCTGGAACTGGTCAACACCGTACCCACCTCCACCCACGCCCCCTACTACGCCGATCTCGTCAAGAAGGCGGCGGACGGGCGCAAGGTCGTGCAGGTCGCCACCGTGCTCGCCCAGGTCGGCTACTATAGCAGCGACCCCGCTCAGGCCGCTGCCCAACTCGTCTCCGAGCAGCTTGCCACGCCGCACGCGGAAGACGAGCCAGCCGAGCGGCTGACGCCGGAGCAGGCTCGCGACAAGCTCAAGCAACTGGCGCCCACCTGGGCCAGCCTGCGCGATCTGATGGCGCGGGAGTATCCGCCCACGCTCTGGGTGGTGCCCGGCCTGCTGCCGGAGGGCCTGACCCTGCTGGCGGCCAAGCCCAAGCTCGGCAAGTCGTGGATGGCGCTCGGCCTGGCGCTGGCGGTGGCCGCTGGCGGCGTGGCGCTCGGCCAGACCCGCGTGGAACCAGGCGCGGTGCTCTACCTGGCCCTGGAAGACAGCCCCAAACGCCTCACGTATCGCACCAGGCAACTGCTTGGCGACGCGCCTGCCCCGGAGCGGCTGACCCTGGCGACGGAAAGCCCCCGGCTGGATGACGGCGGCCTGGCGCAGATTGACCTCTGGCTGCAAGCCACGCCTGGCGCTCGCCTCGTCATTCTGGATACGCTCGCCAAGCTGCGCGGGCGCAGCCGGTCCAGCACGCTCTACGGCGACGACTACGCCTCGCTGGAGGCCGTGCAGAAGCTCGCGCACCACTACGGCGTGGGCATCCTGGTCATCCACCACACCGGCAAGGAGAGCCGCGACGACGCCCTCGATGAGGTCAACGCCACGCAGGGCTTGAATGGCGTGGCCGACAACATCCTCGTCCTGCGGCGCGAGCGCGGCAAGGCCGACGCGACCTTGATCGGGGATGGCCGCGAACTCAACGGCATCGAACTCTCGCTCGCCTTCGACACCACCACTGGCGCCTGGTCCATCGTGGAACCCAGGCCAGCGCCGCTGGCGCCTACGCCAGCGGGCGAGGAGATCGTGCGCTATCTGCTGGCGATAGGCAGGCCAGCGGGTACGGGTGAGATTGCTGAGGCAACAGGCAGGACTGAACAAGCAGCAAGCAACCTTGTAGTAGAAATGGAGACGGCGGGGACGATCATTAGGGTGCGGCGTGGGGTATATAAGGCTCGTGTGGTGGGTAGAGGTGTAAAGGGTGTAAAGGGTGTAAATGACAAGCGCGGCGCTGCTGCGGAGAGGGGTGGTGTAATCAATGTAATTGGTGTAACCGGTGTAAATGACGAGGAAGACGGTGCAGCAGCGCGTGCTCTCCTCTTCTCCTCACTCTCAGAAGAAGAAGAGAGAAAGAGAGAGAACAACGCGATTACACCTTCTACACCTTCTACACCGAAGAGTAAGGGTATCGCAATATCTACCGATTACACCGGGGTAGAGAAAACCGCACCGCCTGAAGAAGCCCCGCCCGTAGCCCCGGCCACCGTGCCGGGCCGTCCCCAGGAGCCAACGGTGCCCTCTGCCACGCCTGCACCGGCACCCCTCAATGCAGGGGCACAGGGGTCGCCGGTGCTACCAGCACAGCAAGCACCCGTAGCCCCGGCCACCCCTCAAAGCAGGGGCACCGCCGTGCCGGGCCGTCCCCAGGAGCCGCTGGCGCCTGGCCTGCTGCCCAACCCCGGCCAGCAGCCCACGCCCCACCTCCAGACGACGACCCTCGCGGTGCTGGAGACGCTGCTGCTCCAGCCAGAGCGCTTCTTCACCGAAGAAGCCGTCGTCCGCTGTGCCGCCCGCCTCATCTGGCGCGGCGACCCGGCCAACCGCGATGAGGCGCAGCCCTTTCTGGAGCACTGGCTCGCTCGCTTCGGGCTGGTCCCCATCGAGAAATGGGATGACTGGCTCGACATGGAGCACCAGGCGCTCTACTACGAGCTGGCCATCATCCGCGAGGCTGGGCGCCGCTAACGCGCCCGCTTTGGCGTGGATGCCTGTGCCCAGGCGGGCTTGTAGGTCTTGATGCGCTCCGGCAGGAGCGCTTTGGGCGGGCGTGTCCCAAACAGCCGTCGCCAGCACGCCCGCCAGCCCTCCTCCTCCGCTTGCAGCAGCTCCTCTTCCTCCCAGACACGCAGCGTGCTGTCCAGCGTGACCCACACCCGCCGCATCTGCTGCTCCAGCGCCGCCTGCCACTCGTCAGCGTTCGCCTCTCCCGTGAGGAGAGCGCGGCGCGTGCGAGCGGCTAAGCGCACCAGCAAGTCCAGGTCGTCATCCAGCAGACGGGAGAACGTCCCCTCAGCAATGGCAGCGCAGACCGAGCTAATCGAGCGGCCCTGCAAGCTCTCCAGGGCAGGCGGCTGGCGCAGCGCGGGTGCCCCGCCATTGGCGCGATGCTTCTGCGCGCGGCGTCTGTCTCCATACGCCAGGCAGGTGAGCAGCACATGCACCATATTCCGAAAGCTCAAGGCACGCCCGGAGAAGTCCTCATACGGCACAGGCGGACGCTCGTAGGCCGTGCCCCTGCTTTGAGGGGTAGCCGCGTTCCCCGGCACAGTGGCCGGGGCTACGAGCGTCTGTAGCCCCGCCGACCCTGGCGGGCCGTTCCCCGGCACAGTGGCCGGGGCTACGAGCGGGCGCTCGTTGGTAGCCCCGGCCACCGTGCCGGGGACTCGTGGGAGGAAGGCGGAAAGATCGTCGGAAGGCAGGAACGAACGGAAGTAGGCAACGGCAGCGATGGTGTCGAACCAGGCGGTAGACATGGGGTGCAGGCTCCTTTCGCGTCGCATTGGACGCTTACTCGAATGAAACCTGCCAGGAACGAAGTGGTAATCACGTGATACCCTCTATACTGTTGGTGCTTCATCCCCGGCAGGTTCCGGGATGGGGTAATCGTGATGCGACATGCCTCATTAGGCCCGTCGCATCAGTTGTATTTTGGCGTATCACCTCCTCGTGTGATAGTTGGCTTGCTGCAAGTATACCGAAGGATTTCCCGCATGTCAACAAGCGGCCCTCTCACCCTCACCGGCCATATCGGGTTTGTGTTCTCGGTGGCCTGGTCGCCGGATGGTCAGCGCCTTGCCTCTGCCAGTTGGGACCATACCGTGCGCCTCTGGGACGCTGCCACCGGCCAGCCGCTCACGACCACTTCCCGCACCAGGCACGCTCATAAAGTGACCGATGTGGCCTGGTCTCCCGATGGCAGCCGTCTTGCCTCTGCCAGCTATGACCATACCGTGCGCCTCTGGGATGCCGCAACCGGCAAACTTCTGCATAAATGGCAGGCCAACACAAACGCGGCACAAGCTGTGGCCTGGTCGCCGGATAGCAGCCGCCTCGCAGGTGGAGGGGGCTATTTATCCAGAAGAGGAGGGACAGACCACGCCATACGGATTTGGGACACGCACACCAGGGAATGCGTGTCTCTCTTAGCAGGTCATTCCGAGCCAGTCCATGCTGTCGCCTGGTCTCCGGATGGCACGCTGCTCGCCTCTGCCAGCAGCGATCTTACGGTACGTCTTTGGGATATGGAAAGCGGCCAACCCCTCGCATCTCTGGCGGAGCACCAGAACACTGTGCGCTCGGTAGCCTGGTCGCCCGATGGCAGCCGCCTCGCCTCCGCCTGCGATGATAACACTGTGCGCCTTTGGGACATCACCACGAGGGAGTTGCTCGCCACGCTGAAAGCGCATACCTACCACGTGAACGCAGTGGCCTGGTCCCCCGATGGGCGCCGCCTCGCCTCTGGCAGCGTTGACCACACTGTGCGCCTCTGGGAGGCCGCCACTGGACAGCCGCTCGCCACCCTCACCGGCCACACACACGTTGTGCGTTCGGTAGCCTGGTCGCCTGATGGCAGCCGCCTCGCCTCCGCCAGCGATGATAAGACCGTGCGCGTGTGGTGGGTGGGCGAAGGATAGGCGGCCTGCTTGTAGCCCCGGCGTCCCCGTGCCCCTGCTTTGAGGGGTGCCGGGCGCAAGCATGCTACATCAGCAGCACGTATTGCTCAAGGAAGCGCTCCATGCGCGTCAGGTAGGCGCTGATCGTAGCGGCCTTGGCCCAGCCGTGTCCCTCGCCAGGGTAAACCTCCAGTTCGACGGTCTTGCCCGCTCGCTTCAGCGCGTCGCTCATCGTCGTCGCCTGCTCGGCGGGGACCACCTTGTCCTTCTCTCCTTGCAGCAGCAGCACCGGCGTCTGGAAGCGGTCCGTATGGAAGCCTGGCGACCACTCGTGATAGCGCGCGGCGGCTTCTGGCAGATAGCCCACGATGCGGTCAAGGTAATGCGCCTCCAGCCGGTGTGTGGTGCGTGCCAGGTGGAACAGATCAGTCACCCCATAGAGGCTGACGCCCGCCTTAAAGCGCTCAGGATACGCCGCCAGCAGCCGCAGCACCGCGTAGCCGCCCGCGCTGCCGCCCCAGGGCACCACGCGGCTGCCATCTGCCCAGCCCCGCGCGACCACCGCCTCCACGCCCGCCACAATGTCGCTCATATCCGCGCCGCCCCACTCGTTGCGCAGCGCTTGCGCATAGGCGCGGCCATAGCCAGTGCTGCCGCGCACATTGACCGCGAGCACACCCCAGCCGCGCTGCACAAAATACTGGATGGGGAGATTCCAGTCCGGCGGGGTCTGGCTGGTGGGGCCGCCGTGAATATAGATCAGCAGCGGCGCCTTGCTCTGCTCATCGGCGGCCTGTTTGGGGCGATACAGCAGGCCGTGAATCGTCAGCCCATCGCTGGCCCGCCAGGTCAGCGACTCCGGCCAGACCATGCCCTCGCCGGTCAGCCCGCCAGTCGCCACCGTATACAGCGCCCGCTCTCTGCCGGTGGCGACATCAAAGGCCACGACGGTTGGCGGCAAGGCCGCGCCATGCCGCAGCGCCAGCAGTTGTGTGCCACGCGGCGCCCAGCGCAGGCTGGAGTGCAGGCCATCGGCCCAGAGGTCGTTGTTGGCGTAGATCGTCCCTTCGGCCTCGTTCACATCCAGCAGCCGGGGCCGCCAGTAGCCATCATCGTTGCGGCTCAGCGCGATGTGTCGGCCATCGGGCGCCCAGACATAGGTGCTGGCGCCAGAGGACCACTGCGGCCCGCCATGCTCATAGGCTTCCTCCACCCAGACCGCCGGGTCTGAGCCATCGCCATTGGCCCGCCAGAGGTTGAGATAGCCCGTCTTATCGCACAGAAACGTGAGCGTGTTGCCGCTGGGCGACCAGTGCGGCTGCGAGCAGGAGACTTCCGGCTCATCCATCACAACGCTGCGATTGCCCGTCTCCAGTTCATAGATGACGACGCGGCTCTGGTCCCAGCCCATATGCGGGACAGACCATTCCACCCAGGCCAACCGCTTGCCATCTGGCGACCACGCCGGGTCAATCGCAAAATCCGCCTCAACCGGCACGCGGCGCGGCCACTCGCCGCCGCTGGCGTCGGCAACCCCGATGTGGCTGGCTTTGCCATCATCGGAGACATAGGCCACGCGCTTGCCATCCGGCGAAAACGCCGGGGCCGAAACCGACCCTTCGCCCGCACGCAGCCGCCGCGCCTGCCCGCCCCTGGGCAGCGGCAGCAGCCAGAGGCCGCCATCCGCGCCAGTAAACGCCAGCGCGTCATCGCGCACCGTGTAGAAGCCGCCAGCATAGGCACCAGCGGGCGCGGGCGCCGGGTCTGAGGTCAGGCGCATCGTGGGGCTGCCATCCAGCGGCAGCAGCAGCAGATCGGCGCGTCCGTCGTGGGTTTCCAGCACAAACGCGGCGGAGCCATCGGCAGCCCAGCGTGGCTCGCTGAGCGAGCGCAGGCGAGAGATCATGGCCGGGGTGAAGCTGGCCGGGAAAAAGCCTGGTTTCGAGGTATCTGGCACGTCATTCCTCCTGTATATCGGTGGTAAGAGTGGTTGTGTTGCGCCCTCAGTCTATCATCTCGCCTCTACCCCCGGCATCTCTGGCGGGCCGTCGCCCACGCGCCTCTGCTATACTATGCTTGAGAAAGAACAGGAGGTATTCCCTATGGGCTGCATAACGGAAGTAATTTCGCGCCTGGCGCTGCTGTATGTCTGGATATGGACGCCATTGGTGAATCGCGCGTTCGGTAGTAATTTCATCGTGCCCCTGCTGGGCATCATCTTTTTGCCCTGCACCACCCTGGCCTATGTGCTCGTGAATACCCCTGGCGTTGGTGTGACCGGCTGGGGCTGGCTCTGGGTCGTTCTGGGGCTGGTGCTCGATCTGGGAGCGCACAGCCACAGCACGTACAAGAACCGCCGCCGCATTCCAAGATATAAGACCGCCGGGGACTCATAGGGCGAAACCAGTCTCTCACCCTTCCTCCCGGCTTGCCTGCGCTGGCTCATGCGCGGGCAGGCTCGCAGCGGAGGGACTGGCAGTGACGGGCGCTGGATCGGTAAAGCCCAAACGGAGCGTGGCAAAGACGGCCCCGCCAAGGGCCAGCAGACCGCCACCAGTAAAGATGGTATCAATCGGGCTAAACGAGAAACCCAGGACGCTGGCGTGAAAGCCTTGCAGCAGCGTCCCAGCCAGATACCCGGCCAGCGCCGTCCCCAGGAGCGAAACCAGCGCTTGAATCGGGCTAACGAGCGCGCTTATCCGGCCAAGAATCTCTCTGGGCGTAACCCGCAGCAGGAGCGGCCCAAACGATACATTGACCCCGGCAAACAGCACTCCAGCGATGAAGATCACCGGGAATGCAAACGCAAAGTTTGTCAAACGGGAATAGGTCACGAAGAGCAGGCTGAATATGAAGAAGCAGAGCGTGAACAGGCGCGCCAGCCCAATACGTTTGGCGTAAGCGCCTGCCAGCAGCGCTCCGCCCATTGTCCCCAGGCCAAACGACGCGCTAAGCACGCCATACAGGTTCAATGGGACGCGCAGCCGTTGAAGCGCAAAGAGAATGTCCAGCCCATTCCAGACGCTCACCCCAAACAGGATGATGAGCAGGGAGAGGAAGAGTGTGGAGATGGTGCGATTGCCGACGGCGAAGCTCAGCCCCTCGCGGAACTCGCGCCAGAAGTTGGCTGGCTGCTCCGAAGGTGGGGTGCGCGCTGTCTCTGGCAGGCGCAGAGACAGAATCAGGAAGAATGAAGCGACAAAAGAGAGCGCGTTGAGAACCAGCGCCCACTGCGCGCCCGCGATCAGATAGAGCGGCGGCGCGGCGGCTGGAGCGATCAGCCCGGCGATGCCCTGGGTTGTCTGGCTCAGCCCGATGGCGCGTGGTCGGTGCTCATCCTCGACAATATCGCCCAGCAGCGCGAAACGCGAGGGATTGAAAAATTGCGCGCAGATGCTCGCCAGGAAAATAACGGCGAAGGTTGCGCCAAGTTGGGCACTGAGCGGCAAGCGGCCCTGTGGCAGAAAAGGCAGCGGTACCACATTGGTTGCCAGCACCAGCCCGCCCACCAGCAGAGCGCGGGCCGCATCCATACAAAGCATCGTGCGCCGCTTGTCCCAACGATCTACGAAGACGCCCGCCATCGGACCAACCAGCAGATTAGGGACAGCGGCAGCAATCAGCAGCCCGCTGATAGCCAGCGGCGACCAGGACTGGCCTTTGGTGAGCACCGCTACCCAGACCAGGAGCGTTGTATCGAAGATCATATCGCCAAAGGCCGAAAGCGATTGCCCTGCCCAGAGGCGGGCAAAGTTGCGGTTAATGAGCAAGCCTGGTTTTTGGGGAGCAGGCACAGCAGCCGATTCAGCGGAATCCTGTGTGGTAGAAAACATGGTGTCCTCCAAAACGTGTTTCGTCAGCGTGCGAAGGCGTAAGGGACTGGCGCGTGGGTCGAAGTAACGGCCCACGCGCGCCGTTTTTGGCCTGCAATCATCTGTTGTTAGCCGGACATGGCTCAGCCTCCCTTGTGTTCTTTCGTTTCAGGCGCGGCCAGCGGCGCGCTGCTTTCTGTAGCTGATGGGGCGCGGTAGAAGAAAGAATGAAACCGCCATTCTTGTAGGCCTTCTTCACCTTCTGGATGCGTATATTCCGCAAGCAAGGCTTGAAGCCGCTCGCTGAAAGCCGCCGCTTCATTGGGCGCAAGCCGGAGCACATCCGAGGAGAGGCGCAGCGTCTCTTCTGGCGCCTGTCTGCTGCGCTCAAGCGCAGCCATGCTCTCGCGCATGATCGCATTCAGCCACTCCTGCATCAGCGCCAGCGAATCATCCAGCGGAACGCTGCGCAGCAGGGTGCGCGAAATCTGAATCACCTCCGCAACGGCGCGGTAGTATTTTTCCAGACTGCCGCCCTTTTCGCGTTTCTCCACCAGCTTGACCAGGCCAACGCGCTCCAGTTCGCGGACATGATACAGAATCTTGGCAGGCGCTTCACCCAACATACTGCCAAGCTGTGTGATGGTGTAGGACTCGCAGAGCAGCGCCTCCAGAACGCGCATGCGCAGCCCCTCCGAGAGCGCGCGCAACTGCTCCAGGTTTTCAATCATGTACACAGCGTGTTCACTCATAGCACCTACCCGATTAAATTTATTTAAACCGCTTAAATCTACTATAACCGCTTAAACAAGAGTTTATCAGGGGAAGTTCGCAGAAGTCAAGGGCATGGCAGCCGAAATTGCCCGCGAAAGCGCTTGACTTTATGTGCATCTATATGTATAATGCATATAGATGCTTGAGCAAGATAAGAGCAGAATGCAGAAAGGGGCAGCCATGACCGAACCCACGCGAGACGAGGAGCCACTCGCTGGAGCCACTGACGCCTGGTCGAAGAATTGGGTCGTGCCGGTGGTGCTCCTGATGCTGCGCGAATGGAACTCCTATGGCTACGAACTGCTGGAGAAGCTGACAAAGTTTGGCCTGGGGGCGATGAACCCCGGCACCTTCTATCGCACGCTGCGGCAGATGGAGAAGGACGGCGTTGTCAGTTCTAGCTGGGACACCTCGGAGGGCGGCCCGGCCCGGCGGGTCTACTCCATCACCGAGGCGGGCGAAGCCTATCTCAAGTTCTGGGCAAACTCGCTCGACCAGTACCAGAAGATGATGAACATGTTCTTCCAGATGTATACCGGGCGCGGCCCAGAGCCAAAGAAACCCGAATGACCAGAGAAAGAAGAGAGAGTAACACAATGGCAGAAGCAACACTCAACGAAGCAGCGCAGAATCTGGCGAAGTCCGTGCGCAAGTCTAGCGAAACCGTCGTCAACGGCACCATCGCCGCGCAGGAGCGCAACATCCAGCTTGCGCAGCGCGTGCTGGAGCAGGGCATCAGCGTCTATAAGCAGCAGGCCGAGAGCGCCACCGCGCTCGCCCAGGCGCTCACCGAGCGAGCGGCAGACCCCAGGGCAGCCTGGCAGACCTGGATGGATGGCGCGATGGCCGCGCAGGAGCGCAGCGTCCAATACACCCAGAAGGTCATGGAGCAGGGCATCGAGGCGCTGAAGACGCACGCCGAGAGCGCCCAGGCTATCAGCCAGGAACTGCTTGAGCAGACTCGCCAGCAGCAAGAGGCGTTCCGCGCATTGGCGCAGGAAACGTTCAACGTCTCTTTGAACACCGTCTTTGGCACCACTCGCGCCGCCCGCTAAGAATAGGGGACGGCCCGGCAGGGAGGCCGGGGCTACAAACGCTCGTAGCCCCGGCCTCCGTGCCGGGGAACGTTCTCTTATGCTAACGCTGCCCCGCCAGGGTCGGCGGGGCTACCCCTCAAAGCAGGGGCACGGCGAGCATAAAGTCTCGGCGCAACGAGAAGTCATACCAGAAGAGATACGAAGAAAGAAGAAAGTCATGGCAGAGCAGAAGAGTAACGAGGCCGCGCTCAATCTGGTGAAGTCGCTTCAGGAAGCCAACAAAGCGATTGCCGAAACCGCGACGGCCACGCAGGAAAAGAACCTGGCCTTTGTGCAGGCGCTGTTGGAGCAGGGCATCGAAGTGTTGAAGAGTAACGCCGAAAGCACCCGCGCCCTCATGCAGGAACTCCTGGCCCAGGCGAAGGCGCAAAAGGCGCCGGAGAGCTTCCAGACGGTGGTGGAGAACGCGCTGGCAACCCAGGAGCGCAACACCAAATACGCCCAGAGCGTCTTCGAGCAGGGCATCGAGGCGCTGCGCAGCCAGGTGGGGATTACCCGCACGCTGATGCAGGAGCTTGGCACCCAGTCGCAAAAGCAGCAGGAGGCGTTCCAGGCGCTGGCGCATCAATCGGTGGACGCATACATGAACATGGTTCGCGCACCCTTCAGCTACTACCAGCAGGCGCTAGACGCCGCTGAAGTCGCCACGCGCCAGAGCATTGACCGCTTCCAGGCCGCCACGCGCCAGGGGTTGGAGTTTATGCAGGGCGTGACAAAGCAGGCGCAGCAGACCAACCACCAGGCCGCCAAAAAGCCCGCGAAGTAGCTGGCGGCCCGGCACGGTGGCCGGGGCTACGAGCGGGGCGCTGCCTGTAGCCCCGGCCTCCGTGCCGGGGAATGCGCCAGGCTCCTCCATGCGCCAAAAGGCGCGGCGCGGTACAATTGTTAGAGAGAAATGCTTCTAAAGGTGGGATAGCGGTGCGTGCAGACGAGGTGTATAATGGCTGTCCCACCTCTGCATAAAGAGAGAGCGATATGTCGGAGAAAGGAACAGCCCAGGGCACGATGGACCCCACGCGCTTCTGGAAGCAATGGCAGGATGTGACCGCCCAGATGTGGTCTGGTCTGCTGGAGCAGAGCAAATCGGCCACCAGCGACCCGTTCAACCTGTATAACCTGTGGCTCAAAAATGTTGGCGAGGCGCAGGCGCAAACCTGGAGTATGGCGGGCATGCTGGACCCCAGGGAAGCCTGGAAGCAGTGGTTTGAGGCGACCAGCGGCGCGTGGAAGAACGTGTCCGCGCTAGGCGCTGACCCGCTGGGGCTGACGAGCGCCTGGCTGGAGACGCTGGAGGAGACGCGCACCCGCGTGCTTGCGGGCGAGGCGTCGCCAACGGCGGCCTTCGAGTTCTTCAAGCAGTGGTATGAGGCCACGAACGAGTCCTGGGCCAAAGCGGTTGGCACCGTCTTTGCCAGCGAACAATTCATGGAAGCGGTGAAACAATTCCTCGAAAGCTACGCCGGGTTTTCCAAGACCATGCGCAAAGCCAACGAAGAGTATTTTCACGGCCTCCAGTTGCCCACGCGCTCGGATATTGCGCGGCTGGGCGAATTGATCGTGGCGCTTGAGGAGAAGGTTGATCGTCTGGATGATGCCTTTGCGGACTACAAGGAAGAGGCCACAGCGGGCAGCAGCGGCGAGGCGATTGCCGCGCTCCAGAAGCAGATCAGCCAGCTTGAAGCGAGCCTGAAGCCGCTGCCACACGCACTGGAAGGCGTCCAGAGCATCGGCGGGCTGGCAAAGCGGCTGGAGCAGGTGGAGCGCAAGCTGGAGGCGGAGTCGCTGGGCAAGCGGCTGGAGCAGGTGGAGCGCAAGCTGGATGCCGTGCTCTCCGCGCTGGAGAAATCCGCCAATAAGCCCGCGCCGCGCAAGTCAGCCAGCAAGCCCGACGAGCCAGAGCATTAGCGGGGGGCGCCCGGCACCCTAAGACAGAAGGGCAGGCGGAGGCCGGGGCTACAAGCGAGCGGGGGACGCCCGGCACGGTGGCCGGGGCTACAAGCAGGAGCGTTCCCGCTTGTAGCCCCGGCGTCCCTGCCGGGGAAGAACGCTTCGAGTTGTGGGCACGCGCTCTCTGTGCAGTGGGTGGGGAACAACGTTGTTTCCCAGGAGGCTTCTATGTCCAGCGTGAAGGCGAAGGCGCCTGTGTCTACTCCCGCGAGTAACGGCTCTGTCTCTGATCTGGCGGCGTTCTTGAAACGCTACAGCACCGGCATGCGTATCATCACCGAAGGCGCGCAGGCCGACACTGCCCAGACGCCCAAAGAGGTGATCTGGTCGAAGAACAAGGCGAAGCTCTATCATTATGTCTCTGCCACCGAGCGCCGCTTTTCTGTCCCCATCCTGATGGTCTATGCACTCATCAATCGCGCCTACGTGCTTGATTTGATGCCAGGCATCAGCCTGATCGAATATATGGTCAACCAGGGCTTCGATGTGTACCTGCTGGATTGGGGCACGCCCGGCGACGAGGACCACGCCCTCACCTTCGAGAACTACGTGCTGGATTACATCCCCCAGGCGGCCAAACGGGTGATGCGCCACGCCCAGAGCCAGGAGTTCACCTTGCTGGGCTATTGCATGGGCGGCACGATGAGCCTGATGTATGCCGCGCTGTTCCCCGAACGCCTGCGCAACCTGATTCTGCTGACCGCTCCGTCCGACTTTTCCCCGGAGAACCTGGGCATGTATGGCACCTTCACCAGCGCCCGCTACTTCGACCCGGAACTGATGGTGGATGCCTTTGGCGGCAATATCCCCGGCGAAGTGATAGATCATGGCAACCGGCTGGTCAAGCCCGTGACCAACTATGTTGGCTCGTATGTGACGCTGTGGGACCGCGTGCTGCACGAAAAGCCGATGGCGCTCTGGCTGGCGATGAGCAAGTGGGTCAACGATGGCGTGGACTTCCCCGCCGCGACTTTCCGCCAGTGGATTAAGGAGTTTTACCAGGAAAACAGGCTGGCGAAGGGCCAGATTGTGCTGCGCGGGCGCCGCGTGGACCTGTCGCGCATCACCTGCCCGGTGCTGAACATCGCGGGGACGCAAGACCACATCTGCACCATCCCGATGGCTGAAGCGACCACGCGCCTGATCAGCAGCGAGGATAAAGAGTTCTTCACGATGAACGCCGGACACGTCGGCCTGCTCACCAGCCCGGATACCAGGCGCGTCCTCTGGCCGAAGCTGCGCGAGTGGCTGGCTGAGCGCTCCCGCCCCGCACCGGCAGGGTCGCCGGTGCTACCAGCAACAGCGCTGCCGCCCGTTGGCAAACGCGCCAGCCTGACGCGCACCATCACCGAAGCTGACATCAAGACGTTTGCCAGGGTGAGCGGCGACCATAACCCTGTCCATCTTGATGCTGCCTACGCTGCCACCACGCCCTTTGGCGAGCGCATCGCGCATGGCTTCCTGGTTGGCTCGCTGCTTTCGGCCCTGCTGGGGACCGATCTGCCTGGCCCAGGCACCGTCTATCTGGGGCAGACGCTCAAGTTCCTGGCTCCGGTGCATATTGGCGATACCATCACCGTGACGGCGGAAGTGATCAGCGCCCGCGAAGACAAGCGCATTCTGACGCTGCGCTGCGACTGGATCAACCAGGAGGGCAAGTCGGTCCTCTCTGGCGAGGCCGTCGTGAAGTGCTGAGACGCCCCTGCTCGTAGCACCGGCGACCCTGCCGGTGCTACGAGCAGCACTCCCCTGTCTTGTTCGTTGCGCGGGGCTGGTGGCTCTGTGCCCGCCGCTACAGAAGATTGGAGCAGGCGCGGGTACACTTGAAAAGGAGCAGAATGCTCTTGCTTCGGCACGACGATTTTTTTGGCTTTGTCGAAAGGAGCCACCAATGTCTGAACCGTATGCTTCTGTCCCTGACCCCTCAGCCCCCAAACCCTCGTTCTTTCACCCTTCAAACCCTCGCTCCTCGTACTCCACGCCTGGCACCGCGAAACGCCCTGGCATGGTGACGTTCGCGGCGATCATGCTGTTCCTGGTAGGCGGGTTGTATGGGGCTTCGGCTCTCATGGAGTTCATCAATGTCACCTGGCTGCTGTTCTCGCCCTATAACGGCGTCGGTGGGCATTTGTTGCTCTGGGGGATCATAGATGCGATATATGCCCTGATTCTGTTTGCCGCCGGGATTAGCGTGCTGGAAGGCGGGCAGATGGGGAGAATCATCGGCGTGATCGTGGCGGTCTTTAGCGCCATCCGCTGGCTCTTTTTCCTGCCCATCGCGCCTGTCACTGCTGTGGTGATCATTGCGCTGAGTGTCCTGATCATCTACGCGCTGGTCAGCCACGAGGAGTTCTTCCAACAACCTACCACGACTGGCCCCGTTGTCTAGCGAGCTTGATTGCCCGGCAGGGACGCCGGGGGTACCCCTCAATGCAGGGGCACGGCAAACGCTGCCCGGCGCGGGCATGGCGCCAGAAAAGACGATGCGCCTCTCTTCATAAGGGGCGCATCATCCTCAAGAAAGACCAGGGGAGGTAAAGGTGCTTCGGGAAGAAGTGTAGCTGGGACATATTATAAGGCAGTTATCCGAATATGAAAAGCTGATGGATAGGGGGCGTGCCGTTAGTATTTTTCATCCAGCAGGACGTGTAGCACGCCGGGCGCGCACTGCGCCCAGAGTTCCTGGCCCTGGCGCTGGAAGGGCTGGCCGAGTGCGCCTTCTGCCTGATAGTCCAGCGCCTCACTGATTGCAAAGCGTTCGTGGTTGATCTGAAGCTCTGGCAGCCATTCCCAGGAGGCCACGCCGCGAATGAAGTTGAACGCCCAGCGTGCCGGGCGCGTCGTGGGGACGATGAAGTCCTCTTCACGCGGCCAGGAATAGTAGCTGGCCCGCTGCTCGTCCTGTTTGCTGGGCCGCGCGGTGCCATTCGCCAGCACGCGCAGCGCCCGCACCATGAGCGGGGCGCCCACATCGGCGCTGCTCTGCTCCAGCGCGGCGCTGGTGATGCCTTCGGGAATCTCAAACTCCTCTTGCAGGAGGATGTCGCCCGCGTCAAAGCGCTCATCCATCAGATGGACCGTCGCGCCGGTGAATTGTTCGCCATTGCGCAGCACCCAGAAGCCCGGCGCTGGCCCGCGATACGCCGGAAGCAGCGAGGGATGCAGGTTGAGGGCGCCCAGCGGAAGATGCAGCAGGGGTTCTGGGATACGCTGGGGGAAACAGGCGACGCAGAGCGCGTGGGCATGGAACGCGGCCAGGGTGTCTAGCGCGTCCTGTCTGCTGAGCCGCCCAACTTCCACAACGGGGATGCGCTGCTCCCAGGCGATTTGCGCGATGGTACGCTCTGTGAAGGATTGTGCCATTGGGAGGCGGCGGCGCTCGGAAGCGTCCGGCGCGTATTTGATGGCTGGCGCAGCATGTGGCCCTTTGGGTGAGGGAACGACCACCGCGCAGACCGTTACCCCGGCATCCAGCAGCGCCACGAGCGGCGGGACAGAGAACGCGCCAGATGTGCCCAGAAAGAGGATGCGCGGCGCATCCTCACCTGGTTGGATATTTGACAGCGACTCGTCTCGCACGATACTATCTTTCATAAGATACCCTTAGAGGTAGCAGGGAGAACAGCGATGCCACGAATGGTGCAATGTGTGAAATTGGGCCGCGAACTGCCGGGGCTGGAGAAGCCGCCCTTTTCCGGCGAACTCGGCCAGCGCATCTATGAGCATGTCTCTGCGGAAGCCTGGGCTATGTGGCCCGCGCAGTCAACGCTCATTATCAATCATTATGGCCTAAATATGGCCGACCCGGACGCGCGCAAAATCTTGCGCGAGCAGATGGAAGAGTTCTTCTTTGGCGAGCAGAACCAGATGCCCGAAGGCTGGACGCCCGCCGGAGCCAAAGGCGGAAGCAAGGGCGGCGGGGCGCCACAGCGCAAGAAATGAAGACCCCCGGCGCCATTCTGCTCATTTCCTGTTACGAGCTTGGGCACCAGCCGCTCAACCTTGCCTCTCCGCTTGCCTTTCTCTCTCAGGCGGGCTATGCTCCTGCTGCTGTTGATCTGGCCGTTGAAGCGCTGGATGACGAAACGATCAGGCGCGCCAGCCTGGTCTGCCTCTCGGTGCCGATGCACACGGCGCTGCGGCTGGCGGTGCGCGTGGCCGGGCGCGTGCGCGACATCAATCCTGCTGCGAAACTGTGCTTCTACGGCCTCTACGCGCCGCTGAACGCTGGCTATCTCTTCGAGCAAGGCGCGGATTATGTGATTGGCGGCGAATATGAGCAGGCGCTGCTGGGGCTGGTCGAGTCGTTGGCCGCTGGTAGCCCAGGCCACCCCTCAAAGCAGGGGCGCAGCCGCGCCGGGGGACGGCCCGGTAGGGACGCCGGGGCTACAGGGGGACGGCCCGGCAGGGACGCCGGGGCTACAAACATTCCTGGCGTTGGCACACCTGGGCAGGTCGCGCCGCCCATCTTGAGCCGTCTGCCATTTGTGCAGCCTGAGCGCCGACAGTTGCCAGCGCTGGAGCGGTACGCGCGGCTGGAAGATGGCGAGCGGCGAGCCGTCGTCGGCTATGTGGAAACCAGCCGGGGCTGCCTGCATACCTGTCTGCACTGCCCGATCACGCCGGTCTATGGCGGGCGCTTCTTTGTGCTGCCGCGCGAGGTGGTGCTGGGCGATATTCGGGCGCAGGTGCAGATGGGCGCGCAGCACGTCACCTTTGGCGACCCAGACTTTCTCAACGGCCCCGGCCACGCGCTGAAAATCTTGCGGACCATGCACGCGGAGTTTCCGCATCTGACCTTCGACGCGACGATCAAGATTGAGCATGTTCTGGAGCATCGGGCACTCTTCAAGGAGTTCAAGGAACTGGGCTGCGCGTTTATCGTTTCGGCGGTGGAATCGGTCAGCGATCACATCCTGGGCTATCTGGAGAAAGGCCACACCCTGGCGGATATTGTGGCGGCGCTGGATATTCTCGATGCTGCGGGCATTCCCATGCGCCCGTCGCTCTTGCCCTTCACGCCCTGGACGAGCCTGGATGACTACCTGGATTTGCTGGCTTTTGTGGAGGCGTTTGGCTTGATCGGGCAGATTGACCCGGTGCATTTCTCCATCCGGCTGCTGCTGCCGCCCGGCTCGGCGCTGCTGGACAAGCCGTTTATGCTGCCCTATCTGGGCGACCTGGACCCCGCCGCGCTTACCTACCGATGGACGCACCCCGACCCGACAATGGACCGGCTCCAGCAAGACATTGCCGCGTTGGTGGAGCGCGAGGCCCGCGCTGGCACCCCACCAGAAGAGACGTTCTACGCCATCAAAGCGCTGGCGGAGGAAGCACGCGGGCTGGTAACGGCACCCGCACGCCAGTCGCGCGTGCCAGTCGCCGCCAGAGCCACGCCGCACCTGACAGAATCGTGGTTCTGCTGAGCGGAGCCAACCGAGGACCAGTTTGGCCCTATGACTTCCCGCTAGCCGCACAAACGCGCCCACCTTGAGGCAAGGTGGGCGCGTTCTCGTGACTGGGCAGCTAGAGGCTTAAATCCCAGATGCTGGGATCACTGGTCAGGTCTGGATTAAATGCCAGGGTAAATTGCTTTTGAGTGGCTGGCACTTCGTAAACAAGTTGCCCTTTGAGTTGATCACCTGCGGTCAGATCACCATCAGGTGGGGTTCCGACTCCTGAGGTAATCGCCTCATCATATTTTTGCCCGGTGCTATCTTTCAGCGTAAAAGAGAGCAGGCTGGAAACAGTCTGTTTCTGGCTGCCCAGGTTTTTGACGGTGACATCTACAACCAGATAGGTGTTTCCTTGCTGTGGCGGGCTAAAGCTACTGCCTTTGCTGGTCTTGACGCTGTTGACAATTACCAGCCAATCAGAACCAATTTTTACCTGATCGCCCACCTTGAAATGGGAAGCCTGCGTGGGTGCTGCAACTGTTCCAGTAGCAACGCTTCCAGTGTTGCCGCCACCTGTGTCGGTGCCTCCACAGGCAAGAATGAAGATGAGCACAAAGAACGAGACGCTGAAAGTGATGATGAGACGCTTACGAGAAACCATGTGAGTCCTCCACTACATTTTTTTGGCTTGCAGAATAGCAGCCGCCCTTGGCTGCTTCTTGCCGCGTGAAAAGGATAGCATGGCTATATATATCGTGTCAAGACTAAATTATTTCTTGTGTAAGAATTGAGCAAAAATGCTTACGTGAGTACATCACATTGAGGCACGGAAAACAGCCTGGCTTATGGTGCGTCCGAATTTGGATGGTTTCGCAGGCAGAAAAGCCCTCTCCCTTTACTTCAGAGAGAGGGCTTTTTCACGTAGCAGGGGTAAAGAATGGCTTAGAAAGCCAACGGGGTTCTGCCCGGAATCGTCGCTAAAAGAGGTGGGCACAAGAAAGCGCCCACCTTGTTGCAAGGTGGGCGCCGGGTTTCCTCAGGTACGCTGGCAGCGTCAGGCGCTCAAATCCCAGACCGCCATGTCGGTGCCGAGCAGGTCGCTGATGAAGGTCAGGTTGAACAGCTTCTGGTCAGTTGGCACTTCATAGACCAGTTGGCCCTTGAGTTGGTTATTAGCTTCAACATCGCCATCGGGCGGCTTACCGACATCTGGCGCAATAGACTCGTCATATTCCTTACCGGCGGTATCTTTTAACGTGAAAGAGAGCAGGCTGGAAACAGGCTGCTTCTCGCTGCTCACGTTTGTGACGGTCACATCCACGACCAGATAGATATTCCCCGCATCTGGTGTTGAAAAGGAGCCTCCCTTGCTGGTCTTGACGCCGTTGACCGTCACCATCCAGGTGGTTCCCACTGCCACCTGCTCACCCACCCCGTGATGGCCGGGCAGGGGAGTCGCAGCAGGTGCTGAGGTTGCCGTAGGAGCAGCATTAGCGGTTCCACCATTGCCGCTGTCTGTTCCCCCACAAGCAGCAATAAAGAGCGGTACCAGGAACAATACACCAATGAGCGTAATCAGACGCTTACGAGAAACCAAGTGAATCCTCCACATTCAGTTGATAGGAGCAGCCGCAGTCAGTACCTGATTGCTCCTGGCTGCTACCAAGATAAAGAGCGGGCTTTCGCGCTGGCGAAACAATAAGTTCACAGGATTTGGCACATACAGGCTCTCCGTGTGGGCAGAGCCATCGCATCCTTGCACTTTAAAGGATACCAACCTCTGGCTGGTTCCACATCGGGGACATTCCCTATATTAGGTGTTGCGTCTCCCTATATTTAGGAGAATGGGGCTATATCCCAGACAACAAAAGCCAGCCCTCTCTCCAGGTTTTGCGAGAGAGGGCTGGCCTGGATAGGCGGGTGGACCATCAGCGCAACGAAATGTTATGGAGGAAGGTGGTTTTAGACGTTGATGTCCCAGATGGCGACGGTTTCCCCAAAGTTGTCGCTAAAGAGCAGGGTGAACGAGTGAACGCTGGTTGGCACCTCGTAGCCCCACTTTCCATGCGCCAGGCCACCAGCTTCAACGGTGCCATCCGGCCCATTGACGCTGATGAGAAAGCCTTCGGTGTAATGGTTGCCCTGGGCGTCGTGAAGCTCAAAATCAATCAGCGTGGACAGGGGTTCGGCTTTGCTCTGCAAGTTCTTTAGCGTCGCTTCAACGATGAGATAGGTATCCCCGGCTTTGGGCGGCAGGTCATCACTTGTACCCTGGCTGGCTGTCGCGCCGTTGATCGTCACCTGCCAGTCACCGCCTACCGTAACGGTCTGCCCAATTGCGTAATGTTGGCCGGTGGAAGCAGTTGGCACTGAGGGCGTATTCGAGTTCGACCCAACAGGAGAGGTCGCTGTGCTCGTGGCAGTATTAGCGGTGCCTGTGGTCCCTTTTGCTGCTCCAAGGGACGCGATCACTGCAATAATCAACAGGGCATTCACGATCAAGCTGATGATGGCAACGGTTTTCCATTTTGGGCGGGCGGGCTGCGGCGGCTGCCACTGAGGAGGAGGCTGCATAGACACATAGCCTGGCTGCGTCGCTACAGGTGGCAGAGATTGGGATGGATAGGGCGCAGATGGCATCCATTGGGGCAGCGGTTGGTAGCTCGGCAGGGGCTGGGGCTGCGTTGGCTCAGAGGCAAAAGGCTGCGACGGCGGCCTCATTTCTGGGCCGAGCGGCTGCGAGGATGATTGCTGGGTAGCTCCTTCGTTTATGGCTCCTGATTGCCTGTGCTGTGGCGCGGGTGCTGGTTCTTGTTCCACTGGTGCTCTTTCTCCTTGCAAATAGACTGAGTTCCTACCAGGCTTAGTATATCGTTCCTGTCAAGCACCCGATACTCGGAAAAGCAAGAGCAACTATTTCATATACACTGGCTGAGGCGAAGCCGATTCACGACTTTGGGCATGGTCTTGTTTTGGAAACGTGGGAGCTTGCTTTGTAGGGGCCAACCAGAGCACCGGCACGGTGGCCGGTGCTACAAGCATGCTGGGCGACGTTCCCCGGCACCCTGAGACAGAAGGGCACCCCTCAAAGCAGGGGCACGGCAGGGGACGCCGGGGCTACAGGCACGCTGGCTTACTGAGGGTTCCATGAAGGCGGGTCGCTGGCGGGGAAAGATTCTAGCGAAGCCTCTATCACCGCGTCAATCTCGTCTTGTGGGATGGGCTGCTTGAGGGGGATGTGCCCCGATGGAGTGAGGGAGACGCAGGTCTTCGTGTCGGCTTTGTCGCGCTGGGGCAGCGCGGCATCGGCCTTGGGAATCCGCAGGGATACCAGGCCATCTTCGCAGCACGCTTTGATCTGATCTTTCTTAATCGCCGTTGGCAGCGTGAGCGAGCGCTCAAGCACTCCAATATGCCGCTCGCAGGCAATCCACAGGCGGCCCTGATGCTGCTGCTCGCTGCGTCGCTCGGCGCGAATGAGCAGCGTTTGGCCCTGCACATCCACCTGTATATCCTCTGGCCTGATGCCTGAGAGTGAAGCCTGCACAAGATAATAGTTGCCTTCATCAATAATGTCTATGGGGAATGGCTCCTGATACCCAAAGATCATCTGATTTTCATCTTCATGCCCATATACCATCTGTTTCCTCCTCCTGGCGATTTGTGTAGACGCAGCACTTCCAATGCAATTGGGGGTTATTGACTCATCGCTGCAAAGGCTGTGCCAGCCTCTCTTTGCATCTCTGGTTGATGATAGCCCGAAGTATCGCGTTAGTTTTCGTCTGGCATAGCGGTTGCACAGCCAAAAGGAGAGGCGCGAAGCGGCAATAAGACTATCTGGAGCACAAGAGGGAGGCAGAACATGGGGCAAGATCATCTTGCAGCACAGATTCAGCAGCAATTGGATACGCATGAAGATATACACGCGCTCGTCGCGGAGCAAGAGGGCAGGATTCTGCTGAGCGGTACCGCTAACTCCGCGCAGGCACGCAAGCGGGCGGCAGAAATGGCCGCCAGCATGGCTCCCAACAGGCGAATTGTGAATAACCTGGAGGTTGAGCACGACCTGCCGATTGACAGCGAGGGGAATGCCAGAGTGGAAGCAGGCGATTTCGGAGGGGAGGAAATTTCGCTGAGTGTGCTGGACAGCGCAACCGAGCGCGAGGGCATTCAACTGGACCCCAGCCTGACAGCGCAGCCGCTGGAAACCAATGAGATAGATGCTATGGACTCTGGCGCGGTGGACGATCTGGATATTGCGGAGATGTAGCAGCTTGTACTGCCAGCCTCCGTGCTGGCGGTGCGGTCCCCGGCACCCTGAGACAGAAGGGCACCCCTCAAAGCAGGGGCACGGCAGGGGACGCCGGGGCTACCCCTCAAAGCAGGGGCACGGCGGGCGACGCTTCTGCGTGTAGCCCCGGCGTCCCTGCCGGGGAATGTCCCGCCTGTACCGGCTGCCGTGCCCCTGCTTTGAGGGGGAAGCCGGTGGTACAAGTGGCTGCTAGGCGAGGTGTTCGTAGGCGGGCAGCGTCAGGAAGTCTACGAACTGTTCTGACGACGTGATCTGGTCGAATATCTGGGTGGCCTGCGCAAAGTGGCGGCTGGCATAGTCTTGCGCGCCAATCGCGTTTTTGATCTTTGCCATCTCCTCGCCCAGTATCGTGCGGAAAAGTTCTACTGTCACCTTGCGGCCATCGGTCAGCACGCCTTTGGGGTGGCGAATCCACTGCCAGACCTGGGCGCGGGAAATCTCCGCCGTTGCCGCGTCCTCCATGAGGTTATAGAGCGGCACGCAGCCCAGCCCATCCAGCCAGGCTTCGAGATATTGCACGCCCACGCTGATGTTGGTGCGCAGCCCGGCCTCAGTGATGGGTCCGGTGGGCACCTCCAGCAGATCAGCCGCCGTGACGTGGACATCTTCGCGTTTGCGAGCAATCTGGTTGGGTTGGGGCATGGCGGCGTCAAACTCGGCCAGCGCTACGGGCACCAGTCCAGGATGCGCCACCCAGGTGCCGTCGTGCCCGTCGGTGGCCTCGCGGTGCTTGTCGGCGCGGACCTTTGCCATCGCCTCTTCGTTGGCCTGGGGATTGTTCTTGATGGGGATTTGCGCCGCCATGCCGCCCATCGCGTGGGCGTTGCGCTTGTGGCACGTCTGGATGAGCAGCAGCGAATACGAGCGCATAAAGTGGGTGGTCATCGTGACCAGGGCGCGATCAGGCAGGATAAACGCCGGGTCGTTGCGGCGCTTCTTGATGGCGCTGAAGATATAGTCCCAGCGGCCACAGTTCAGGCCCGCTGAATGGTTGCGCAGTTCGTAGAGAATCTCGTCCATCTCAAAGGCGGCCAGGATGGTTTCAATCAGCACCGTCGCCTTGATGCTGCCCTGCGGGATGCCAAGCTGGTCCTGGGCCAGCACAAAGACATCGTTCCAGAGCCGCGCCTCCAGGTGGCTTTCCATCTTGGGCAGGTAGTAATAGGGGCCGGTGCCATTTTCCAGCAGCTTGCGGGCGTTGTGGAAAAAGACCAGCCCAAAATCAAACAGCCCGGCGGAAACCGGCTTGCCATCCAGCAGCACGTGTTTTTCGGGCAGGTGCCACCCGCGAGGACGGACCAGCAGCGTGGCTATCTGGTCGTTGAGGCGATAGGATTTCCCTTCGGGGCTGGCATAGGTGATCGTGCGGCGAATGGCGTCGCGCACGTTGATCTGGCCTTCGATGGTTGCGTCCCAGGTGGGCGCGTGGGCGTCCTCAAAGTCGGCCATAAAGACTTTGGCGCCAGAGTTGAGCGCGTTAATCACCATCTTGCGGTCTACTGGCCCGGTAATCTCGACGCGGCGGTCTTGCAGATCAGCCGGAGTTGGCGCGACGGTCCAGGTTTCAGCGCGAATTGCGGCGGTTTCGGGCAGGAAATCCGGCAGGATTCCGGCGTCCAGTTTGGCCTGGCGCTCTGCTCGTCTCTGCAAGAGTTCGGCGCGGCGGGGGCCAAACTCGCGCTGCAAACGGGCCACAAACGCCAGCGCTTGCGGCGTCAGAATCTCGGTGTATTCGGGGGTGATGCGGCCAGTGATCTCTAAATCAGTCTGTGTGCTTGCCATAGAACGACCTGCCTTTCATTGGTGAACACTCCTTATGAATGATACCAAATCTTATTGCGTGGCCGCTGCCGCTTGTAGCCCCGCCGACCCTGGCGGGGCTATCCCCGGCGCGGTGGCCGGGGCTACAAACTGAAATAAAAAGGGCACTCCCAGCGCCAGCGTCGGCCCTGGGAGTTCGTCTGAGGCCGAAGCTCAGCCTGTTAGTCCAGGCGACTAAAGTCGCGGCTAAGGGCTTTCAGCCGCCAAACCTGCCTGCGCAGGTTCCCATCCGCCCCTGCTGGCGATGCGCGGCCTCGCGGGGATGGGAGTCCGCGTAGGCGGACTTGCCGTGCCCCTGGGCCTTGGGGGTGGCGGCACGCCTTTAGGCGCGGCAGTGCCCCTGCTTTGAGGGGTTTCAACCGCCAGCCTCTATGCGTGAAACTGCGCCAGTTCGGTTGAGCCGGTGAGCGCAGTGGTCGAAGATTCTCCGCCAGAAATGGTCAAGGCGACTTCATCAAAGTAGCCAGTGCCTACCTCGCGCTGGTGGCGCGTGGCGCTGTAGCCGTCCTCCTCGGCAGCAAACTCGGCCTGCTGCAATTCAGAATACGCCGCCATGCCACGCTCGTGGTATTCCCGCGCCAGATTGAACATGCTGTAGTTCAGGGCGTGGAAGCCAGCAAGTGTCACAAACTGGAATTTGTAGCCCATCCTGCCCAATTCGCACTGGAACGACGCGATGGTCTGCCCATCCAGCTTCTTTTTCCAGTTAAACGACGGCGAGCAGTTATACGCCAGCAGCTTGCCCGGATGTTCGGCGTGCACCTCTTCGGCAAACCGGCGCGCTTCCTCCAGATTTGGCTCGGAGGTTTCGCACCAGATCAGGTCGCAATAGGGCGCGTAGGCAATGCCCCTGGCGATTGCCGCATCCAGCCCGCCGCGCTGCCGGAAAAACCCTTCCGCCGTGCGCTCACCCGTCAGGAACTCGTGGTCCCTGGGGTCAACGTCGGTGGTGATCAGATGCGCGCCGTTGGCATCGGTGCGCGCCACAACCAGCGTGGGCACGCCCATCACATCCGCCGCCAGCCGCGCCGCCACGAGATTCTTGATGGCGCTGGCTGTTGGGATGAGCACCTTGCCGCCCATATGCCCACATTTTTTCTCGGAAGCAAGCTGGTCTTCAAAATGCACGCCAGCCGCGCCAGCCTCGATCATGCCCTTCATCAACTCGAAGACGTTGAGCGGGCCGCCAAAGCCAGCCTCGGCGTCGGCTACAATCGGCGCATACCAGTATACCCCATTCTTGCCTTCGGCGTGGTGAATCTGGTCGGCGCGCTGAAGCGCCTGGTTGATACGCTTGACGACATGCGGCACGCTGTTGGCCGGATAGAGGCTCTGGTCGGGGTACATATGTCCAGAGAGGTTGGCATCGGCGGCCACTTGCCAGCCGCTCAGATAAATTGCCTTCAGGCCCGCTTTGACCTGCTGCATAGCCTGATTGCCCGTCAACGCGCCCAGAGCTGCTGTATATGGCTCCGTATGCAGGAGGTGCCACAGGCGCTCCGCCCCCATGCGTGCCAGGGTATACTCAATATGAACTGATCCACGCAAACGAAGTACGTCCTCTGCACTATAAGGGCGCTTGATGCCTGCCCAACGTGGGTCACTTTTCCAGGTTGCAGCCAGTTCTGATGCGTGTTGTTGTGCCATGTAAGCTCCTTTGCCTAGTTTGTGCCTGAATTGATCTGGCGTTCACCCTTGAGCGCCAGATAGCTTTGCACTTCAAGGGGTAAATTGCACGCGCCGTGCCTATCTTTTATATAATCTATCTTGTCAAATTTTTAGAGAAGGCATAAAGAAATTCTTATAGAACCTTTTTGAGCAAACGAGGATATGGGCATGTTGATTAATCTTGAGCAGTTGAGCCTGCACCAGTTGCGTATCTTCCAGACTGTCGCCGCTCACCACAGCTATTCGCGCGCCGCCGAGCAGCTTTCATTGAGCCAGCCCGGAGTCTCCTTGCAGGTGAAAGCGCTGGAGCATACCATCGGCCTGCCGCTCTTTGAGAAAGCCGGGCGCACACTGCGACTGACCGAGGCCGGAAACGAACTGCTCGGCTACAGCCAGAAGCTGTTTGCGCTGCTGAGCGAGACGCAACTGGTGCTGGAGGAGCTAGGCGGGGCCAAGCGTGGGACGGTGAAGGTGGGCGCCAGCACCAGCGCCGGAATCTATGTCGTCCCTGCGGCGTTGGGCGAGTTCCACCGCAAGAATCCCGGCGTGAAGCTGACGCTGGATGTCGTCAACCGCTTCACGGTGCAAGACCGCCTGCTGCGGGACGACATAGACCTGGGCGTGATGGGGCTGATCGAGGACGCGCATGATCTGGAAGTTGAGGAATTTGTCCCTAACGAACTGGTGGTGATTAGTTCGCCGCGCCACCCATTTGCCCAGCGCAAAAACATCTTGCGGGAAGAACTGAGCGACGAACTCTTTTTGCTGCGCGAAGAAGGCTCTGGCACCAGGGCGGACGTAGAGCGGCTGTTTGAGGAGCGCGGCATTCCGCTGCACGTGGGCATGGAACTGCGCAGCAGCGGCGCGGTGAAACAGGCGGTGGCCGCTGATCTGGGCATCGCGGTAATGCCCTTGAGCGCGATTGAACTGGAATTGCTGGCAAAGCGCCTGGTCGTGCTGGATGTCGTCGGCTTTCCGGTGCATCGGCACTGGTATCTGGTGCGGCGGGCGGGCAGGCATCTTTCGGCGGCGGCTGTGGCGCTCTGGGGATTCCTGCTGACGTATCGAGATGAGGTGGTGCGCGGTCTGACGATGCAGGAGAGATGAGCGATTTGAGCAGGGGAGGTTTCCCATGTCCGAGGCCATTTCAGCACGCTTTTGTCCTCATTGCCTGGCTCCCATACGGGCAGAAGATCGTGTCTGCCCCACCTGTGGGCAGAGTGTTGTTGAAACGCAGGAGAGTATCTCTGCCATCGCTGGGGCTGATGCGCAGGCGGCTTCCGTTCCGCTGCCAATGCACCTGCCGGGAGCCTATGACCCTCGGCTCTCTGTCCGGCTTACACCAGCACAAGGCCCACAGGGAGCAGCGCGATCACGCAAGCTGCTCATTGCGGTGATTCTCCTGGCAATCCTCCCTCTGGCGCTGCCTTTTCCGTTCTCATTCCTCGCAGGGGAGTGGATTATGCCAACAATCGCGCCGCAGTTCCAGCAGTGCCTTCCCTACACCTGTCTGACAGACAGGGAACGTCTGGAGTGGCTGCTGTTTCTGGGGCCATCGTTCCTGGTCGCAGTGGCATCTCTGCTCCTGGGCACGATTGGGCTTGTCCGCACCCGCTGGCACCCTACCTCGCCAAAAAATATGGCACTATTTCGGGCATGTTTGAACTGGGGGGTAGTCTGGATGCTTCTGCTTGGTTGCATTTATTGGGGCATGTATTGGCTTGCAGGTGTGGTCCCGTGACATGCAGGAAATGCGCTCAAGCGGCTCCTCCTAGCTTGGGTCGCAGCCTTATTCCTTAGCCTGACAAAACTTGTTGGACAAGCAGAGGCGAGCCGCTTGTAGCCCCGCCGACCCTGGCGGGGCGTTCCACGGCGCGGTGGCCGGGGCTACAAGCAGGCTCACCGGCTAGAAGCCGGGGGTACAGGGGGACGGCCAGGCAGGGACGCCGGGGCTACAAGCGGGTCTGCTTTGGCACTGCGGGCACAAAGGTTGCACAAACCTTTGCATCATTCCTGGTTCGCCCATGCCCGCTCTTGGGGCGCTACCGCCGACGCATCCAAGGAGAATCATGGACTCTGCATCTCCCGCCCCTCTGCCGCTCAATGACATCTGCCCCAATCATAAATGGTGGGTGCTGGTGACGGTGGTCTTTGGCGCTTTTGTGAGCATCCTCGATTCCACCATCGTCAACACGGCGCTGCCCACCATCCAGCATGATCTACACGCCAACCTGCATCTGGCTTCGTATGTTGCCACCGCGTATATTCTGGCGGCAGGGGCAGTGGTGCCGCTTTCGGCGTTTCTTTCCAACCGCTTTGGTATCAAGCGCACGTATCTGGTTTCTCTGGCTGTCTTCACTGTCAGTTCAGCGCTGTGCGGGCTGGCGCCCAACATCTGGCTGCTGATCATCTTTCGTGTGCTCCAGGGAGCAGGCGGCGCCGCGCTCTTTCCGCTGTCGTTTGCCATCCTCTTTGCCGTCTTTCCAGAAGAGGAGCGTGGCAAAGCGAATGGTATCTTTGGCATTCCGGTGCTGGTGGCGCCAGCCATCGGCCCGACGCTGGGCGGCTATCTGGTGGAGTACCTGGACTGGCACTGGGTCTTTTACGTGAACGTACCCATTGGAATTATTGGCATTGCGCTTGGCTGGCGCATTCTGCACGAATATGTGGCGCAGCCCCAGCGCCGCTTTGACTTCCCTGGCTTCTTCCTGGCAGCGACAGGCCTGGGTCTGCTGCTCTTTGGCCTCTCGAATCTGGCATACGATGGATTGGGCAATGGCCTTACCGTCTCCGGGCCAATCGTCGTCTCGCTCGTCTTGCTGGGGCTGTTTCTGTGGGTGGAACCGCGCCGCGCTGAGCCGCTGCTTGATCTGGGCTTCTTCAGGTGGCGGAACTTTGCTGTTGGGAATGTGATCACCTGGATTGCCACGATTGGGCTGTTTGTTCCGGCTTTTCTGCTGCCACAATTCTTGCAGACTCTGCTTGGCCTCACGCCATTTGATGCCGGGCTGCTGCTGCTCTGGCAGGGCATCGGGGCTATTGTGGGCACGATCACCAGCGGCTTTGTGTATAACCGCCTGGGGCCACGAGCGCTTATTATCGCTGGCGCCAGCTTTACCCTGGTGACGGGGATATTCCTGGCAAATTGGGTCACCACCCCCATAGGGGGTGCGGCAGCCGCCGCGTTAAGCGTCTTGCCCTGGATTTTGCTGCCGCGCGGCTTTGGCCTGCCCATCTTGACGCAGCCCACCAACACCGTTTCCCTGACGGGCGTGCAGGGGCCAAAACTGCCGGAAGCTACAACGCTCAACGTCGTGGCCCGCAATGTCACCGCTTCGCTGGCTATCGCTGTGATGACCAACATCTTGCAGCAGCGCACGACGATCTATCTTACTCAACTTGGCTTATCGGCGCTCCAGGTGGCGCAGGCTACCGAGTTGGGCGCGGGGGCCAGCGAGCCGCTGGCGGCGCGACAGGCCCAGGCACTGGCGTACCACGATGTGTTCCTCATTACGGCGCTCTCCATCATTCCGGCTTTTATCCTGGCGCTGTTCCTCAAACCACCTCCCAGGAAAGCGCACCGCTTGTAGCCCAGGGGAACGCCCGGCAGGGACGCCGGGGGTACCCCCAGAGGGGGCACGGCAAGGGGATGGCATGCAATTTGAAGCTTTTGGGCATGAGCAAGTAGAAATCATCTGGAGGGAAGGAATCGCCTTATGAGTATGACGTATGAAGCTGCGCAGGCCAGACCCAACGCCTCGCGGGAGCCAGACCGCTCCCAACTTCACGTGCTGAGTGAAGCGCCATTTAACGCGGAGGCGCGGCTGACGAATCAGGCAGGGACGATTACACCCAACACGGCGTTTTATGTGCGCTCGCACCTGCTAGATCAGCCCCGGATGGAGGCGGCGGGCTGGCGGCTGCGCGTGGAAGGCGAGGTGCAGCGCGCGCTCGCGCTGAGCTACGAGGAACTGCGCGCGCTGCCGGGACTCAGTTTGGTGGTGACGCTGGAATGCGCGGGGAATGGCCGCGCCTACATGAACGGCCAACCCCAGGGCGAACTCTGGCACTATGGCGCGGTGGGCACAGCGGAATGGACGGGCGTGCCGCTGGGGGTGGTGCTGGGGCGGGCGGGGCTGGAGCCATCGGTGCAGGAAATTGTGATTGAGGGAGCTGATCACGGGTATCATCCAGAAAGCAAGCAAGAGCGCATCTATGCGCGCAGCCTGCCCCGCCATATTGCAGTGCATCCAGATACGCTGCTGGCCTACGCGATGAATGGCGAGCCACTCCCCTTTGCGCATGGCTTCCCGCTGCGGCTGATTGTGCCCGGCTGGTATGGCATGGCTGCGGTGAAGTGGGTGACGCGCCTGCATGCCAGCGCGCTGCCGTTTCAGGGCTACTTTCAGACGGAGCAGTATGTGCTGATTGAGAAAGCAAGCGCAGAAAAGCGCCCACTCACGCGGATACGCCCGCGCTCGCTTATCCTTTCGCCAACTGAGGGCGAGCGGCTGGCACGTGGGTGGCAATGGCTAAAGGGCGTGGCCTGGTCCGGCGCGGCCCGCATCAAGCGGGTAGAGGTGAGCCTGGATGGAGGCGTCACCTGGCAAGCAGCCGAATGGTCAAGCAGAGCGTTGCCCTATGCCTGGCGAGGCTGGCAGCTTCCTTGGGAAGCCACAGCGCCCGGGCCAGTGACTCTGAGCAGCCGCGCCACGGATGCAGCGGGCAATACCCAGCCACTTGAGGCGGAGTGGAACAAGCTGGGCTATGCCAACAACGCGATACAGCAGGTACACGTGACCGTTGCGGATTGACCGGCAGGATGCGGGGCCGTCACCCACGCACTCCACGCATATACGCTTTCATCAGCGCGCGCGCTTCGCCGCGAATGTACTCTAAAAGTTGGGCATGCTCTGCCGGGGTGAGCGAGGCCAGCGGCGCTGCGTGCTGCTCGCCAAGCTGCTCCAGCACATCCTCCACCAGCAGGCGAAAGACCTGCTGTGCACGTTTGCCATCGCCGGGCGTCAGCGCGCCCAACTTGGAGACGGCGCTCTGCAAGCGGTTGGCCGTCACCAGATTGAAGGCTTCCCAGGTGAGCAGGTCAAGCGTGCTTTGTTCTGCGGTGGAGCGCGGCGTCACCCATTTTTCGGCCTGATGAAACCGCTGATCTTCGGCAAACTCCGCGATCTTGCGCTTGAGCAGGGGGCGGCTCATGCCCTTGCCACTGGGCAGCAGGATGGTCTTGAGCGACTTGATGACGACGCCTTCGGCTTTGTTTTCGGTGGGCAGCGGCGGCAGGCCCAGCAGTTTTGGGATGGTGGACGGGAAGCCCAGGGGATAGCTCAGCGCCTCCTGAAAGCTGCCAATCAAGAGCGGGCGGGCGTAGAAGAGGCCCGCCTGCTCCAACAGCTTCGTGGCAACGTCATAATCCAGATACGCGCGGGGCTGGCCCTGGCTGTCATCTTCAATGGCTATATCAAAGGCGCAAAACTCAATCGAGGGGGCATAGGCGATGCCCGTCTGGATGGGCTGGACGGTGAGGTCCGGCGGCACATCGGGATGGGGATAGCTGCCGCCAAACAGTTCGCCATAGATGAGCACCCGGCTTGCTCGTAGCCCCGCCGTCCCTGGCGGGGTATTGCCCGGCGGGGACGCCGGGGGTACAAGCGTAAACAGATCGAGGATTTTCTGGCGCAGGCGGGCGGCAACAGCCTGATAGCCGAAAAAGTCATCGCGCGGGCCAAGCATCTGCTTGCGGCTGGCGCAGCGCACCTCTTTGCCATCGGTGAGGAAGCAGAAGTTGGCGCCGTGTATCTTTTCCATGACGACCCACTGCGCTTTCTCCAGGGCGCGTGTCGCGGCTTCATCTCGATAGAGTTGATCCAACGATTCGGCAATCTTCTCGTAGCTGGTGAAGGGCCAGCGTTGCGGTGGAGTCATGGCTTGGGTGGCTCCTTGGCCTCATCTTTGTTTGGCTTTTCCTCTCTTTGGCTGTACCTGATCGCCTGTTTCTATCGGGCGCCGCGAGAAGAAATGAACGATGGCTTCCCCAGCTTTAACCAGGAAGTAGAAGCTGCCAAACCCCAAAAAGTTGAGCGGCCAATACCAGAGCGACAAAAAATCTGCAATCCTGGCATTCTGGGGATTGTCTGGGTTATAGAGAATTGGCACGCGCTGCCCAATAATAAATTTGTAAGGGATGAAAATGCTCATGGTGACGGTGACGGCCTCTCCATCTGCCGCCGTAAAGTCCACCGTTGGGGTACATCCGTACTTTTCTTTCAAACACGCGGTGACGGTGCCAGTGGTGGCTGCGGCATTGTTGAGAAAAAGCAGCGAGTCAATGAGAACGAAGAGGCCAAGCACCAGAAGAATCAGGCTGAAGATCATAACAGCGGCCTCAGGATTTTTTGCAAGACGCTTCCTTGTAGAACCCTTCTTTTTTCTCGTGACCAGACGCTCGGAGTGCCTTTGCATCCTCTGGTTGACCTCCTTGGGAGGATACGGCGCCAGGTGCAGATACTGGTGCCTCGCTCCTTTCCTTTAGTATACGCATGAGCGCCAGCTTTGTTTGGTGGGACACTGCAAGCGTTGCCCTGTGCGATAATGAGGCGGCAAATCTCTTGGAATAGCGATTGCATGCGAAGCGTTAGAAACGCAGTGCAGGCAAGGTGCCCGCGCTGCAACGATACAGCGATACAAGGAGCTTCTAACACAATGGCTGAGACGCCAACCGTTGAAGAATTGACACGCAATGCCCACCTGCGGCAAGAGATTGAGGCGCAGATTATCAAGCGCTTTGCGCCAGAAGACGAGGCGCTGCGCGAGACGCTGGCCGCGCAAAAGCGCGCCGGGCTGCCAGAAATTCAGATTTCGCCCATTCAGGGCCGCTTTTTGCAGGTGCTGGCTGCTGCCTGCAACGCCAAAAAGATTCTGGAGATTGGCGCGTTGGGTGGCTACAGCGGCATCTGGCTGGCCCGTTCGCTCCCTGCTGGCGGTAAGCTGATCACGCTGGAGCTTGATCAAAAGCACGCCGAAGTGGTACGCGCCGCCTTTGCTCGCGCGGGCGTGGCAGACCGCGCCGAGGTGCGCGTCGGGGCGGCCATCAACTCGCTGCCCACGCTTCAGAGCGAGGCACCCTTTGATCTGATCTTTATTGACGCAGACAAGGGCGGCTATCCCGCGTATCTGGAGTGGGCTATCAAGCTGGCACGACAGGGCAGCATCATTGTGGCAGATAACTGCGTTCGCTTTGGCCGCCCCTTTCAGGAGCCGCCGCCCGACGCTGACAACGCCGGGGTTGCGACGTATAACCAGCAGATTGCCAGCAATCCGCATCTGCGCTCCATCCTGCTCCCTAATGATGACGATGGCATGGATGGATTTGCAGTTTCCGTAGTCGTCTAAGAAAGTCAGGTCAGCAAAGCAGAGAGATGAGCACTCCACATCATCATCACCCACATAAACCACAGCCGCGCCACAACGACCAGAGCGACGGCCCGGCAGGAACGCCGGGGCTACAAGCAGCGGCGGAGGGCCAGGGCTATCTGAGCGGACAGCCGATTCTGCCGCAGCGCTTGCGCCCGGATATGACCGTTGCCGAACTGGTGGATGGCGCGTTCCAGGCATATAACGCGGCCCGTCTCAACGAAGCCTGCCGCCTGTACGCCGAGCAGATGCTGGACCCGGCGCAGGATGTCACTGTTGGCCTGACGATGGCGGGCGCGCTGACGCCTGCCGGTCTGGGCGGGAGCATCCTGACGCTGATGGAATACGGCTTTGTGGATTTCATCATCAGCACGGGCGCCAACCTGTACCACGATATTCACCACGCGCTGGCCTATTCGCTGCATCGCGGCACGTTCGCGCTGGATGATACCGAGCTTCAGCGCGAGGGCGTCATTCGCATTTACGACATTCTCTTTAAGGACAGCGTGCTGCTGGATACCGATGCGTTCCTGCGCGAGGCGTTCAAGTCGTTCCCAGACCGGCCCATGTCCACCTCAGAACTGCATTATCTGATCGGCAAGCGGCTGCTGGAGGTGGGCGTCAAGCCGGAATACTCCATTCTGGCGCAGGCGGCGGCCTGGAACGTGCCGATCTATACCTCGTCGCCGGGCGATTCTTCGATTGGGATGAATGTGGCCCGCCACGCGCTGGATGGCTCGCGGCTGACGCTGGACCCGATGCTAGATGTCAACGAGACGACGGCCATTGTGCTCAACGCCACCAAAAACGGCGTAATCATCCTGGGCGGCGGCTCGCCCAAAAACTTCTATCTGCAAACGCAGCCGCAGCTTTGGGAAGTGCTGGGCATCAACAAGGGCGGGCACGATTACTTCATCCAGATCACCAGCGACGCGCCGCATTGGGGCGGGTTGTCTGGCGCGACTCCTTCAGAGGCGGTTTCCTGGGGCAAGATCAAGCCCGATCAACTGCGCGACACGGTTGTCGTGTATGGCGATAGCACCATCGCCTTGCCCATCCTCAGCGCGTATGCCATCAGCAAGGCGAAGCCGCGCTCGCGCCGGGGTCTTTACGCGCAGCGTGAAGCACTGCTGGAGAACATGCGGAAAGAATACGAGCAGGGCAAGCTGATTCGGAAGTAGTGCGGCCTGGGGGCACGAACCGGCAACGTTCCCCGGCAGGGACGCCGGGGCTACAAGCAAATACGCCCGTAGCCCCGGCGTCCCTGCCGGGGCTACAAGCAATTATTCTTGCTCCACTCTGGGTTCGCGGTTTTCTTCTCGCACGCCCTCTAGTCGCGGGGCTTCAATGCGCGGGCTTTCTTCTGGCCGCTTGGGAGAGAGCGAACTGACGGATTTTTGCATCTGAACCACCCAGCCGGAGTGCTCGGTCTGCAACGCCTGCTCTGTTTCATCCACCAGCAGCTTAATTGTTTCTGGCACGTGCTTTCTCTCGGCTGGCAAGGCTTCCCAGGCATCCTTTACCCGTTCCAGACCCTCCGCTGCCAGATGATACTTTTTAAGCGTGGTTTCTATCTGCTCATTCTCCAGATAGACCGTTAGCGCAGTGAGCAGCGCCGTCGTCAGCACAATAAACAGGTCTTGCCCGATAGCCGCCAGGAACGTCCCAAGGCCGCCAAGGACATAGATCGCCCATTGGTTGCGAGTGAGGGTCTTTTGCAGCCTTTTGGTTTTGCTCCGGTAGAACCCCAACTGGTCGTCCAGGCGCAGGCGAATATACCCGCGTGGCGAAAGCAGCGTCAGCCCATTATCCACGCGCTGTGTGCTGTTTGGGGGGGGAATTGGCCCGCTGTAGCTGGGGACTGGTGAAATGCCCGCTTCCGAATCAGCAGCGCGCGTAAGCAGCTCATGCACGTGCAGAATGAAGACTTCTTCGGGTGAAGCTCCCATGTTCTCAGCAGCCGTATAGTGGTGCGCGAGCACCCGAAATCGGTAAATCTCTGCTTTGATGTGTTCAGCGCAAGAGCGAAACGTGACCCATTTGGAGCCAACGTGAAAGCGATGGGTTGCGGCCAGCAGAATGGAAACGACCACAGGAATGCCCACAATGAGCCAGTGCAGCCCTTGATCAATCACATCAGGCAAGTTCATCTCAAGCTGGAGTCGGAGGAATTTCTCCAACACGACAAGCAAGGTGCTCGCAACACCCAGAATCAGAATCCACTTGCGCAGGCGACGATATTCTGTTTGGTATTGCTTCGCGCTCTCATCATAGCGGGCAAAGTGCGTCCAGGCTTGCCTGAGCACGTTCACCCGCTCGATCTCGCGGATTAACAGGCGCCGCAGGTCGGTTGGCGAACTGCTGAGCGAGAGGGGGTAAAGCCGCCCGCCAGTCAGGATGAGATTTATTTCTGCTGGAGTAAGAAATTGACGTGTTGCACGGGTCGCCAGTTCTTCCGCCAGGCCGCCGCTCTCTTGAAGCGCTACAATCGGCCAGCCCGACTCCACCGCATTCAAAACCACAGGCACGGTGCTTTCGTCCCCGCCAACCACCACCAGGACCACCGGAATACTCTTCCCCAACGCGGAGGTCAGCGCAAATAAGGTATCGTTCATATCGCCCGGCGCTTCTCCAGGGGCAAGCACAAACGCAAAGTGGCGATCCGCGCCAAGCGCTGCCCAATCTGGCGCTTGTGTGGCGGCAGGTTGGCCGGGGAATACCGCGCCACGCGGCGCAATGCCTACCAGTGTTGCCGCTCCCTCGCTGCTAACAATACCATCGCCCAGATAGTGACGTGTCACGCTCTGGGTGGTCGCATCCAGCACCATTGTCCCTTCGTGGAGATTGGCGCCCGTAATTCCGCGCCCCAGATGCCACTGGAGCCGGTCTGCCGCTTTTTGTGAGAGGTTCTCCCCGCCCGCCACGATGATGAGCGTGGCGGGCTGGCCCAGGCCAAGCTCTTTTACAATCTTTTCGGCCTGGAGTGGCGCCGTTGCCAGCGCCATTTTTGGGCCTGCTCGCCGGGATGTGACCGCCGTTGCTTTTTTGCTCTCCTTTGCCTGGCTCATCGCGCCCTTACCCTTTCTCTCCTGGGAAACCTCCATCCGTTCCCCAGGCGGAGGTGTGCCCAACAGGTCGTCTTTTAGATGAGTTTGGGCTATTGTAACAAGAGAGGGCATGCGGCGCAAGAGGGAGCGTGGCTGGCGGTTAATGAAGTTTTATCAAATAACACGGCCACATGCCACGCCGCCTGGCGACTAAAGATCGCGGCTAGGGGCCTTCGGCCACCAAGTCCCTCTTCAGGGACTCCCCACCCCAGGGACGCCAGCGTTCGTCCTAACCCGCGCAGGCGGGCTTTGCGGCGTAGCCTCCAGGGGCGGGCTTTAGACGCACCTAAAACTTGTAGCCGAACTTGCGCAGCAGTTCTTTGCGGTGGGTCACGTCTTCTTCTGTTTCGATGCCTTTGGTGCGCGCGCCATCAATCACGCCAATGACGCCGCGCCCCTGCTCTGTTTCGGCTACTATTACCTGCACCGGGTTGGCGGAGGCGCAGAAAATGGTGCAGACCTCTGGCACATCGCGGATGGTACGCAGCACGTTGACCGGATAGGCGTTGCCCAGCAAGACCACAAAGACATGCCCGGCTGCCAGCGCCAGCGCGTTGGCTTTGGCCTGCTCCACCAGCGCGTCATCGGTGCCGCTGAAACGCACCAGCGCCGGGCCAGACGCCTCGCAAAATGCCAGGCCAAACTTGATGCCTGGCACCGTGTTGACCAGCGCCTCGTGGATGTCTTCAACTGTTTTAATGAAGTGCGACTGTCCCAGGATGACGTTTACGTCTTCCGGCTTTTGAATGGCAACGACATGCAGTTCCATTGCTTTGCTCCTTGTATTCCACGTTTCCCCATGCTCTTTGCGCGTGGAGACGACATAGCGCCCGCTGGAAGCAGGCCACATTATAGCACACGCCTCGCCCAGAAGCGGGATGGCGGTTAAAGCCGCCAGCTAGCCTTGCGCACGCTCATCAAGCGCGGTACACTGTGATACACTGGCAAGGGCACACCATCTATCTAACGGTTTTAGGATAACGATGCTACGCTTTGAGGATTGGACTGGCTTACACGGCGGCAACACGCGCATTGGCCTGCAACGCAGCGAGCGCGTGGTAAAAGTCTATGCGGAGAGCGAGGCGGAACTTGCCGAGTGGGGCCGTCGGCATGGGCTGAAGGCGGAGTGGATGGACCGACGACGGCCAGAGGCGCCGCATTATGATCTGTTTCGAGATGGGCTGCGGCTGGTGCCACCAGACACTCCTGTGCTGACGCCCGATGAAGTGCGGGCGCGGGTGCGGGCCGAGCGCGAGGCTCGGCAGGGCAAGCCGCTGCTGAAAGTGCGCAAGCCGCCCAGATAACCTGCCTGCTGATTACTCCTGGCCCAGTCCCGTGCCGTGTTCCACCGTCAATTTCCGCGAAGGTGGCGGCGGAGCCTTGGGAACCGTCACCGTCAGCACGTTATTTTCCAGCACGGCCTGCGCCTCCTCAATATCGCCGCGCCCAGGCAGCGTGACGGTGCGAAAGAAGCGTTCTATTGTGCGCTCCAGCCTGGTACAACCTTCCAGGCGGGTGTTGCGCTCGTGGGTAAACTCGGCCCGAATGGATACCTGATCGCTGCGCACCGTCACCTCGATTTGTTCTGGCTCGGCCCCTGGCAGCCCCGTTTTGATGAGATAGTTGCGATCTGTTTGATAGAGTGTGGTGGAGGTCAGCGTGTCGCCGTCCTCGGTGAGCGTTTCCAGCGGTTGCGCAAAAGTTTCATCCAGCAATTTGTCAATCGCCTGGCGCAGCGTCGTGAGCGTTTCTCCCGGCTGCCAGCGAATCAATGATTCCATAGCAGTGCTCTTTCTTTCCAGCCAGGCCGCACACCGTTTTGACTACGAAGGTTAGACCACCCCTGAAGCAGCCTGGGCTACTTGTTATTGTGTACCATGCAAGAGCAGTGCCATTACCGCAGCAAACGCTTCTTTTCACCACTTGAGCGCAAAATGGGTAGTCTTGCGCATGTCTGAATGCTTTCTAGCAGGTACACTTTCCTTGTGTAAATAATCTTGGCGGTCCCCTGACGCGCAGGGGCGAACGCCACCAGAGGTACGGCATAAGGAGCCAATATGACCTGTTATCGCATTGCTATCCAAACCAACCAATCACCATCCTGGCGATGGCTGACCACGCCCCTGAACTCGCTCCAGGCGGTGTTCCATTTCCTCCAAAGGTATCATTCTCCCTCACAGATGGGCTGGCGCATCTTCTCTGGGCCTTCTGCTGAGGCGCTGGAAGAGATGCTGGCCGCTGAGCAAGAGGGCAACGTGTTGTTCTCTGTGACGCCAGAGCACCTCCTGGGCAGGCCACAGCCACGCGCGCTGGAGGTGCGCGAGGAAATAGAGGCAGCGCTCGCCCAGGCACGCCAGCGGGCGCAGGTGCAAGCCGTCTCTGCCAACGCGCAGCGGACGCCCAAAACTTCAGGGACACTTCCGGCATTGGGCGGGACTAGCCCGCTCGATCAGCGGCGGCTGGAATTGGAGTTGGGCGCGGGCGGCGACCACGACACGCCCTATGTGTTCGCTTTCCCGCGCACCCTACCAGAGATTCGCGCCTGGCTCCAGTTGCAGGCCGGGCGCAACGATGAGCGGTGGGGCTAACGAGCACGTATGCGCAAAATGGGTAGTCTTGCGCATGCGGCTTTCCTGATCTCCAGATACATTTGCCTTTGTGTAAATGAGTTCTTACAGGACGTGTTTTAAAGTTTTCTTGCCGGAACATATCGGAAAAATCATGGCTGAAGCTACTATGAGAACTTTATCTACCAACGAAATAAGGAGCGAATGAACATGGTACCAAAACAAGCAACAGAAAAGTATCTCCTGGGGCATGCGCCGAAAGAAGTCCAGCGCTTACTGAATCAGGGCCAGGCGCTCAACCCGTTCACGCGGCAAGTGCTTGTGGAGGCGGGTATCACCGCCGGGATGAAGGTATTGGATTTGGGCTGCGGGCCTGGCGATGTCAGCCTGATTGCCGCCGAACTGGTGGGCGAGACAGGCAGCGTGCTGGGGGTGGATGCCAGGGCGAGTGTGTTGGAAGTGGCCCAGGCGCGGGCGCAAGCTGCCGGGTTCAAGCACGTTTCCTTTGTTGCCAAAAATATTGGCGACCTGGAACTGGACCAGGAGTATGATGCTATTGTTGGCCGACTGATCTTGCAGTACCTGCCTGAACGGGTACGCATCCTGCGCAAGCTGACACAGCACCTGCGCCCAGGCGGAGTGGTGGCTTTTCAGGAGTATGATCTCGCTCCAGAGAACAAACTCTTCTACCCTTCCTTTCCGCTTGCAGAGCGAACATGGGCCTTGCTCGTAGAGGCATTTCAACGCGGGGGAGCGGAGCCACGTATAGGCATGAAGGTCACCGGCGCGTTTCTGGAGGCGGGGCTGCCTGTCCCATACCTCCGCTGCGATACCGCCATTGGCTTTGGGCCAGAGTGGGTCGGCTACGATGTATTTGCAGACGTGATGCGCGCGGTGCTGCCGCTGCTTGTGAAGCAGGGCGTGGTGACGGCTGAGGAGGTTGATATTGACACGCTGGCTGATCGCTTGCGCGAGGAGAATGTTCGCCAGCAAGGAGTCGGGCGATTCCCCGCGCTTATCTCTGCCTGGGTGCGCAAGGAGTAACTGATGGGGCCGTCCCCGCCAGGGTCGGCGGGGCTACGAGCTTACTCTGCTCTCCAGATTTGCGCGCCCAACGCTGGGAGACTTACCAGCGACAGCATTCCGCCTGTTATCGTTGCTTCGGCGCCGCTCTGGACTTCGCGCAGCCGGACGCCATCGGCCAGCCCCGCGTGGCGGATGGGCAGCGCCTTCAGGCCGTCTTGCGCTCGTCTGGCAACAACGAGCAGGCGTTCCTCTGGGGCTTCGCGCAGAAAAGCGATGGTTTCGCCGGTTGCGTGCAGCATCTGGAAGCCGCCCCAGCGCAGCGCAGGCGAGGTGCGCCGCAGGCGAATCATCTGCTGATACCAGGCGCGCAGGTCCAGGTTCCATTCGCGCTGGTCCCAGGGCATGCAGCGCCGGTTATCGGGGTCGCCGCCGCCGGGCAAGCCAATCTCATCGCCATAATAGACACAGGGCACGCCAGGATAGGTGAAGAGCAGCGTGGCTGCCACACGCAGGCGCGTTTCATCGCCGCCAAGCACCGTCAGGGCGCGGGCAGTGTCGTGGCTGCCGAGCAAGTGAAACTGCTGCGCGGCAATCTGCCAGGGAATGGCGGCGCGAAACGCGGTCCACTGCGCCGCCAGCGCCTCGGTGGGCAGGGGATGCGGGTCGGCCCAACTGCGGTTATACATGGTGGCCGGGTCTTTGCTCGCCAGCCAGTGCACCAGCGGCAGCGAAAAGCCGCGATAGTTCATCGTGGCGTCCAGTTCATCCCCCTGGAGCGCGGGCGTGCCATCATAAAAGTTTTCGCCCAGCAGATAGGCGTCGTGGCGCTCGGCTTTGATGGCCCGGCGCATCCCGCGCACGACTTTATGTCCAAGCTGGCTTTCACCCTGACGCCCCAGCATATTTGCCACATCCATACGCCAACCATCTATGGCATAGGGTGGACGCATCCAATGGCGCATCACCGCGTCTTCGCCCGCATACACGCGCTCGCGCAGCTTTTGGCTGCGATAATTGAGCTTGGGCAGGCTCTTGACACCCAGCCAGCAATAGTAATCATGCTGGCGGTCTTTGCCAAAGGTGAAGAACTCGGCCTCGTCGCTGGTGGGGTCGGCCTGCGCCTTGAGGAACCAGTGATGCGTCGCGCCGCAGTGGTTGGGCACAATATCCAGCATCAGGCGCATGCCGCGCTGGGTCAATGCCTGGCGCAGGGCTGCCAGCGCCGCGTTCCCGCCAAAGTGCGGGTCTACCTGCATATAATCCGCAACATCGTATTTATGATTACTTGGAGCCGTGAAGATGGGCGTGAGGTAGAGCGCGGTGACGCCCAGGTCTTGCAAGTAATCCAGCTTCTGAGTGATGCCCTGGAGGTCGCCGCCAAAGAACTCAATGCCGCCAGAATCGCTGTGTGGGCGCGGGCGTTCGCCCCAGGCGCGGGCCACTGTGGAGCGGCCATAGGCGGAGTATTCGTCGGTGCGGACATTGTTGGCCGGGTCGCCGTCGGCAAAGCGATCAGGAAATATCTCATAAAAGACCGTATCTTGCGCCCACGCGGGCGCCTGATAGTTCGCCAGCAGCACAAAGTCGCTGGCGTCCGTTGGCGTGTGGCGCAGCATGCCAGCCGCCGTCAGCCACCAGCCGCCGTCAGGAGTCATCAGCCAGAAGCGATAGTTGGTGCGTGGCATCGCCAGAGGGAGCGTTGCCTCCCACCAGCGACAGGTGGCGTCTTCGCCCGCCGGGTGCATGCTGGTGTGCGCCTGCTCGCCGTCGGGAGTGGTGCGCACAAAGGCGCGCTCGATGGGCGCCTCCAGCCCGGCACGCAGCCGCAAGGTAACGTTCTCCCCAAGATACAGATGGCTCGCTACGACATAGCGCGGCGAGCCATCATGATGGACGCTCTGCGTCCAAGATAGTTCCGGCATCCTTCCCTCCAGGCTTTTCAAGTTTGTGGTGCCCTTGTTATATCACCTCCCAATGCAACCGATGCTGAAGCAGATGGCTCAAGTTGGGAAATCATGTTGACGAGGTAGGGGAAATATATCGTAGCGAAGAGAATTACTCACTCGGTCAATTTGGTCAATTTGGTCAATTATCATCAACAAGAAGAAGAAGAACAGGCGTCTTCTTCTCCTCTTCTTCTTAGTAATTCATAGAGAGAGAGATAACAAAATTGACCAAATTGACCAAATTGACGGGTATAGAGGAAACAGCATCGCCCGAAGAAGCCGCTCCTTGTACCCCGGCGACCCTGCCGGGCAATCCTCGCAAACACGAAGCGTTGTCGTCTGCCACGATTGCCCGGCAGGGACGCCGGGGCTACAAGCAGCAGGGTCGCCGGGGCTACAAACACCTCGCTCCTTAATACCGCACGCGCCAGAGCTGCACTGTCTCGTCTTCGCTGGCAGAGGCGATGTGCTTGCCATCCGGCGCCCACGCCAGCGCCGTGACTGGCCCCGCGTGCCTGCGATAGACGGAGACTGTCCTGCCAGCACGCGCAATCCAGACGTGGACAACGCCGTCCTGTCCGGTGGTGGTTATCTGCCCGCTCTCGGCAGGCGACCAGGCCACCGCCTTGACGACTTCGCCAAAGTGCCCGCGATAGACGAAGCTGCTGGCCCCGTTTGCCACTCTCCAGACCTGCGCCGTTCCATCCGCGCCAACGGAGGCGACCTGGCGTCCAGTAGGTGAACAGCACAACGCGGTGATCGCGTCTTTGTGGCCGTCGAAGGAGGCACGCTTCTGGCCGGTGGCGACCTCCCAGACATGCGCCTGGCCCTTTGCATCACCGGAGACGATCTGCTTTCCGCCGGGCAGCCAGCACAGCGCTGTCACCTGCCCCTGGTGGCCGTCGTAGGCGCGGGTGATGTTCTCTGTTGCTGCCTCCCATGTCTGCACGGTTCCATCCTGGCAGCCAAAGGCCAGCCTGGTGCCATCCGGCGACCACGCCAGCGCGGTGATCTCGCCAGCCTGCCCCTGGATATGGGCCAGCGTCTCTTCGCCTTTTGCGGGATACACATGGATTTCGCCGGAGCTATCCGCCGAGGCGAGCGTCGTGTCATCCGGCGACCAGGCCAGCGCAGTGACGGGCGAGGAATGCTCACGGTAGACGCGAAGGATTTCGCCGTCAAAGTGATCCCAGACATGCACCTGCCCATCTCGATCTGCTGAGGCCAGCATTCTTTCAACCGAGGACCAGACGACAGCCTGCACGCCTTTGGCATGCCCGCCATAGACATAGGTGGTGTCTTCCAGCACATAGGGCACCCAATCCTGCTTTTTGTCGGGCTGGCCGGGGATATGACGGGTTGGCGGCTCGCCCAGGTTGAAAAGCGCGCCATCCGCTGCCTGCAAAAAGAGCATGGGCGCAGCCCACTGGAGGATTTGGGGCGTTTTCTCCTTGAGCGCGGTGCGGGCGACGGCCTGAGCTTCCTCCAGCGGTTTGCCCAGCGCGACCTGCCGGAAGAAGCTGGCAAGAAACACCTCCAGGCCGTTGCGCCCCAGCCCCTGCTTGGGCAAGGACAAGATTGCCGGAACCTTTTCGTCTCCCAGCCGGGCGGCGACGGTGGAGCAGGGGTCAAAAACATGCGCAACCACGAGTTGCAGCGATGGGTGGCTGGTGATGGCGTTGGCTAGCTCTTTTGTGCCGATTGGCTCTTTTGTGCCGTCGCTGTCCGCAGTGAGGATAGCCCCACGCGAGGCATCGTTGGGCTGGATGAGATAGAGCACATCCCAGACGCCATGCTGAAGCGCCTGCTCAAGCTGTTCCAGCGAGGAGCCAGGCACCCAGGTAATGTCTATCAGGCCCGCCGCCTTGAGCGAGGCCAGCGTCTTTTCCAATTGCCGCTGCTCAATGACCGCCTCTTCGGTGCGGCCCAGCCTGCTGTCAATCAGCCCAAGGATGTTCAGCGGATAGGAGCGCTCTGGCCTCGGCGCGGGCGGCAGCACAAGCTGCGAGCGCACCATCGGCTTTTTTTCGGAATACGCGAAGTGCTCGAAGTGCTGCCAGTCTTTCAGAATGCCCCAGGGGAAAAAGGTGAGTTCCGGCGTTTTGATGTGAAGCCGCACGCGCATGCCCATGTGTCGGCGGCTGGCATGGGTGGAGGTGTCAGTATAGAGCTTGCGCGCGCCTTTGGCGTCAATAATCGAGCGGAACATGGAGCCGCCAAACTCATCTTCATAGATGCCAAGGGGCAGGCGATCTTCATGGGGCAGCATGGGCGTGTAGAGGTTCCAGAGGGCGCGGCCCATCTCCTCCATCGTTTCCGGCTTGCCAAGCTGGATGGTTGCCTGCGTCTCACCCAGCTTGGAGTGCATTTTCATCTCGTACTTGTCCCCTTTGAGATGGGCAAGCTCTATGTTTAGATCAACGTATTGCATGAGTCTCCTTCGTTTCTGCCTACAACGCCTGACGACACAGGACGTTTGCTTAAAGGGTAAACTGCTGTGAGGGTCGCGCATACGCGAATCTGCCAAACCAGGGGTTATCGGGAACTTCCTGCTCATAAAACCAGGAAAGTCCGGGGCAGATGCCGATTGGTGCCAGTCGGGGCTTCACGTCCTGCACTGGCACAAGAGAGGGCTATTACAGTTATATCACATTTTGGCTGATGAGTGGCAGGCGGTTGACAGCGAACGCATGCCTTTCTACAATACGCTCGAACGGGCAAAGAGCAGCAAGCGGCAGGAACGATCAGAAGGATGGGTGAGGGATGGCACAAACCACCACTGGCAAGGTCTTCATCAGCTACAGCCACAGAGACACGGCTTTTCTGGACAGGTTACAAGAATACCTCGCGCCGCATGTGCGCGACGGAGCCATCCCGCTCTGGGTGGATACGCAGATCAAGCCCGGCGATGACTGGCACGAGAAGATTAAAGCGGCGCTGGCTGACGCGCGGGTTGCTATTCTGCTCGTTAGCGTGAGCTTCCTTGCCTCAAAGTTTGTGGCTGAAGAAGAACTGCCCAGGCTGCTGTCTGCTGCCAAAGAGCGCGGGTTGGTGATCTTGCCGGTGGTGGTGACGCCCTGCCTGTTCCGTCGCACGAAACTCAGCACGTTTCAAGCAGTTAATGATCCATCCAGGCCGCTGAGTGGCCTGAGCCAATACGACCAAGACCTTATCTGGGAGCGCGTCGTAGAGAGCGTGCTAGACGCGATGGAGGCGCAATTAGAAGCGCCACCAACGCCGCTGCTCACTCTGAACGGCCATACCGACAGCATATGGTCTGCAACGTGGGCGCCAGATGGCCGCCGCCTGGCCTCTTGCGGCGACGACAAGACCGTACGCCTTTGGGATGCTGACAGCGGGGCGCTTCTGAGGACGCTGAAGGGCCACAACGACTCAGTGCATGAGGTATCCTGGTCCCCCGATGGTCGCAAAATCGCCTCTGCCAGCAGCGACTACACCGTGCGCATTTGGGATGTTGAAACTGGAGCGCTTCTCTCCACATTGAAAGGCCACACTGGACTGGTCCTCTCGGTGGCCTGGGACCACGAAGGCTTCTTCCTCGCCTCTGCCAGCAGTGATAAAACGCTCCGTCTCTGGGAAGCTGCTACTGGTCAACCTCTGACCACTCTCTCAGGCCATACCGATGCGGTGAGGGCAGTGGTGTGGTCCCCCGATAGTCTCCGCCTGGCTTCCACCAGTGATGACAAGAGCGTGCGCCTCTGGGCTGCTGGGAGCGGAAAGCTGCTGTCTACCTGGTGGGGGCACACAGAATATGTGACTGGGGTGGCCTGGTCCCCCGATGGCCGCCGCCTGGCTTCTTCCAGCCTTGATCGCACAGTACGTGTGTGGGACATGGCAAGTGGTCAGCCTCTTTTCACTCTGACAGGACACACCGACGGCGTGAGCGGAGTGGCCTGGTCCCCGGATGGACGACGCCTTGCCTCCGCCAGCTATGATAAGACGGTGCGATTGTGGGACGCCGCAAGCGGGCAAATTATCGCTATCCTGACAAACCATACCGGCGCTGTGAAGACAGCAGCGTGGTCGCCGGATGGCCGTCGCCTCGCGTCTGCCAGCTATGATAAGACGGTGCGCGTGTGGTGGGTAGGCGAAGGATGACCACGATGCCGTTCACGTATATCTGCCCCGAATGTGGCAAGGATTTCGACCCGGCTAGCTTCGTTTGGCGCTGCCCATTTTGCAAGGTGCCTCTGGACCTGATGCCCTTTGAGATGAGTTTGCCACTGGAGGCGATCAAGGCGCGGCCTGTTACGCTCTGGCGCTACCGCGAGGCGCTGCCTTTTGCGGCGGACTACACCGGTTGGGAAGTGGTGACAATGGGCGAGGGGATGTCGCCGCTGATGCCGTTTAACGCGCGGACGCCTAATGTGCTGTTGAAGGTGGAGTATCTGATGCCCACGCTGTCGTTTAAGGATCGCGGGGCGGCGGTGCTGATCGCCAAGGCGCGAGAATTGGGGGCGGCGCGTGTGATTGCTGATAGCAGCGGCAACGCGGGCACAGCGATTGCCGCGTATGCTGCTCGCGCGGGGCTGGCCTGCGAGGTGTATGTGCCCGCCAGCGCTTCGCCCAAGAAGCTGAAGCAGATGGCGGCGCACGGCGCAACGGTCCATGCTATCCCCGGCAGCAGAGAAGACACGGCTGCCGCCGCGATTGCCGCTGTCGAGCGGGGCGGCGCGTTTTACGCCAGCCATGTCTATAACCCCTTCTTCTTTCAGGGCACGAAGACATACGCCTACGAACTGTGGGAGCAGCTTGGCGGCGCGCCAGAGGTGCTGGTGCTGCCGGTGGGCAACGGGACACTGGTGCTGGGCGCGTATTATGGCTTTAATGATTTGTTGAAGCTGGGGCTGATCGAGCGACTGCCGCGCATGCTGGCGGTGCAGGCGGAAGGCTGCGCGCCGCTGGCCCGCGCGTTTGCGGCGGGCGAACGGGACGCCGCGCCCGTCGTCAACATCGGCACAGAGGCCGAAGGCATCGCCATTGCCGCGCCAGCGCGCCACCGCGAGATTCTGGCGGCGGTGCGAGACACCAACGGGCTGATTCTCACCGTCTCGGATGCGGCGATAGAGGCGGCCAGGCACGATCTGGCGCGGCAAGGCTTCTATGTTGAGCCAACGGCTGCCGCGCCCTACGCCGGTCTGGTTGAATATGTCAACGGCTCTATGAGTGGGCAGCTTCCTATCCCGCACGAGCCGCTTTTTGCGGGCAATCCGCTGCGCGGAGAGGGCACTGAGCGCGTCGTCGTGCCACTGTGCGGGGCTGGATTAAAAGCAGGGTAAAGGCGATAGTGCAAAGCCTGGATTAGCTGCCCAGCCCCAGGCGGGCGCGCAGTTGCTCCAGGCTTTCGGTGGCGATATGCGCCAGCACCCCTCTGAGCGTGGCTTCTTCTGCCTGGCTCACTGCTGCTTCCACCTCCTGGCTGAGCGCCCCAAAGCGGTTCTCCAGGCCCAAGCGGGCTGCCTCTCGCATGCCTTCTGCTCGCCCTTCTGCTCGCCCTTCTGCTCGCCCTTCTGCTTCGCCTTTTGCTCGCCCTTCTGCCTCGCCTTTTGCCACGCCCTTTGCCTCGGCCTCAGCCATCATATCGCGGAAAAGAGGGAATTCCTGCATGATCTCGGTAGACACAAAATGCCTCCTGAACAGTTCCAGCGCCGTATCTTTGCCATGAAAACGGCTGGTAAACACGCTCAAAAGCGCCGCTAATGATTCAGCCTGCTCCATTGGTGCTTCTTCTTTGATGCGCTGCATCGCCACATCAAGCACTTCAGGCGGCGCGTCGCGGGTAAATGGCACAATAGGTAGCAGCCCTACTTCCCCTATGTTCATAATATCAGACGAGGAAAGCTCATATAACTCGACATTGACAAACTCCCAGGTGCCAACCAGCCGCTTGCCAAAGTAGATTTTATAGGGCGGCTTCTTGGGGCGGTGGCCCTGCTTATCCTTAAACAACCACAGCGCCACCGAGAACACCGGCAAGCCAGAATCCGTCGTTGCCCGCGAACCATACTCGTAGAGACGCCTGGGCATCTCATCGTCTCTGTCCGTTTGCGCCTCAATATTGATCAAGCCCTCATGCCTGTCCACACGCACCCGATGAAAGCTATCTGGCAAAAGTTGACGCGCTGGCGTAATCTCTTTTGGGTACGTCCCCAGGTACTCCACCGGCTCGCCCACCAACCAAGGCAGCAGCGCATCCTTGCACAAGTCTATCCAGGCTTTCATCCCCTGATCCATCACACCCATAGAGCAAATCCTCCGCCGCTTATCCCCTGATCTTTAGAAAAACCTGGCTTACAGCTTCATGCCACGCGCAGCAGCGCCCAGCAGAGCGCTCTTAGGATTCAGGATGACGTGCACTGGCATGCGCGTTAGCACTGGCACAAAGCGGCCTTTCTCTCGGAAAGCGTTGGCGAAGGTTTCGGTGGTGAGCAGCGAGAGGATGCGCGGAGGAATGCCACCGCCAAGATAGACACCGCCCGTTGACAGCACTTTCAGCGCGATATTGCCCGCCTCGGCTCCCAGGATAGAGACAAACATCTTCAGCGTCTCTACGCAGAGTTCGCTGCCCGGTTTGCCCTCCAGCGCGGCATTGACAATCACTGGCGTGTGGTCGTGTGCCTCTGCGAGCGCTCTCGCCAACCAATCTGGCTCTGGCGCGTGGCCGCTCGCCTTGAGGTACTCATAGATATTCGGCAGGCCCATACCAGAGCAAACGCGCTCATAGCTCACATGGTCAAAGCGCTTGAGCATGAACTGGAGCAGCCCCATCTGAAGGTCATCGGTTGGCGCAAAATCGGTGTGGCCGCCCTCAGAGACATGCGCCACATACCCGTCCTTTGCATTCCAGGTCAGGAACGCCTCGCCCAGCCCTGTGCCTGGCGCAACGACAGCAATCGCGCCGTGTGGTACTGCTTCGCCCGCGTGAATGGTGTGCAGGTCGGCTGGCTGAAGAATGGGCACAGCGTTGGCGATGGATTCCAGGTCATTGAGGAGATACACCGATGAGAAGTTAAACTTGCGCTTGAGTTCTGCCGCATCTATTTTCCATGGGAGATTCGTGATGGTTGCCTGGCCGTCTATCACCGGCCCAGCTACCCCGAAGCTCGCGCGATCTACCTTCAGATTCGTCTGCCCCAGAAACTCCTGCACCACTGCTTCCAGGCTGGGGTAGTGGCTGCTCGGAAACGTGGCCTCCAGTTGTGGTTCGCGCAAGTCGCCCTTGGGAGAGAAAATCGCCAGATTGGTCTTTGTTCCGCCAATATCACCAGCCAGCAGCATTACAAATCCTCTCTTTCCTCAACAACAGTAGTATAACCGTCTTTTCTGTAGTTTTTAGCGAAGAGTATGCCAGAGAATAGAGATCAATGCAAGGGTCACTGGCTGGCGGTTAAAACAATGCTTCCCCCACAAGCAACCTGGGAGGAAGCATTGTTTGCTCAACCAGCTGAGCAGCTAGAGTGATACGCGACAGATTAGTGGCCGTGTGCGGCGTGGAAGCGACGCGCGACTTCATCCCAGTTGACTACATTCCACCAGGCTTTGAGGTAATCAGCGCGGCGGTTCTGGTAGTTCAGATAATACGCATGCTCCCACACGTCGTTGCCCATGACGGGATAGTTGCCATCCATAAAGGGGCTATCCTGGTTGGCGGTGGAGATGATCTGAAGTTTGCCGCCAGAGGCGATGAGCCAGGCCCAGCCGGAGCCGAAGCGCTTCACGCCAGCATCCTCAAATTGCGCCTTGAACTGATCAAAGGAGCCGAAGGTGCTGTCAATGGCCTTCGCCAGATCGCCGGTGGGCTGGCCGCCGCCATTGGGCTTCATGATCGCCCAAAACATGGTATGGTTTGCGTGGCCGCCGCCGTTGTTGCGCACCGCTGTGCGAATGGCTTCTGGCACGTCGTTGATATGCCGCAGCAGATCTTCAACCGACTTATTCGCCAGATTAGCGTGGTCTTTCAGCGCGTTATTCAGGTTGGTCACATACGCGCCGTGATGCTTGTCGTGATGGATCTCCATCGTCTTCGCGTCAATATGTGGCGCCAGCGCGTCAAACGCATAGGTCAGGGGTGGAAGTTCAAACGCCATTGTTGTTCTCTCCTTATTGCGTACACAGATGTACACTACCAGCACAATCCGGTGTTCACACCGTATAAATATACATCGCGCCCGTTCGCTGTTTCAAGAAACAGGTCATTGCACTAAAAAAAGGATTACCGCATGAATGATGCCCAAGAAAAGAAAAAAGCCATCGTTGCTGCCTATTTTGGGCAGGTGGCGCCAGAATATGATCGTGTCGGCCCACAGTTCTTTGCGACGATGGGCCAGCGGCTGGCGTCACTGGCGCGGCTGCGGCCAGGAGAGACGGTGCTGGATGTTGCCACCGGGCGCGGCGCTGCGCTCTTTCCGGCGGCAGAGCGCGTCGGGCCAGAGGGCAAGGTGATCGGCATTGATCTGGCTCCGGCCATGATTCAGGAAACCAGCAAAGCGGTTGAGGAGCGCAAACTGACGCAGGTGCAACTACTGACGATGGACGCCGAGCGCCTGGCGTTTCCCGACGCATCATTTGATGCGGTATTGTGCGGCTTTGCCCTGTTCTTCTTTCCGCAGCTTCAACGCGCTTTGGCGGAGTTTAAGCGTGTCCTTAAGCGAGCAGACCGGAGGGCGCACCAAGCCGGGGGGCGCGTGGTGGTTTCCACATGGGGGCCGCCAGACCCAGGCTGGGAATGGTATGATGATCTGCTGAAAATCTATGGAATCAAGCCGATTCCGCTCGTCACTGACCCGCTTGAGCAGCCCTCGGCGCTGAAGAACGCGCTGCGCCAGGCTGGATTTAGCGAGCTTGAGGTGCGCCCGGAGGTGGTGGATGTGGTGTATGCTGATGAAGAAGAATGGTGGGCGCGGCAACTGGCGCAGGGCACGCGCCTGATGCTGGCGGGGATGGCCCCCGAAACGCTGGAGCGCTTTAAGGCCGATGTCTTCAAGCATCTTCAAACACATAAACGGCGCGATGGCATCCACCGACAGACGCGGGTGAACTTTGGGATGGGCGTCAGGCCCGCCGGGTAAGGGCGCCTTTCTGTCATCATACCGATAACGTCTCGAACGCCTGCGCGGTAAACCAGCAGTGTTGTTCTCGTATGCGCTGTTCGCTGGCGTCGTCTAGCCCCCATTGGGACATGTTTGCAATTGGGCGCAGCGCAGCGCACAAATCCCAATATGAGAGATTGGCGAAATCCATAGAAGTCAGAGATTGATAGTGCTGGGTGAAGCGCTGCATAGCGTCACTGCCAAAGGCCCAGAGGATTTCGAGCCGGGTGTTGCCCAGATCAGCCAGGGGGTCGCCTGTCGCGGCGTCTTCCCAATCAATGATGGCAGCAAGCTGCCCATTGCTCCAAAGGATGTTGCCAGGCCAATAATCCCCGTGCAGCAGCACCGGGTTGTTCCGCTGAGGCACCGGCCAGGCGGCTTCTAAAGCGTCACGAATGCGCCCTTCGTCCAAGGATTCATCAAGCTGCGCGGGTCGCTCCCTCAGCTTTTTGGTGCAGCGGTGTTCTTGTTGGGGCAAGAAGGACAGGTCAAACCGCGAGCAAGCTATCTGGTGAATCCTGGCGAGATGCGTGGCGAGTTGAAGAAGGTAATCGGCCAGGTCTGCGGGGGCAAACTCCGTTCCGCCTTCGATGTATTCGATGACAATGTAGGGCGTGGGAAAAATCTCGCAGGATTCATCAAGGTATTGCGGTGTTGGCACAGCCAGGCCAGCGGAATGCACGAGGCGCAGCAGCTTGATTTCGTCTGCGGCGATGTGTGGATTGTGCTGGAGGTCTAGCGCCCCATGCCGCCGAACAAGCAGCTTTTGTATCTGTCCATCAGGCCGCTCGATTTCCAGCGCCGTTACCTGCGCTGAGACGCCGCCTTTCAACTCCCAGGCGCGCAACAGCTTGCTGCGGGGGTCCATTTTGTGGACCACTTGCGCAAATTGTTCGTCTGCTTGTGATGTCATCGAGACGTATCCTGAATCGCTGCCTGATCTCCTGGCCCATACCAGAGGCCAGCGGCAGTATCCCAGCGCCAGCCAGGGAGCGAGATGGCTACAGGACAACGCTTCCAGCCAGCCACGACACGTTCCTGCACCAGAGCCAGCGATGGAACGCCACTGCTGGCATCCAGCGCCTCCACACTGGACGCGCCAACCGCCACCGCCGTTGTCATCGTTTCTTCGGGACTCTGGCTGTTGAGCAGGCCCGTCAGGAAGCCCGCAATGGTCGCGTCGCCCGCGCCGGTGGTGCCAGCCACGTTCGCCTGGAAACACGGCGCCAGCAGTTCGCGCCCGCGCCAGGCGTCCAGATCATCCGGCATGCCGTTGCCAGCCTGAGCCAATCGGTCTTTGGCGCGGCTGGTGCGCAAGTACAGCCCTTGCTCGCCCAGCTTCAGCACAACCATTGCCGCGCCAGCCTCCAGGCACCATTCTGCCAGTAGGTTGAGCAGCGCACTATCGGCCAGCACGCTCAGGTCGCCCTCACGACGCAGCGCGTGGAGATGCTCAAACTGCGAGCGGTCCAGCATATAGAGCAATTCCTCAAAGCTGGGCAGAAAGACATCCACCAGCGGCAAGACGCGCTGCAAGAAGACGCGCCAGTTCACCTTGCCCGCCTCGGAGTCTGGGTCTGGACGCGCCATATCTAACGAAGTTGTGATGCCCTGCGCGCGGATGCGCTCCAAGAGGGCCACCAATTCGCGCCCGTCGTTGGCGTAAATACGGCGCATCAGCGGGGGATAGCCAAAGTGCAGAATGCGCACGCTCTCCAGTGAGACGCCCGCCAGATCGTCCGCGCCAAAGGTGTCGTTGGCGCCAGGACAGTGCAAAAACATGCGGTCCACGCCGGGCGGATTGATGACCACGCTGTAGGACGTGGGTTCGCCCGATGCCACTATCATCCCGGCGGCCAGCAACGGGTCATAGCTGCGATACAGGTCCAGCAGCACGCGACCAAACTGGTCATCGCCCACCTTGCCCAGCAGCAGCGGCGGCACGCCCAGCCGATGCAGCGTCAGCCCAACGTTGGAGACTGGCCCGCCGGTGGCAAAGTGCGCCGGGCCAACGTGCACCAGCTTGCCTGGCAGCAGCAGCGCTTCGGTTGCGCCAGTTGTGCTGCCAAAGGTCGGGATGAGGTCAAGGCAGCAATGCCCCACCACCGCAATCTGGCGCGTTGACATGGATGCCCTCCTTCTCCGCTGCTACAGCGTCACCGTTTGGCGCGTGCGTTCGGAGACGAGCGCGGCGGTGAAGAGATCGTGGCAGAGCGAGACTTCCTCTGGCGTGGCGCAGTAGAACGGCTGAGACATGCCCTCGCGCCTGTTGGCAAACTCATCACAGAAGGCCGCCCACATCTGCAACAGTGCGTCGGTGAAGCCAAATTCAAAGATGTCGCCGGTAATCGTGGGATATGCTGAGCGAAAGGGCACGTCCACCGTTTGCCAGGCTTGCTCGCCGCCGGGCGTGTAGCTCAGAAAGCTAAGCTGCTTGGGGTAGCGCGTGGTGAACTCCGCCGAGCAATCGGTGCCAATCACGCGCAAGAACATGCTGCTCTGGTGGCCCGGCGCAATGCGCTTGGTGGAGAGAACCAGCGGGAACGGACGCCCGTTGTCTTCGGCTTCGCAGGCCAGAATCGCGTTATCCCACGTATCGCAAGGGACCATCTGCCCACCGGGGCCAGGCCGCTCCGCCACAATCTTGCTGAGCAAGGCGCGCACATTGGTGGGACGCCAGCCCAGGCGCAGCGGCAGATGCAGTGCGTGCATGCCTAGATCACCCATGCAGCCATATTCGCCGCAAAACTGCACGCGGCGCTTCCAGTTAATCGGCTTGTTGGGGTTGAGATCGCTGCAATGCCAGTAGCCCGCCTCGACCTCGATGATGCGCCCAAAGCGGCCCTCGCGCACCCACTGCGCGATGCGTTGGGCGCCTGGGAAGAACGGATATTCCGAGGAGCAGCGCACAAAAAGCTGTGGGTGGCGCTCCATCTCGGCGGCGATAGCCTGGAACGCAGCCCGATCTATCCCAAAGGGCTTTTCGCCAAAGAGGTGCTTTTCGGCGCGCAGGATGTCAATGTACATCTGCGCGTGCAGGTTGTGCGGGACCGCGCAGTATACGACTTCTACCTGCCCATCAGCCAGGAACTCGTGATAGTCGGTATAGGAGCGCGCGCCAGAGATGGCGCGGCTGAACCACTCCATAGCGGCAGGATTGGTGTCGCACACAGCCACAATCTGCGGCTGGGCGGCTGGCTGAAGCAGATGGCACCATCGCGCTGCTGCGCTGGCGAACTCGCGGCCCATCAGCCCGCAGCCAATGATACCAAAGCGGATGATACGGGGACTCGTCACGATTTATTGCTCCTTGCCCGGCAGGGACGTCGGGGCTACAGGCAACCCCATTCTTGCCGACTTCCAGCGGCGATACAGGTGCCCCTGCCGCTTGTAGCCCCGGCCTCCGTGCCGGGGAACGATTGCCCGGCAGGGACGCCGGGGCTACAAGCACCCGCCTCAATCTTAGAGATAGCGGCTGGCGTGATCGGGCGTGGCGTTTTCGTGGACAATTGCCATGAGCGCCTGCACCATGCCAGAGGGGTTAGCGTGCTGGATGACGTTGCGCCCATAGACGATGCCCGCCGCGCCCTGCTGCATCACCACATGCGTCCGAGAGAGGATTTCCGCATCGGGCGCGCGCCCGCCGCCACGCACCAGCACCGGCACGCCAGACGCAATCTCGATGACGCGATGATATTCTTCCGGGTGGTCGCAGGGGTCGGCCTTGATGACATCGGCGCCTAGCTCCACCGCCTGGCGCACCAGCGGCAGGATTTTCTTGATGTCGCCATCCACCATGTAGCCGCCCGCGCGCTCGTTGGGCTGCATCGCCAGCGGCTCAACCATCAGCGGCATGCCGTAGCGCTCGCAGAGCGGCTTGAGCAGCGCAATATTCCCCACGCAAGCATGATGCAGTTCAGGCTGGTTAGGAAGCAGCAGCAGATTCACCACCACGCACGCGGCATCCAGACGCAGCGCCTGCTCCACCGGCTCGGCAATCATCTGCGTGAAGAGATGCGACGGCAGCGTGCTGCCATAGACGTTGGCGGCGTCGGTGCGCAGGACCAGCGCGGGCTTCTGCTTGCCAGGGATGGCTTGCAGGTGGCGCGCCTGCCCAACGGTCAACTGAATGGCGTCAGGGTTGGCAGCCACGATGGTTTTGATGGCGGCGGGCATGGATTCAATCCCGGCCAGAAACGTATATTCGTTGAAAAATCCGTGATCTATCGCGACATCAAAGCATTTGCCATCGGCCCCAAACAGCCGATGCAGGCGCGGTTCTACGCTCATGTTGTTTCTTATCCAAGGAGGGAGTTAAGAATATACCAATCAAGTTCTTCATAGTCGCGCTCGGCAATCAGCGCGTTGACCTTCTCCTGATCTAGCCCGCGCACGACTGACACCAGCCGCAAGAACGCCTGGAGGCTGTTGCGCAGATGTTTGGTGGCAACCGGAGCGGGCTGCGTGCGGATAGCCTTTACATCCAGGCCAACCATGCCCCGTTTCCAGTATTCGTGCGTGTCCAGCACGCGCACCTGATTCAACGCCCGGCGCAGATCAACTGAGCCAAACGAGCGGTCCTGGTCGTACTTCAGACCATTCTGGTCGTTGAGATGGACGCTCCAGAGCTTGTCGAACGCCAGGGCAAAGGCCATCTCGTCTGAGGGGTCCAGCCCAGCTAGAATCGCGTGTGCCGATTCAATCAGCACGCCCACGCGCCTGGGGTCGCTGGTTTGTCCGGCCAGCGCCAGCCCATGCCCAATCGTGGGGATATAGGCCATGTCCATTGGCTCGTTGGGCTTGGGTTCAATGACGATGCGCGCCTTTGGCGAATACGCTAGCATGCCGTTGATGGCCTCAAGCAGGTGATGCGTCGCTCGCGCCGCGTCTTTGGCCTCGCGTAGATACGTGCCCTCGCGGGCCAGCCAGAGCACAATCAGATCGGTGCCCAGTTCGTCGGCAATGTCCAGCGCTTTTTTGGAACGCTCAAGGGCGTAGGCGCGGGCCTTGGGGTCGTTGGCGGTGTAGGCGCCGTCAATCGTCATGGGATGTTCCCACAGGCGCGGCGCCACAAACTCCGCCTGAAGCCCATACTCACTCAGCCGCTTGCGCGTGGCCTGGGCATGCTGGCGAATCTGGGCAGGCGAAAGACTCTCTAGCGCGGGCACCGCGTCGTCATCGTGGAACTGGACGGCATCAAAGCCAAGCTCCTGAAAGACCGGCAAGAGGCTTTCCAGATCGCGCGGCGGGCGCACCGCCGGGCCAAACATATCCGCGCCGGGGTGGACGTTCCAGGGGCCAAACGAAAAGCGATAGCCGTACTTTTCCATGACTGTCTACTTTCTCAGTTGATTCCACGCAGCACCTCATCGAGAGCGAGGGTTTCTCCCGCCTCATCCTCTGCAATGGCCTCTTCAATCAGCCGGTCAGAGCCTCAAGGCCACGAGGGTCTTTAAAACGCTCTTGCCAACCACGCTCATCTTCCAGTTCCTCCAGGTAGCGCTGAATCTGGGCGGCAAGTGTGGCCTGCTCGTCAGGAGTAAGCCGCTCAGCCTGCTCCATTACATGCTTGAGTGGTTCTATCATGGAAAAGCCTTCTTTCGCTAGCACAGCGTCCACTCTCATTATATTGCTTCTTGCAGAACCGCGCTCAGTTAGCTTGCAGGCTCATCACAAATGCTGCTGGAAATAGCCGATGACCCGCTCGTTGAGATAGACCCGATCATCCAGGCGGCGCGGCATGTGGCGCTCGTCGGGGAAGACCAGCAGGTCATAGGTTTTGCGGGCGCGGGTGAGGGCGTTGATGAGCCGGGCGGTGTGGCGGAAATGCACGTTTTCATCCAGCATGCCATGCACCAGCAGCAGCTTGCCCTTGATCTGCTGGACATAGTTCATCACGTTGCTTTCGGCATAGCCCGCTGGATTTTCGGCGGGCGTGCTCATGTAGCGCTCGGTATAGCAGGTGTCGTAGCCATCCCAGGAGGTGACGGGCGCGCCCGCCACGCCCATTTTGAACACGTCCGGCGCTTTGGCAAGACACATCAGCGTCATATACCCGCCATAGCTCCAGCCCTTCACGCCAACGCGGGCCGGGTCTGCTAGCCCTTGTTCCACCAGCCAGCGCACGCCCGCCACCTGATCTTCGACTTCGACAGTGCCCATGCGATGCCGCAGCGCGCCCTCAAACTTCAGTCCGCGCTCGGCGCTGCCCCGACCATCCAGCCGAAAGACCAGAAAGCCCAGATTGCGCAGATATTGCAGTTGCAGCGCAGCCGTCAGGCTCCACTGGTTTGTTATCTGCTGCGAGGTTGGGCCGCCGTAGACATCCACGATGGTTGGGTGCGGGCCGGGGCCAAAGTGCGCGGGCGGGCGATAGAGTGCGCCGTAGAGGGTATCGCCAGCAGCGTTCTGGAGCGTGACAATCTCCGGCGGCTCCAGCTTGAAAGCTTCGAGGCGCGGGTCGGTGGGCGCCTTGATGGTTTGCAGCACGGAGTTGTCTTCCACCGAGCGCAGGGTGACGCTGGGCGGCTTATCAAGCGCGCTGTGCACGTCCACAAAGCGCTGGCAGGCGTGGTCCATCGTGATGGCGTGCGTGCCTGGCTCAGTGGTGATCTGGCGAATCTCGCCGCCTTCCAGGGGCACTGCGTAGAGATGCGTCTCGGTGGGATTGGCGCGGTTGGCAGTGAAGTAGACCAGCCCGCGCTCCTCATCCACGCTATTGACGCTCTCCACGTTCCATTCGCCCTCGGTAAGCTGGCGGGTGAGCGTGCCATCAAACGCATAATAATAGAGGTGCCGGAAGCCAGAACGCTCTGATTCCCAGAGAAAGCTGCAATCCTCCAGCCATCGGAGCGGATTGCGGTGCAGTGTAATCCAATAGTCCGAGGTTTCTTCAAGCAGCACCTCGTGCTTGCCCGTCTGGACATCAAAGCCCAACAGCCAGAGGTGGTTTTGCAGGCGGTTCAGCAGAATGGCACACGGGGTTCCGTAATGGCTCCCGTCTTTTCTCCAGAAGACGCGCGCCAGATACGTCTCTTCGCCCACGCCCAGGTCCATCCAGCGCGGCTCGTCGTTGAGCATGCGCCCCACCACCGCCAGCCGAACACGGGCGTTCTCCGCGCCCGCAAACGGGTAGCGATGCGCTTCCTGGGCGCCCTCGCCGGTGTTGCCTTTGCCCTGGTGCATGATGCGATAGAGCGGGATGTGCGTCTCGTCGGCCTCTTCATAAGCAATCCAGTTAATCTCTGGCGACCACCAGAAGCCCTCTGCGCGACCAAGTTCTTCCTGTGCGGCATATTCCGCCAGGCCGTTGGTCTTGCCAGCTTCGCGCGCCCCTTGCGTCACCTTCCAGGGATGGCCGCCTTCTGTGTTTACCTCGTAGACTTCGCCATCCTGCACATACGCCACCATGTTGCCATCGGGCGAGAACGTGGGCGTGATGGCCGGGGGCTTGCCCGCGTTATCCACGATCTTCCTGAGCGGCAGGTGTGGGCCATCCTGCACGTAAATATCGCCCTGCAATGGAATCAGCACGCGCTCGCTCTCCTTTGCCCGGCTGTAGTGCGTCAAGCCGATTGCCAGGGAGCGCTGGCGCTGGCGGCGCAGTTCCTCCTCTGGCGAAAGGTTGGCCTCGTTCACGCCGCCGCCTGGCGGCGCAACCTGGATGGAGATAGCGCCGCTGGCAATATCCAGCGCGTACAACTGCTGAATGGGTGGCGCGCCTTCGCCAAAGAGATAGGTAAGCTGGCGATCATCCCGGCTGAATTGGAAGCTGCTGGGCAGGGCCATGCCGGGCGCGGGCACAACTGCGATAGCTTCTATCGGAAAAGGCAGCGAAGGCGTTGGTTTTGCCATGCAAGACACTCCTTAACGGCGGTGGTATGATTTGGAGCACGCGATGTCTTACGATTATACAGCACTCAGGCTGTCGCCTGTAGCCCCGGCCTCCGCGCCGGGGAACACCCAAAGGGGGCACGGCGGCCCGCCAGGGACGGCGGGGCTACAAGCAAGGTTCGCTCCAACAGAACAGCCCGGCGCTTGTCCCCGCATGGGGGAGACGCCGGGGGTACAAACAAGGAGGCCACCAATGGATTTTGCGTACACCGAGAAGGTCAACGGGCTGCGGCGGCAGGTGACTGAGTTCATGCAGCGCTACATCTACCCCAACCTGAAGACCTACCACGAGCAAATTGCTGCCTCTGGCAATCCCCATCATCATGCTGAGATCATAGACGAACTCAAGCCCAGAGCCAGGGCGGAGGGACTCTGGAACCTCTTCTTGCCCGATCACGAATATGGCGCGGGCCTGACTAATCTGGAGTACGCGCCGCTGGCGGAGATTATGGGGCGCGTGGGCTGGGCGTCGGAGGTGTTTAACTGCGCCGCGCCGGATACGGGCAATATGGAGATTCTGGCGCAATTTGGCACGCCAGAGCAGAAGCAGCAATGGCTGGAGCCGCTGCTCAATGGCGAGATTCGCTCGGCCTTTGCCATGACGGAGCCAGACGTTGCCAGTTCGGACGCCACCAACATCCAGTTGACGATTACACGCGAAGGCAATGACTATGTGCTGAACGGGCGCAAGTGGTGGACCTCCGGGGCGATGCGCCCGCGCTGCACGATATTTATCGTGATGGGCAAGACCGCGCCAGAGAACGCCAACACGCACCTTCAGCAAAGCATGGTGCTGGTCCCCAGGGATACGCCGGGCGTGACAGTTGTTCGCAATCTGACGGTGATGGGCTATGTGGACAACGAGAGCCATTGCGAAGTGCGCTTTGAGCATGTGCGCGTGCCGGTGAGCAATCTGCTGGGCGAAGAAGGCGGCGGCTTTGCCATCGCGCAGGCGCGGCTTGGCCCTGGGCGCATCCATCACTGCATGCGCGCCATTGGCGCGGCGCAATACGCGCTGGATTTGATGTGCGAGCGGGCCACGTCTCGCGTGGCCTTTGGCAAATATCTGGCCGAGCAAGGGCTGGTGCAGGAGTGGATTGCGCAATCGCAGTTGGAGATTGAGCAGGCGCGGCTGCTGACGCTCAAGACGGCGTGGATAATTGACACGCTGGGCAAAAAGGCGGCGCAAAACGAGATTGCGATGATTAAGAGTGCCGCGCCAGAGGTGCTGACCAACGTGGTCAACCGCGCCATTCAGGTCTTTGGCGGCGCGGGCGTCAGCGACGATTTCCCGCTGGCCTCCATGTGG
>DATBGS010000166.1:0-8704 GCA_036557885.1 Ktedonobacterales bacterium
AGGTCCACTCCTCTCTGTCTAGGTTGTTCCATGTCGTCGTGCCGTCTACCCCTCACCAAGCAAACGTGGGTCTTGGCGAGCCACAATAATTTCGTACAGACGCTGAAGCTCCTCGTCATCATTGAAAAAGATGGTCAGCGACCCGTTTCCCCTTGCATTCTGGCGAAGCTGCACTTTCATGGATATGGCATGGAGGAATTCGCCTTCTAGCAATGTGTTGCTTTGAGAAGAACCCTGTGGGCGAGACTTCGGCTCCGGTACCAGCCGCAATGATGTATCAGAGAGTTGCTGCACGTATTCTTCGGCCCGGCGTACACTCATTCCCTGGGCCATAATTTTCTGAATGGCCTGGCGCTGGGCGTCTTCGCTCAATCCCTGGCGCAGCACAGCCCGCGCATGGCCTGCCGTAAACTCCGGGCTGCGATTTGCCAGTTTCTCCCGCGCGTCTTTGGGCAAGTTCAGCAAGCGAATCGCATTAGAGACCGCCTCGCGGCTCTTGCCCACGCGCTTGCCAACCTCGTCATGCGTCAGCCCATACTCCTCTGCCAATGTCTTATAAGCCAGCGCTTCTTCAATTGGGTTCAAGTCGGCGCGCTGGATATTCTCAATCAGCGCTAGTTCCAGCATTTGCTGCGGCGTCACTTCACGGATAATTACCGGGACTGTCGCAAGCTTGGCAAGGTGTGCAGCGCGCCAGCGCCGCTCTCCAGCAATCAGCTTATAGCGTGGGCCATCCTCACCTAGTTGGTGGGCTGCGCGCTCCTCCTCGGAAATCTCCGACACCACCAGCGGCTGAATGACCCCATGCTCACGAATCGAATCAGCCAACTCCTGAAACGCCTCATCCTGCACCACCAACGCGCGGGGTTGATGTGGGTTGGGCACAATAGCGTGTATTGGCACCTCCAGCGGCGCCGCCTGCGGGATTGGGGTTGGCGGGGCAGCATCATTCAAATCTACAGCGCCAGGAATCAGCGCATCCAGGCCGCGCCCCAAGCCAAAGCGAGGTTTAGCCACGACTCATAACCTCCTCTGCCAGCGCGCGATACGCCAGCGCACCAGGCGATGTGGGATCGTACTCCAGAATAGATTGGCCGCGACTGGGTGCCTCGCTCAGCCGCACATTGCGGCCAATAATGGTCTGAAACACCTGCTTAGGGAAATGCGCGCGAACATCTTGCACTACTGCTCCAGCAAGTTTAGTGCGAGAATCATACATCGTCAGCACCACGCCGGCAATATCCAGCTTAGGATTCAGCCTGGTCCGCACGCGCTTAATCGTGTTGAGCAGTTGGCTCAGGCCCTCCAGGGCCAGATACTCGCACTGCACCGGAATGAGCACGCCGTCAGCAGCCACCAGCGCGTTCACCGTCAGCAGGCCCAGCGAAGGTGGGCAATCAATCAGGATGTAATCATGATGAGCACGCGCGCTCTCAATTGCCGTCCGCAGGCGAAACTCACGCTCTGGCAGGTCCACCAACTCAATCTCCGCTGCCGCCAGGTCTTGCGTGCTTGGCACCAGAGACAGATTGGGCTGCGACGTTTTCACTACCACATCATTCAAAGATACATCCTGCTTGACCAGCACCTCATAGATCGAGGCTGTTTCGCGGTTTCTTCCGGCGCCAATCCCGCTGGTCGTGCTAGATTGCGGGTCAATATCCACCAGCAGCACCCGCCGTCCAGCTTCAGCAAGATAGGCAGCAAGATTGATAGCACTGGTGGTCTTTCCTACCCCGCCTTTTTGGTTTACAATTGCATAAACTTTTGACATTCCTGGTTCCCATCCCATGTGCAGAGTAGTCCGCCGCAACGGAACCGCTGAATTGTTCCTGTTTTATCACAAACATGTATACGAGAACGCGCAGACATGCGCTCCCCCAGTAATGGATGAAGCATACAGCAGCCTCATTGTAACAAATGTAACGAGAAGAGGCAATGGAGACCGCGCTTGTCAGGACTGGAGTACCAAGAGCGTTTTCTGTGCCAAAAAGGGAGCAGGAGGAAAGGTGATATAATAGCACGCAACAGTTTTCTGGTGCCAGCCTGAAAAAGGCAAGGAGGCGGGGTCGTGATCATCGGCAAAGTCGTCAAATCGGACTCCCACATCACCTATGTCTGCCAGGTGTATGGAGCGGGCGAAACCGAGGTGCAGCCCTCCCCCGCCGATTGCGCTTTTGGGCAATTTGTGCGGGTAGCCGTACACAGAACACCTGCGCCACTCGCCGCTTCACGCCGCCAGGGGCGTACTTCTGCCTCCAACGCTTCGGGCGAACTGGCCCCGACACTTTGGGCAGTTGGCATCATTTACGACACCATCTTACTCAATCCAGCATTTGGGGCGCTTGGTCCGCGCCTCTCCAGTGCCGAGCAAATCGAAGTATTTTCTCCCGATTACCTCTCCGAACGGGCCATGCTCGTCTATTTCAACGTTCTGGGACTGATGGAATCCGCCCGCGCCTCGCAAACGGCCACCGGTTGGCAGGTCACGCATGGGGTGCCCGCGCTCGCGCTTGAGTTGGGGAGCGAAGTAGAGACAATGGACCCTGAGCAGGTGCGCCTGTTCCATTTCTTTGCCGATGGCGGCGAGCCAGGCGGTCCACAACCATACCTGCACATGGGCTATCTACCACACCTGATCGCGCAGCGCAACAGCCTGCTTCCCCAGGTCACGCTGCGCATCATCGAGCAGCTTGAGCAGCTTTTCCCGCAAAATCGGGCGCTCTTGAACATCGTCAAAACCAATTTTGCCTGGAAGCTAAAAGTAGAAACGACCGGCTGAAGAAGCTGAAGAAGAGGCCACCTGTTTTTCCTCTTCCTTGTTGAGTATCAACTTTTTTGAGAGCCAAAAGAAGGCCAGCAATTATGTCTGAACGCACCGAGAAACATCTTTCAGCCCAACCAGTTGCAGCTTCCAGCGTGCCGCCCGCCGCGCGTCGGCCTGTGGGAATCACCAAAGGCCCCGGCGAGCAGGTCCACCAATACACCTTTATTTCGCGCGACCACGAGCAGGTTTTGAAAAACGGTGAGTATGTCTACTACGAGCTTCCCCTCAGTGCCGCTGTCCTGGGCACCAGCGCCAACAGCCAGCACGCTCCCAATAGCAAGGTTCCTGAGGAAACGCGCAAAGTGCTGGGGCGTATCCTCAAGCGCGTGCCGGTGCAACTCTACCCGGATACCTTCCTGGCCGAGCCAGAAATTCCCCCCAGCCAGGTCGCAGCAATGGTCGGCTATGACGCCACTGCCAATGAGCTGTTTGAACTGCACGTGGCAATCATGGGCTATTACGACGAGGGGCTGGGCAGCTTTGTCAATCCCTGGATTCCACCCCAATCAGGCCGTCCTATTTATCTGGCTGAAGATGCGTTTCTGGCGCGTGTCTTGAGCAAGCGCCAGACTGGGGCTATCGGCGCCGCGCAGATCGGCTCGCTCCTGACGCGCCAGGACGGAGCCGTCCCGGTGGTGCTGGATGTCAAAGAACTGGTCAGCACGCACCTGGCGATCATTGCCAGCACTGGTGCGGGGAAAAGCTATCTCGCCAGCGTCATTCTAGAAGAACTGATGCGCCCCAATAACCGCGCCTGCGTACTGGTCATAGACCCACATGGGGAATACACCACCCTGGATCAGATCGCCAACCGCCCGGAATTCCAGAACGGCAACGGGCGCAATGCTTATCAAGCCAGAGTCCAGGTCTACAAGCACGACCAGGTAAAAGTCCGCATCTCCACGCTCACGCTGGGCGATCTGCGTTACCTGCTGCCGGAGATGACCGAAAAGCAGCATTATCTGCTCACCAAAGCGTATTCCAGGCTGATGCGCAGTCCCAAAGGAAAGACGGCCTGGACCGTTGAAGACCTCAAGAAAGCGGTCTATGAGGCGGGCAGCGAAGACACCGAAGACGGGCAAGACAACTCTGGCACAATTGGCGCGCTAAGCTGGCGGCTGGAGGGTCGCTTCCAGGACAACTTCGTCTTTGATAACTCCATGCACCTGGACCTGCAAGAAATCTTCCACCCCGGCCAATGCACCATCCTGCAACTCAACGAAATTGATGACCGCGACCAGCAGGTTGTGGTCGCCACATTGCTGCGCCGCCTCAACAAAGCCCGCATGGATACCGAGCGCGGCAAGGTCCACGCCTCGGATGAATCCTATCTGCCCTATCCCGCCTTTCTCTTGCTGGAAGAAGCGCATCACTTTGCCCCAGCGGGCGGCGATGTCGTCACCACCCGAATTCTCAAGCAAATCCTGGCCGAAGGGCGTAAATTCGGCATTGGAGTCGGGTTGATCAGCCAGCGCCCTGGCAAGCTCGACCAGGATGTGCTCAGCCAATGCCAGACTCAGTGCATCATGCGCATCGTCAACGAGGTAGACCAGAAAAACGTCGCTACCGCCATTGAAGGCGTGGGCCGCGACCTACTTGGCAACCTTCCTGCCCTCTCCAAGGGACAGGTGATCGTAGCCGGCAGCGCCGTCAATACCCCGCTGCTGTGCCGTGTGCGTTCGCGCCTCACCCCGCATGGCGGTGAGAGCAAAGACGCGCCCGATCTCTGGCAGCAGTATTTTAGCGATGGCTCCCAAGATGCCCGCCGCCGCGAGGGGGCTATCCTCTATCGAGATGATCGTCCCTTTTCTATTTTCAAGAGCTAGCTATTTTTCAGCAAGGCAGGCGAACCTATGGTAATTCGCCACCCTCTATGGGTATTTCTCACGGTTGCTACCCTCGCCTGGGTCAGTCTGGGCATAGTTGGGAAGCTGGTTCAGCCCCAGGGCATCCTGGCGCCAACCATCTTCTTGCTCATCCTCTTTTTCGCGCTGACAACCTCGCTCACGCCATTAGCCCAGGTGATCGGGGCGCGCCTGGTCCGTTCAAAATGGTACCAACAGCAGAGTCTACGACACGCGCTGCGCCAGGGAACATTGCTGGCAACCGCCATTATCGTGAACCTGGTGTTGCTCTTACTGCACGCCTGGTTCTGGGCGGATGTTGTGCTGCTGGTGCTGGCAATTATCCTGATAGAACTCATTGCCCTGGCCCGCAAGTAGCTCATGAGCCATGCTTCTTGCGAATCCAGGCCAGGACTCTTATAATGAAAGCAGTTCGTAGTGTCGCAAATAAGTAGATATGTTTTCAGCATTCACCACACAGCAGGTAAAAAGGCTATGCAGCTAGCAGCAGAATCCCCCACTGTAAAGGAGAGTACCGTGATGGCAGCTTATCTTCAGGACCGCCGGAGCGCTTTAATGGAACGCCGCCGAGAGTATGAGCTTGAAGTCGCTGAGGCTTTGCAAGACGAAGATGAAGAAGAGCGCGAAGAGCGTCTGCAACTGGTTCGCGCCGCTCAGGCTATGCTGGCAAACGGATTCACGAGCCTGGAACTGCATCTTCCCGAAAATTACACAGAGTAAGGACTGTAGCATAGCATGCCACATCCGTTCCTTGCTTCAGACGAACTCACCTTCCAGAATCCGGTTGAGTTTGGGGGAATTTATTGGATTAATTTTGCTTATCCACCCCCTCCTCCGGGCGTAGAAGAGCGGCGCATCCTGGACTGGCACCCGGCAGTGGTTATCTCCAGTCCGCCATTTTGTCGCTACTCTCCTGCGGTGAACGTCCTGGCAGTTACCAGTTTTCGCGGCAAGCTCCGCCCTTACCATCACTTACTCTCAAGACGTGATTACCCGCAGCTTGATACAGATAGTCTGGTCAAAGCTGAACTCGCCTATCCGGTGCTGCGGGCTTCGCTGCCGGATCAGCACTTCATTTGTAAATTAAATGACCATGACCTCCAGGCGGTGTTGGAAAAGGTTGCCAACGTTCTAGGAATCACGATTTTTTATGATATTGGCGTGTCATCCTGAGCATATAAGCAAGCGAATAAAGACCATCTGGAAAGTGCCCGGCTCAGGATGACCCAATCACCGGAGCAGAACCCACTCCGCCGCCTCCCATCTCTTGATGAATTGCTGCGGCATGCCGTATTGGCAGCATTTGCCAGCACCAACTATCGCCCCCTGCTCGTAGAAGCAGCGCGGGCAACATTGGAAAGCATTCGCGCCGAGATGCGCGCAGGCGCGCCACCAGTCTCACACGAGGAAATCGCCTGGCGGGTGCGTGCTGCTTTTGAGCAGCGCCAGCAGCCAAGCCTGCGGCCCATCATTAATGCCACTGGCGTCATCCTCAACACCAACCTTGGTCGCGCCCCACTCAGCCAGGCCGCGCTTGCTGCCATCAACGCCGTAGCGCAGGGGTATTCCAACCTTGAATATGACCTCCAGGAGGGGGAACGCGGCTCGCGCCACACGCACGTGCGCGCCCTGCTCAAGGAACTCACTGGCGCAGAAGATGCCCTGGTCACCAATAATAACGCCGCAGCCGTGCTGCTGGTCTTGAGCACTCTGGCAGCCGGACACGAAGTCATCATCTCGCGGGGCGAACTGGTCGAGATTGGCGGCGGCTTTCGCGTGCCAGACATCCTGCGGCAAAGCGGCGCGCAACTGGTGGAAGTGGGGACCACCAACCGGACGCGCCTGCGCGACTACGAACAAGCCATCACCGACAAGACCGCTCTGCTCCTGAGGGTTCACCCCAGCAATTTCTCTCTGCTCGGCTTCACCGAAGCAACCCCGCTTGACCAACTTGTCCAGCTTGCCCACAGCCGAAACTTGCCCGTTGTTGAAGACCTGGGCAGCGGCTGCCTTCTGGAAACCACCCGTTACGGCCTGGCCCACGAACCAACGCCCCAGGAAAGCATCGCAGCAGGGGCCGATGTCGTCTGCTTTTCTGGCGATAAACTTCTGGGTGGCCCACAGGCAGGCATCATCGTGGGCAGGCACCAGGTGCTGGCCCGCATCGCGCAGCATCCCCTTATGCGCGCTGTACGCATAGATAAACTGACCCTGGCTGCCCTGGAAGCGACGCTGCGCCACTATCAGCGCCGGGAAGCGGATGAGCACATTCCTATCTGGCGCATGATTGCAACGCCACTCGAAGCGCTCCGCCAGCGTACTGAACGCTGGACAGCCGAGCTGCATTGTTGGGGGCTTCAGCCAGCAATCATTGAGGGGCAATCCACCATCGGAGGTGGCTCACTGCCAGGAGAAATGCTCCCGACGCTGCTCCTGTCCATTCCAAAAGAAGCTTTACCCAGTTTTGACCAGAAACTTCAACTTCCCGCCGCCAACGACCTGCCATCTGCCTCTGGTCAGCAGACGAAAAATAGCAATTCTTCCAGAGTTGCTACTCTGGCTACCCTGGAACAAGCAGCAGCGAGCCTGCGCACAGGCACACCTCCGGTAGTTGCGCGCCTCTCACGCGAGCGCTTGCTGCTCGACCCACGCACGATCCTGCCAGAACAAGATGAGGCCCTTCTACAAGCGCTCCATTCGGCGCTCGGGGTAATCAGGTGAGTAGTTAGAAGAGGAAAGACGCGCCTGGTACCCAGGCGCGCTAGTCGCTGATCAAAAGCGAATCAGCCGCCTGTTTCTTTGCTGATTCAGCTTCAGCAAGTTCAAGGTTGCCTACCACAAGCGCATCTTCTCCAGCGCTTGCAGAAGCATCCTGAGCTTTTGCCGCTCGCGTGCGTAGTGTCATGCCGCGCCGCGCCACCAGCAATCCGGCCACCACGACCGCCGCGCCTCCCAACTGCCCTGGCGAAAATTGCTCGCCAAGCACGAGGAAGGACACGACGCCGCCCAAAATCGGCACCAGATAGTTATACAACGTCACATACCCGACCCCGCGCAAGCCTATCGCCCAGTTCCAGATTGTATAGCTGACATAAATGGGGAAGACGACGGCATACGCTATCACCAGCCAGGAGGGCCAGGTCACTTTCTCCCAATGCTGCGCAAGCAGCGCGGGTATTCCCACAGGCGCCAGTGCCACCGTGCCCACCAGAAGCGTATAGCACATCAGCTCTGCCTGAGAGAAGCGTAGTGTGAGCTTTTTATTGATAATGCCATACATCGCAAAAGAAACCGCCCCGACGAGCGTCATCAGATCGCCCAGAATCATCGTTTGCGTCGTAAGATGGCGATCTACCTGCGCCTGCTGCTTCAGGCCCGTCCCAGCCAGGAGAAACAGCGCCACACCACAAAACGCCAGCAGAACCCCTAGCCATTGCACGCCGCCAACTCGCTCCGTCCGAAAGGCCGCCAGGATCATTGCAGAAAATAACGGCACTGTCGCCATCAGCAGCGCCGAAGCAAATACCGTTGTCAGACTTAGCCCAACAATATACAACACCTGATAGATGCCGTATCCGCTTAGCCCAGACAAAATAAGTGGCAACAGATCGCGCCGTTCAATCTTCCACGCGCGACCACCCCGCCTGGCATGTACCCACAAAACTAATAGCGAGATCAGGCTCATCAACAAAAATCTCACATAAGTAAAGGCGAAGGGGGTCAGCTCCTCAAGCACAATCTTAAAGAAGGAAGGAGAAATAGCCCAGATCAAGACCACCAGGGAAAGCGCCAGGTCAACCGAATATTTGCGGAAACGCAACGAACACACATCCTTTCAGATACAAGTGGATGAGCAAGGCTACTGCTGCTGCACTCTTATTGCTGGGCGAGGGCATGCGTCAAACGCAAGACAATGCGGCAAAAATGCAAGATAGCCGCCGCCGTCGCCAGTTGCCCCTCCTCTTCTGTCTCCCCTTCCTCCAGGTGTGGCTGCGAGCGCACTAACGCCCGC
>DATBGS010000167.1:0-34256 GCA_036557885.1 Ktedonobacterales bacterium
AGAAACAGCGGCTGTACCGGCGGCGATCTGCCTTACTGAGCGGGCTGATCGGCCCCAATCAATCGGCGCCCGTCTCGCGTGAACTGGCCGAAGTAATCGACCATCGCGAGCAGTGGCAGGCCAGGCAGACGGGTGAGCTGGGTAAGCTGGTGCGAGAGAGGCTGGAACGTGAACAGGCACTTCTTTCTCAAGCAGTCCGGCCTCCCCAGGCGCCCCTGCCACCAGAGCCAACTGGGGGGCAGCCGACTGAGTTCCTCCGGCCAATGGTCTCTGAGCCACTTCTGCCTCCGCCCCCTGTCCTGGCACCGATTCGCCGCTGGGCACACCTCATCCGGCGAGTTCGACGGAGGCGTGTCCCCGTGCTGCTGCAAATGAGCGCCGTGGAATGTGGTGCCGCCTGCCTGACGATGGTGCTCAGCTATTATGGGCGTAAGACGACCGTCTCCGAGGTGCGCAATCGCTGCCAGGTCGGACGCGATGGTCTCTCTGCTCTGGATATCGTTAAAGCTGCACGCAGTTATGGCTTGCGGGTTCGGGCGGTCTCGCTGCAAGAGGATGATCTCCGGCTCATTACGTTGCCCGCCATTGTGCATTGGGAGTTCAACCACTTTCTCATCGTCGAGCGTGTCTCCTTCCAGTGGGTGGAGGTGGTGGACCCGGCGTTGGGCCGCCGACGGATGAGTATTGAGGAGTTCTTCACAGGCTTCACTGGCATTGTGCTGATGCTAGAGCCAGGTGTCCAGTTTGATCGCACCGCACCGGCGCATAGTGTCACGCTAGGTAACTATGCGCGCAGCTATCTGCAAGTGGCACCCCTCTCTTTCCTGCAAATCCTGGGTGCCTCGCTCTTACTTCAGTTGTTTGGCCTGGCTCTCCCGCTGCTGACGGCTCTTGTGATCGATCAGGTGATTCCCTTCGGGCTGAAGGAGCCACTCACCCTGCTAGCGGCTGGCCTGCTCCTCTTGCTGGTCGCACAGGTGGTGCTGACGCTGCTGCGCGCCTCCGTGTTGCTCTATCTGCAAACGCGAGTGGATAAGCAGATGATGCTGGGCTTCTTTGAGCAGGTACTGACATTGCCGCTGCGCTTCTTTCAGCAGCGTTCCAGTGGTGACATTCTCTCACGCCTCAGCAGCAACCTCGTCATCCGTGATACCGTGAGCAATCAACTCATCTCAACGACCCTGGACGGCAGCTTTGTGCTGGCCTACCTCTTCATCCTCTTCAAAAGCTCGCTCTTCTTTGGGATGGTGGCCTTCGTAATTGGGCTTGTGCAGGTGGGCGTGCTGCTCGCCTCCACACGCCTCATCCGCCCGCTGGCGAAACAGGAGCTGCTGACGCAGGGCAAGTTTCAAGGATATGCCGCCGAGGCGTTAGTGGGCATCACCACCCTCAAGGCCGCAGGGGCGGAGCAGCGGGCGCTTGAACGCTGGACCACCCTATTTTTCGAACAAATGAACGTATCGGTCCGTCGTAATTATCTTTCCGCGCTTGTTGACCTTTCAGTGACCAACCTGCGTGCGCTCGCGCCGCTGCTCTTGCTCGTGATTGGGACTGTTCAGGTTCTGGATGGTGCGCTCCAGGCTGGCACGATGCTGGCGCTGGTGACCCTGGCCAGCGCATTTCTGGCACCTCTTGGATCGCTAGTAGCGAGTGGGCAGCGGCTCCAACTGGTGCGCTCGCACCTGGAACGGGTGGCCGATGTCCTGGAGACAGAGCCAGAGCAAGCGGTACAAGCCGTCTCGCCCCCACCACGCCTCAAGGGCCATGTGCGCTTGCAGAACGTGAGCTTTCAGTATGATCCACATTCCCTCTTGGTGCTGCGTGACATAAACGTCGCCATCCGTCCTGGGCAGAAGGTTGCGATTGTAGGACGGACGGGGTCGGGCAAGACCACCCTCGGCATGCTACTCCTGGGCCTCTATCTTCCGACTACTGGAGACATCTTCTACGATCACCTCCCGCTGCGGAGCTTGAACTATCAAGCGGTCCGATCGCAGTTTGGGGTGGTGACCCAGGGGTCCACCCTCTTCAGCGGCACCATCCGCGAGAATATTGCATTGAATCATCCAGCGATGCCTATCGAGCGGATTGTCCGGGCGGCCTCTGCGGCAGCCATCCATGCAGACATCCTCCAGATGCCGATGGAATATGAGACCTTTGTTGCTGAGGGCGGCAGCGCCCTCTCCGGTGGCCAACGCCAGCGCCTGGCCCTAGCCCGCGCGCTGGCAAACCACCCGGTGATTTTACTGCTGGATGAGGCGACAAGCGCCCTGGATGTGGTGACAGAGCAGGCGGTCGAGCGTAATCTACGAACCCTGGCCTGCACCCAGATCGTCATCGCCCATCGGTTGAGTACGATCCGCAATGCCGATCTGATCCTGGTGTTGGAACAGGGCACCATTATCGAGCGGGGCACTCATGCCGAACTGCTTAGCCAGCAGGGGTATTATGCTCAGCTCATCCAGAGTCAGTTGGCATCGGGGGAAATCAAAGCAAGATAGCTTCTCGCTTCGAGAGCAAGTATCGTCGACTTTGCCTGCGCTGCTCAGCCAGGAAGATTCTCTATGTCAGCCCTCAGAACACTAAAAAGCTGGGCGTTTCTACTGACTTCCTTTAGAGCAGAGCCTCTTCATCGTCTTGGATGTGGCCTCTCCGTGCCGCCGCCAGAATGCGCCGAATGGCCTCATAGGAGACTCGGTAGCTTCTTGCCACCTGCCTCAACGATGCGCCCTGGGCCACGCGCTGGACGACACGGGGCCACTCAGTGCGCGGCACCTTGTACGGCGGAGGAGGTGGGTTGTTATGTTCGTGTTTCGGTGGTCTCATTTCAACAGCAGACAGAAGAAGCTCGGACAGGGGCACCCATCTCGACTTTCGACAGAGAACCCGACTCCCGTTGGTTCCGCCGCCAGCTTGATTAAGCCCAGATGCCACCTGGCCCCACGCGTTGATCGTGAATTATCACGGATTCCACCCTCGCCCACGGCTGTCCCACCTGGATGGCCAGAGCCCTGGTGGCACCAGGGCTTGCTCGTGATCATGGATTCGATCCCTTCGGTTCCGCTCGCAAGACCCTCCATCGCCGCAATGTGGAGTTCTTCCCTTTCTGGTGTAGTGGCTACTTTATTTATCGGCCACAGCTACCTGGTTCAATTGTGCTCACCCCCTTTATTTCGCCTGGAAGAAGAAAGGAGCCAGCACAGGCTCCTTTCTTCTTCCGTTCGGAAAAGGAGACAGGAAGCACGATGAACTCGGCAAGTTGTGGCCAGATGGCCAAAGGAGCCACCAGAGGGAGCACCGCTCAGTTCCAGCCAGTGCGGACGGCAATGTGGTAGAGGACGAGAAAGCCCCCGCTCCTGGTGAGCTGACAAATAGCCCCATCTTGCTGCGCATCAGGAATGCGCAGATACATTGGCAGTCCTAAACGGGCAGGGTGATGCTGTTCCAGCCAGGTGAGTAACTCCCTGGCGGTCCACTCTGTTTCCCGATCTACCACGACATAGTCTGCTCCCAGCCGAATCAGTTCCTCAAGGGCGCTGCGGAGCGTGCGTGGGCTAGTGTGGCATGGGGGTCTCCTCTTTCCTCTCTTGCTGGCGGCTACGGATGAGCGCCAGTCCTTCGTCTCGATCGATGGGGTTTGGGGAGGGACGCGACGACCAGAGGGCTGACGGGGCGGGTGGGCATCTTGAAAGGGTGCCCACCTGGCGTACCTGGCCATGACCAAAGCCCCTCGGCGTGTTTGGGATGGGCTTCGATCCAGCGAATGACTTCCAGGCCACTCATTTGCGGCAGCAGCAGAGTCTTCGAGGACCATCCAGTGGCCTGCTCGCTTGAGGAGGTCGAGTGCCTGGCGCCCGTTGGGGGCGATGGTGACGGCGTGCCCTTCCTCAAGCAGGAACTCGGCGAGGATCTCACTCAACGCCTGGTCATCCTCCACCAGTAAGACCTGCGTCATCGTCGCGCTCCTGGGAGGCTCTCGCTCCTCCGTGAGCGAACGAGCGGCAAGTCCCTTGCAAGCCCATCTGTCAGCAAATTCCTTGCCAGTTTGCCGCTTTCTCCCTCGTCAGTTTCCTCTGGGTGACAACTGCGTCTCCTCTGCCAAGAGAGGCGTTGTGGTGGCTACATGCTTGTCCTGGCTACTTCCGTCATTGGCCACACATACCTGGTTCAATGGTGCTCACTCCCCTTTTTCGCCTGGATGAAGAAAGGAGCCAGCACAGGCTCTGGCTGCAACCGAGGCAGCCGAGGCGCAGCTCCGCTGGGCTGCCACCCCAAACAAGGACAAGGACCAGATGTTACAAGAGGGGCGTGGCCTCGTGGGGTGAAGCTGTCGGCACGTGACGTGCTTCAAGCACCTCAGGGGGAGATGCCTGCCATTCCTCGTGTGCCAGCTCACCGGGTAAGAAAGGCCGTCCGATGAAACCAATCCAGATCAAGCTGATGGCGGAGAGCCATCGAGGAGTCCTGGCTGTGTTGCAGGGAGTGCATCGCGAGGCGATCTGGAACCACCTTCGCTCCTACCAAGGGCTGGGTATGGGCGACTCCGCTTTGGTTTCCCTGATCGAGTTCGTGATGGCAAGAGACTGGCTTGGAGAGTGGCTGGCGCTGCGGCAGGAATGGGTCACCTACATGCTGTACGAGCATCTCTACGACACGAGATACCAGTGCAGCTTCCACCAGCGCTCCCGGGCTCTAGATGGGTGGGCTAAGCTTGAGTGGAACCAGGCACAGATAGGCCGGATACACAGGCAGTGGGAACGAAACAACCGGCACCAGCGCTGGGTTGACCCCGACCAATAATATTGACCTCTGGCTCATGCAGCAGGGGGTTCTGTCTCCATGAAACAGAACTCTGTGCTGGCTCCTTCCATCATAAGCTCATCAGTGGGTCTCGTGCGCGCTTTTTCTTCGAAGTCTGCCTCCCTGTGCTGGCTACTTTCGTCATCGGGCACAACTACCTGGTTCTATTGTGCTCACTACCCTTTTTTTCACCCGGATGAAGAAAGGAGCCAGCACCGGTGCTTTGGAGGAAAAGACCGAGCAGTGGTTGATGGCGACTGTGTGCAACACTCGGGATGTAATTTTCGCCCATTACGGGCCTCATGCACGACTATTATTGTGATGTGGCGTAAGAGTACAGAACCTGGGATGGAGTTTCCGCATATTCCGGGGTACGTAGCATGCGGGAGGAGTGTTTGGACCATCTATTAATCTTCAACGAAAGCCATTTGAAACAAGTGCTGGCTGAATATAGCCTGTATTACAACTGTGCCCGTCTGAATTAAGGCATTGGGCAGCCGATTCCCGAATTGGCACACCACTCAGGACCAGGGGCAGTGAAACGACGAAATGTGCTGGGAGGGCTGCTCCACGATAATAATCGTGGAGCGCGTAAATGCGCAGAGAGTGGCGCTGGATGGAGTTTTCGCCCATTTACGCCTTTTTCAGAACCGATGACGCAAGGAGCCAGCACAGCATCACCCCCGCGTTATAATCTGCTCGCCAGGCACTTGAAAATGAGGATGGGAGCAGACGACCCCTCGCCCAACGTCGTCACCAATTCCCACCCATCGTGCCCTAATTTTTCCAAAGCGTTCTCCAGGAATTCCTCAGCGGCGGTCTCAGTCTCGGCAGTGGTAATCCACTGCCTCCCAAGCGGCCCTGCCATCAAGCTGACTTCTACCGTCTTATACCTCCACTGCATGGGCCGGTCCTCCCTTTGTGCATTTGGAACCCCTCAGACCCCTCTCCCTCACTCCCAACGAAAGGCTATCAGGGTTTCCTTCCTTCATAACGTGTACCCACTAAGGATGAGGCGAGCAGGGGCTTGGACAGGTATCAGGGCATCTCTCACGCCTGACAGCGCCTCTGGAGTCAGCAGAAGGCACGCTCGTCTCTCCTCCCTGCCTTTCTCCAGCGCTAGCGCTCCTCCAGCAGCCCCTCTAGGCTTTTGGTCCTATCTTCCCACCCTGTGTGTAGACAGGGCACGCCATCTTTGCTACCGTGAGTGCACCGAGTGCCGGACTGACAGGAGTCCTGCTTGGGATGAGTAGCTCCTGCTGAGCTGTGCCACCCACTGAAGCCAGCTTTCGGTGATATGCTGGAAGGATGCTATTTTGCTCCAGCCACATCTCGCTTCGCAGAACGACCTGTCCTACGTGTGCTGCCATCCTGTCCCTGCTTCCGCACGCACTGCTCCAACAGCCGCTCGGTCATTGCACAGCCGAGAGGGCGTGTGGCCATGTGGGAAGCCAGGGACGAGCAGACTCCAACGCGTGCTGGCCCGCTCGATCGGCCAGCGAAAGGACCACTATGTCTCCTCCCCAGGATGCGCTGCGGCTGCTTCCTTCGGCCCCTGCGCGGCCACAGGTGCTGATGGGCCTGCTCTTTTACCCCCGTGGAGGCTCGGCGCACGTTGTCCGCTCCCTTGCGCAGAGGCTGCCCGAGCACGGCTGGCAGGTCCGTGTCGTCTCGGGGTCGCTCCAGCTCCCAGGGCATCCCGGCGATGCACGGTCGTTCTTTGCAGGTCTGGACCTCTTTGCCGTCGACTACACCGCAGCGCTCACGGCGGCCGATCCCCTCTGGGCCGATCCTCCCTTCCATCCCTCCTACGAGGACCGCCCCGGCGCGCCCGATCGCGTCTTTGCCACCGTCGATGATGCCACCTATACCCATCTGGTCACGGCGTGGACTCACATCCTCCGCGAGGCTGGCGCTGCCGACGCCGACCTGCTGCACCTGCATCACCTCACTCCCCTCCACGAAGCCGCTCGCGCTGTGGCGCCGGACGTCCCGATCGTGGGACATCTGCATGGAACCGAACTCCTCCTGCTGGAAGCCATCGCTCAGGGGCCGCCCGCCCACTGGCGGCACGCCGCGATGTGGGCCGGACGGATGCGGCGCTGGGCGGCCAGGTGCCAACGGCTGGTGGTTTCCTCCGCTTCCCAGGTGGCGAGGGCGCAGGCGGTGCTCCCCATCGACCCTGAGCGCTGCGTGCTGCTGCCCAATGGCTTTGATCCCGTCCACTTCGATCACCGCCCTGTCGATCGGCTGGCGTTGTGGCAGCGGCTCCTCGTCGAACAGCCGCGCGGCTGGGTGCCAGGAGGCAAGCCTGGATCTATCGCCTACACGTCCCAGCAGTTGGGTGCGTTCGTCACGGGCCCGGTGCTCCTCTATGTAGGCCGTTTCACCGCTGTCAAACGGCTCAGCTTGCTGATTGCGGCTTACCAGCGCGCCAAGTTGGCATTCACCACCCCGGCGCCACTGGTGCTGGTGGGGGGCTTTCCCGGCGAGTGGGAGGGAGAGCATCCCGCCGAGACGATCCAGCGGCTGGGCGTCCGTGACGTGTTCCTGGCGGGCTGGCACGAGCATGAGGAGTTGCCGGAAATTTTTGCCGCCTCCGACGTGGTGATCTTGCCCTCCGTGCGCGAGCAGTTTGGCCAGGTGCTGGTGGAGGGCATGGCCTGTGGACTGCCTGCCATTGCCGTGGCCGCTCACGGCCCCCGCGAGATTGTGGAGGAGGGACAGACCGGGTGGCTGGTGCCGCCCGACGACGAGGGGGCACTGGGAGCAGCCCTGGTGAGCGCCGTCAATGACGCCACTGAGCGCCAGCGCCGCGGGCAGGCGGCCTATTTGGCGGTGCATGCCCGCTACAGTTGGCCGAGCCTGGGGGCAAAGCTCGCACACACCTATGAGGCGCTCTTGGCCGCGCCACCCACCATCTGAGCCTGTGGGGTGGTCTGTCTCCCTGGTTCGAAGAGGGCTGGAGAGCAGGGGTTGGGGTTGCTGGGAAATAGGCGGCTGGCTGAACGATGGTATGCTTGCTCGATGCGCACGTAGTGCAGGAGACTGAGATCCAAGATCGCTGTCTGCAGCGGGAATCAGAGTCGTGCGTACAGGAGGGAACGACAAGGGAGCAAGTGCAGTGGCATGCCGCCAAAGTGCAGTGAGCCCAGGCGATGCTACCGGAACATCCTTGTGCTACCGAAACCCGGAGTGGGCGGAAATGGTTGTGCTGGCTACGTGCGCCGTGACACGCACGATGAGATCGCCGATGCAATCGGCTAGAATTTGAGGGTTCTTCTAGGAACACCAGCTCACTTGGCGGCGAAAGCCAAAGGGGACAACAGCATGCCGAGAAAGCGGAGAGACAAGTGAAGGCATTGTAGCGGTGCCAGCTCGCAAGTTCCGGATCCCAGGGTGAGGGCCAAACTGCTCAAACATCAACCACCGATGATGCAAGCACACATCCTTTGGCAGAACATCTGAAGTCAGAGCCTTTCCGTACTGAGGACCAAGTAGCCGTTTTGGGTACCCTCGCGGGAAGGATGGGGGCCAATAAGGTTTCATAAAGGTGGTGGGTGAGGCACCTACAGGACGCTTGAAACGTCTCATCGTGACGGAACGCGGGATTCCCTACCAGGTGCGAGCCTCAGGGGGACAGAGTCACCTTAGGAGTCGCAGGAGTAACGAGCCTCTCAGGCAAGGTTGGGAAAGCCAGCCTGAGGCGCGAAGGGCGACAGGGGAACCGCTTGAACCTGATGCGACTACGCGAGATGCGCAGAGGCCAAAAGGAGAGAAGCGGAAACTGGCGAGCCGACTCCTTGGAAAACTTGTATGGTCGGTGTGCGCCGTGAGGCGCTTTGAGCTATCCCTGCCGCAAGCAGGAGGAACTGGGGAGGAGTTCCTGAGCTATCAGCTAACCTGGGGGTGAAAACCAAAGGGAACAAGAGCATGCTGAGCAAGCGGGGCATGCCTGAAGACGTTGTAGGGCATGGCACCCGTAAGGCTCGCTCACTATGGGCAAAGCTAGACTGCTTGAACCCTAATCCCGACTCGATGCATGTACACATCCATCGGAAGAACGTCTGAAAACGATGTCGCAGACTGTATCGGCATGAACTGACGGCGGATGCACTCCCTGTCTGCGAGAGACGGCCAACGAGGCCAGGTCAAGGGATGAGTGGGGATCCTACGGTGAGCTAGAACGTAGCTCAGAGCCGTACCACGGGATTACCGACAGAGGGCAACCTCCAAGGTAACAAAGTGCCCGTAGTAGTCCGCCCTCGGGAAAGCCGAGGACATGGCGAAGGGGCACAGAGACCTCGATACTCAGCAATGAGAGGTATGCGTAATGCAGGAGGCCACAACCGTCCTGAGTATCATCCGAGGAACCGGAGAGCCGTGTGACGTGAAGGTGTCCTGCACGGTTCGGGAAGAGGGCGATGAAAAAGGGACACATGGCACCTCGTCAGCGGCCTACTTCATTCTGGGGAGGACGGATGGAAAAAGGCCGCGAAAGCGGTACCTCGCCAGCCGCCTATCCCATTTTCCTCATCCAGGCGAAAAAACAGGTAGAGAGTGCAATTGAACCGGGTATTTGTGGCCGATGAGGAAAGTAGCCAGCACAGGGAACTACAGAAATGGCCCGGCTACCTCTGGCGAGTCTTTGCCTGCATTCCCGTAGTTACTATTCCTTTGCTTATTGGTGCGCAGCGCACCACGTCTGTTATGGCTATGGTTGTCGATGCACGCGCCTTTGGAGCACATAATTAGGAGTACGACCCTGCGAGAACACCAGGTAACACTCGCAGATAAGGTTGCTCTGGTATTGCTTATCGGACTGACGCTTACCGTGATCCTGCTCGTTGTGCTCCATATCGGCAATCGGCAATTTTAATTGAGCAACAGAAAGTTCTTTCTTCATGATACGTGGACGCAAGCTTCGCTGTATCTTGTTTGACCTGGGCAGCACGCTCTGGACTCGCAGCGAGGACAAGGCATCCCTTGCCGAAAGCGCAGCACAGGTAAAGGCTGGCGCCATGCTCAGGCGTGTCAGAGGTAACGAGGCGTTCTCGACCTTGGAGGATGGCACACTGGGTGCTCTTCTCTCCCAATCAATTGATAAACACATGGATAAAGAGCGGCTTCAGCATCCAGAGTTTGAGCCAGATAGGGTGCCAGTGACTATGCGCGCCCTGCAAGAGTTCGGTCTGGCGAATATCGACCAAGCGCGTGCGGGGGCTCTCTTCGAAGCGTTACGTGTGCGTATACCCGATTCACGAGTCCTCTTTGCTGACACACTTTCGACGTTGGAGGCCCTCAAACAGCGAGGATACCTTCTGGGAGTTGTGACAAACCGCAGTTATGGAGGGCCACTTTTCCGAGAAGATGTGGCGGTCATGGGTCTGCTCAGCTGCTTTGAGTATGCGCATATGGCTATCTCCGCCGATCTAGGAGTCTGTAAACCTCATCCAGAAATCTTTCGGTATGCCCTCAATGGCCTGAACGTCTCTCCTGAAGAGGCTGCAATGGTAGGAAATGATCTCAGAGCTGATATTGCTGGCGCTAAGAGGCTTCATATCCTCTCGATCTGGAAAGCATCAGAGGCGCTCGTAGCAGAGAAGACGCGCACACACGATGAGATTGAGCCTGATCTGGCGATTGAACGGCTCAGTCAGTTGCTTGATATTGTCTAAAGCCATTCGACCCGGAGAAATCGTTGCTGCGAAACTGAAAAGCAGGATTTTTCGGCGTTTTGGCGTCTACACTGGCCTTACTCCAGGAGTCAAGTAATGCGACAGGGTGGCTTTGTTGCGAACACCTAGCCACAGTAACAAGCAAAGGAACATCCGCAGGTGATCGTGGGTTTGCGCATACATAAGCAATGCCACCGGAATTGTGCTCCTTGGAAAAGAGGAGTGGGGTGAAAGACATCAGGCATGCCAGGATGGTACGCTGATTCCTCTGCTTTGGCAAGCAGGTCGGCACGAAAGAAGCCCTCACCAGTCTCGACTCGTGAGCTTATGGCGAAAGTAGCCACCACAAGGGATCAGTAGAGGAAGAGGCGATGGTCGTCTGTGAGCGTGCTGCTGACCATCCCCAGGCGCTCACCAATCAAGGACGGAGCCAGGGAAAGGCTTGAGTCAATAATGGTGATACCGCTTCAGTCGCTGCTATTCCCCTGGTAATGAAGCTTCGCCCCTGGCTAAAATGACGCAGTCCCTTCCCATCCCTTTCCTCAAGGACAGGTTCGATCAAGATGGTTGCTGCTGCTGCTGTATGAGTTGAAATGCGGCTTTGAAGGAGGTCCAAAGAGAGCATCATTGTTTGGAGTACCGACGGGCCGCTATTTATGGATGGCTGCGCTTCAGCCCAGTTCCGCTGGCCTGGGGGGTGGTTGGAAAGCCGAACCGCCAGTATGCGGTCAGCCCCTAATTCGGCCACTACATCGCCAGGAACGGGATTCAGCACACCGCCATCCACAAGTGTAAATGGTCCAATACGCTGTGGAGGGTAGATGCCGGGGAGAGAGACGCTTGCCAGAACAGCAGGCCAGAGGAGGCCGCGTCGAAACACCACCTCTTGCTGGGTACTCAGATCAGCAGCCACTAGAGCCAGCGGCAATGCCAGATTTTCGATGCGCTGATCCCCGGCAATCTGTTGAATACCTGAGCGAAGACCTGTGCTGGAAAGCAACGACTTCGTTGGGAGGCTGAGTCGGAAGGCTGCTGCCCCAACTTGATCGAGTATCTCAGCCATCTCTTCTACTGAATATCCTAGCGCAACAAGGGCAGCTACTACCGCACCAATACTAGTGCCAGCCAGGTAATCCACCATCAAGCCCATTTTCTTCAAAACACTGATAACCCCCAGATGTGCATACCCCTTCGATGCGCCAGCCCCTAATGCGAGTCCAACTTTAAGCCGGGCCAGGTGTCGCGCGGCCCAGCCCAGAGCAGACCCAGCAGGAGTTGAGGTTGGTAGTAATCCTTCCTGAAGTGCTTGTTCATCCTGGGCATTGAGTGCTGGAATGGCGAGGTTGCCATCATCATCTGGGCGGTTTCTCCACTGAGGAGTTGCCCAGGCGCGCAACGTATGTCCAGGGGCAAGGTCGGCTTGTCCAGTACGAGGTATGTGCTGCCCTATCAGACGGATACTGCGCTGGAAGAGGACTGATGGGATGACCTGCGAGGGCGCCTGGACCAGCACATACTCATACTGGCTGGAGAGCACCTCCAGTGTCTCTACCAGGGTGGGAAACGCAAAGTCGCCCTCAGACGCTGTAACGAGCAAATATGCGCGTGGGAGTAGTGGCTGCCGATCCAAAGCAGGGGAGGAACTGGCTAGAAAAAGTGAGCGTGTGGGGCTTGTTGCTGTCCCAAATGCCAGTTGCAGCAGAGACTCTGGGGCAGAGGACGGCTCAACCAATGCAAGCAGCAAGATGGGGCTGCGAGTATGCCAGGACAGGCTGCACGCAAGAGCATATCCAAGCAATGGAGGTGATTCTTCTTCAGGAAGTGCAATGATGTGCTCTCTTTGGTGCAAAAGACGCTGATTACTACGGGCTAGCCTGTTGGAAAGGATAGATGCCAGGTTCCGATAAATTGTCGGATGGGCACTTGCCAGGCGGTGGATTTCTTTCTGGTTCAGGATCAGCACTTCCAGATCATCATTGCTAGTCGCGCGAACGTGCGCGGAAATTGGGTCGCCCGTCAAAAGGGACATCTCGCCCAGCGTCTGCCCTGGTCCAACAAGTGCAACTTGGTGCTCCCTGTTTTGCTCATCAGTGATGTAAACCTCAGCAAGGCCAGCAATAATCAGGTAGATTTCTTGTAAGTGCTCCCCCTGCACCAGCACTTGCGTGCCAGGGGGAAAAGAGCGGCGTTCTTGTTTACTGAGCAGCGCCGCCAGTTTCTCTCTGGGGAGGCCCTCAAGAAAGGGCGACTGGGTGCTTGCCAGATCAAGCGTTCGTCTGGCACCACTCTCTTGTTGCTGGTTGATGCTCCGCACATCATCAGGTGTCATTGTGACCCCCTGTTGCGGGCATCCCTCCCGCCGGTTTCGCCAGGTAGCATTGGCTCTGCGAGACGTTGTTCTTCTTACTATAGATACGAAACCAATACAACACCATAGCATACCTCACTGTACAAGAGTGACGTAGTAGATTGCGGGTTTTGCGTTCAAGCGGTATGCTTAGACATATTGCCGCACCTCCCACGATGCCAACAACAGTCGCCCAACTGTAGGAGGGGGTTAGAATATGCGTTTTTGCTTTATTATTGAGCGAGAGTATCGCAGGCAACCGATGCCGACGGTGGTTGCTGATCAACTCATCCAATGGGGTCATGATGTTGACCTGCTGGAGCCAGAAGAAACCATCACTTCACTGGTTGATCTGGGCAGTCATGGCTATGATGCGTATGTCCTGAAAACCGTTTCCGCCGGGCCAGGGCAAAGTTTAATCGAAGCTGTTGAAGCCGCCGGTATTCCCACGATCAATCCTTCCCATGCCATTCGCCTTGTCCGTGATAAGGCGGTGGCAGCCTCTTTTGCACGCGCACATGGTTTGCCAGTGCCGCTAACCTATTTTGTCGCGCATCCGCGTTTGCTCCGCCAGATTCCGTCGGAAGCCTATCCGCTGGTCGTCAAGCCCACCAATGGAAGTTCTTGCCGGGGCATCTATCGAGTCAACCAACCCTCCGAGCTGCGCACTTTGGACATTGCTGAAGCGCGAGACAGCTATTTGCTTGCTCAGCGTTATGTCGAAAACGCCGGGTACGACATCAAGCTCTACGTGACCGGCACAGAGGTAGATGCGGTTGTTAAAAAATCGCCGCTGCATCCAGAAATCCAGGAAGGACTGATTCCAGTCACACCAGAGATGCGCAAGCTCGCGTTACAGGTAGGGAAGCTCTTTGGATTGGTGATCTACGGCCTTGATGTGGTTGAAACCCCTGATGGGTTGGCTGTGCTCGACATCAATGATTTCCCAAGTTTCAGGCTGGTGCCCCGCGCAGTGATACGTGTCGCAGAATATATTCTGCACGCCGCCAAAGATGCCGAACTCAAGCGGGATGCCCGCTTGCAGCGCCAGCAGCGGCGCCAGGCCAAAGTGAGATCAGAGTAAGTTCATTCGTTGGATACCCTCAAGGAGGCGGCGCATGAACATTGCTTTGATTCTGGATAAGCCAGAGACGCGCTCTCATCCGGTGATTGCTCAGGCGCTCCAACAGTTGAGCGTCGCTCATACGATTCGTCTGCTGGATGTGCAGGGGCAGACTGGGGAGCAGGCTGTTGAGCGAGAGTCCAGGCAGACTCTTAGCGACCTGTACTTACTGAAATCACACGCTCCCCAGGCGTTGGCCCTGGCCTTTGCCCTGGAGCAGTGGGGCGCTTATGTGCTCAATAGCTGGGCGGCTTCACGAGCCTGCCAGGATCGGACGGAGATGGCAAGAAGGATGCTCGAAGCTCGTCTTCCCTGGCCGCAGGCATGGAACGCTTCTACGCTGGGGCAGGCAGTGAATGACCAGGCGCTCGCTGCGGCCCTGCCCTTTCCGCTGATTGTGAAAAGCGCCTACAGCCATCAGAATGATCTGGTCGCCAAAGCCGATAATCGTGAAGCATTGCAGCAACTCCTGCCACGCTGGGGTGAGGAGCCAGTGATATTGCAAGAGTTTCTTCCCGGTGATGGCTGGGACCAGAAGTTCTGGGTGATTGGGACGCGCGTTTTTGCTGCTCGTCGTCGCACGCCGCTGGAAGCTAGCGCCCCAAAAGAAGATGTGCCTCTGGCGCCGGAAGCTATCCCTGCCGAGTGGAAGCAGATGGTGCTGGACGTGGGGCGTGTCTTTGGGCTGCGTCTGTATGGTGTTGACTTGCTCCAGACCGAACGTGGCCCACTGGTGATAGATGTTAATGCGTTTCCAGGATTTCGCGGCGTTCCCGAAGCGGCAGAAGTTCTGGCAGCCTTTGTTGAGCGACTGGGGCTGGAAAGGCTGGCAAAGCAATGACGCAAAACTCTCCGCAGGCCACCCTTTCCATCGCTGATTTACCGGCCATCGTGACACGTCTCTTTGCGCGTGCTGACCGCCCTTTGCTGCCAAAAACACCAGGGCAACCACATCTTTTTCTCCGGTATCTCCGACGCAAGCCAGGCCGGGGACTGGCCGCTATCTATCATGTTGATGCTGCGCTCCGCAGAGGCGCACCCACCAAATCAGCCGGGCAACAGGGGTCAACTGTCAGCCTGACGCTCGATGAAACGGCGCTTGATGGCGCCATGATGCTTTTTACGCTGGCTGAGGCCGAGCAAGCTCCGCTTGAAAAAGCACCATCTGGCGGTATCTCATCCAGGCAGCTTGGCCTCTCGGTGCAAGCATTCCCGGCAGATTCCAGCTTATCTGCGTTGGCGGCAAGCTGCGATGTCTCGTCGGGTACTCCGCTTTTCCAGGCGCTTGCCAGCGCAACCCAGCGCTACCTCGACAACGCGGACTGGAGGTTGATTTCTGCTGAGGCCGTGCCTGTACGTTACAAACCAGGAAATCGTTGTGTTATTCGCTATCTGCTCCAGCTAGAGCGAGCAGGAGCAGCAGGTTTAGAGCAGCGGACGCTTCCAGTCTTTGGGAAGGTGTACGCAGACCCTAACCAGGCGCGTGTCACCTACAGCATACAGGAACGCCTGTATGCTGAACAGGCAAGCGAGAAGGATTATCCTCCTCTGTTACCCTATCCGCTGGGGATGCTTGAGGCAATGGGGTTGACGTTGCATGAAGCTGTGCCGCCCATCCATGCGGGCGCATCCAACTCATCCGCGAGAGCGTCACCAGCACTTACGGGGAGCGAGGTCTTCAAGCCCAGGGTACTACGTGGGCGGGGCGGTGAGGTCAGTGAGGCAGTGATCCCTGAAGGCGCCGTTACGAGCACGGCTCAAGCGCTTGTGAGGCTGCATACCAGCAGGGTCCGACCTGCCAACAAGACCTTACGAGCTGGAGCGAAAGAGGCGAGTCGGTTGCGCGAGCGAGCCGCGCTTTTGACTGTCTGGTATCCGGCACAGGCAGAAGAAATCAAACGACTATCAGAAAAACTCGCGGGAAATCTGGAAACAGCATCCATCACAGCACCAGTCCTGGCACATGGCGGTTTCAAATCTAGCCAGTTGCTTTTCGCTCAGGGGCAGGTGTATGTAGTGGATTTTGATGGCATGTGCCTGGCTGATCCAGCGCTGGATGTTGGCTATTTTCTAGCATATCTACGACCCAGTGGCCTCTGGTATCAGCGAACTGGCACGCGCGAATGGTTTGAGGGCACCGCAGCGGTGTTTCGCAGCGCCTATGGACAGGCACTGCTCCAACACGGAGAGGGGCGGGAAGTGGTGACTGGCATTCTTCAACGCGCTCGCTGGTATGAGGCGGCACTTTTGTTTAAGATTGCCACACGCCGGGTCAACCGTTTACAAAGCGCCAGGCCAGGTGAGCTTACCGCTTTGTTGAACGAAGTCGCCGCGTGTCTGGCGTGGTGATGGACGCCGAGGGGTGAGAGGAGTGGCGATACTCTTTTATCCCAGTTTCCAGTCCACAGGTTTTTGAGGTAGGGCAGGTGATCACGCTTGAGTAGAGTATCTGCCCTGCTGTGCCAGATGTTCGATCAAAAAGATGTAGTAGCTCATAGTGATGGCAGCAAAAAACACGTATAGTTTTTTTGAACAAATAGTTCGACCTAGTGAGCGATAAAGACAGAGGAGATTTCCTATGACACTGCTGCCTCGCCGTACCCACATTGTATTGTTTGGCTTATTGGGGGTTGCCGCCTTGTTGCTGATGACGGCCTGCGTGGGCGTTGCTGGTGGAACCAGCCAGAGTTCCTCACTCCCTGGAGCCACCAGCACTGGTGGGGTGAAGGATACCTCAGGTGGTGGCGCGACGACCTTTGTACCAGGGAGCCTGGAATTCACGGGCCAGGTAGCAAACGTCAGTTCCACCAGCATTACTGTGAGCATGCCTGATGGGAGTCCTGCACCGGCTGCCACTATCAATGCTCAGACAGATCTTTCAGATTTTAACGGGGCAAATCCATCCCAGGGACAGACGGTCAAGATAAAAGAAAACGCCAACACCGATGGTTCTTTCACTGCAACGGAGCTAAAACCGGCTGGCAGCGGAGATGCGCAAGACCTTCACGTAGTGAAGTATACCGGCACAACAACCAGCTCTCTTGGTGCGGATAACATCTTGCATTTTCAGGTTGGCAAGCAACTGTTCAACTTTCCAGTCAGCGCCACCACACAATATAAAGACTTCGCAAACGCAGGAGCGATTGGAAGCAATCAACCCATCGAGGTAACGGTGCAATTTCAGCAGGGCACCTCAACAGTGCTTGAGATAAGCAACCCTAACAACTAGCAGACCTCTTCTACGGATGGAGTGTTGTACAGCGCTGGTGTGTGGATACTGGCGCTCTCTGTTGTCTTGTGTGGGAGGTGTTGTATGGCTCCCCCAGATCATCACACTGGAAAACTTCCCCCTCAATCCCTGCTGCTTCAGCGCTATTTGATTGTTGAGTGTGTTGGCCGAGGCGGTATGGGTGCCGTCTATCAGGCCCTTGATACACAGGCCGGTCATCGGATAGTGGCAATCAAAGAGATGAGCCAGGGACACCTGAGTGAGGCTGCTCGAATCGAGGCCGAGGCTCGGTTTCAACGAGAGGCCGATCTTCTGCGCTCGCTAGCCCATTCAAACCTGCCACGTTTCCATCATGCATTTACTCAAGGAGGGCGCACTTATCTGGTGATGGACTTCATTCAGGGCAAAACACTCTATCAACTTCTCAAAGAAGCAGAAGGTCGCCCTCTGCCTGTCCAGCAGGTGCTCCGCTACGCCAGGCAACTTTGTGAGGTTTTGCTCTATTTGCATCAGCACCAGCCACCCATCATTTTCCGAGATCTCAAGCCGGATAATATTATGGTGACCAGTCAGCAACAGGTGGTCCTGATTGATTTTGGAATTGCTCGCTTTTTCAAGGAAGGCCAGCGACAGGATACGGCTTTTTTTGGTACACCAGGGTATGCCGCTCCAGAGCAGCATGGTCTCTCCCAGACCACCGCGCGCTCCGATCTCTACAGTCTGGGAGTCACCCTGCATCACTGCCTGACCGGAAAAGACCCGTCATCGGCGCAGCCGCGCTTTGCGTTTGCATCTATTCGTCAGAGTAATGCAGCAGTTCCCCCTGAGTTAGCCATACTCATCCAGCGCATGACAGCACTTCATCCCAGCCAGCGCCCGCAGAGCGCGTCTGAAGTGCTACAGGAATTGACGAAGATTCTCCAGCAACCATCAGTAAAAACTGAGGCAACTGCCGCATCGGTGGGTGCCATCCGTCCAGGGCTGACCATGCAAGCGGGAGGCCAGGCGCCCATCCAGGCCGGACCGTCATTTCTGCTGCCCACTGTAGCAGTTGGGCAAGTGCTGCCCTCCGCTCTCCCTGTACCACCTTCACCTCTCCGCCAGGCACCTCCATCCCCTATCTGGGAGAGGGGGTTTGCCCTGTTATTTGGCTTACTGTTGCTATTACTGGCGGGTGGAAGCACGCTCGCTTTCAATTTCGTGGTTGCCTCAGATCATTGGGTTGAAGCAGTGCTGATATTGTTTCTTGTACCCCTCAACTGCCTCTCCTGCCTGATCGTAAGAAGGCTCTGGCCCCGCCTCTTACTTGCATTGACTGCCCTGACAGCCCTGCTGCCTGCTGGAGTTTTTCTCGTGCAAGCACTAAGCCCGAAGACGCGTGGCGGGATTTTCGGCCTCTTGCAAGACACCGCGATTGATGGCTTCGCATCAAGCACTTTTATCAACAAGGCACTCACTGCTGGATTAGTGCTGGTGGGTATCATAGTGATACTCTGGTTATTGCGCCCGTTTCGGCTTGCAGATCGGCTCACACTGCTTGCCGTGTTTGGGCTGGCTCTGGCCTGCGCATTAGTCCAATATCCCCTCCACGATGACTCAGTCAGCAAGCACATCCTCCTGGTCATCACATTGATCAGCTTAAACCAGGGTGGTCTGTTAGCGACCAGAATGGAATGGCTGAACAGATAGGTAAAAACTGATTTCAGGGAGGACAAACCCTGTTGAGTCATGCGCCATTCGGATTGTAGCGGGTAATGCGCAGGACTGGCAAGCCTCCGGCGTTAATTGGGAAGTAGACTTCCTGGGTCTGCTCATTGATGGCAATCGTATGCGTCTCTTTGCCGATAAATGCCTCACTTAAGCGGTGGAATTCCCCGGCTTTCTCGTCAAAAATCGTGATGCCATCAGAGCTTGCAACGAATAACAGATGCAGCGTGTGGTCAAGGCGCACAAGGTCCGAATTGGGCGCCACACGCATAGTAGCAGGATCGCTTGGGATCACCTTCATAGTTTGCAGGTCTACACGCAGCAGGTTCTCGAAGAGATTGGATGCTGGATCGAAGTCGGTGCAGGCGACAAAGGCTACGTGCTGGTCTGTATCAATGGTCATGCCATGTGGCGTGCTGCACGAGGCAGGAAGCTGGAGGCGATTATCCACTTCCATCGTCTTGACATCAATTGCATCAAACTCTGCGGTATGCGGCGGCGGCAGAACATACGCATTGGGGTCATCACCGTTGGCTGCGACCTGAACCGTGACGAAATCATGCCCCAGGTCATATTCGTTGTGGCCGATGTCGTAGCCCCAGGTTGGCAAATTGTTGGTGGTTGGAGCTTGCTCCCCGTCTAAGAGGGGTAGCGTAGCGCCGAAGTTGACATATTTGAGAATCTGGTCCTGAACGGCATCAATCACGACTATGTTCTGATTCATCGGGTCGGTATTCATGGACTGGAGCGGGTCTGGAGGGGTGCCAGGGTCAGAAACGAAGACGAGATGATCAACCGCATCATACGAGATGGCGTCGGGGCTTTCGTTGTCTTGCAACTGAATCTGGTCCTCGATCTGCATCGTATCGGTGTTGATCACAAAAATGATGTTGTCTTCGGCGTCTGCCGCGAAGACTTTGTGCAGATCAGGCGCGTCAATCACCCCGGCCACTTGCGGGGCGGGGATGCGCGCGAGCACTTTCCTTTGTGCGGTATCTACAACGACCACATTTCCATCATAGAGTGGATTGAATGGAATATGGTTGAGCAGCAGATCATCGGGAGCAGGGCCGGTATGGGCAATAAACAGGCGATGTGTGGCTGCGTCATACGCCTGGAAGTCAAAGCCGTCAAATTCGAGGTCCACTCCTGGGGCCAGCGAAGCCGCGTCCTGCGCGTCTTTCGCCAGCCCACCAGGAAGGGCAACATCCTGGACGAGCACCAGGCGCTGCGCTGGTGGGGCTACAAACAATTGGTGAGTGAGCACCAGCAGCAGATACGCTATCAGGCTGAAGCTCACGATGCCGCTGATCCAGGTAAAGATGCGAGTCTTCTGGCTCACTTTTTCTGGAGCAGGCGTTGGTAAGTATGGTGGTTGGGGCGCATTTGGGACTTGGACAAACATCGCTCCCTCCTTTCTTTCAAAGGCTCCTAAGAAGCCGATTGGTAGAGCAGCACTACACGAGGAGCCAAAAAGACGCGCGCCCCAGGTATCAGAACCACGCGATCAACCCGGTCTCCTTGATAAATCAGTCCGTTCAAGCTCTCGGTGTCCTCAAGAACCCAGGCACCATTGCTGGCGATGATCCTGGCGTGCTTGCGCGAAACGCGCTGCGAGTTGACCTGAATATCGTTGGTATCAAGTCGGCCAATGTTGATCGCTGGCTGATCCAGCACGCGCCGCCTGACAACCTGACCGTCAACTTCGAGAACCACCTGTGCCGTCGGGAGTTTCTGCACCGGCACAGATGGTTGGGTGCTGCCAGTGGATGACGCGCCATTGACCGTTCCCGTTGGCCCATACTGTGGTATTGGCGAACCAGAAGCCACAGCCGGCCAGCCCTGGGGCGCTGGCGCAGCAGACCAGAGAGGTACGGAGACCGGTTGAGTGCCCGGAGGAGCACCAATCTGGAGGGGCACGTAGGCCGAGCGGACAATGGATTGGCCGCCAGCCTTTTGCAGGTTATAGTGATTCTGTTCCTCTATCTTTTCCAGGTTATAGCGGTTCTGCTCTTCCAGCAGCGCTGCAAAAACGCCACCCTGCTTTTTCAGATCTGTAAAGCTCCCGCGCTCGACGATTTGCCCTGCTTTAAGCACAATGATCTCGTCAACATGGCCGAGCGTGCTCAAGCGGTGAGAAATCATGATGACTGTGCGCCCGACGACCAACTGATTGAGCGCGCGCATCACTTCGGTTTCAGCCTCCACATCCAGGGCGGCTGTGGGTTCATCAAGAATCAGGATGGGCGCGTTGCGCAGGATGGCGCGAGCAATGGCAACACGCTGGCGCTGTCCTCCCGAAAGGTCTTTGCCCTGTTCAGTGACCAGGCGCTCATAGCCACCTAGCTCCCTCACAATCACGTCGTGAATATTTGCTTTCTGGGCGGCGTCCACGACCTCCTGGGGAGTAGCACCCGGCCTGCCGATGGAGATATTGTCGGCTATGGTGCCTTCAAAGAGCACCGAGTCCTGGAGCACCATGCTGACGTTTTGCCGTAGGACTGCGAGAGGATACAGGCGGTTATCAAGTCCGTCTATACGTATAGACCCCTGAAGCGCCTCATAGAAACGTGGGATGAGTTTAACCAGTGTGGTCTTGCCACCACCCGAAAGTCCGACAAGCGCTACTTTTTTGCCGATAGGGAGCTGCAAGTTGATACCATTGAGCACCATCCGTTCGGGAGTATAACCAAAATAGACATTGTCAAAGGCAATCTCGCCACGCAGCCTGGTCGGGCCAGTGTACGGCGTCCGGCTCTCCAGGACTTCGGGGGCCTGGTCCAATACTTCCTGAATACGTTCCGCTCCGGCGCTGGCTGTGCCAGCCAGCGTGGTGAGCTTGGAAAGGTCGCGCATGGGCTGGTAGAGCAGGTTCAAGAACGTCATGAACAGAATCAGCAGCCCAATGTCAATGCTCAGACGCGGAACGGTAAACGCGCCCAGGTTAAAGTCATTGCCCGCTGCCACATAGCCACCCACGCCCAAGACCGCAGCAATGCCCAGGGCTATGAGCAAGCCAACGAGCGGCGTAAATTGCGCTTGCAGCCTCCCGGCTCTCAGCCCTGACCGACGGGTGGTATCTACATAGCCACCAAAGCGGAGGGCCTCATTTTCTTCGCGCGTAAAGACTTTGATGACCGTTAGCGCGTTGATGTCTTCGGTTGCCACATCGGAAACTTGCCCCGTTGCCTTCGCTGCTCGCTTTGTTGCGACCCTGATGCTGCGCGTATAGGTGTAGGTCATCAGAAACAGGGCGGGGAGAATGGTCATGGAGATGAGCGTGTAGGTCGGGCTGAGGATGAGCATAACGGCGATCACGCCAGTCAGCGTCAAGATGCCTGCCAGCAAATCCACCATGCCGTCCGCAACCAGCTTCTCAATATCAGAGATATTGCCGGTAATACGGTTGACCAGATCGCCTTTTTTCTGTTTACCATGCCAATCCAATGAAAGGCGTTGCAGGTGATCAAAGAGCTGATTGCGCAATCTGGCGGTGAGATTGTGCGCTATCTGCGCGGCCAGGAAGCGGATGAGATAGAGCAAGGCGGCGTTGATCAAGGCAAAGACAAGCAGCATCACGATGGAGAAGACAATCACCCCATTGACGGTATGATGACTGGCAACCAGGATGGGGCTGTTATCGCTGGGCGAGACCGGGCACAACGTTAAGGCCGGGGCTTGTGGTGGCAGCCCAGGGCCAAGCGGTTGTAGCTCAGGGGCGATCTGAGGCGTATCAAATTTATCGAGAATGGGGTTCAGGAACGGAAAGAGGCACGATGGGTCGTTCCCAGGGTTTTGTACCTTGCTTGGGATGAACTTTATGGGAAAGGCCATGCCAATCTGGACAAAGACCTGCGTGACGGTAAGAAGGATCGCCAGCAAAACGAGCAGCCGATACCCCTTGAGGTTGCGGTACAAGAATACAAAGAGCAATTTCATGGTTCCTCTCCTCCAGATGGTGAAGTGAACTCTTCTGGCGAGACGTGAGGGGAGATTGATTACACACCTATCGCTTGATCCATCAACCCTCAGATGATTACGGTTCCTAACTGGCAGCACAGGCCAGTCAGGGACAGGTAGGCCCTAACTTCTTGGAGAGGTGGCATGCTAATGGTAAGAAGATGATGCTTATTGCTGTCGTTTGGCACCTGAGACAAAGGGAGGGATCCCTTGTTTTTCTCTGATAAGCATCAATCCCTCAACTTTACCGATAAGCTGCTCGCCTGACTCATTACAGCCATACATTCATGATGAACTTGCTTTGCTTTCTTGTCAATGAAATGGATCACAAAGGGGGATGGCTTCAACAGCTACTTTTGCGCGGAGTCGCTTTACTTTTAAGCATGGGGAGAAAGCACCCCTGTCCTGGCTCCGATGTGGTACCCTTGTCAAGAGGATAGCGGGAGGCAAGCCAAACCAGCAGGCAGATAGTAAGTGACCATATCCCTGCTTCCCAAAGGAGCAGGAATCAGATGATCGATTGTGCTTCTCCAAACATTCTGGTCTGTAAATGCGCTGCATAGCCAGAAGGACTCAGCACAATGGTCGAGCCATTGATTTCCAGGTGGGTCAGACCCTGTGGTGGCTACTTTCCGGGTCCGGGGGCGAAAGAACAGGCTTGCTGGGGTACCTGAGGATGTTGAGAGGGTTTCTCTCGGCCTGGTAAGTGCCATTCAGAGAGAGTATCCCCATCGCACTGACCGATTGAAGCCTGCTTCCAAGCTCCTGAGACACTCTTTTTATTCGCTCTCAGGATCCTGACCACAGGACAATCCAGTTCCTGCCCACGCGCAGACGCACCACTGGTTCTCGCCAAGCAGCGGGATGGCTCTTGGCTTAGTGATGCTCCTCTGGCGTTCTTCTGAGCTGGAAGCCCATCAGGCGACGCGGCGGTAATCATGATGTAAGCCGCCCAGAACGGGCACAGCTAGGATAGGTCCATCGCGTGCCTCGGCTAGAAGGGCAGCATTGGACGGATCAGGGATCTGCTGCCGCAAGCCTTGGTGGGGACGTGCCCGATTGAAGTAGGCGATATACGCCTGGAGAACCCGGGAGAGCTGTTGTTCGTGCAGAATCAGCAGATGGTCGAGCATTCCCGCCGTACGCTCCCCAAGAAGCGCTCGCAATACGCCTTGGCGCACGGAGCGCGTATCGGTGTTCGGAGGAGTTTGATCCCGCTCCCGCTTGCTACGCGTGCGAAGAGTGGCCCAAACTTGCTGTCGTTATCTCGGATCAGGAATCGAGGGGCCTGCCCATAGAGCGTCGCCTCCCGAAGCTGTTGCGCGACCCAGGCATCCGTCGGATGGCGCGTCACCCCAACATGGATCACCTTCCGTTGTGCTGGCTACTTTATTTATCGGCCACAGATAACTGGTTCAATTGTGCTCAATGCCTCCTTTATTTCGTCCGGATGAAGAAAGTAGCCAGCGCACGGGCTCCCGTTGACGCCGCCACGTTTGCTTGCTTAAGTCTAGATGCCACCTGGCCCCGTGTGCTGCTCGTCACTGCACTCGGATTCGACCTTCGCCCTCCACTTTTCCCCATAAAGGGGTTCCAGCCCAGGTAGCATCAGGAGTGGCACGTGATCGCGGGTTCGCCCCCTTTGGCTCCCTTCGCCAGCGCACTAACCAGGCGTCTAGAAGGACGAACTTGCATGCTTCTCCTTCATCTGCTCTCGGATAAGGTCTATCTTTTCCCCTCCGCAGACCGCGTAGTGTGTGAACATTTCAACTATCTTGATCGCAGAGACAGGAGAAACAGAAGTGGATGGAATTGGCGCACGCTGCAGGGGTTCCATGATTCGGTTCAAGTAGCAGGCGAATTTGCCTGGTATTCTGTGGCGACTCGCAGAGGGAATGGAGAGGGCCTGTGGTGCTGGTCTGCTGATCCCCCTTCCCAGGGCTTTATTCCATCATCCCACTGGCAGGCACCATAGGAACCTGGAACAACATGAAGCCTCCTTTATCTCTTGCGGTATAGAAGATGCAGCTTTGACTGACGGATTCCTGACATCCAACTCGATCAACTCAGGAGGGAAAAACAGGTGAGTGGAGGTTTTATTTCGCGCGGCTTCAAGGGCCGCCGCCAAGAAGGTGATGTGAGCAGGCGCATCCCGCCCGGCCAGCACCTGGAACACGGCTTTTCAGTGCTTTCGGCTGGCCCCACACCGCACACTCCACTAGAAAAGTGGGATTTTTCGATTATCGGCGAGATTGACCAGCCCAAACACTGGACCTGGGAGGAATTTCGCGCCCTGCCCCATGAGACCATTACCAAAGACATCCACTGTGTGACCAAATGGTCTAAGCTGGATACGCAGTGGGAGGGCGTCTCGATGGAGACGCTGCTGGCCGGGGTTGAGACAGCTGCCGAGAATGTCATCGCCTTCTGCGATGGCGGCTATACCACCAATTTGCCCCTGGAGGATGTGACGGGCGGCAAAGCCTGGATTGTCTCCAGCTATGACGGCCAGCCGCTGCCACCAGAACACGGCGGCCCGGCGCGGCTGCTGGCGCCACACCTCTACTTTTGGAAGAGCGCCAAGTGGGCTCGGGGCCTGAAATTGGTCGAAGAGGACGAACCCGGCTTCTGGGAGTCGCTTGGCTATCATAACTATGGTGATCCATGGAAAGAACAGCGCTATTGGGGCGACTAACCTGGCAGCTTGGTGACGTGGTGGAGACGCGCCTAGAAACGGCGCGCACCAAGAGCTTGACGCTGGCGCTGCCCAACTGGACGGGACATCGCGCGGGGCAGCATGTGGATGTGCGCCTCACCGCCGAAGATGGCTATCAAGCCGAGCGCAGCTACTCGATTGCCTCCGCGCCAGAACAGGAAGCGCGCATCACCTTGACCGTTGGGCGGTTGGATGATGGCGAAGTTTCGCCCTATCTGACCGAAGAACTGCGCGTGGGCGATCAGCTAGAACTGCGCGGCCCGATTGGGGGCTACTTTGTCTGGGAGACGAAGCTGGGCGGCCCACTGCTGCTGGTTGCGGGCGGCTCCGGCGTGGTGCCGCTCATGGCGATGCTGCGCCACCGCCAGGCCGTCGGCAACCCCATTCCCACGCGCCTGCTCTCTTCCTCGCGTACCTTCGATGACATTATTTACCGCGACGAACTGGATCGGCTGGCGCTGGGCCACTCCACACTGAAGGTCATCCACACGCTGACCCGCAGCCAGCCGCCCGACTGGACCGGCTACCGCCGCCGCATTGGTGCTCGCCTGCTGCGCGAGGTGGTCTGGGCTGCGGACCAGCACCCGCTCGCCTATATCTGTGAACCAACGGCCTTTGTGGAGACGGCGGCAGCGAGTCTGCTGGCCCTGGGCTATCAACCGGAACGCATTAAAACCGAACGCTTTGGCCCAACAGGAGGTGCCTGATGGAAGAAACGAAACTGGACGGCAATGCGGCTGGCGGAGTACTGCGCGAGATTTTCTCCTTTGAAAGGACGACGGCGCAGGCCACCTGCGATGGCTGCGGCACCACTGGCGCGGTGGCGGTGCTGGCGGTCTACATGAGCAATATGGGCGCAGTGGTGCGCTGCCCGGCATGTGATAACGCGCTTATCCGCGTGGCGCGTGGCAGCAAGGGGTGCTACTGGCTGGATCTGCGCGGTGTGCACGTCCTCCAGATTACGGCGGAAGCGTAACTGCCCAGCTTTCGGCCTGCGGCACCCTGGTCTGACCAGCTGCGGAGGTTGGGTCAGGCCGAGCGATCCAGAGACCATCGCTTGCTCTGCACACAACGCTTGCCCATCCATCACCCAGTGGCCGGATATTAGCCCCCCGGCCACGACCAGCCCCGTCCTGGCTACTTGGAACGGCGGTTCGTAAACTGAGGCAGCGGGAATGGGTTGCTTCCCTCAACTTGAGTACTGCAAAGTTGTCCTGGCTACTTGGGACATCTGTTCAAAATTGATGGAATGAGAGCGGTCTTCTTCTCACATAGCGAGGACGGAATAGCAAGTAAACAGGAGGAAAAGTGACGTGAATGGGAACCAACCACTTTCTCCTTGTGACTGCCAAAGAGAAAGTGTCACGCGCTCTCGTTCGGGGTAATCCAACTCCCAAGCGGCCCCAGCGAAGATCGCGGATTCGACCCCTTTGCGCTGTTGTCCCCTTTGCAACGCCTGTGCAGAGATGCCAACTAGCTTTGCCACAAGTGGCGGATTCGACCCTTTCGGTTCTGCACATAAGCCCTCAACGATGCCAAGCAGTGAGCATGCCTTGCGTGTGAGGGCACTCCGTTTAATACGACTACAAGAAAAGCCACTTCCAGACACCCTGAGTCCCGACTTCAGTTGTGCTAGCTACTTTCCTCATCGGCCACAAATACCTTGCTCAATTGTACTCAATACCTGTTTTTTCGCCCGGATGAGGAAAGTAGCCAGCATAACTATGAGGCGCGGGAACTGGCACGCTGCCTGGAACTGCTCTATCAGGACGATATCTGGGCTAGGTACTACAATGTCTAACGAGATTGCCTAGCAGGGCGGATTTTGTCCGCTTTCCACCCTATACTCTTCCTCAGGGATTGATGATTTCTACGAGAACAGAAAGGAAGCTTTCGATGAGCGAAATAAGAGCAATCGAGACAGGCTTTGTTGAGGTCGAGGGCGGGCACCTGTATTACGAGACAGCAGGAACTGGACCGGCCCTTGTGTTGATCCATGCCGGCGTGGCAGATTGTCGGATGTGGGATGAGCAAGTCAAAGTCTTCTCCCAATACCACCGCGTGATTCGCTATGATACACGCGGTTTTGGCAAGACCACTTCGCAGGAGGTATCGTTCTCTAACCGGCAGGACCTTGTTGATCTTCTCAAGCATCTGGGCATCGAGCGCACGGCCATCCTGGGCAACTCACGCGGCGGCCAGATCGCTCTCGACTTCACCTTGGAGCATCCTGAGATAGTCACCGCGCTGATTCCGGTGGCGGGAGGCGTGGGCGGTTATGAGGCTCCGGCGACGGATGCCGAAAAACTGCTCTTCGCCGAGTATGAGCGACTAGAAGAACAGAAGGACTATGAGCTGCTTACCGAATTTGAGGTGGGCGTCTGGGGAGATGGGCCGGGCCAGCCAGTCGGACGCGCAGCTGCCCGCGTGCGCGAGCAGCTGCGCGAGATGATTGCCAACAACTACCGGCTGCACCACCAGGAGGACCTGAAGCCCCGCGTGCTGGCGCCGCCCGCCGTTGGCCGGCTGGCCGAGATTCACGTGCTGACGCTTGTTATGTGGGGCAACCTCGATTTTACTGAGGTAGGCGCAACGGCCAAACTGCTGCTGGAGCACGTCAGCGGGGCGCAGGAGGCATTCTTCCCCGGCGTGGCCCATATGATCAGCCTGGAACAGCCCGAACGTTTCAACGCCGTCGTGCTGGACTTTCTTGCATAAAGCTAAAACTCAAACGGGGCAGCGACTGGCATTGTGAAGTCAGGGACAACCTCCAGGCCATCGAGCCGGTCTGACACGCTGAGCGTGCTCATCGGCTCGTCAACCTGCCAGACCTCTCCCGGCTGGCTTTCCAGCCAGATGACCCAGAGCAGTGTGCTGGCTCCTTATATCATAAGCTCATCAGTAGATAATGCGAGGAAGTGGTGTCACGCGCTCTCGTTGGAACTAATCAGACGCCCGTCGGTTCCGCCGTCAGCTTGCCTTAGCCCAGTCTCCACCTGGCCCCGTGCGTTGATCGTGAATTATCGCGGATTCGACCATCTTGCTCTGTTGCCACTGTTCCAGAGCCAGAGCCCAGGTGACACCAGGGATGGCTTGAGATCGCGGATTCGACCCCTTCGGTTCCGCTCTCCTGCCAGCCGAGGCCACGCGGTGTGGTGTCTTCCGGGGGACACCCTGCATTCTTCGGCTCCAAGAAGACCTCCTTCCTCACACGCCCAGTTCCTCTCTCCAAATTGATGACCGGAGGTGCCAAGAAAAGCCCCTGCTGGCCCCTTGCAACCTGCGTCTCAACGATCCCCATGAGGCGAACCGCTGAGGACAGGATCCAGCAGGTGTCGTGTGGAGGTGCCGAGGAAAACAACAGAGCAGCAATTGATGACGCCAGAATGTAACACTCCGGATGCTATTTCCGCATACTACGGCCTCTCCTGACACATCCCGTGGGCCAGGCGATGCCAGCAGGATGACGCCGCTTGCTCCTGAGTATCTGTTCACACTGGGCGTAGTATTCTGTGGAGAGGCCACATGGCCTTGAACCGTCTTTTCGGCCATTCTTGTGGAGGGCCAAGGAGGGAATCGTTTACCATGACTGCACGCCGAGCGAAAGCCTCTGAGTCCTCGCTGAACCTACCTCCCACGGAGCCTGCCACGCTCCAGCTCTACCGCTCCAGCAGCGAGGTTGGCTGGGAGGGGCTGTGCGCCGCGGCCTACCACGTGCCCAGAGAGTTGGAAAGCGATCAGGCCCCGGCTGCTCCTGATCTCACGTTGTTGGTGTATCGGGGAGGCCCCATGCATGTCGAGCGGCGGCAGGCGCAGGGCTCCTGGAGGGGAGGGGATCTGTACCAGGGCGATCTCGTCCTCTCCTGGGGTCCATCTCCCGCCTATGAAGGCCGCGCGTGGAGCCTCTCGGCGCTCCCGACCCAGATCCTGAATCTGCATCTGAGCCGGGAACTGGTGAGCCGGGTGGCCGAGGAGGTGATGGGCGTCGAACTGGCGCGGTTGGAGCTGGTCGACCTGGTGGGCGTTCAAGATCCGCTGCTCAGTCAGGTGGCGCTCGCGCTGTGGTGGGAACTGGACCAGCCTGCTCCGGCAGGGAGCCTCTATGCACAAAGTGCAGCGCAGCTGCTCGCGGTCCATCTGGTGCGGCACTACAGCGGGGGCCACGCCAGACTCAGGGCTGTTCCACCATTGCCTCATGGGCTGACCGATCGACAACGCGAGTTCCTGCTCGAGTTCATCCGGGAGCACCTGAGCGAGCCGCTCTCCCTGGATACCTTGGCGCAGCAGGTCGGCTTCAGCCCCTATCACTTTGCTCGCTTATTCCGACAGGCAATGGGCGCCAGCCTCCACCAATTTGTCCTGCGCCAGCGCCTCGCACGCGCCCAGCAGTTGCTGGAGCAGACAGACCTGCCGCTGGCGCAGGTGGCCCTGGCTTGCGGCTTTGCGCATCAGAGCCATCTGACCCAGGTCTTCAAAGAGCAGGTGGGCTGCACTCCGCGCACCTATCGGCGCGGGGCACAAGCGCAGTGTTTTGACAAAAAGCGCACGAATCTGCAAGAAAAGCAGCGGCTGTCCAGATTATCCTAAGAGCAGAGCCTTCCACACTTGTGGAACCGGAGACTGGGGAACCTGTTCCAGGCGTCTTGCTGCGGTGAAGCAGATCGCTTGGAAAACACCACTCCTTCCCGGTTCCACGGCGGTGAACGGTCCTGCTGCCTCACCCAAGCGCTGCGCAACGCGTGGTAGCTTATCTCCTCACCGCCGAGACCGGAAGACGAGCGGTGAGCAACCGGGATGCCGGGTGGTCATAGACGCCACCTGCCCGGTCCCCCATGAGCCAGGCGAGCGAGGACAACGGCCGCCCGACTGCCTAGATCACTACACACGACCCCAGGAGGATGGACATGTTACTGGAGCAGAAAACCGCGGTCATTTACGGCGCGGGAGGAGCCATCGGCGGGGCGGTGGCTCGCGCCTTCGCCCGCGAGGGGGCACGGGTCTTCCTGGCCGGGCGCACCAGAGGACCTCTCGAAGCGCTGGCTCATGAGCTCGCCCAGGCGGGCGGCGTGGCCGAGGCGGCGCAGGTCGACGCGCTTGATGCGCTCTCCATCGAGAGGCACCTGCGCGCGGTGGTCGAGAAAACGGGCGGCATTGATATTGCCTTCAATGCCATCTCAATCAACTACACGCAGGGCACCCCCCTCCTTGAGCTCTCGCTGGAGACGTTCAGCCTGGGGATCGCCGACGCCATGAAGACGCAGTTCTTGACCAGCACAGCGGCAGCGCGGCACATGCAGAAGCGTGGCTCGGGTGTGATCCTGGCCATCACTGCCACCCCCGCTCGTGTGCTCTTGCCCAACCAGGGCAACTTCGGCGTCGCCTGTGCCGCCATCGAGCGGCTCTGTAAACAATTGGCGTGTGAGCTGGGTCCGCAGGGGATTCGGGTGATCTGTCTGCGCTCGGCTGGGTCTCCGGACGCACCGGGGGTGGAGTGGGCGATCCGCGTGCTTGCCGAGCAGGCGGGGATGTCGCCGGAGACGTTCGAAGCCAGTATTGGGGAGCGCACGCTGCTCAAGCGGATGCCCAAGCTAGCCGAAGTGGCGGAGATGGCGGTCTTGATGGCCTCGGATCGCGCCAGCGCGATGACCGGGGCAGTGGCCAACGTGACCTGCGGTGAAACGGTGGACTAGGGGACTTGGTGCGGGTGAGGTCGACGCTCCGGTGGCCGGGATGCGCTGGAGCAGCTCCAGGTGCTCTGTGCAACTCGTTGCGCATCGCGTAGGATACTCGCCTCCTCTCACCCCAACGAAGGGCATGTCTTGCTCAGATATGCCCACCTGGTTAAATAATATCCAAGTGATACTTCCCCGCACTCATTACTACTCGTACGATGGTGATCTCCCGTGCAGACCCTTGCATCCGAGGGAGAAAATGCTATCATAGTGATATCACTTTTCTTGGGAGGACACCATGAGCGAACAGGAGCGGCCCACCTCGGTGGCCAAGTCGGTAGGCCGTCAAGGGGCGAGCGTAGAGATCCAGCAGCGGCAGGCAGCCATGATCACCGGTTGGCTGGGAGTGGCCGCGCTGTTCGGGCTGACGGGAGCGACCTATGCTGCCGTTCAGACGCAGGCGGGAGGCTGGGCGATCAGTCTGCCCATCATCGCCTTCTGCCTGGTCGCGAGCTCGATCGTGATCGTCCCGCCTGGCCAGAGCCGTGTCGTGCAATTCTTCGGCACCTATGTGGGCACCGTCCGCCGGCCGGGGCTTTGGTGTGTGTGGCCGCTAGCGGTTCGCCGCGCCGTGAGCATCCGTGTGCGCAACTTCGAGACGAACCGCCTCAAGGTCAACGATGCCGACGGCAACCCGGTCGAAATCGCCGCCATCGTGGTCTGGCAGGTCGCCGATACGGCCAAGGCGGTCTACGGGGTCGACGACTACCCAGCCTTCGTGTCGATCCAGTCAGAGTCGGCGCTCCGTCATGTCGCCATGGGGCATCCCTACGAGGACACCCAGGGCGGCGGAACCTCACTGCGCGGCTCAACCGACGCCGTCGCTGACCAACTTGCCAGAGAGGTTGCCGAGCGAGTGGCCGTCGCGGGCGTCGAGGTGGTGGAGGTTCGGATCAGCCACCTTGCGTACGCCGCCGAGATCGCCCAGGCGATGCTGCGTCGCCAGCAGGCCAACGCCGTAGTTGCCGCGCGGTCGCTGATCGTCGAGGGTGCGGTGGGCATGGTGGAGATGGCCCTCAGCCGACTGACCGAGAAGGGAGTAGTGGCACTCGACGAGGAGCGCACCGCCAGCATGGTCAGCAACCTGATGGTGGTGCTGTGCGGAGACCAGCCGCCCTCGCCGGTTGTCAATGCGGGAACCCTCTACTCGTGAACAAGGAACGCAAGCCTATCCTGCTCCGTCTCGATCCGGCCGTGCATGACGCGCTGGGTCGGTGGGCGTCGGATGAGCTCCGCAGCCTGAACGCCCAGATCGAGATGCTGCTGCGGCGAGCCCTTACCGATGCGGGCAGGATGCCCAGGAATGCTGCCCCGTTGCCGCGCCGAGGTCGGCCACTAGCCGCCGATCGCGAGCATACGGGGGAGGAGGTGGATTCATGAGGTCGACGACCACAGGAGTTGGCCTGGAAGCCGGGAACTCTGTCCCAACCGCAAGCCGTCTTTGCAGACCACACTGCCAGCGCCTGATCTTTGGCTCGCGTGAACCAGCGAGAGATGGGGCATGTGGCTCTCTTTTCTGAAAAAAGGGCGCCACTTTGCTCATCCCAATCTTGACGCGGAGGAGTATGCGCGAGAACGGGTGACGCTGCTTGACCGGGCAGCCAGAAAGGAGTGAGACATCCGCTATGAGTTTGATTGTTGAACACCTCAACAAACGCTTTGGACAGGTCCAAGCCATCAAAGATCTTTCCCTGGAAGTGCAAGAAGGGGCGCTTTTTGGATTTCTAGGCCCCAATGGTGCGGGCAAAACGACGACGATGCGCCTGATTTTGGATCTCATTCGTCCCGAATCCGGCCAGATTACCTGGAAGGGCACCCTGGTGCGCGCAGTCGCGCGTCGCTCCTTCGGCTATTTGCCGGAGGAGCGTGGCCTCTATCCCAAGATGGAGGTACAAGCGCAATTGCTCTTCCTGGCACGTCTCGCCGGTCTCTCCAAACAAGACGCGCTCGCCGCCCTGGATGAGTGGCTAGAGCGGTTCCAGATCACGGCCAATCGCCAGACGAAGCTCGAAGCCCTCTCCAAAGGCAATCAGCAGAAAGTGCAGTTTCTCGCCGCCGTGTTGCATAACCCAACCATCCTGATCATGGATGAACCTTTTAGCGGGTTGGACCCGGTCAATGTGGCCGTGCTGAAGGAGGCTTTTCTGGAACTGCATCGGCGCGGCAAGACGATCATCTTCTCCACCCATCAGTTGGAGCAGGTCGAGGAATTGTGTGAGGACATGGTGCTGATCAATAAAGGGCAAGCGGTGGTGCAGGGCCGCGTCCAGGAGATCAAACGCCAGCATGGGCATCATGTGGCCCGCCTCAAGCTCGACAATGATCCGGAGGCCCTCTGGCTTGATCAGCTTTCGGGCGTGCAGGTCACGAAACGCCGCCAGGATTATCTTGAACTGCAACTTCAGGCCCACCTCTCTCCCAACCTGATTGTGGAGGAGGCGCTCCAGCACGGCGGCATCATCAGCCGGTTCGAGATGGTTGAACCCTCACTCACCGACATCTTCATTGAGCTGGTTGGCACACCTGCTGCTTCAGTTGCGCACGCGCACTGAGAGACGGAGGAAGGAAACTATGGACAAGCAACCAACAGGCATTCCAGGGCAAGCGCCTGCCGATCAGGAACACAGCGTGATCGCCGTCCCTTCGGGCGAGGCGGCTGCCCAGGACACTCTGCGCAATATCGGCTTGATTATCGGGCGCGAATATACCTATCGGGTGAAGCAGCGCAGCTTTATCATCATCAGCATTATCCTGATGGCCGTCGTCTTCCTGGCCGCTTTTATCCCAACAATTGTGCAGTACATTACTTCAGGTACACCTTCGCAAACGCATCTCGTGGTGGTGAATGAAGCTGGCTCGATCGCCGGCCTGAATGACGCGCAGTTGGCTGCCTTCATCAATACGACACTGAATGGGACAAACACCGGAAGCCCAGCCGCCTATGCAATTTCCAGCCAGCCTCCG
>DATBGS010000168.1:0-4731 GCA_036557885.1 Ktedonobacterales bacterium
GGAAGTGCTGTGGGAGGCGTTCTTTGGGCAGCGGGTGCCTGCTGCGCTGAAAGAACGGCTGGAGTACACCGTCAGCCCCTTGGAAGCAGAACTGGCGTGCAGCTTTCTGGTGGGGGAGACGCTGAAGGGGGATGTGCCGCCGGTGCCGTTTGTGGCAGCGGTGACGGCGTGCCTGGAGCAGATGAAGGCGCTGGCGGTGCTGCTGGCGCAGGCGGGCTGAGGCTGGGAAGGGCTTGTAGCCCCGCCGTCCCTGGCGGGGAATCGTGGCAAGAGCGAACGTTGGAGTTGGTAGACGAGACACCGGCAGGGACGCCGGGGCTACCCCAAGACAAAGGGGCACCCTAAGACAGAAGGGCACGGCGGCAAGCATCCCATTTCCAAAAGGTTGTGTTAGGCGTTCTAAGGGAGAAAAGCCGGATCGAGGAAGGCCAGCACCCAATCTGCATTGGAGTTAATGCCCACAAAGAGATCATACTTGCCATTCTTCCAGCATTGCGGGTGCCCATAGTTGGGGACGATTTCGCAGTTGCTAGCCTGGTCTGGGGCAACTTGCTGCCAGCCAAGCTCGGTCAGGTGTTTGGTGATGAAGTTCAGCACGATCTCTGTCGTCCCCGCGCTGCACAGATAATCATATATGAGACGCTGAAAAAGTCCGTTCTTTCGGCTCCTGTCATCCTTTACAATGCGTGGCTGGCGCAGAATCTTTCAGATGCGCGGGGTTTTTGGGCCGGGTGTGAGGAGGTTCACAGCGCTTGACCTCTCCCCTGCTGGCGTGCTACAACCAACGAAGCACCCAATCAGCAAGCAAGGAGGACAGCAGCCATATGGCGCAGCCACCATTCCGCGAAAACGTTGTCATCGTTACCGGGTCATCCAGAGGCATTGGCCGCGAACTGGCGTATCAGCTTGCCAGCCAGGGCGCCTGGCTGGTGCTGGCGGCGCGCAGCCAGGAAAAGCTAGAGCAGGTGGCGGAGGAATGCCGCAAGCGCGGGGGCAAGGCGCTGGTCGTCCAGACGGACGTGACCGATGAAAGCCAGTGCCAGCGGCTCATCGAGCGCACCGTCGAAGCCTATGGGCGGCTAGATACGCTCGTCAACAACGCGGGCTATGGCCTCCCGAAGCGTATCGAAGCCATGCGCGACCTCGCGGACCTCAAAGCCGAAATGGAACTCAATTACTATGGCACCGTCCACTGCGCCGTTCACGCGCTGCCTCATCTGAGACAAAGCAAAGGGCGCATCGTGGGTGTGTGCAGCTTTGGCGGGCTAATCGGCATCCCCGGCACGGGCGGCTACAACAGCGCCAAGCACGCCATGCGCGGCTTCCTCAACACCCTGCGCGTAGAACTGCGCGGCAGCGGCGTCAGCGTCACGGTGGCGTATCTGGGCGCCATTCGCACCGAGCGGCTGATAGAATCAATGGGGCCAAATGTGGAGAAAGTGCCCACGATGGCCCCGGAACGCTGCGCCGCGCTCATCCTCAAACACGGCGGAAAACGCCATCGGCAGGTCGTGATGACGCTGGCGGGCAAGTCGCTGGTCTGGGTGCAACTGCTGGCGCCCGCGCTGCTGGATCGCACGCTTGCCAGTCTGCCCATCAACTACCAGGATTAGGACGTGTGCCCGCTGGATAACCCCGTAACGCGCTTCGTAACGCTTTGGTGACGTATACCAGGGTATACTCTCAACAGACGGCGCTGAGCGCATTCTGCCGTCAGGAGAGAAGCATGCTATCAAAGAAACGCCCTCCTGCTCCTGCTGCTGAGCCGCGCCTGCGCGGGCGTCGGTTGACGCTGGCGCGTGGCATCTGGCTGACGCTGGCGCTGGTGCTGCTCGCCAATTTCGTCGCCAGCATCCCGGCCTATTTTCAACTACTGCGTACCATTTGCGCTGACCCAGAAACCTGCCAATACTGGCAGCCCACCCCAGACAACATAACGGCGCTGCACCGTCTGGGCCTCTCGGTGGATGCTTATGCGGTCTACTTCATCGCGGTAGACGTGGGAGTGTCGCTGGTCTTTTGGGTGGTTGGGCTGCTCATCTTCTGGCGCAAGTCGGACGAGTGGCTGGGCCTCTTTGCGTCGTTTGTCCTCGTCATGTATGGGTCATTTGGCATATCTGATACACTGCAAGCTGCCTTCCTGGTGAATCAGCCATCTTCCCTGGTATTGGTAGTGCTCAGCCTGCTTCCCGGCTTTATTCAATGGTCTTCCCTGGGGGTCTTTTTAGTGACCTTCCCTACCGGGCGCTTTGCGCCGCGCTGGACTGTAATCATTGCCTTCTTCTGGGTGGTTCAATTCTTTCTATTTGCCCTGGGCGGGGTTCTGGGCCTGAGCGAGGACACACAAGAGCTGCTCCCCCCAGTAATCATTGCGCTCACCTATGGCAGCACAGCGCTGATGCTCATCTATCGCTATGCGCGGGTCTTCACGCTGGTGCAGCGCCAGCAAACGAAATGGGTCGTCTTTGGCGTCGGGACGGGCGTCCTGGTGAATACCATCGCCAGCAATCTCCCGCTGCTTTTCCCTGAACTCGGCGTGCCCGATTCCCCCTATCACCTGCTGGATGGCCTCTTTGCCGCCCTCATCTTTCTGTCCATCCCACTCGGCGTTGGCATCGCGATTCTGCGCTATCGGCTCTGGGATATTGAAGCCATCATCAACAAGGCGCTGGTGTATGGCTCGCTGACGGCGCTGCTGGGCGCTCTCTACGCGGGCCTCATTGTGGCGCTGGTCAGCCTGGCGGGTTTGCTCAATGACGCCGCAGCCGAAACGCCAGTGGCGCTGGTGATTGCCACCCTGGTCATTGCCGCGCTCTTTCAGCCAGTGCGTCGGCGCATCCAGTCCCTCATTGACCGGCGCTTCTATCGCCGCAAGTATGATGCCGAGAAGACCCTGGCCGCCTTCAGCGCGACACTGCGGAGCGAGGTTGATCTGGGCCAACTGCGTGAACAATTGCTGACGGTAGTTCAGGAAACGATGCAGCCCGCGCACGTCTCGCTCTGGCTGCGCCAGCCGGGACCGCCGCCCCCAGAGCAGCCGCACCGCCTGGACTTGCACCAGCAGATAGCCCCAGGTTCAGATTGAGCACAGGTGCAGAGTATAATGCGTACGAAGAAAGAAGAAAGGATGCACCTGATATGTCCACCAAACCCGAAATCGCCTTGCGCGTGGCTGATCTGGCGGAAAGCACGCGCTTTTATTCAGAATGCCTGGGCTTTAAGGCGATGCAGCAAGACCACCCCGATCTGGCCCTGCTTGATCTAGGCGAATTTTCGTTCTTGCTGGCTGGCCCAGCCGCCCCGGACCTGACCCCGTACCTCAGCCAGCCCTCGTTTATCTTCCAGCCGGGCGAAACCCTGTATATGCCCATTCGCCTGCTCTCCTTCCAAAGCGCCGACTTCGACAGCCGCCGCGCCGAACTTGCCGCGCGCGTCGCAGCGGGTGTGCAGGTCATCGAAAAACCCTGGGGTGATCGCGCCCTGGAGGTGCGCGACCCTTCCGGCACCCCCTGGCGCTTCTGGGAGGAGGCACATCTCTCCCAGGCAGACAAGCTGGCCCTCTATGAGCGCGGCCCGGCAGAGCTTGAAGCGCTCCTGGCGCCGCTCTCGGCTGCCAAGCTCGACCTGGCGCAGCCGGGGCACTGGACCATCCGCCAGATTGTGCATCATATCGCTGATGGCGACGCGCTCTGGTCGGGGGCGCTTAAGGCGGCGCTGGCAAAATCTGGCACTGCCTATAGCCACGAGTGGTACAGCGGCAACGACGCGATGGAGCTAGCGCTGGATTATGCCCATCGCCCCATTGAGCCTGCGTTGGCCCTTTTCCGCGCCCATCGCGCCTATTTCAGCCAGGTAATCAGCCATCTTCCCGATGCCTGGGAGCGCTTTGTGCTCTTTCAGCACCGCGATCAGGCGGAAGATCGCGTGACCGTTGAGGTGATTGTGCGCAGCCAGGCCACGCACGCGCTGGAGCATCTCGAAGAGATTCAAGACACGCTGAAGGCGCGTGGAGGCTAACGGGCTGATAGTGAACTGCTGCCAGCAGGTTGCCTAGCGAGCCTGGCTGGTGGCTGGTCTGTGAGGCGCGGCGCACAGCGCCAGCAAGCCCCATCCACCCAACACCCGCACCGCAACATCCGGGTTGAGCGCGTACAACAGCTTGCGTGGCAGCCGCATCAGTCTGCGCTTGGGCAGGTGGGTTGGCAGATCAATTCGGGGGGTATAAAAATGGTCCAGCACTTCATAGCCAGTCTCTTTGAGCGTCTGAAGCGCTAGCTCTTTCGAGTAGTAATGCAGATGTCCAAAGGCTTCGCGGACAGAAAGCAGCCCGTTGCGCCGCAGAATGGTTTGCACCGAAAGGTCTAAGGGGAAGTGCATGAGGAAATAATCCCCAACCGGAGTGAGCGCGCGCAAAAAGTCAAAGGGATTTTCCACATGCTCCACCACATCCAGCATCAGGACGAGATCAAAAGAGGCGCTGCGTTCCTTGCCCAGGTCCGCCAGCTTGAAGCGCAGCCGGTCATTGGCGCGGCTTTGGGCCAACTCGATAGCTTGCGGCGAGATGTCATAGCCCCAGAATTGGCAGGTGTCCTCCATCTGCTCCTGTAACTGCTTGAGCACTTCCCCAACCCCACAGCCCACTTCGCCAATGGTGCGCGGATGAAGCTGATGGCGAGCGAGCATGCGCAGCACCTGCGCGGCTTTCCAGGGCGATTCTTCCACATGCCAGGA
>DATBGS010000169.1:0-17698 GCA_036557885.1 Ktedonobacterales bacterium
AATGGCCCCTCCCGCCTTGCTCTCGCGCTTGAGCCGATACCACAACGCCCACTCCTCTCCCAGCGAGAGCGCGTCTACCTTCAGCAGGGATTGGGCGTCTTTGGTGAGTTTGGTGGGTTTGCCAAAGAGCGTGCCCCACACCTGGCGCAGCGCCCAGCGCAGACAGCGATAGGCCACCCAGGGCGTGTGCAAGCGCTCCAGCCGCTTGTAGACGCGCAGCACTCTCAGCAGCACGATGCCCGCCAGCCGATGATACAGCTTCCACTCCTGCCGCTTGCGTCGGTACAGGTCACGCGCCACCCGCACCAGGCGCAGCAGCGTCCACAGATCAGCGAGCAGCCAGCGACACAGCGCGTCCAACCGGGTGGGAAGCTGCGCCACTTCTGGCAGCGTCTGCTCGATCTCTGCCGGGTCGAACTCCAACGGCTTGTCTTTGCCACCAAGCGCCCGTTTGTGCTGGTCGTGGCGGCGGTCAATCAAGGGCACGATGAGGCTGAGGGTGCGTCCCAGCAAGGCAATGCTCTGGTTGGAAGCAGTGAGCGGGCGGGTATCCAGCCCTGCCAGGAGGGTGAGCGCTTCATCGTAGATCAACACCTCTTCGTTGCCGAGGGTGTGGAAGGTGCGCAAGAAGGTGACGAGCGGTTCGGTATCGGACCAGAAGGCTTCGGGGAACGGGATGATGGGGCGACGGTGCCGAAAAATATACGCCTGATAACGTTTGGACATGATGACCATCTCCTCAAGAGTGTGATGGCCCGCAGCGCGCACAGGAGCCTCGTGTTCGTCTGGTCCAGGGAGGGAAAGCAGGGTAGGGCCAAAAGAGCGTTTCTTGCTAGAATGGCGCGGCTTTCCGCCCTGGAACTCAAGCCAGGCGAAAGGTAACTGTGGCGCGGGGCGTGTTCTAACACACCTGCGTCAGCCGTTCTCTCACTGCATTGGTACGAAGAAAGAAGAAAGGGTGAGGGAAACGGCAACGTAGTGAATAGAGTATAACCGAACGTGCGCTAAAAGTCAAGGCTAGTAGGATATACGACAGCAGAGAGCACCTTAGAACGCCTAACACAACCTTGACGCAATCGGACAGGCTGCTCGTAGCACCGGCGACCCTGCCGGTGCAGCGTTCCCCGCCAGGGTCGGCGGGGCTACAAGCACCAGCCCTTGCGCTGGTTGTGTTAGGCGCTCTAAGCCTTTCTACTTCTGAAAGGTGACTTTCATTGTCTCGACGTAGAACTCTACGGAGACGCGAGAGATGGAATCTTTGCCCCCCTGGACTTGCTTCAGATCGGCATCAGTCAGGTCGCAGAGCGCGGTGGACGTGGAAGACAAGCGCTGCTGAGATGGTTGGGGGTTGGGAGTGTGCGCGTGTTTGAACGGGTTTTTCATCGGTCTGGCGCTCCTTTACCGCAGAGGGTGACTCAATCGGTCCTCAACTTTCCTCCATCATACGTTGCACCAGGCGCAGCGGCTATGATCTAGGGCATGCTGTACCAGTGAACAGAGTCACATCTGCCCTGACCGGACTACAGGCAACACTACACATTGCATAGTCAAAGAGTGGTTGTCAACCCACTTGCTATTTTGTGAAGCATCTGTTATAATGCCGGTAGCAAGTTTTTTTTGCATGATCGGATGTGTTTTTATGAAGCGGCCAGGTTCCCTCCCCAAACGCAAGTACAAGAAGCACCTGACCCATTGCAGCATCTTCAAGGGTTTCCACCTCTCCGCCTGTTACCCCTGACGCCTCCTGCACACGTTGGTGGTTGAACACGCGCCCATGTTTTGGCATGCCTTCTTTTCTCAGCCCGCGCAGGCGGGCCGAGCAGCATAGCCTTAAGGTGCATCTTCAGACGCCATATCCCCTTTTTCGTCTGGCTGTTCCGCCCTTTTCTTTTTCACCTGGATTTGCGGGCCAGGCCACGCAGGGCCATCAATGGTGATGGCGTCTCCTTAGTAAGCAGGAGCATAGTCAGACGGTTGTCCCCCCGCCTAATAGTAGGAAGGTTTATGAGTCAATCCGATGGCTCAGGAAACAAACTTCAGGCGCTGAACGAATCGCGCCAATATCTCGACATTCTGCACACCAAAACACTGAGCCGCGAGCAGGCCGAGTGGTTGGTGCAGACAACGGTAGAAAACTTTACCAACCACGTCAACAGCGGGCTGATAGACTACAGGAAGTCCGTCACTGAGGGCGGAGACTACGCCGCGATTGAGTGGTCCGGCCAGGGCGCGACGTTTGTGGACGCGCTGGGCCGCACGTACATTGATTGTCTGGGCGGCTTTGGGCTGCTGAATCTGGGCTGGTCGCATCAGAAAGTGATTGCCGCCGTCAAAGCGCAGCTTGAGAAAAGCCCCATGCCCTCGCAAGAACTGCTGGACGCGCCGCGTGGCATGCTGGCGCGGCTGCTGGCGCAGATCACGCCGGGCGACATCCAGTACAGCTTTTTTGTGAGCAGCGGCACCGAGGCAGTGGAAGGCGCGATGAAGCTCGCCCGCCTGTATACGCGGCGCTCCGGCTTTATCTCCAGCGTGCGCGGCTTTCATGGCAAGACGTTGGGCGCGCTCTCCGTCATGGGCAAGGCGCGCTATCGGCGCCCGGCGCTGCCGCTCCAGCCCAACGTGTACCATGTGCCGTATGGCGACGCCGACGCGGTGGAGCAGCAGTTACGCATTGCCCGCGAGGTGGGCAACGAGATTGCCGCCGTCATCATGGAGCCGGTGCAGGGCGAAGCGGGCGCGATTGTGCCGCCGGACGATTTCTGGCCGCGCCTGCGCCAGATTTGCGACGAGTACGAGGTGCTGCTGATTGCCGACGAGGTGCAGACGGGCATGGGGCGCACCGGCAAGCTGTGGGGCGTGGAGCATTGGAACGTTGTGCCGGACATTCTGACCAGCGCCAAGGCACTGGGCGGCGGCGTCATGCCGATTGGCGCGTTTATGGCTTCGGCGCGTATCTGGAAGGTGCTGAATGCTGACCCATTCATCCACACGACGACGACGGGCGGCAATCCGCTGGCCTGCGCCGCTGCGATTGCCGCGATCAACGTGACGCTGGAGGAAAATCTGCCGCAGCAGGCCGCCGAAAAGGGCGAGTATTTTATGCGCCACCTGCACCCGCTGGCGGAGCAGTACAGCGACATTTACGCGAGCATCACCGGCAAGGGCTTGCTGATCGGGCAGCACTTCCGCGACGAGGAATTGGGCTACAAAGTCTCGGCGGGCCTCTTCCGGCGCGGCGTGCTGATCTCCGGCACGCTGATTAACGCGCTAACCGTGCGCATCGAGCCGCCGCTGGTGATCGAGTACCGCGAAATTGACGAGGTGCTCAACCGCCTGGAGGACACGCTTAAGGCGGTGCGCGGCGCCCCGGTCAGCGGAGATGTGGCAAGCGTGGCGGTGTAAGTTGGTTTAGCACCAGAGGAGGGGCACGCGCAGCGCGTGCCCCTCCTCTGGTGCTGGCTTTAGTTTTGGGGCGTGTATTGATACACCGAGCCAATGCTGGTCAGTTCTGACAACGCGCCCTGGCGCACCTTGCGTGTGGCTTCTTGCAACCGCTGCGTGGCAGTGTCGTCAAGCAGGCGCTCACCACAATAGCTGCATTCGCCCACTGTCAGCCGAACGGTCACGACATCGTTGTTGACAGGGATAGCTTGTTCCACCTGTCGCACTCTATAGGTATCTTCTCGCCCGCAGCGTGGGCAGATAATTCCCTCAAGTAGTTCTGCAAGTGATGCCATGCGTTGTTCCTTTCTCCTTTCATTATATCAGGGTTGGGGCAACCGCTGGCGATAATCGGCACTCCACTCATGCGGGCGTTTGTCTGGGCAATAAGCCGTAATCAATACAGCAACAGCAGCAAGCCCTTGTTTCGCGGCCTGGCGCTTTGCGGGATAAGCAATCACGGTATGGACTGGCTGACTTGCCACAAAGCTCAGAATGAGACAGCTTGGGCCGCGCGGGTCAGTGGGATAGTCCTCAACGGTTTCAGCCGCTGGTGCCAGAATGCTTGCCCACACATCAAGCGCATCTAACCCATCGGTATCAAGCTCCAGCGCGGCATGGAGGGTTACGATTCGTTGTTTCTGTCCGATAGCCTGCTTGAGCGCGTTAAAATACGCCTGCTTGCTCCACTATTTTGACGAGCAGATCACGCCTGCCAGAGCAGTTCCCGCTGCAACTGATTGCGCGCCAGCACGCGGCCCTCGCGCAGCACCCAGGCGGGCGGCTGCTGAAGGCGCAAGACCTGCCGCACCGTTGGCGCGACCAGCACGTTCAGGTCAGCTTTGGCTCCAATCGTCAGGCCGCCTGGCCCCTGCTGGGGGTATCCTTCCAGGCGCAGGGCGCGGGCGGCGTTGGTGGTGACAAAATCAAAGACGGCCTCGATCTCTTCGGCGTTGGTCATGTGCGTGGCGTGGCAGACATAGGCGGCCACCTCTTGCTGGTCGTTGCGGCCAAAGGGGTAAAAGGGGTCAGCCACGTCGTCCTGAGAGGAAAAGACGTTGACGCCGCGCTGCCAGAGTTGTTTGGCGCGCGTCACGCCCCGGCGGATGGGTTCCAGGTCGTTGCGGCCCTGCACGACCAGGCTGATATGCGGGTTGCTGGAGATGCTGACGTTGGCGACTTTCAGCGCGTCCATCACCTTCTGCGCGTGCACTTCATCATAGGCCGCCAGCGCCCCGCAGTGGCTGGCCGAGACGCGCCCATGATAGCCCTCGCGCATCGTTTTTACCGCCAAATATTCGAGCGAGCGGCTCAGGGGGTTATCGGTGTCGTCCACCAGCATGTGGATGTCTTTGTCGTGCTTCTTTGCCAGCGCAAAGCAGAAGTCAATATGCGCCCGCGCGTCTTCGTCCAGCCACTCAAACCAGGGCAGGCCACCAACCACATCGGCGCCCAGGCGCATCGCCTCTTCCATCAACTGATCGGTGCCTGGGTCGCGCAGGATGGCTTCCTGGGGGAAGGCCACCACCTCGATACGCGCCACGTCTTTCCAGTGTTCGCGCAGGGCCAGCAGCCCCTCCACCGCGCGGAGCTTGCCGTAGGAGTCTACGTCGGCAAAGGCGCGAAAGACCGTCGTGCCGTTTAAGATGCCCTCCTGCACGGCGCGGCCCGCTCGCTCCAGCACATCCGCAACGGTGTAGTGGGCCTTATGCTCCCAGGTGAGTTCCAGGCACTCGGCAAACGAGTAGTTTTTGTTGGGGCGCATGATGTCTTGCAGATGGCACTTGTCCAGGTGGATATGCCCGTTGACATAGGTGGGCGTCACCAGATTGCCAGCGGCGTCAATCTCGGTGGGCGCCGTCGCTTCCAGGCGTTCGGCTACTGCCGCAATCTTCCCGCTTTCGATGCCAATCTCCCAGATGCCCTCTTGCCTGCGCAGGCGGGCATGCCGAATGATGAGGTCCATAGCCGCTCTCCCTTCAGTGGGCTGGAATGTGAAGCGCCAGGTTGGGAGCAGTATAGAGGGTGGCAGCGAGCGGGTCAAGCGGATTATGATTACCTGATGGCACAAGGGTTGCGCCATTGGACATGGAAACGTTGATGTGCTTTCGCCAAAAGGAGAATGATGCTATGGCACTGGCAGAACGACACGCAGATGTGACGTGGGAAGGCAATCTTGCTCAAGGGAAGGGTGCGATCACCAGCGGCAGCGGCGCGCTGGGCACGCTGCCCGTTACCTGGGCCGCGCGCGCCGAGCGCTCAGACGGCAAGACCAGCCCGGAAGAATTGATTGCAGCGGCCCACGCCGCCTGTTATGCAATGGCGTTTTCCAACACGCTCAACCAGGGCGGCACGCCACCAGAGCGGCTGCATGTGACCGCCACATGTACGCTTGACCGCATTGAGGGCGGGGTCAAGATCACGACGATGCGCCTGAACGTGACGGGCAAAGTTCCTGGGCTGGACGCTGCTGGATTCCAGGCGGCGGCGGAAAAAGCCGAAAAGGGCTGCCCCGTCTCCAACGCGCTGCGCAACAACGTGGAGATTCACTTGCAGGCGAAGCTGGAGCAGTAGCCGCTCAGCGCCAGTCTACCTCGGCCACCTGCCCGCCAATGATGGTCACAGCAGCGGGCAGGTTTGAGTTGGGCGCCCAGATGGTGTAATCCCCGGCCTGGAGCGCCAGAAAGAGCGCGGCAAACAGCGAGCGGCCATTCACGCGGCGCTCCAGCACCGCTGTATGCGTGCGCCGCGTCTCGCCGTGCCCCCGCTTTGGGGGGTTTGCCCTGGGGCTAACCTCAATCTCGTGGCCGTGCAGTTCTGGCCCGGTATAGATCACCAGCGCCCCAATATCCTCGCCAATATCCAGCACCGCCGGAGCGGTATGCACGCCCAGGTCGCGGTGCTCGTGATGTGTGTGGTGTTCGCCCATCTGTATCCTACTCATTCTTGCCCGCCAGGGACGGCGGGGCTACAGGCGGCTCTCCCGCTTGTAGCCCCGGCATCTTGCCGGGCTTTCCCCGCCAGGGACGGCGGGGCTACAGGCGGCTCTCCCGCTTGTAGCCCCGCCGTCCCTGGCGGGCACTTTTATGACGATGGGGTGTCGTAGCCATCCAGCGGCACGCCCAGGTATGGGAAGTCGTTGATATAGCGACCAGTCAGGTCCGGGGTCTGGATGTCCGTCACCAGGCTGGCCGCGCCGTCCGGCGTGAAGTTTTTGTTCACCAGCGGCAGGGTCACGCCTGCCACCGCGCGAATCTCCACCGTCGTCACATCGTCAAACACGCGGCGGCCATTTGGGAAACCGGCAATATCGCCCGCGACCACCCCAAGCACATTGGGATTGTTGGAGGGCGGAATCGCCATATTCAGCCGCAAGAAATCCGATTGCCTGGTGGTGGTGAAGTTGCCAGGGAAGCCGGGCACCACACCCGCCGGAATGCCTGTCAGCAGAATAGCAACCAGATCATCGCGGGTGCCGCCTGATTTGTTGAAGGCATCCAGGTTGGGGAAGACGCCCGGATAGAGCACAGGCAGCAGCGCCGCCAATTCTGGATGCTGCACGCCCTTGGCGAACTGCGCGTCATCCTTGGGGTCGGTGGCGTTCCACAGGTCTTTCTTGCTCATGGGCACCAGCACTTCGTTAAAGAGCGGATTGCCCAGGCGCGACACCTGCACCCAGGGGCCAGTATCCCAGCTTGCCTCGTCGCTGCCGCCATAGACGCGCGCCCGCTTCCGACTCGCTGAGGCATACACGCCAATCACGGACGCGGCGCTCGTTGGGTCGCTGAGGTTGGCGCCCTCTTTCGCCAATTGGCTCTTGGGCACCTGGATAGCGATGCTGTGGACATTGACGGCTTTGATCGCGTCCACGCCAGGGGCGTTGTTGGGTGGGTGGATGAGATGCAGGCTCTGGAAGGGCCGCAGCGCCGCCAGATCAAAGACCGAACCCAGGTCCACATAGAACCCCTCGCGCCGCTGTCCGGCAAAGACCTTGATGCCATCGCCAATGGTGTGCACAGCGGCCTGAGCCAGTGTCGCGTAGTTGGGCGTGGAGCGCACGCCCACATTGCATGGCGGGCAGGTCAGCCCTTCAGCCAGAACCGTCGTTTTGCCGCCTTTGATCACCCTGGTCACGGAATAGAACTGGGGCCGGTTCCAGTTTGGGCTATCCAGCGAGGTGATCGGGCCGACATTGTACAGGAAGGTGTTTTCGTTGCGGATTTTCGTGGAGAAACGGAACTGATAGGTGATCTCCTCTTCGGCATCCCCATCGTTGTCAATGTGGATTTCATAGAGGACATCGCTGCCAAACTCGTAGAAGTTGGGGCCGCCCGCCGGTCCCTCCAGCGGAATGTAATTGGCAATGAAGGTCACGGTATCGGGGCGGTTCGGGCTGACAAAAGCGTAGACATCCGTGTTGTCAGCCACCGGGTCTTTAGAAATTTCTGGGGCTTCACGATGAGATGACATCTGCGTACCTCACAAGCGTAGAAGTGTGTGTCGTCCAAGAGAGAGAGCGGCTTACTGCGCCGCCTTCAACAGCCGCGCGACCAGATCGGGGTCATGGAACCTGACTGCTTTCGAGCCAACCAGCAGTTCCACATCCCCAGAAGAGGGGTTGGTCACGTAGACCATCAGCGGGTTGGACGATGTACCGGCGGATTTGGTCGGGGCCGGGCTTTTTGACGCGGCAATCACCGGCACGGCGATGCCCGCACCAACTGCCACCGCTCCAACCGAGGCTCCCGCAATAAACTTGCGCCGAGATACCTTCATGGGGTGCTACCTTTCATGGAAATTGATGTGATGCCTTCCAAAAAAGACAACTTGCCTACAACACGCGAAAAAAGCGGTAGAATACGCATAACCCGGGTCTGGCAAACATTCCATGCTTGCCGCTGGTGTCGGGTGGTCTGGTGAAGGCGATCACGGAGTGAGAGAACGGAATCGCCTGCTTCACCAACCACCGCCCACTTCTCACCGTAGAGAGATACACAGAGGTTGAGTCGGCGGATTACAGAAAACAGAGCGGATTGCCCCTGGAAAAAATCCAGGGGCAATCCGCTCTGTTTTCTTGCTCTGGCTTCCTAGCTCGCCAGGTGCTGGACGACGCCTACTACTTCGTCAAGCTCAAAGGGCTTGGGCAGCACGCGAGGCACAAGCTCAACAGGGAAAGACAGGCGGAGCCGCGTGAACGACATACTGGCCGTCATCAGCACGACGCGATTGTTCTTTTGCAAATCTGGGTTGCGCTGCAACTGTCGCAGCACTTCGCACCCGTCCATCTGCGGCATACACAGATCGAGTAAAATCACCCAGCCCGGCTCGCGGGTGAGAATCTCTAGCGCCTCTTGTCCATTCCGCGCAGTGTGGACCTCAAAGCCCTCTTCTTCTAGCAGTTCAGATAATAACGTACAAATATCTCGATCATCATCTACAATTAAGACCTTAGCCACACCAGGAAATCTCCCTTCTAGCAGCAGCACGGCCCCCAAACCGAAGAGAGTCTCTCTTGTCTGCTTTAGAGAAATCCTAAGCAAACCATGTGCCAGATGCTCATATGCAGGCATTTGCGCGGCTCTGTACGGTTTTTCGTCCATATACGCTGCTCTTTTCTGGGCAGGTGCTAGCACGACGTGCTAAGATGAATCTGCACACATAGTCATCTTTTCTGTGCCCGGCCTGCCGAGGAGAATACCTATGGGACAGCCTCTTGACCCGTTTGCTCATAATGAATTCGAGAGCTTGAGCGAAGTCATCGCCAGCAATCTCGACCCTGAACATATCCTTTCTGTCCTTGCTCAGCGCATCAAAGAAGTGCTTGCTGTCTCACAGGTCCGCATCACCCTGCGCCAGGGAAAGCGTCTTATCAAAATGGCAACCACTTCAGGAGAAAACGCCACCGCCCAGCCAGAGATGCCACCGGCCAGTGAAGACCTCGAACGCTGGGTGGTTGCGCGTGGCAGGCCAGTGGTGATTGAACAGGGCCGGATACACCCGGCAGGCCACGCCTTTGCGCCCGCGCCGGGCAAATCCGCTCAGCCAACATTTCCAACCAACCTCAACATGGCGTTCGTTCCCATCTGGAACGGGCGACAGGTCATCGGCGTGCTCAGCATCCTGGACGAGCCATCTTCGGCTGCCCCAAGTCCGCTCGAAGTAACAATGGGCAGCAGCGATGGCGTTGCCACCTCAGTTGAGGTGCTCACCTCACTCTACAGCCTGCTGCCCCTGCTGACCGTCCTGTCTGATTTGATCTCGCTGGCTCTGGATAACCGCCGCCTGCTGGTGCAATCAGATCGTCGGGCGCAATTGCTGGGCCTGCTGACGTATCTGGCCTCTAACCTTTCCGTGCAGGCGCTCCCTGAGCTGACCCAGACCCTGGCAAATCGGCTGAGCATTGTTTTTCAGGTACCGCTGGCAACGTTGCTGCTGCATCATCAGGAAAGCGACGAATTGCTGGTACTGGCAACCAGCGATAGCCCTCTGGGGCGCTTGCAGCGTGAGGTTGGGCTAGACCATGTGCCGCTGGGCACCGCAGGCGCGCTGGCGCAGGTCTTCTTGACGGGTCAGCCCTTCTTTGCCAACGACCTGGAAGCCGATGCCCACTTTCCCACAGACCTGCGCGAGAAGTTGGAACTCAGGTCGGCAGCGGCAGTCGTCATTGAGGCGTCGGGAAGCTCGCGGGGCGTGCTGCTCCTGGCAAGCACCGCGCCAGAGGCGTTTGCCGAAGATGATCACCTCTTCCTGGGGCTGATTAGCGCTCGCCTGAGTGTGCTGCTGCAAGAGCAGGCGTGGTCAGAGGAGCTGGCCCAGGTGGAAACGGAGCGCCTGGCCCGGCTGGAGCGCGAGGATTTTTTGGCGGCGGTGGCCCATGATCTTAAGAACAGCCTGACCGCCATGCGCGGCAACGCGCAGCTTGCCCTGCGCCGCGTCGCCAGAGGAGAGGCGGCTTCGCACGAGCCAGTGCTGAAACGTATTGCTGATAAGGCGGCCCAGGCCATTCAACTGGTGAATGATCTGGTGGATGTCAACCACATCGAAACGGGCGCGTTTCGGCTCGTGATGGAGCCAGTTGAACTGGTGGAGTTTCTGCGCGAGGAACTGGCTTCTTTCCAAAGCTCCTTTGGAGAGCTTGCGACGTTTAGCTTTAAGACGGATATTGAGCAATTGACGATTGAGGCAGATCGCAATCGGCTTAGCCAGGTGCTCAGCAATCTGGTGACAAACGCCGTGCGTTACTCCCCGCAAGGTGGCAAGATTGAACTCTGGCTGACTCCGCCCCCGCCGCCCCAAACCCCTGCGTCGCAGACCAACCAGGAGAACCTGCTCCCGCAGGCGGCGATGGTGATCGTCAATGATCAGGGCATTGGCGTGGCCCCCAACGAGCGCGAGCGCATCTTCGAGCGCACGGTGCGCGGGCGCGGGAGCGACCTGGCCGCAGGCAGCGGGCTGGGGCTGTATATCAGCCGCGAGATTATCACCCGGCATGGTGGCAACATCTGGGTGGAAGGGCGCGAGGACCAGGGGGCCAGCTTCCGCTTTACCCTGCCAGCCAGCCGCACGCATCCCGACGACCCCCCGCCAGACGCGAAATAGCTGCTGCTTGTACCACCGGCATCTTGCCGGTGAGCGGCCCGGCACGGAGGCCGGGGCTACAAACCCTACTTTGCCATCCAGGGGCCGATCAGCCGGTCTACCAGCCAGGGAAAGCCCTGCTCCACCCAGGTGGTCGGGCGATAGTAGCGCGGGCGCATGGCTTCGCCAGCGGGATGCGTGACCAGGCAGGCAATCGTTCTGGCAATCAGTTCTGGCCCCGGCGCGCGCTTGCGAAAGCGGGTCATGGCCGTTTTTATGAAGCCGGGCGAGACGACGGAAACGGAGACGCCTGTGCCCCACACCTCCCGGCGCAGCGAGCGCGCAAAGCCGCGCAAGCCAAACTTTGTGGCTGAATACATGGGCGAGACGGCGATATGCGCGGCAACCGAGGCCACGCAGATGATGGCACCATGCCGCCGCTCCAGCATGCCCGGCAGCACGGCGCGGGTGAGCTGGATGGCGCTGAGCAGGTTGACGCTGGTGATGTGGGTGATCTGTTCGGGCTGCATGCGCGCCAGGGGCAGATCATAGCCCATGCCCGCGTTGTTGACCAGAATATCCACCCGCCCGTAGTGCTCGATGGCGCGCTCCGCCAGCCGCGCCACCTGCGCCGCGTCGCTCATATCGGTGGGCACCACCAGCGCTTCTCCGCCTAGCCTGGCAATGGCGCGGGCCTCGGCCTCTAGCTCGTCCTGGCGGCGGGCCGCCAGCACCACCCGCGCCCCGCGCCGCGCCAGTTCTTGCGCGGTGGCCGCGCCAATGCCGGAGCTTGCGCCGGTAATCAGCGCAACCTCCCCCGCCAGCGGGCGCTGCTTTGTTTTCTTCGGCTGGGGTTCAGCAATGGTGTGCGTGCTCATCAAAATGGTACCCGTTTCTGCGTGAGTTGGCATAAAAATAGCAGGGAATTAGCGCATAGTAACTCGAATCATATCATAGCAGATTCGGGTATTTCCCTGGCCTCTCCCAACGGCGATACTTTCTTGCGCTAAAGGGTACAATACAGTGATGTGAACGTGATTCTGGCAAGAGCGCCCACTGATGGGCCTGGAAGCACTCCATCTGGAGGCATGCTATCTTGAAACCCCAAGCACACAAGCACGCAGCAAAGCGTCAGAACAGCGGCGAAGCTGGCGCGACAAACGAGAACAAGAAGGGCGAGCTGGCGCTTGAGAGAGAAGCGCACACGGAAACGCGCACCGCCAATCTCCAGCTACGAACTATCCAGGCGCTCACCGATACAGCGCTGGCCCATCTCTCGCTGGATGATCTGCTGCTGGGGATACAGAAACGCATTCTTGAGGTCATGGGCGGCGATAACAGCGCCATTTTGCTGCTCAGCGAGAATGGGCAGTATCTGGACATCCACGCCGCGCACGGCGGAGAAGAAGCCGTGATTGGACTGGTGCAGATTCCTTTGGGCAAGGGGATTGCCGGGCGCATTGCTGCCAGCCGCAAACCGATGATTGTAGATGATCTGACGAAAACGGAAGTGGTCAACGACTTCCTGAAAGAAAAGATGCGCTCGTTGGTGGGCGTCCCTCTGATGGTCAATGACCGTGTGGTCGGTGTGCTGCATGTGGACACCGCCAAACCGCACCACTTCACCCAGGAAGATGTGCAGTTATTGGAACTGGTGGCGCAGCGCGTGGCCCTGGCGATAGATCACGCGCGGCTCTACGAGGCGGAAAAGCGCGCGCGGGCTGAAGCGGTGGAGCGCGCCAGCCAGCTTGAGGCCATTCTAGAAGCGATGCCAGATATGGTGACGATCTACAATGCCCAGGGCACCATGATCCAAATGAACAAAGTCTCCCGAAAGGCGTTGGGGCCTGACCAGGGCTACGAAACACTGGCCGAGATTCCTGATGCGTATCGGCTGCACACGCTGGATGGTGAGCCCGTCACCATTGACCAACTGCCTGTGGCGCAGGCGCTGCAAGGCAAGACGGTAACGGGCGTGAAATTTCGCCAGGACCGTCAACCGGCAGAAGGCTCGCTCTTTGTCTCGGCAAGCGCCGCGCCCTTTTACGATGCCCAGGGCGCCATTGCAGGCGCCGTTGCCATTGCCCATGATATTACCCCGCTCCTTCAGGCGCAGGAGCAGGTGGCCGAGAGCGCCAAACAACTGGAGGGCATCTTTCAGGCGATGGGGGACGCGGTTTTTATGTTGGATCACCAGGGCAATCTGGTGCGGGCAAACCAGGCGTTTTACGACATGCTCGAACTGGACCAACAGCCCGACTTTTCTGCCCTGCCGCTGGCAACGCGCGTCGGCCTTCTAGCGCTGAGCACTGTTTCCGGCCTACCCTTTGCCCCAGACGAAACCCCGGCCCATCGCTTGCTCAGCGGTGAGGCGCTAGGACACGACCAGGAGCTAGATGTGCTGTTTCGGACCATGACTGGCCGCGAGGTGCTGGGGAATCTCAGTGGGGCGCCCCTGCGCAACGACCAGGGCGAGGTCACGGGCGCGGTGCTGGTGCTGCGTGATGTCACCGAGCGCCGCCTGCTGGAACGGCGCACCTTTGCGGCGCTGGATGCCCTGCTGGAGATGGCCCAGACGTTGGTGGTGGGGCCGGACGAGGCCGCACTGGAGGAGGCTCACCAGCCAGATGTGGCCGGGCAGGTGGCCGAACGCCTGGCTGAACTCACCTGCCGCGTGCTGGGGTGCAGCCGCGTTTCTATCAGTGTGGTTGAGCCAGAGACGGAGGTTGTGCGCCCGATCACGGTGGTGGGGCTTTCGCCGGAACAGGAGCGCCAATGGTGGACCGAGCAACCCCAGAATAATCGGCTCTCGGATAGCCCTGATCAGGCAGCAGTTGAGCAATTGCGCGTGGGAACACACCTGGTCTACGACCTGCGCCAGCCGCCCTATAACCAGATACCCAACCCCTACCGCATCAGCACCATGCTGGTGCTGCCTATGCTCGTTGGCAAGCAGTTGGTGGGGCTGATCACGCTTGATCACGGCGGCCCAGAACACCACTACACCAGCCAGGAATTGGACCTGGCGCAGGCGGTTGCCAGATTAACCGCGCTGGTGATTGAACGCGAACGCCTGCTGCGTCAGCGCGAGGAGGCGCGGGCCAACGAAATCGCGCTGAGCGCCGCAAACCGCCAGATGAGCGAATTCCTGAGCATTGCCAGCCATGAACTGCTCACGCCGCTCACCAGCATCAAAGCCCACCTGCAACTTACGAAGCGCCGCGTGACTCGCCTGGCCGCGCCGGATGCCTTTCCTGCCGGGATTCAGCCCGATGAAATTGCTCCAAGGCTCCAGTCCTTTCAGGAGATGCTGGAGCGGCTGGAGGGGCAGGTTGACCGCATGAACCGATTGGTGAATGAACTGCTGGATGTCTCGCGCATTCAGGCCGGGAAGCTGGTTCTGCAATCCGTTCCTTTCAACCTGCGGGATGTCGTCGCAGAAGCGGTGGAAGAACAACGCCTGAACTGGCCCACCCGCAAGATCAGCCTTGCCCTGCCAGATGGCCCGGCGAGGATGATCGGCGACTCAGACCGCATCGGCCAGGTCGTCACCAATTACCTGACCAACGCCCTCAAATATTCGCCGCCCGAATCCTCGGTGGAGGTGGCGCTGCGCCTGGAGGATGGGCACGCACAAGTGGCAGTACGCGACGCGGGGCCGGGCCTGCCCCCCGAAGAACAAGAACGCGTCTGGGACCGTTTTCACCGCGCTAAAGGGATTGAGGTGCAAAGCGGCACGGGCGCGGGGCTGGGGCTGGGGCTGTACATCTGCAAAATCATCGTGGAGCGCCATCAGGGGCGTGTGGGCGTGCAGAGCAAGCCAGAGGAAGGGTCTACCTTCTGGTTTCGCGTGCCCCTGGCAGCAGAATAGCAACCGCCTGTGGCGCGGGCTGCCCTGCCCCCGCTTTGGGGGGTAGCCCGCTACAAGCAGAGCCACACCCTTCCCCGCCCCGGCGGGCTGGCAGCCCGCGCTACAAGCGGCCCCGCCCCGGCGGGCTGCTGCGCCCCTGCTTTGAGGGGGCAGCCCGCGCTACAAGCTGGCCGGCTAGAAGCCGGTGGTACAAGCGGGGCTAGACGACACCGGCTGGCGTCTTGGGAAACGAGGCGCCCGAAGGGGTGAAGGTGACGGGAACATGTTTGACGCCATAAATGATGGCGCTGTCCACCATCTCTAGCGGGGCGTTGGGCACCTGCCGAATATCTGGCAGGCGCGCCAACAAGACACCCAACGCTGTTCTGGCCTCCAGACGCGCCAGATGCGCGCCCAGGCAGAAATGGATGTCGTACCCAAAGGCCAGGTGACGATTGGGCGCGCGCTCAATATCGAAGTGTTCCGGCTCTGGGAAGTGCTGCTCATCAAAGTTGGCGGAATGCAGCCAGGCGATAAGCGTCTGGTCGGCGCCAATCTCGTAGCCGCGCACGCGCGTGTCGGTGGTAGCACGGCGGATGACAAAGCGCGCCGGGGAGCGGTAGCGCAGCACCTCTTCGATGGCGGAAGGCAGCAATTTCGGCTCGGCGCGCAATTGCTGGAATACCTCCGGGTGCTCATCAAACGAGATGATGGCATTGCTGATGAGGTTGGTGGTGGTGATGTTTCCAGCCACGAGCAGCAAGATGCAAAAGCCAAGCAGTTCGTTCCGGCTCAGTTTTTGTCCATCAAGCTGCGCGTCAATCAGCTTGGTGATCAGGTCATCTTGCGGCTGGATGCGGCGCTGGTCAATCTTCTGCTCAAAGTAGCGCGACATCTCATCCACCGCAGCAGCGGCAACATCATGCACGCCCATCCTGCGCATCCGCCGCCGCTCCTCAAACGACCCGGATATGATCGTATCGGACCACGCCTTAAAGCGCGCCCGCTCATCAGGAGGAATGCCCAGCATTTCAGCGATGACGATCACCGGCAGCGGGTCCGCAAAATCCTTGACAATATCCATGCTTCCCGCGTGGGCGACCTGATCAAGCAGTTCGTGGGCTATGGCGGTGATGCGCGGAGTCAGTTGGGCAACGGCGCGCGGCGTAAAGTCACGCGCCACCAGCCCCCGAAGCTGCGAATGCAGCGGGGGGTCGCTCGAAATCATCGTGGTGCCGAGTGGTTGATCAGGATACTGCTCTTGCCGAAAGTTTGAAGAAAACACTTCAGGCTCAGAAAGCACATCAAGTACATCGTCATAGCAAAAGAGTTCCCAGGTATCTTCTTTTTCGCGGAAATGCACCGGCATGGTGGCGCGCATGGTGCGAAACCAGGGAAGCTGTTTCTGTTCAAAGGTGCGAAGATCAGTCATGGCAAAGGCTCCTGCTAGTGAGGCTGAGGGAAACGGTGCCCGATCACCTGTACCACCGGCTTCCAGCCGGTCCGTTCACCGGCTGGAAGCCGGTGGTACAGGCAGTGACGTACCAACGGTTCTAGGCAGGCCAGGCGCCCGGTGGTTCTGGCGGCGGCTGTATGGGTGGCTGGTCTAGTGGCGTCCCTCTGGGCTGGTCCCATGTCGTGCCTCTGGGCCGGTCTAATGGCGTCCCGCTGGTTGGCTCTCTGTACGTTCCCTGTGCAGTCTGCGCCGACACCTGCGCGGCAGGCTCATGCCTGGTGAAGGCATGCACAATCTCCACGATGCCATATACCACAGCCCACAGCCCAACAAACCAGAGCAGCGCCAGCAGCCCGATGCCTGGAAGGGCCATCAGGATGACGCCAAAGACGATGGAGATCACCCCACCGAGTACCAACAGCCACTCGTTGGTTGCGCTCTCGCGTGAGCGGAAAGCGGCAATAATCTCCAGGATGCCGGTGATTACCGCCCAGATACCAACGAGGTAGAGGATCAGAATGGCCGTTTTGCCAGGCCAGACAAAGGACAGAATGCCGATGATGATGCTGACTACCCCGGCAATCGCCAGCACCCACCAATACTTGTTCGACTCCGTAGAACGGATAGCCGAGATCAACGCAAAGATGCCACCAGCGATGGCAAAGATGCCAAACATGAACGTAAAGACCAGCAGCGTCAGGCCAGGCCAGACCCAGACCAGGAACCCAAACAAGATTGCCAGCACGCCACGAGCTATCAGGCTCCACTTTGAGGTGGTTGGTGCTGTTCCTGTTGGCGCCCATGCTGAGGTACTCATGATTCCTTCCTTTCTGGAGTTCTTGAGCTTCTCTATGTACTCAAACTGGGCGAAACTTCTGCGCTTCGCCTGGAAAAAGCGTAGTATCCAGCCTTGCAATAGTCTGTAGTGAGCGCTACAGTGCCACAGGACCACTCCCAGCCCCGCCCCGCGAGTTTCGCATGCGCCACACCCTGCCCCGCCCCGGCGGGCTGGCAGCCCGCGCTACAAAGGGGCACGCTGCTTGCCGCCGTGCCCTTCTGTCTTAGGGTGCCCCTGCTTTGAGGGGTAGCGCGGGCAGCTTGCCGACGCAGCGTTCCCCGCCAGGGTCGGCGGGGCTACAAGCCCTTCCCAGCCTCAGCCCGCCTGCGCCAGCAGCACCGCCAGCGCCTTCATCTGCTCCAGGCAGGCGCTCACCGCTGCCACAAACGGCACTGGCGGCACATCCCCCTTCAGCGTCTCCCCCACCAGAAAGCTGCACGCCAGTTCTGCTTCCAAGGGGCTGACGGTGTACTCCAGCCGTTCTTTCAGCGCAGCAGGCACCCGCTGCCCAAAGAACGCCTCCCACAGCACTTCC
>DATBGS010000170.1:0-9820 GCA_036557885.1 Ktedonobacterales bacterium
CAAACGCATCTCGTGGTGGTGAATGAAGCTGGCTCGATCGCCGGCCTGAATGACGCGCAGTTGGCTGCCTTCATCAATACGACACTGAATGGGACAAACACCGGAAGCCCAGCCGCCTATGCAATTTCCAGCCAGCCTCCGGCTGCTCTGGACAGCCTGCAACGCCAGGTCAAGCAGGGCCAACTGGATATTCTGCTGGTGCTGGAGCGTTCGCCGACCCAGGCGTTACTCTTTACCTACGACACCGACGCCAGTGTGACCAACGATACGAACTTGCCCACGATCCAAGGGCTGGCCCAGTTGCTCACCTTTCTTGATACGGCGCAGCGCCTGGGCCTCACATCGCAAGAGACTCAGAGCCTCGACGCTCCACCTGACATGACCGTCATGTATCCCCAGCAGAGCCAGGCGACTCGCCCGGCGAGCGAAAGTGCGGCTGACTTAGCGCTTGCCTTTGCCGGGGTTATTCTGATCTTCGTCTCTATCCAGGCGTATGCCGCGATCGTGGCGGCGGGCGTGGCGGAAGAGAAAAGCAGCCGCGTCATGGAAATTCTGGTGACTGCCGCGACGCCCTTCCAGTTGATGGTTGGCAAGGTCGTGGGTATTGGGGCGGCGTGTCTGACCCAGATGGGGTGTGTGGTGGTGGTCGGCATTGTGGGCCTCTTGCTGCAAACCCCGCTCCAGGCCGCGCTGTTTGGGACACATGCGGGAGGCTTCATCCAGTATCTCACCAGCGTGTCCGTCCCGTTCTACCTGCTGTTCCTGCTCTACTTTCTGCTGGCATTCTTTCTCTATGCCACCCTGGTCGCCGGACTGGCCTCACTGGTCAAAGGGCAGCAGGAGGTGCAAAGCACGATCATTCCGCCCGTGCTGCTGCTCTCCAGTGGCTATGTTCTGTTCTTTTTCGTAGTCTCTTCGCCCGATGCGGCCTTGACGAAGGTACTGTCGTATATTCCATTCTGGTCCCCGATGTGGATGTTGATGCGTCTTGCCTTGGGCACGGTGGCCTGGTGGGAGGTCGTCGTGACGGTCGCGTTGATGCTCTTGACCATCCTCGCCTCCGTCTGGGTTGCCGCGCGCCTGTACCGGCTAGGCGTCTTGTTGTACGGGCAGCGGCCTGGCCTCGCGTCACTGGTGAAACTGGTGCGGACGCAATAGATCCCCCCTTTCTGGGTGCGGACTGCGGGCATTGGCTCGCAGCTCTCATCAGGAGAAACGTATGACCAGGATCATGTCTTCCAAAGTCGAGGGTTCAGTGCTTCCCCCAATCCATACCTGCACCTCCGGCCTGGTTGGGGGAAGCCACGCTCCTGGTCCGCCATCTTGGACAGCAGATCAGCGGCGAAATTGATCGTCGCTAGACAGAGGGATGACCGGGATGCCTGTTTGGTACGTCTTCCCGGCTGCCACTGAATCTGAGAAGGAGTTGGAGATGCCTCTTCTGAAACGAGCCTGCACACGGGGCAGCCTGGTGACCGCCCTGGCACTCGCCGCCGTGCTCGCAGCGTGCGGCAGCACCCCTTCGCTGGTGGCATGCAACACGCCGACTGCAACCAGCGCTCTGTCTGTTCCGCCCGGTGCCCCTGCGGAGGATGTCTGTTACTCTGCGGAGTGGCCCTCCCCGAATGGAGACCTGTACAACACGCGGGTCGCGCACTCGATGATTGCTTCAACGAACGTGTCGAAGCTGGGGATAGCCTGGACGCTCCCACTGCACGGCATCGGCGCGTCTGGTGCCGACGTTGCCAATCCGGTGATTGCCAACAGCATCGCCTATCTTCAGGATGGGGCGTCCAATGTCATCGCGGTGCAGTCTGCGACTGGCCGGGTACTCTGGACACACGACTACAACGCTCCTGAGCTTTCTGGGCCAAACGGCGTGACCATCGCCAATGGCAGAATCTACGGCGTCACCCCCGATGGGGTGTTCGCCCTGGATGAGCGAACAGGCGGACAAGTATGGTATGACACAAATCTCGCCGCAGGCCAGGTCAACTTCGACATCGCCCCACAGGTCGCCAACGGCAAGGTCTTCGTCTCGTCAGCAATCACCGCAGGCGGCGGCATCATCTATGCTCTTGATGCCGACACAGGCGCCATGCTCTGGAGCTTCCAGACCGTCGTGGATAGGGTGGGCCAGCAGCTCAAAGCAACCGCAGGCGGGGCGTGGGATGCCTTGCTGATCGGCCCGGATAACTCCGTCTACGCGGGCATCGGCAATCCCTATCTCTCGCTCCAGGAGGCGCAGACGACCCCCAGCCGTGAATTGTACACGGATAGTATCGTCAAACTCAATCAAACGACGGGGAAACTGGAGTGGTATTACCAGGCATTCCCCAACGACTTTCATGATTGGGATATGCAAATCTCGCCCATCTATACTACTGTTGCCGGGCACCCGATGGTGCTCGCTGCTGGCAAAGGAGGGTTTGTGTTCGCCTTCGACGCTGCGAGCGGCCAGTTGCTGTGGAAGACCTCCGTTGGTATCCATAACGGACACGACAATGATGACCAGTTAGCCCTCGACGGCACACTCCAATTACAGACACCCTATACGCTGGAACCGGGAGAAGTCGGGGGCGTGGAGACGGATATGGCGGCTGCGGACGGCGTGGTGTATGTGCCAGTGGATGACCTGCCAGAAACGTTTGCGACGGCCACCGCCCGTGTGGGCACGTCCGACTTTACACAGGGCAAAGGGGAGATGGCCGCCATCAACCTCGCCACCGGCAAGCAGCTATGGGCAACCCCACTGCCACAATTGGCGTTGGGAGGGGCGACGGTCTCCAATGATCTGGTGTGGACAACCACTTTCACCGGCGAACTCATCGCGCTCTCACGCCAGAATGGATCAATCGTCTGGACGGCGCAGCTTCCAGCTGGCTCGAATGCGCCGTTAGCCATCGTTGGGAATACGCTGTTTGCTGGAGCGGGCATCCCACTCACGACGACGCAGCACCCAGTGGTGGTCGCCTATCGCCTTGGCACGTAGCGGCGCATCGCTCCCACGCCGACCCGGCCAGGACCAGTCGCCCGGTGCGAAGCGCACCATTGGTCGAGGAAGCCCTGTGCTAGCTAACCCGATGTGCACGTAATTTTAGACAAGAAGCAGGCTCATGTGTGATTTGCTAGGATTATCGACGCATTTCCGCCAGATACTATGCGCGCCTGCTTGCGGGCAAATCAGTTTCTGCCTCCTATCGGATGAAAGCAGGCTTGCGTGCTGCCTGCCCCATATCTAGGCGAGACATGACGCAGCTTGTTCTGGTTGCGTGTCCTTCTCCTCTTAACCAGTGGGAGCGTCATTTTATGCGTCAGTTATTGTCACATGACGCGGGCAACTCATCTGGATAAAGATTACATAGCGCCAGGTAAGATGGAGTGGCTATTCCCACGGGATGTGCAATGAGCTGACCAGAACCAAGAGAAGCGGCTTTCGATCCAGATCAGATGAGCAGTCCCTCACATCACGCCACCGCGCCGCTCACGCCTGGTCGATACGCTCCACATAGGCAAGGCGAACCCACCCCCATTTTCCCTGCGCATTCTCACACCACAACCAGCCATGCTCTTCCAGTTCGACCTGGAATTCTTCTCCCACTACGACCGGAAAAACCGTGGAATTATACTCAACCAGGGCAGTTCGTGTGGCTCCTACGTCTTCTGCGGTCAGATACGAGAGTGGCACCCAATCCTCTTTGCCCGCCTCATTTCTGCACCAGACCCATCCATCCTCCTCTTTTCCAACAATCGCTATCTGATCGCCGACGTGCATCGTGAGCGGCTCAGGATTTGTCTCACGCTCAGCCTGACAGGCCCGTACCCTCCAGGTGTTTGCTGTCATATACTGTTCCTTTCGAGAGACTTCACATTCGCTTGACTTCCTCTAGTATAAGCGCCTCATTCTGACATCTTGTGTCAAGAATTTAACATGAAGCCACAGGGAGCGCAGTTAGAACCTGAGGTCTGCACGGATCGCGTTTTGGGAACTCCTTGCGCATCCCGTGGGCTATTCAGACTCCGCTTCGCTCTCGCGCATCAATGGCGTATAGGTCAGACCGACTAGGATCCCTTCAGGGCTGAGGAGACGGGTAACTGTCTGGCCCCATGGCTCCTTCTTCGCCGCTATCAGGAGCTGATAGCCTTTTGCTTTTAGCTCTTCAGATGCCTCGGCAACGTCTTCTACATCAAATTCGAGCCAGGAGGTGGGAGCTGGCAGATCGGCTGGCCATTCGTTCACGCCAAAGCATGACTGAGCGACCTGAGAAAGCGGCCACAGGGCGAATGTTTTGACCCCCTGAAGATCTTCGGTGTGGAAGTACCCGTCAGCTTCTTCCTGGAAAGAAAGGCCCAGACTCTCTCGATAGAAAGTTGTGCTTTCCTGCATAGCTGAGACGATCGGCCCGAATCCAGCGACGAACAAGAGCTTCATTAGCTTCTCCTTTTCCAGTTTGTGGGCAGTATCATTACCATCATAATGAGTATACGATAAAGGCTCTCCAGAACCGGCCCGGTGCCACTGACACATACCACGGCACAAAGCAGCCGAGACAAGCTGGCAAAAAAGTCGAGAAAGTTGCTGATCGAAATGTCTCACCAGTTCTGCTACATAACCTGTCGCTGATTGGCTGCCATGAGGCCAGGAAAATCGGCGTCAAGTTTCTTGGCAAAGCGTACAATTTATCGGTCAAACCACATCATGCGGTTTACTTTGCTCAGACCAAGCTCTCTTCTGAGGAGGAAACCGATGAACCTGGATGACCTGATAATCGCATGGTTTTGTCTGCTTGACGATTTGCTGCCAACCGTCACTGGAGAAGACGCGCTGCGCCAGCGGGGACCGCAGCCAACCCTGGCAGATAGTGAAGTCCTTACGAGGGAGGTGGTCGGGATGTACTTGGGCTTGAGCCAGGACAAAGCGCTCTTCGCTTATTTTCGGCAGCATTGGACCGCCTTCTTTCCCGCCCTGGCCCACCTGCATCGCACGACCTTTGTGCGACAAGCAGCCAATTTGTGGCGGGTGAAGGAACGGCTCTGGTGTGCCGTGCGCGATACGCTCTTGTCCTACGATCCCTGTGCTGGCTACTTTATTTATCGGCCACAAATAACAGGTACAATTGTGCTCAACACCCCTTTTTTCGCCCGGATGAAGAAAGTAGCCAGCACAGGGGGTACAGCAAACTCGAAGGGGAGTTGCTCAAGCTCGGGTACCGCTTTGGGCGCTCTACCATTCGAGCAGTACTCAAACGCTAGCAGCTCCCGGCCTCCCCCTTGCGCACCCGGCAAAGCAGCACCTGGCGTGCGCGCCTCGCGTCAACACCAGCAGCAACTGCTGGCGTGTGATTTCTTCACTGTGGAAACCCTGCGCTTGCAAACGCTCTCCGTGCTTTTCTTCATCGAGTTGGGCACGCGCCGCGTGCATCTGGCGGGCTGCACGGCGAAGCCAACTGCTCAATGGGTCACCCAACAGGCGCGACAGCTTGTGTGGAAGCTACAGGAGGAATGGCGCGTCATGCGCTTTCTCGTGCACGACCGCGATAGCAAGTTCCCGCGGGCCTGTGATGTCGTGTTTGCTTCTGAAGAAATCAAAGCCATTCTGACACCCTATCGAGCGCCAAATGCCAATGCCTATGCGGAGCGATGGGTGCGTAGCGTGCGGGAGGAGTGTTTAGACCAGCTGCTCATCATCAATGAACGTCATTTGAAACAGGTGCTGACGGAATATTGCCAGTATTATAATTCTGCCCGCCCTCATCAAGGCATCGGGCAGCAGATCCCCGCATTGCCAAATCACCACCCAGGTCAAGGGCCCGTGCAGCGACGAGATATGCTGGGAGGGCTGCTCCACGACTACTCTCGTGAAGCGTCGTAAATGTGTGGAGGGATCCTGGGATGGTGTTTTCGCCCATTACGGGGTAATTTTTTGACTAATATCGTATGCTTAAAGGGACCGATGGCACCAACGGTGCCACTGGAGATACCAGCTTGTTTCTGGCGTATAAGCGTCACAGAGCGGTGGTTATGTCCCTGCAAACCTCTCCATAGCTTCCCTGCAATATCCGTCTAGTAACCTCCGCCGATCTCTACGCGATTGCTCACCTGGGAAGGAAGGATCTGACGTTCCTGTCCGCGAGTGCTCTCACGAGCAAATGGCTGAAGGAGTGAGCCGCCTGCTCCTCTAGCAAGAGGGGCAATATCTGGCTCGTCAGAACCACAACAGGTGCGGCTCTGGTCACGAAACCCGGACAGGTGGCAAGGCTGCCAGCCAATCGCGCATCTCAGCCGCCTTATAATAGCCAATGGACTCACAGAGGGTCAGTGCCTCCTGGCCGAGACGCCTAGCTTCGGCCAGGTCTCCCTGCGCCAGCGCTATCTGTGCCAGACAATAAAAGCAGTTTCCCTGGAGTTCAGGAACGTTGATCTTGCTCGCGTTTGCCAGCGCTTCGTAGAAGGTGCTCGTTGCCGCTTCCCACCGCTCCTGTTTCCGGTGGAGTTCGCCTTGCACAGCCAGCAGGGCGGCAATATACAAGGGATACTGCATCTCGCGGGCCAGCGCCAGCCCTTCCGTGACGTAGACCTCTGCCCTGGCATAATCGTCTTGCGCCAGCATGAGTTCGCCCAGTCGCATCAGTTGCCCGCAGGTGCGTTCGCGGTGCCCCATCTCGCGGGCCAGCGCCAGTCCTTCGCCTAAGTAGTCCTCCGCTTGGGCATAGCGCTTCCGGTCTATCTCCAGGGCGCCCAGGGTTGATAGCAGCGCACAGATTTGCGCGCGCAGCCCCAGCGTGCGGGCCAATGCTAACGCGGCCTGTGACTCTGCTTCGGCCTGCTCAATCTCGCCTCGCTCGTGTGCTAAGGCCCCCAAATTTGATAAAAGGATGCAGATTCTCTGGTGGTGTCCCAACTCATAGGCCAACGCCAAACCTTCCCGCCAGTAGGCTTCCGCTTGTGGTCTCTGTCCACGTCTGATGGCGAGGGTTCCCAGTCCCTGGAGCACCTTGCTGATGTTTTCCCGGTCCTCATGCTCCCGCGCCAGGTGCAAGCCCTGCTGATAGTAGGCTTCGGCCTGGTCTTGATTCCCCAGCTTCGCGGCCACCCCAGCCAGATTCGTCAGCACCTGGCTGATCTGTTCCATCTGACCGATCTGGCGGGCCAGGACCAACGCTTCCTGATAGTACCCTTCTGCCTGGGTGTGGTCGCGCCGATTCTCCACCACGCGACCCAGGGCAGAGAGCATCGCGCTGAGGCGTTCGGGGTGACCAATCTGGCGGGCCAGGGCCAGTCCTTCTAGCAGCACGTCTTCTGCGCGCAGATAGTCGCCGCGCTGCTCTAACACATTGCCATTTTGCAACAAGATGTTCGCCACAGCCGTTTGGTCATGCAAGTTTCTGGCAGCCTCCTGCGCGCGTTGGAGGTACCGCTCAGCGGTTTCATACAAGCCTCGGATCAGCCAAAAGGGGGCAAGCGCAGTAGCTGTCTGGATCAGGGCTGCCGACATCTGCTCGTCAGCGGCACACTGGAGCGCTGTGAGCGCATTGGTGTGCTCGCGCTCCAAGGCGCTGTAGTCGCGCTGGTGCCTGTGCACGTAGCTGGCAAAGAACTTCGCCAGGCGCCCACATGTCTGCTTGTCGCCGGGCAGTTCGCGCGCAAAGTCAACAATGGTCTGATGGAGGGTATAGCGCCCCACCCCCAGACTTTCCACCAGCCCGGCATCCACCAGCGCGTCCAGGGTCTCTGGCGTGCCCGCGCTCACCGCCAGTGCTGCTTCCTCGGCGAAGCTGTTGGGCTTAGGTGGAAAGAGGGCCAGGGCAGCGAGCATTGCCTGTGCTTTCTGGCTTAGCGCAGCCACGCTAACTCCGATGCTAGCCTGCAACGATAGCGGCGTCCTGGCAGGGAGGCTCGGATGCACCTCCAGAGGCGCCTGGGGTTGACTCAGGTGCAGGCGCTCACGGCTTTGCTGGAGCCGCTCCAGGGCAGCTCGAATCCGCCGGGGCTGGCTGCTGTAGCTCTGGCCGTGAAGGTGCTTGCCCAAGAGCAGCAATCCCAGGGGCAGCCCGCCAACCGCCTGCACCAGTCGGCGAGCTGCCTCCGGCTCGGTCTCCACTACCTGCGGCGCGAGCCGGGCCAGCAAGGTCAGTCCGTCTTCTGGTTCCAGTTCGGGCACTACCGCCATCTCTGCTCCAGCAATCTGGGGGGCCAAATCCGGGCGACGGGTGGTCACGAGAGAGGCACATCCCGCCCCGCCCACCTGGCAGGCGAGTATCGCCTCGAGATGCCAGGCATCATCAAGCACGAAGAGGAACCGCCGCGTGCCGATGGCTGTCCGCAGCACCTGCGCCCACGCTTGAGGGGTGAGCCGGGCGGCATCTTTCGCGTCCAGACCCAACAGCGCGCCCCAGCGGGCCAACGTCTCCTGGACCGCTGGAGTTTGGCCCAGGCCGGTCCACAGGATGCCATCGGCAAAGCGGGCCTCGATCTCAGGGTCATGCGCCAGCGCCAGGGCCAGGGCCGTCTTGCCTACCCCTGGCAGACCCTGGAGGACCGAGAGTACGAGCGTATCTCCAGAGAGCAGGTGCGCTTTGAGTTGCGCCAGCAGCCCCGCTCGTCCAATCAGGTCAGCTGCAGGCGAACGCTTCGGGGGCAGCAAGGGATCACGCACCACGCTGGGCGTGCCTGCGGTGGGGGCGCCGTCTGGGGGGGCTGGGGGGGCGATGGAGGGTGAGTGTGCTGGTGCAGGCACCAGACCCAGGGCTTCAGGCGATTGGGCAAACAGTGTGGCAAGCTGCTGACGGAAGTAGGGGCTGGGGAAGGCGCGGCCCAGTTCCCAGCGTGTCACGGTGAAGCGATTCGTGCCAACGGCTTCAGCAACCTGGCGCTGAGACCAGCCTCGCGCAGTTCGGGCACGTCTCAGGGGTGAGGCTGGGAGAGACATGGGCGTAGGCATGACCGGCTCCTTCCATACGAGCAGCTAGACAATGTATTCCAGCAAGAGACTCGAAAAGACACCAAGAAGACACCACAAAGATATTATCACCTCAGCGGTGGGAGGGTACACTCTGTCTTGGGAGCGGTTTCCTGCCAGGCGTACCCTTATGTAATGCTCAGTTTGCCCTGGTCCGTCCCTGCAAAGATCAAACGAGATTCATCGAGGAGGAATAGTATGGACCCAACCCGTATCTCGAAACGTCTCCTCTGGCGTGCTCTCACGGCCTTTCCAGCGCTGATCAGCCTGGTCAGCGCCATCACCCTGCTGCCAGGAGTGGTCGGCGCTGCCCCGAAAGCTGGCTATCCAGCGCTTCCCACGCAAGGTGGATCGTTAGCCAGTTATTCAGCCGTTGGCACGAACACGGTGATCTATCACAATGGACCCGTTTTCAGGAATCCTGATGTAAAGCTCATCTTTGAAGGCACCTGGGGCTCAAGTGACATGCAGACGGTAAAACAGTATTTTACGGACGTCAGCGGCTCCCCGTTTGAAGCGATTTTGACGCAATATTCTGATACATCCGGCCCAATCTCGGATACGATTACCGTCTCAGGCTCCAATATGGATTCGAATTTCTTTCATTCCCCCATACGTGCGCTGATCCCAACTCGATCATCGACACAGGGATCGCTATGCTTCCCCTTGGCCCAAACAACGATATTTATAGTGAGATTCAAGCCCAAATCAACGCCAATCACTGGAGTACCGGCTCGATCTTTTTCGTATTCACCCCTCCAGGCTATAATGTTCACCTTAACGATTGCAATAATACCGCTTGTGGGTATCACAGCAGTTTTACCACAGACAGCGGCATTACAAACTTGGTCTACGCGGTGA
>DATBGS010000171.1:0-14289 GCA_036557885.1 Ktedonobacterales bacterium
TTGATTGGGGCCGATCAGCCCGCTCAGTAAGGCAGATCGCCGCCGGTACAGCCGCTGTTTCTGCTCTGGGGTGAGGACAATCGTCGCTTTTTTGTCACCAAGTGCCTCTGAGGATTCCTGGCCGAAGGTTTGCATCTGTCATCCTCCTGATAGCCCACTGAGCAACTGTGGGAGCAGCGAGAGGAGCGATTGGGTTCCCACCGGCACCTGAGCGCTGATACTGAGTTCTTCAAGTCCCTCTGCTGGAAGGGGTGGGTCTACGGCCACTTGCACGACGATGGAGGGCTGAGTGATGACCAGGGCCAGGTCGCCCGTGAGGGCGTAGCGCTGGCGAGCCTCCTCAGGTGTCACCACGCCAGGCACGATGCGCTCTATCTTGCCGGTGAAATGTTCGCCAGTGAGCGCTACCTGCAACATGAGGGCATCCCCAACTTGCAATGTCGAGTTGGGATCAGCACGGACGAAGAGGATTGCCTCCCACTCGTTGGTTGCTGCCTGCTGGTCAGGTGGCTGATGAAACAGTACCCCAGCAGCGCCCATAAAGATGGGCACGCTGACTTGCCAGGCAAGTAGTATTGACACCAGTAAAAGGGTCAGCAGCAGCCAGCAGCAGAAGAAGACTGGTGGCGCCACTGTGCGTGGCAAAATCGTTTTCTCCCGGCTCTGGGCATAGTGCTGAAGGGCCTGGTCCCGAAAAAGCTGCTTTTGTCGAACCATACCCGCGAGCTCCTATCTCTCCAGATGAACACTCAGGCCCAAATTGTCTGCTATTCCTCATAAGCCATTGGGTATTTGGGGAACGCGAGTGAAGTACTCCCCCCGTAAACCGCCTCCAGGTCGCGTTCCGTGAGATCCTTTAGGCAATCGTCTAGTGTGGTCATACTAACACACGCCTGCTTCCTTGCCTTCTGTCCCCCTTGAGGCTTTCTCTGAGCGGGCACCTTGTGCTTGCGAATCATGCTTTTCTCCTTTTCTTTTGCTGGTTGGGAACGTCCAACCAGAGGTCCGGCAGGTACGTGTAGAGGGCTGCACCAACTGGCGAACCTCTCATCCTTGCTTCAGTATCTCTTCTGAGCTGTAATCCCGACAGTTGCTGCAAGTAGCGCCGCTCTAAGAAACCACTCCATCTGCGCGTTATGATTGCCGAGATGAACGTGGGGCAGCTCGACGTACTCCGATCTTGGGGGTTATAACTCGCGTATCTTTTGGATTGCGGGAAGCAAGAGGGGAATGAGCCCGCCCTGGGCCGTTTCCAGGTCGTTATCCGTGAGTTCAACCGCTCCGTCTGACTTCGCTGGCGGTGTGGGTGTTGGTTTCCGTGTGCGTTGCTTCGCCTGGATGTTCTTCTTCTTCATCTTGACGTTTTCGCCTTTCTTCCGTCTCTGGTTACAACAAACCAGAGAGGCAGCAGGTGTTTTCTAGAAGGAAGCTCATTGTTGCCCTTTCCTCGCCTTTTCAACATTGGCCTTATGGGCCACGATCTAATCAGCAAGTGGGAAGGCAAGAGAAGCCACAGCTTGTTGCGCTGTAAACTCACTTCAGCATGTTTGCCACACATCATCATCTTGCGCAGCAGAGTTGAAACAGCCTCAAACCACAATCTGTAGCTCCTCTATGAGAGTGACAAGCACGTTACTCAACTGGGATTACTTCAGGGCCACCAGAGCTGCTTATCTGGATGGAAGAAATGCCACCTTGTACCTGGGCCAAATCCTGATCGGTCAGCGTGCTCTCATCCCCAGCAGATGTTGGAATCTGCTCATCCCTGGCACCTGGGTCTGCTACTTGGACGCGGCTTTGTGCCTGGCCCAACCTGGCAGAGAAGCTGCGGAACCAGTCCATCATACTCATCTGTATCACCCCCTTTCTCCTTATGCTTTGCATGGTCCTTCATTCCCTGGATGGGGCCATCCGGGGGAGACAGAAGCAGGACTGAGGGTATCTGCTCCGGTGCTGCTAAGCGAAGCAATTCATACCCGATCCCGGCCATCCCGGTCATCAGCCCTGGCGTCTCGACCGCGATTGGGACTCCCGTAACCCACTTGTGCATTGTGTGCTCGTCTAGGAGCATCCCGGCCAGGCGATCAACCTGTTCGTGATAGATAGGACTCTTGAGTGTCCGCGCGGCTACGAGCAGTGTTTCGAGATTGCCTAAATCCCCATGACAGAGGGAATGATTCCAGCCAAAGCCCTGGGTGGCCGTCGTCTCACAAGCAACTCGTATTTCTTCGCGTAGTTGGGGATCGTCCAGATAGGGAAGCGAAGCGAGACGAGCTAGTCCAATCCCAGGGGCACCATGACACCATGCGGTCATGAACAGGTGCTCTTTCTCTGTTTTTGCTCGCTTGTTTTTCATTGCCTCTTCATTCCCTTCTCGTAAATCCAGCCAGTTCTGGGCAGCAGGGATATAGAGGCTCCGCTCGTAAGCCAGGGCTGCCAGTGCCATCTGTTTGAAGCGGGTCTCGCCGCTGGCAGCAGCTAATGCGAGTAAGCTATAGGCAATCCCTGCCGCCCCGTGCGAAAAGCCTGCCAGCGGAAGGTTCTGGTATGGTTGCTTCCATCCTACACCAACTGGCATCTGGCTGGCGTGCTGAAACAAGTGATCTCCGCAATGACAAGCGATGGCAAGCGCCGCAGGATCAGAGGTGACGTGATGTACGCCGAGCAACGTCAAGATACAGCCCGCCGCACCGCCGATAATATCAAACCTTGTATCCTGCTCGATCAGAGTTGGCAGGAGTGCTATAAGTCTCCCGCACTCGCGCAGAAGCGCAGGTTCACTCCAAAGTACACCGAGATGACAAAACAGGTAGATGGGCGAACTCAATCCCTGAAAGGCGCCAATCCCCGGATATTCACGCCGCTGCCGCTGCTGTTCCAGCGCATCCTGAACAGTCTTCAGTGCAGCCCATGCAAGCGAGGTATAGTTCGCCTGGCCGGTGAGCGCGCCCAGATATGCCAGGAAGAGCACGATCCCCGATGCCCCGTCATACAAGGTAGTATCGGCAGCCTGGACACTCCACCCAGAATGCTGGAGATGGCTCAAACAGAGCCAGCCTGCTCTGTTCTCATCCTGGAGGGTCTGCTCATGCAGTTTTTCCCCAATAGCCAAGGCTTCGGCGAGCAGACGCTCCGATGTTGCTGAGACAGAGGTAGGCTGCCAGTGGCGTTCCCTCCTCGTCAACTGGTGGGCCTCGACCAGCAAGCTGGTAAAGGACGCTTCGATCAGCCAGAGCTGCCGCTGCAAATCCTCCTCGCTCAAGTGTTGGAGACGCGCCTGTGCAGCATCATAGCTTGACTGGCGAAAGAAGTCAGGAAGGCACTCCCCCTGACAAGTCCAGAGATCCCGACTCTCTGGACGGGTGGTAAATAGGGGAATGTCGCCTTGCGGCAGGGCGGCGCGCTCTGCCGCGATGATGCTAGCTCGATGAGGCAACTGGCGACTGCCAACATATAAGCGGTCGAGGAAGCGGTCACGATCCAAGCCATCGCGAAGGTGGTCGGGATGCAGACTCCCCTGCACGAGCAGCCCATACAGTGTGGTGGGGCGCAGCACCACTCGTACCTCGTCGCTGTGGAAGCGCGGGAGATAGTCCTGAAGGAAGGTCTCGCGCTGCGCCATCAGGAGGCGATACATCCTGGTGAACCCCGTCTTAAAGGCTTGCCGTGTATCAAGCAACGCGACCTCCTGCCCGTTCAGTTTGGGCAGATTCTGCCCGGCTGCCAACTGGACCTGTCGGTGGACAGCGTGCATCGCATCAGTCCCCGCCTGTTCCCAGGCGGATGCAGGGTGAGGAGTGAATTGCCCCTGCTGCCCGCCAAGCCCACTCAGATCAATGCCTGCGTACTCTTCACCGCCATATTCCCGGTGAGGCAGCAGGCCAACGCGCAAGACGGAATGACGCAGAGCCTTTCCCACCGGATGCTCAGCGCCATCGGATAGCCCTACATCTGGATGCATAAGGGTTTCCAGGTCAATGAGCAGCGGCTGCTCCCCAGCGGCGATCACATTCTCAAAATGCACATCGGTGGCCTCCAAGACAGAAAGCAATGCTAAATACGCGCCTTGACGCTCATAAAACCGCTGTGCCTCAGCTTCCTCGGTACAGCCATGCGCCTCCACATATTCCGACCAGCCGTAGGTGCCTTTATTGATCACCTTCAGAGTTGCCAGAGGTGGCGTACAGCCGCAAGCGTTGAGCCAGACGAGCAGTTCCTGAAAATGCGCATCCAGCGCCAGCGATTTGGGTTTGTAGACGAGATGTGTCCCTGAACGAAAGGTCAGGATCAGCACGCTCCGCCCGTCGCGGTGTCTATCACCCACTTCCATCCGTATGGTGGTCAGTGGCTCCGCCTCTGTTCCAAGAGCAAATGTCGCGCAGAGTTCGGCCCAATCCGCGCACAGGTGACCGAGAATCTCTACGCTGTAGCTTACCCACTGGTCAATGGCAAGGATGAGCTGGCGAGCCAGCACTGGATATTCCTCAAGCAGAACAAGAACCTTGCCCTGACAGAGCTGATGTACAAAGTCCTCAAACCGCTGCTCGGGCGTCTCTCCCTGTAGACGCTGCTGGAGGCGAGCGACGTTGAGTTCAAGCACCAGTGTCCTGGTGAGGAGGCTGCTGAGCCGCCAGACCAATTGCGTGAAGAGCGACGTGGTGACCGATAGAACCTCGAAGGGCAACACAGCGTAGCGGCGCGCCAGGGTATCTATACCTTCTTGCAGCCGTGCGAGCGCGCCTCGCAGCAGCGGCTCAATCGGCTGAACGAAAAGGGGAAGCGGCACCTTCTCCGTGCCCGGCTCATAGGGCAGAGTTTTATCTGGAGCGGAAGGCGGTGTCCCAAATGCGTAAGCAAGTTCCACCCGCCACCTCGAAACAGCCGACGAGGCGAACCAGATTTGCAGGGTTTCACTCGGCAGAGAGAAGAGTATCAGCAGCTCTTCCTTTGTCATCCCTTCCATCTCCAGGCGCTCGGCGAACGAAAGCGCTTCTTTGAAGACATATTCTGCTTGCCAGTGTTGCAGGCGTGTTCTGGCTCGCCGGGTGATGTGGACTCCAGGACGGCTGGTCTGCAAATGCAAGAGCGCCAGACGCTCTGCCAGAGTCGTGGCAAGAAACCAGTTCGATGTTTCCAGGCTTGCCTGGTCCTTGGAAGTTGGTGAGGAGTGTCCCTTTGCCACTGTTGTTCGCCTTTCCATCAAGGGGTGCGCGGAGATCGGTCCACTTTTTCAGGAACAGGACAGGGAGCGCTAGCCCCCTGTCCTTCCTATCACCGCCCTCTTCCAGGGTTTGAAACAACTGGGGGGAAGGTTCCACAACCAAAGGCGTTCTCAGTGCCAGCTGGATGGCAGCCGCCGCCTGCTCTGTGGCTTAGATCAGTACAATCGACCGGGCCGCTCAGCAATGTCTTCTGGAGGCCCCCAGCCACTTTGGCCAAGTCCTCCTCGCTCAGTTCCACGGCTCCTGCAGGGTTCGCAGGAACCTCGTAGCCTGAAGCAACTAACCTGTTGCGGTAGATCTCGTCTTTCCAGGCACGCACGATATCGATCTTCATGCCAGATTCTTCCTTTCTGTGATGGTGGGTGTGATATTCTGATTGAGTGCGAAGCAGTTGGTTGGGTCATAGCGGTTCTTGAGCGTGACCAGCCGCTCGTGATTTGCCCCATAGGCAGCTCGCACCTGCCCTTCTTCCTCGTCGCCCAAGAAATTGACATAGACCCCACTACTGGAATATGGCTCAAGTGCCAGCCAGCACTTGTCGGTCCAGGCGATATGCTGATCGGCTGCGCCGTCATCCCATGCGGCCACGATGCTGATCACAAACCCCTCCTCTCGTAGCGCAAAGGCCGTCTGGCTGGGATCTATCCGACTGGCAGCGCCATGCACATGCTGAATCAGTACGCACGAAAAGGGCGATGTGCATCGAGCACCACACTCGACGAATGCCTCTACTGCTTCGTCGTTGAGATGCTTCAGCATTCTCGCTTTCTCATAATAGGAGCGCCCGCGGGGTGCACCAGCATCGGCGCGCGTGAGCAGCTTAAGATAAGACATTGGACGGATAAAATCAGCAATGGGGGTTCCAAACGTGCGCACTGGCTTCACGAGACGTTCCCCTTCCTCAAGTGAGCCACAATAGCAGAGGGTGATGGCAATAGCGGGCACTCCATCTGACGTGGTCAGGAGCGACGCATAGGCTGTCAGTTCGTCGGGAAGGCTGCTGGTGTACTCACGATAGCAACGCAGCACTGAGCGTGCTTGGGCGAGGGGATAGATCACCTTGCCTGCCAGCACCGGACCAACCGGGTGCAGTTGGAACTCGAAAGCGGTCACGATGCCAAAGTTCCCGCCCCCGCCTCGCACACCCCAGAAGAGTTCCGCTTCCTCGGTGATGCTGGCCCTGAGTATACGCCCCTCAGCCGTGACAAGCTGCACAGAGCACAGGTTGTCTATGGTCAGGCCGTAGGCGCCCATCAACCAGCCTAGACCCCCACCGAGCGTCAAACCCGCCAGACCGGTCCCAGCAACGGTGCCAGTTGTCGTTGCCAATCCCCAAGTCTGCGTTGCCCGCACAAATTCGCCCAATGTGAGGCCTGCTTCCGCACAGGCCATCCGCTGCCGAGGATGGACCCTGATACCTTTCAAGCGCGAGAGGTCAATCACCACACCTCCATTGCAGGTGGACTGGCCGCTCAGACTGTGCCCGCCACTGCGCACAGCGACCTGCAAGCACTGACTCCGTGCAAACTGGAGTGCCTGGACGACGTCTGTCGTGTCAGCGCAGTATGCAATAATCGCAGGCTGCTTGCTGATCGCTCCGTTCCATACCTTGCGGGCAGCGTCGTAACCCTCATTACCTGGACTGATCAGTTCACCATGCCATCGGCCTCTGAGGCTCTGCAAGACAACAGAACACTGTGTACTCTCGACCATGCTTTCCTCCTGGGTGCTGTCCCCAATTGCTGGTGCGTGCAGCAGCAACCACCTCCCTCTTCCCTATGTCCGTGCCAGGTGGAACCTGGATAGACACAAGCATTTGACCTATTGTTTGTCGGGGATGACACCTAGTTGGTGCAACAGGGCCAGGCCATCCAACTGCCCTCGAAACTCGCTGATCTTGCCCGCCGTGATGCGGTAGAACACCACGCCAGGCACTGTGACCGCTCTGCCGGTCGGCGCGATACCCTCAAACTCGCCCTGGTGGGAGCCACGCCCGGTCCATCGTTCGGCAGCCCGGTCCTCTTCCACCACGAGTTCTTCGATGGTGGTCTGCCAGTCAGGAAACGCACTTCGGAAAGCGCGGGCAAATGCCTTGAAGTCAGCCAGACCCACCTGCCCCCTGCCAGGCAGCACAATCAGCGCGTCAGGGGTCAGCAACTCGTCGGCTGTGCCCATATTTCCCTGGTTCCAGAACTCCTCAACCAACCGGCGTACCAATGCTTTGTGCTCTTCAACGGCCATCATAGATACTCCTTTGCTTTCTCATCACCATGAAATGAACTTCACTGCTCGAAGCATAGCGTCAATGGAGGGAGCACACCATCCCAGAAATCTGGGATAGTCTGCGCCTCTGGAAAGCGGGTATGCTAGAGACGAGGAAGAGACGGTGGGGAGCGCACCAGGAGGAAAACATGGTTGGCAAGCACCACTTCCAGAAGCACGATCTCTGGTGGCTGATTGGCTATCCGATGTACCAACTGCTGGGAACCCTGCGCCATGAGGGCTGCCATGCCCTGGTGGCCCTTGCAGAAGGAGCGCAGATCACCCATTTTGTGATCTGGCCCACCACGCAGAGAGGCCATGTCTACTTTGGCTACACCGCCTGGTCTGGTCATACCGACTGGCTGCCTATAGCGGCTCCCTTCCTGGGTGATCTCCTGACCTATCTCTGCCTCTGGTTTCTGTGTACACAGGTGGGCTTCAAGCGGCATTGGGTCTGGACCAATCTGGTTATCCTGAGACTCATCTCCCCGCTGCTCAACTCCGGCTATGGCTATGGCTTAGCTGTCCTGCGCGGAGGGAACGACATCGCCTGGCTGAATCAAATGCTACCACCGCCGGTCGTGCATGGATACCTGATCCTTACCCTGCTGCTCTATCTCACAGGTTTGATCGTCCTGCTTCCCTTCCCAGGGGGGTGGCCCCCCTTGCATCGAGGTGCTCCTGCGAAGCGGGTCTTCAGCGAGACCAGAAGGCAATGAGCAGGTGCTCCAGTTCGTAAAAGAGGAACGTATCATGAAACAGATTGGATGGAGTGGTCTCTGCGCGGCTGTGCTGCTCCTGGCACTTGCTGCATGCAGCGAAAAGCCTCCGATGGGCGCTGATGCCTGCTGGTGCTGGGACAGTGTACAGTTCTGATGTACGTCTCAGTCTCTTGCTTGTTTTTTCTTCCTGCTGGCGAACTGCGCCCACACTTCTGCCCCGCATGCCTCCGCCTCTTCCACGAGGACATCCACATCTGCCAGTGTCGTGCGTGGATTAATATAGCAGGGACGAATGGCAAAAACGCCGCCAATGGTGGTGGCGGAGGGGACGCAGCGGCCACGAGCGCGTATCTGTTTAAGAACCGCCCGGTTCAGGTGATTGATGGTTTCGGTTGCTTCGGTGTCTCTTCGACCGCGAAGAGCGGAAGGAACATACCGAAAGCAGCAGATCGAGAGGGTCACAGGAGCCAACAGTTCAAGCACGGGCGAAGCCTGCACCCGCTCAGCCAGATGATGAGCATAGCTATTGTGACGGCAGATGCGGGCGCGCACGCCTTCCACTCCCAGCTCTTTGAGGATGGCCCAGACTTGCACGCCTCGCGAGGGGGCCGACTGTTCGACGCCAAAATGATGAAAGAGGTAGCCAAACGCATCGAACTGTGAGGTGAGGGGGCCAGCTTCGGCATAGCCGGGCTGAGATCCCTCGATATAGGCTGCCGACTCCAGTGTAAAGGCACGTCCCAGCAAACCGCCATCGCGGACAAAGACGGCTCCACAGCCGATGGGAGCCGCGAGCCACTTGTGTGGGTCAATCGTGAGCGAATCGGCCACGCTCAGGTCTCCATACCAGGGCGCGGCGCGCGGGTCGAGCACACCCAGCAAGCCATAGGCCCCATCAACATGCAGCCAGACCTCCTCTTCGCGGCAGAACTTCCCCAGGTCGGGAATAGGGTCCACTGCCCCGGTGTTGACCGTACCGGCGTTCGCTACGACAGCGACGGGGGCGCAACCCGCCGCCCTATCCTGCCGGAGCCGGTCGGCAAGCGCCACCACATCGAGGCGCAGCGCCTCGTCGGTGGGGATGGTGACGACGGCGCGACGGCCCAGGCCAAGGACCGCCGCAGCACGATACACCACATGGTGGACCTCGGTTGAGGCGTAGATACGGGGCTTTGGCAGGGTTTCCAGACCGTCACGAGCAGGGTCAAGCCCCAGGCGCTCGGCAGCCTGTTGTCGCGCGGCGCCTAGCCCCACGAGATTCGCCACAGACCCTCCGCTGGTGAAGAGTCCCTGGTAGGTAGGAGGAAGTCCGACCAGTTCCGCCAGCCAACTCAGCGCTTGCGCCTCGAGGAAATTGAAGGACTGGATGCACTGGTAGCCCGCACCAGCGACCACCGCCGCGAGGTTGGCAGCCACAGGAATCGTCGTCGGCATGGTGGTGACCCAGCCAGAGAAGCCAGGAGCGCCAATGCGTATCCCGTGAGGGATCACGACATCGCGCAGCAACTCAAGCACCGCTCCGGCACCCGCGCCCACTTGGGGCAGCGGTTCGTCGAGTTGGGCGATCCAGGTTGCTCGCTGCTGGGCTGTCTGCTCCGGGGGATCAAACCGCAGAAACTGCTCCAACGCTGGCAAGAGCGTAGTAACCGCTGCGGCGAGATGGCCTGTTTCGGCAGAGTCCTCTGACCCAACAGCCGGGGCGTGGGGGTCTTGTCCGGACTCGTGTGGACGCATTCTGGAACCCCTCTCCTGTTCTCTGCTGGTGAAGAGCAGCCGCAGCAGGGAATCGTGACGAGCGTGATAGGACGACAACGGCTGCTGCCAGTGCTGACCGCCAGGGATTAGCGCCAGTCATCAATGAGGTAGACCCCGGCGCGGTTGTAGCCCGGTTCATTCGGCTTCTCCATCGCCACCCCGACCATTTGGGCCCGGAAGCCAGCGGCGAGCACCTGGTGATAGGCTTCCGGACGGCCCAGGTTGACGCCTGCCACCAGGCGCGCGCAGCCCTGAGCGACCGCGAGCGCTTCACAGGCGTGCAGCAACTGCTCAAACTGCTGCCCGGCATCAGACCCAGGCAAGACGGCCCCAAATTTGATGTAGCAGGTGTCCGTTCCCGCTTCCGTGCCTGCCCCACAGTGGCAGCAAGCCAGGCCCACCAGCTTCGCCCCTTTCCAGAGCAGCACCGTTTCGCCCAACTGCTGCTTGGCAATGGCCTGGATTTCACCGCGCGCATCCAGCCCTTCATAGATCGCCCCCGTCACCTCAGCGCAGGCACGCAGTAGCTCGCCGCGTTCATGGTCAGCAACCTGGGAAAACAGCGAAAGTTCAATGGTGCCTTTCGAGGGAGCAACAGGCTTAGCAAGGATGAAGGTCAGGAAGCGAGGAAAGAAGCCAAACTTCTGGTAAAGGTGCAGGTGTTTTGGGCTGTGGGGAAAGGTGAAGAGGCCAGCATGCTGGACGCCCCAGGTGTCGAAGCAGGCCATGACCGGCTCCATGAGCTGCTGGGCGATGCCCTGATCCCACAGATCAGGGCGAATGGTCAGGGGGCCGAAGAACCCGACGCTGCCCCACCGGGTGGCGACATTCGAGCCGACCAGTATTCCTTCAGCTTCGGCGGCGAACACCCGTGTCGGGTCGGCACTCCAGCGGGTCTGCACATGCTCGGTATCGGCCCAGAACATCGAGGGGTCGGGCACCCCCAGGAACGTGCCGAAGGCCAGGCGAAAGATGCGCGTGGCTTCGGGCAACTCCTGCTCTTCAAGTGGACGGATGGTCACCTGCCCCAGGTGAGTTGCCGGACGACGATGCATGGTCATAAGTTTGTCCTTCCTTTGGAGTGTGGACGCGAGCAAACGATGCCAGCGGCAGGCAGTGCCTCAGCGTTTTCCTCTCGAGGAGGGCATTAGTGCGAGCACCTGCCTGCAAAGTGTTTCTGCTGCTAAAAGCATAGAGGCAAGACGGGCAGGACTCCATCCCAACTTTCTGGGATAGTGGAGAACGGTGTGGGAGCAATGCGGGCGCATGGGGAGATTCGAACAACGAGGAAACACCGTCTCGTTGCAGACCGAGTCCCGCCCAAGTGGAAAAAGGGAACTGTCAGGGCTGCTCAATAGCTGCTGATGGCAGAAATCGCCGTATCCTGGCTCGATTCACGCGAACCAGCCAGTGGCGTCCAGGCTGTGCCGCGCAGCGATGTGCGGCTGATAGTGTTGGGTATAGATGCGCGCTACCAGCTCACGCCGACTGCGGACATCCACTTTCTCAAAGATGGCTTTCAGGTGATCCTGCACCGTATGAGCGGTGATGCAGAGCGTAGCAGCGATCTCGCTAGTGGAGTACCCCTGTAACACCAATTGCACCAGTTCACGTTCGCGCCTGGAGAGATCATACGCTTGCACGATCAGCGGAGTGATCTCGGCTGGCTGCGCTCTCTCAAAGATCACAACCATCCGCGCTCCCCCGAAAGACTCGGCCAGCCAGGAAGCATGAAGCGTGAGCCACATCCCAGAAGGAGCGCGCACACGCACCTTTGGCATCAGCTCTGGCCACCCCTCATGGCTTCCCTCTAATGCTTGCAAGCGTGTGGCAACTGACCGAACAGCCATCGGTAACGCATGTGCGGGCTGCTTATCTGCGCTGCTCAGCTCCGCCAGCCAGTGTTGTGCTGAGGGGGTGATAGTCACCGGGGAGAAATCGTCGGCCAGCAGCAGCACGCCTGGCCCATCTAACCTCTGAGGAGCCGCTGTACTGCCAAGCAGCAAGGCTTTGCGCAGGCCCTCAGCGATATGCGGAGTGAGCGGCTTGAGGAAGGCGATCTCGGCGGGCGTAAACGGTGCGCTGCTATTTTCACGATGCAGGCACAGCGATCCCCAGCACGCCGAATCTGTCAGGAATACGGCACGCAATTCATTGCCCATGTTGATGGGCGCCAGGATACGGCGATAGCGAGGACTGCGGCGCAGATCTCCTTGCGTGGCCTCATACAGCGTACCGACAAGTTGGTGGGTTTGCGCCATCCAACGTATCTTGAGCACATCATCCTGCAAGAACTCGTTGTCTAGAAACAAAGGGGCCGCACGTTCGAGGACGGGATCAACCACTGCCCCAGTGAAGAGCAGCGTGGTTGGATCAATCGTGGCAAAAAACGCCTCGTTACTCCACATAACCTTGCGAAGTCGCTTGAGGAGTTCAGCTCGGAGCGTCCAGGAATCCAGCCCGGCATGACAGAGCTGGATCACTTTTAACCTGATATGTTCTCCTCCTATGCTCTTGTCCATCATTGTGCTGCTCACTTTCGTCTGCTTCGATGGGTCAATCGCTTTTTCCGAAGTATAGCCGCCACCTGGAGTACATACATGCGCAGGATTACCCATTCTGCTGTTCATTCATCATGGGCTGCTCAGGGTCGCAAAGCCAGTTCGTGAGGGAGGTGCCGCGTATTCCTGCTGCATGATCCCAGATTTCTGGGATGGTATGCTCCATGGGCTGGGGTATGCTTGGAGCAGCGAAGGTGTTCCGCTGGTGCAGTGCTCATCTGCACACTGAGCTGCGCCGTTTCATACACGTCCGTCTTGTTTACTTCTGCCATCACTTGAAAGAGACTATCAGCAGCAGCCTCTTCATGACCAATACGACGTGAGCGAAAAGATAAATAAATTAGGAGTCCTCAAATGATTCATCGCTATCGCTGGCTCACAAGCACGGTGGCCCTGCTGCTCGTGCTGGGAGGCTTGTTCCTGGCAGCCTGCGTCTTACCAGGAGGAGGCGCTGGAACGTCCTTAACGCCTGTAGCCCACAGCACCCAACGGGGACAGGTACTGGTACAACTGTTCCCCTCGCCTGGCTACCTCCCTCCCCCTGAAGCCGTCAATGGCGTGCCTCTCTGGACGCTCTTCGGTGATGGAACTATGATTTTTCAGAAGGGGGACTCCCCCACCGCGCTCTGGCAGGCCCAGCTCTCCCCCTCTGAAATGGATCACGTGTTGGATACCGTGGTGAACCGCTATCAGTTCTTCGCCAGCAGTCGGGATTTCTATGGCATGCCCCTTCTAGAGAGAGGCACGACGCTGCTGACAGTCGTGACCACCAACCAGCACAAGACCGTTGCCCTCAGCGAGGTCGAAGGCGCCCATCCAGATCAGCAGACGACGCATGTCTTTGCGATTCAGGACTTCTTGCGGCACCAGGCATCCGCCGCGGCTACCCCCTACCAGGCCGAAGGAGTAGCGCTGGTGGTGGTTCAGGCTCAGCAGCCCACAACGGGAATCTGGCTGTATGGGGAGCTATCGTTGGCGCAGATCGCCAGCGCGGAATGTCCGCTGGTGAATCCTGGCTCCGACTGCGTGGGTTTTTCTGACCAGCAGACGGCCATCAAGGCGGTATATGGGGCACGCGCCCACGACTTGCTGGGGCAATTGGGCGCCCAAACGTTGACGAGTCAGAACGGTTGGTCCTATCAGGTTATCCTCTGGCCCCTGCTGCCTGATGCCATTCATCCCACACCAGGGGATGCAGCTCATCTAACGATTGCTCAGGGTGGGATATTGGAACAGTGGCCGCTTTTTTCCTGAGGGCCTCTGCCTCTATTGGTAGCTCTGCCAGCATTATCTCTTAATGGAAAGGGAGCTTCTTGTTATGTGTTTCGTCTCTTTTCCCTGATCAAGACTCTGCGAGATCGTTGCCCTCGGCATATTCCCCCGTAGTGTGCGAAAAATCTATCCAAGCCTGTTTCTCCCGCTCCTACATTCGTGGTAGGGCGACTTTTCGCCTACCAGTGGCGTGCGAGCACAGCGAAGATCATCTGTCCCCCTGCAATATCTGGTGGTGGGAGCAACGCATCCTACCATAGGCAGCGGAGAAGAAGCGAGGATGTACAACAGAGCAGAGATGGATGCGCCAGGACCTCCCACTCTGGATCCTTTTCAGCACATGGCGCGTAACTAGCCATACCTTCCGTTTAGGTGATATACTCTGAACATGAAAACAGCGTATTTGGCAGGTGGCTGCTTCTGGGGACTCGAAGAACTCTTTCGAGAACAACCAGGTGTTACTGACACTGAGGTTGGCTATTCTGGCGGTGAGAA
>DATBGS010000172.1:0-37852 GCA_036557885.1 Ktedonobacterales bacterium
GTACCTGGAGTGCTTTTATAACTCCGTCCGATTACATTCGACGTTACAGTATGTGAGTCCGGTGGCTTTTGAACAAGCCACCCAGTCATCGATGAGCTAATCTCCAACTTTGGAGTCTCCACTTTTTCGGGTCAATTCCATCCTCTGGTGCAGGAGGGGGCGAGCGCGCCTGCTGAGGGGGTGGCTGGGCGCGGAGGTGGTGCGCGGGCGGCTGGCGGGCGCGAGGTGGAGGTTGTGGCGCTGCGCAGTGGGGTTTCTAAGAATGGCTATGGCTATCGGCCAGAGGTGGTGCGGGAGCTTGCGCCGCTGCTGGAGGGGGCGCGGGCGTTTGCGGACCATCCGGGGCCGAATGATAGGCCGGAACGCAGCGTGCGTGATCTGGTGGGGTACTACCGGAACGCGCGGGTGGAGGAGAACACTGGCGGGCAGGCGCCGATGACGCGGGTGGTGGCGACGCTGCATGTGCTGGAGTCGGCGGGGTGGCTGTGGAGTCTGGTGCAGGAGGCGCTGGCGCAGGGGGTGCCTGATCTGGTGGGGGTGTCTATTGACGCGGAAGCGCTGGTGCAGGAGGCGGGCGCGGTGAAAGAGGTGACGCGGTTTGTGTCGCTGTATAGCTGTGATGTGGTGACGCGGCCCAGCGCGGGCGGGGCGATTTTGGGGATTCGGCGCGCGAGTGGGCGCCAATCAGAGGCAAGCAAGGGAGGATGGCAGATGATGGGGAAGCAGGTGCGTATGTTGGAGTCGGCAGGGCGTCGGCGTGGGCGCGGGCGGCGCGAGCGTATCCGCGAGGAGGGCGGCTGGTATCCCTCGGAGCAGGGGGGCGGCAGCGAGCACGCGCTGCTGCAAGCTGGCAACGATGAGGGCGTTGGCGAGGAGCAGGAGCAGCAGACGGCAGGCGGCGATGTGAAGGTGCTGCGGGCAGAGGCGCGGCGTTCGCTGGAGGCGGCGCGGCGGGCGCAGCGGATGGCGGAGTGCGAGCTGCTGCTGGGGCGGCGGCTGAGCGAGAGCCATCTGCCGGAGCCGGTGCTGGAGAAGCTGCGGCGGCGTTTTGGGCGGCGGGTGTTTGAGGCGGGCGAGCTGGAGCAGGCGGTCAATGAGGAGCGCGAGGTGCTGGCGGCGCTGACGAATCTGGGGCTGATTCGGGAGATGGGCCAGGAGAAGGCGCAGGCTTCGGGGATGGTGACTGAGGCCGAGAAGGTGCAGGCGGCGTTTGACCGGATGCTTGGGCTGGAGGTGGATGGACGCTTTGCGGGGGTGCGGCCTTTTGTGAGCGTGCGCGAGGCGTATGCGCGGGTGACGGGCGATCCGGCGGTGCGCGGCGGGATGAGCGCGGCTTCGACGCTGGGGCATGTGCGCGTGGATGCGTTTGCGCCAATTGCGCGCATCAGCGAGGCGGACATTACGACGGCGAGCTTTAGCTATCTGCTGGGCACGAGCATGAATAAGCGGCTGCTGCATGATTACCAGGCGTGGCCTGCGGAGTGGAAGCTGTTTTGCTCGGAGGTGCCGATTAAGGATTTTAAGCAGCAGGAGCGCGTGCGGCTGGGGGCGTTTGGGTCGCTGCCGGTGGTGAATGAGGACACGGCGTATGCGACGGTGACGCTTACGGATGCGCAGGCGACGTATTCGGCAAGCAAGCGCGGCAATATCGTGACGATTACACGCGAGACGATCATCAACGATGATCTGCATGCTATCAGGCAGATTCCGACAAAGCTGGCGGCGGCAGCGGCCTATACGCTGGCGGAGTTTGTGTACAGCTTCCTGAGCGGCAATGGAACGATTTACGATAGCAATCCGCTGTTTGACGCGGTGAATCATAAGAATTTCGGGAATACGGCGCTGGCGACTGATGCGGTGCAGGCGGGTGTGACGGCGATGCGCGAGCAGACGAACTTTGCTGGGAAGCGGCTGGGGCTGCGGCCACGCTATCTGGTTGTGCCGCCGGAACTGGAGTTTACGGGGCTGGTGATTGTGAAGTCTGCCGGGCTGCCGGGGACGAACAATAACGATGTGAACCCGATGATGGGGTATACGCAGTTGATTGTGAGTCCGCAGTTGCCCGCTGCGGGGACGCCGAGCAGCAGCGTGTGGTATCTGGCGGCGGCTCCGGCTGAGGTGGATACGATTGAGATTGGCTATGTGGGCGGGCAGGTGAACCCGGCGATGTTTATTCAGGATAACCCGCTGTATGGGCTGAACTTCAGCCAAGACGCAGTTTCTTACAAAGTTCGCCACGAATACGGTGGCGCGGTGATGGATTGGCGCGGGCTGTATCGCGGAATTTAGGCGATGCCCGGCACCCTAAAACAAAGGGCAGGCGGAGGCCGGTGCTACAAGCGGCCCCATCGCGCCTAAAGACGCCCCTTGAGGCTGGCGCCGCGACAGGCCCGCCTGCGCGGGCTGTGGCAGCTTGCCAGCCTGAACTGTATCCAGTAAGATGGGAGCATGCGATCGTGCTTCTATCTTGCTGGTGCCAGGAGGAAAGCGATGGGTTGGATTCCTGATCGGTTCTGGTGGGTAAGGTCGGTTGCCTACCCTTTTGTATCGCTGCCTATGTTGAGCATTTACTTTCTTTACAGCCTGCCAGCATTGGATGACGCTGCGATCTCTGGCTGGGCTTTTTGGGGAGCGACAGTGATGCTTGTTGCGTTGTGGGGATTGGTTGGCCTTGTGGTGGTGGCAGAAGCGCTTACTGCTCGCAAGCGGTTTTATCTTCGCTTGCGAGCTTTTCGAGGTGATCAGGAGGCTATGCCACGTGCTGCGATGAGGGTTGTGCCTGAGCGGGCGCCTGACCTGGCGAACGAGCCGGTGACGCTGATGTGGCGAGCTACGAGGCTTGGCCGATTGTTTTGGGCAGCTTGTTTGTGCCTGGTGTGCTCTGTAGTAGGTTTTTCGATCTGGTGTGGCTTCTTGCTTGCTTCTTTTCTGCCGACTTTCCAGGGGACGCCGCACGTCTACGCCTTGCCTCTGCTCTCGCCTGCTTATATGATGGAGGGGAGAGTGATCGTGGTTGCTCTCTGGTTGGTTCTGCTGGGTTTTTCACTTGGTGCCTTTGCCTTCATAGTCGTGATAGCGCCTGGGAGATTGGGCAAACGATATGGAGTGGTGGCGACCACTGAAGGCATTTTCTACCGACCGCAAGAGCTTGGGCGAAGTTGGTTGCTCCGGTGGGAGGAGATTCGGCTGGTCGAGGTGGCAGAGCCAGGTAAGGGCGGTCCTCAGAAGGTAAGGGTTTATGGGCCGCTTGCCTGTGTGCAGTGGCAGATGGTTAATCCCTTTGGCTTGGATGGGCTGGGTGTTGCGCCCGATGCGGTAGGCTGGGATGGTGTGAGCGAGCGTGATCTCTGGACGCGACACCAGGCGCTGCTTAACCTGATTGTGGCGCGGACGCATTTGCTGCCGCGCACGTTTGAGGAACAGGCGATGCTGGCTGGTTCTGCTAAGTCTGCGCTCAACGCTGCTGGTCCGCCCCGCTCCTGACCGGCGGGACGCCGGTGGTACAAGCGAGTATGACTCCGCCCTGGCACCGGCAGGGGCGCCGGTGCTACAAGCGGGACCGGCACCCTAAGACAGAAGGGCAGGCGGTGGCCGGTGCTACAAGCGGTTGACCGGCTAGAAGCCGGTGGTACAGGGGATGGACTATGCCAGGCTTTCTTTGATGGCGGGTGGTTTGGGGAAGGCCCGGAAGAGGGCGAGGCAGGCGACGATGGCTGCCGGGGCCATGATGATGAGGTCGCCAGCCCAGGAGAGGGCGGTACTGGTGGCGAGGATGCCGTCGTCGCCGGTGAAGAGGCTGGGCGCGGCAGACCAGAGGGAGAGGCCCCAGGCGAGCATGGCGGCGACGACGACGGCCATGACGAGCGCGGCGAGGATGCCAGGGATGAGGGCAAACTGGTAGAGTTTGCCGGGGATGGTGCTGCGCAGGATGGCGCGAGAAACGGCGGTGACGCTGGCGACGGCGGCCAGGGCGAAAAGGGTGGCGATGCTGAGGAAGAGGGTGATGTTGAGTGGGCTGTGAATGCTGCCACCAACCGGGGCGTTTTGCGGAATGAGATGTCCGAGCAAGACGACCCAGGCGCTCCAGACGGCCAGCGAGAGCGGGGGGACGCCAAAGAGGAGGATGGTGCGCCATTGGCGGGCACGCCAGGCTTGCTTGATGGCGGCATAGGCAATGGGCAGGCCACCAATGAGAACGAGGGCGAGGGCGAGATAGGCGCCCACGACGATGATGGTAAATGAGGCGGAGATGGCGGCGTGCGCTTCGGCGGCTTCGGAGAAATCGTCGTATTCGGTGAGTTTGCCAAAGCCGAGGCCACCCAGGACAAAGGCGATGTAGGCGCTGAAGATGATGATGAGGGTGGCGCGCGCTTTGAGCGGGTCAATGCGTTGGGTGATGCGAAGCATTGGTTGGTCCTTTCTCTATGTGGTGATGCGTTTTTATTGTAGCGGATGGAGTGTGGGCGCTCAACATCTTGAGGTGGTAGAGGGTTGCACCTGGGTGCTTGACGGAGGAGGAGAGGATGTCGGGGTTTTTGGATAGTTTGGGGAATGCGGCGGTGGCGTCGCTGGTTGATCGGTTGGTGCGCCAGGGACAGGCGTTTGGCGGGACGAGCGGAAAGCTGACGCTGGGGGCGGCGGGCAATGCGGGCGTGGCGTTGTGGAACCCGTCGAACAGCGGGAAGCTGGTGTGCGTATATGGGGTGCAGGCGCTGGCAGATGTGGCGGTGGCGTTTGGGGTGGTGGCATCTCTTACGGCCAGCCCAGGCTGGACGGCGGTGTCGGTGCTGAACAAGCATCGGACGAGTGCGATTACGCCGGGGGCGGCGATGCAGGCGACCAACAGCGCGGGCGCGGCGCCAGCAGCGGGGAATACGAGCGATGTGTTTTCGCTGGAGGCGGGCAAGTTGTTTCAGTGGATGCCGGAGGTGGCGGAGGTGCTGCTGCCGCCAGGGACGGGGATGATGCTGTGGCTGCCGCTGGGGGCGGCGGGCAATGTAGCGGTGAATCTGGATTGGCTGGAGTGGTAGCCCTACTCTGGCCGGTTAAAAACCCCTCAAAGCAGGGGCAGGCCGACGGTACGTGTCACTGGTGCGGGCAAGCTGCCCGCGCCACCGGCAGCAGCATGCGCCCAGAAATTTGTTTGGGATGTTACAAAACGGTACTATTCACCAAGCATAATTTTAAAGAAAGCGTCAGATGTCACAGTTACCTGTATGGTTAAGGGGTTTGCTGCGCAGGCGTCCATCCACGCCTGGACCCTTGTGTGTTATTGGGGATGTTCACGGCCAGCTTGCGAAGCTGGTCAAATTGTTGCGCGCTGCCCGATTGGTGGATGGTGATCTGGCGTGGAGCGGCGGGCAGGCGGCGCTGTGGTTTATTGGGGATTTTGTGGACCGAGGGCCGGATGGCATCGGGGTGATTGAGTTGGTGATGCGCTTGCAGGAGGAGGCGCGGGCAGCAGACGGGCAGGTGGGGGCGCTGCTGGGGAATCACGATGTGCTGCTGCTGGCGGCCAAGCGCTTTGGGGGGCTGCGAGTGCAGGGACGGAACAACGGTTCGTTTCTGGAGGATTGGAAGGAGAGCGGGGGACAGGAGAGCGATCTGGCGCGGCTGCGGGGCAGGCATCGGGACTGGATTGCTGCGTTGCCCGCGATGGCGCTCGTGGGGCAGCGGCTGCTGGCGCACGCGGATTCCACGATGTATCTGGACTATGGGTTTTCTGTGAAGGATGTGAATAAGAGGATTCGGGCGGTGTTGCAGGGCGATGAGGCAAAGGCGTGGGCAAGGCTGCTGGATGATTTTGGGCGCAAGCGGGAATTTGTAGGCGAGCAGCCTATTGCGCAGGTTCGCGATTTCCTGGCGCTGTATGGCGGGCAGCAGTTGGTGCATGGGCATTCGCCCATTCGGACGATGAGCGATCTGCGCCCTGAGGAGACGGTGAGTCCCTGGGTGTATGCCGATGGGCTGTGTGTGAATGTGGATGGCGGTATGGGGACGACGGGTCCGGGCTTTGTGGCGGAGTTGCCGCCATTGGGTGAGCGAGTGATGAGGAGGTAAGGCTAGCGCTCCGCTGGCAGCGCTGGCTACGGGTGATGGATGAACTGTTGAAACGGGTGTTGGATGCGCTGAACTGGGTGAATGTGGTGACGGCGCTGGTGGTGGCGGTGGCGGGCTGGACCGCCTGGAAGAAGTCGGTGGCGCATGCGTCGGAAGAGATTTATCAGCGGGTGGTGACGGCGTATAAAACGGAGGTGCAGGAGCTTCAGGGGCGGATGCACTTGCTGGAGCAGGAAAATGCGCGGTTGCATCGGCTGCTGGATACGATCAAGCGTTCGCTGGCGCGGCGGGGTCTGCGCGTGACGGAAGAAGGGGAGGTGGAGCGAAAGGGGCCGAGCGATGGCGACGGTGGGCGTTGATTGCGAGCTGGCGCTGGATGGGACGGGCTACTTTGTGAAGCCAGGGAGCTACCAGGTGGCGCGTCCGCGTGTGCGGCGGGCGACGGTGCGGGCGGATGGCAACGAGAGCTATGTAGACCTGGGGCCAGGCAAGCGCGTCTGGCGCTTTACGGTGCTGGCGCTGAATGAGTTGACGAAGTATGATGGGACGGCGACGGGGCTGACGGGCCAGCAGTACCGCGACGCGCTGTGGGCGTCCTACGCGCAACTGGCGACGACGCTGACGTTTGTTGATCCGCAGGGGCAGACGGCACAGGTGCGCTTTGATGATCTGAAGGAGTCTATGCCCGATCTGCGCAGCCAGCAGGTCGGTTCCAGCTATGAGTTGGAGGTGACGCTGCTGGAGGGGTAGCCCCCAAGCAGAGCAGCGTTCCAGCAGGCGACGGAGCCTGGCGACTAAAGATCGCGGCTAAGGGCGTCTGCGGACGCCACCAAGTCCGCCTGCGCGGACTCCCCACCCAGGTACGCCAGCATTCTTCCTAACCCGCGCAGGCGGGTTTCGTGGACGCGCCAGCGTCCCCTAGGCGCGGTTTTAACCGCCAGCTTCCCATTCTTCGCGGAGGATGCCCATATGGAGCAGGTCGAGGTATTTGCCGTTGCCCCAGGCTTGCTGGCGCTGGCGGCCTTCTTCGATGAAGCCGCAGGCGCGATAGGCGCGAATGGCGCGCTGGTCGTCGGCGTCTACGGTGAGGGCGACTTTGTGCATGTGCTGGATACGAAAGGCGTAGTCCAGAAGGAGGCGCAGGGCGTCGCGGCCATAGCCGCGCCCGCGATAGGCGGGGTCGCCAATGCCGATGCCAAGCTGACAGGTGCGCGCTGAGCGGTTGAGGTCGTAGAGCAGGCAATGGCCGATGTATTGGCCGTCGGCTTCGATGGCAAAGCTTGGCTCGCCGGGGTCGCTCTGTTCCATCTGGTCGTCGAATTGATGCTCCAGGCGCTCAAAGGGGACGGGTTCCCAGGGGTCGTTGGAGATGAGCAGGTGGAATGAGAGGTCGTTGGCAAATTCGTAGCGCCGCTGGAGGTCTTCCCGTTTGACGGCGCGTAGGATGATTTTTTCTCCCTGTAACATTGGTTGCTCTCTTCTTCTGCTTTCACCGGCACGGAGGCCGGTGCTACAAGCGCGCTCACCGGCGCGGTGGCCGGTGCTACAAGCACCCCGGACCGGCTGGAAGCCGGTGGTACATGCTAGGCGGGGGCCTGGGCGAGTTGGATCTGGACGGAGGCGACGAAGCGGCGCAGGAGGCGCCAGTCGAACCAGAGCAGGCCGAGGGTGAGCAGCCCCAGGATGAGGATGCCTCCGAGTTCGCCGCCGCTGGTGCCGGGCGGTGGCGCAATCCAGTTCAGGACGATGGTGGCGATGACGATGGCTTCGCTCAGGGCTTCGATGCCCAGCAGCCGCAGCAGGGGCCACAACGGGCGGGGCGCGGTTGGGAGGGTCGGCGGGGTGGCTCCGACGACGGGCTTGCTTTCGGCCAGCGTTTTTCCGGTTGAGGATTTGACGCGAATGGGGCCGGAGGTGTTGTTGCCGTTGTTGATGGGGTCGGGCGAGGTGAGCGCGGGCAGCGATGGCGGTGGCAGGCGCAGGGCGGCGGCGGTGGCGGCAACGTCGGCTTTTAACGCTTCCCAGGTGTGGGCTTCGCGGCGCTTGCTGCCAAACCAGAGCGAGAGCAGTTCTTCTCGATTCATGCCGCGCTGCCGCGAGGCACGCTGCATGTCGCTGAGGGCGCCCAGGACGGTGAGGGTGGCAAGCATGAGGGCGACAAAACGCAGCAAGAAGCTGACGTTGGGCACCAAGGTGGACGCCAGGGCAATGAGGACCATTAAGATGGGCAGCCGCAAGAAGCGCATGGTGTTCCTTGTGATAAGATGAGGCAACAGGCGCAATTCCAGTATTTCTGGAAAGAGCATAGCACGGCGCACCTGGGGCGTCAAGGAGCGTGCGGTAAAAGGCAGCCGGAGAGAAAGGCATAGAATCAGAAGAGGCGTCGGAATGGCTGAGCCAGGGCCAGGCGCTGTTGAAGGAGCATCGCTACGAGGAGGCGCTGGCGGCGTTTGATCGGGCGATACAACTGAACCCGATGGAGCCGCTGTTTTCTGGCAATAAGGCGGAATTTCTGTGGAAGATGGGGCGACGCAAGGAAAGTTGGCAGGAGTGGCGGCGCTTCTGGCGGCGGTTTCCTGTGGAAAACCCGGCGGATGCGCCCCAGCATATCCCCTGGTGTATCAAGCTCTGGGCGTTTGGGAAGAGTTCCTGGGTGCTGACACGGAGCAGACGGAGGGACAAGGTATGACGACGCGCGAAGGTTCGTTATTGATGAAGCGCGGGTATGATCGGTTTAATTCCAATCGGCTGGATGAGGCGCTGGATGCCTATGAGCAGGTGATTGCGCTGGAGCCGGAGCGAGCGACGGCCTGGGAGCGGCGGTCAATGGTGCTCTGGCGGATGGGGCGCCTGGATGAGGCGTTGCAGTCGTGCCAGCGCGCTATCGAACTGGCGCCGACGATGAAGGATGGGTGGTCGCGGCTGGCGGGCTTGTTCGCGGAATTGAAGCGCTACGAGGAGGCGCTGGCGGCGTATGATCGCTGGCTGGAGCTGGAGGCGGATGTCTGGATTTATCGCTCCAAGGCGGAACTGCTGCAAAAGCTGGGGCGCTATGAGGAGGCGCTGGCGGCGCTGGAGAAGGCGCTGGAGGGGCAGTCGTATGATATGGTGAGCATCCATCTTCAGAAGGCCAAAGTGCTGGGTGAGATGGGCCTGGAGGAGCGGGCGCTGGCAGCGTTTAACCGCGCGATTATGCTGGAGCCGAGCAATTCGCGGCTGTGGGAGATCAAGGGGGAGTTTCTGCGGGCACGCGGGCGGACAACAGAGGCAGAGCAGGCGTTTAAGAAAGCCAGGGAGATTTATGAGCAGACGTGGGGGAAGTACGAGAAGTATTTTTCAGATGACTATGATGGGGAGTTTGAAGAAGAGGAGGAGGAAGATGAGGAAGATGAGGAAGATGAGGAGTTCTAAGGCGGAAAGCAGATGAGCGATGAGTATAGAAGAGGCCGCAGAGTTAATTAAGCAGGGGGACGCATTAAGAGAACAGCAGCGCTATCAGGAAGCGCTGGCAGCCTATGAGTAAGCACTGGAACTTGAAAGGAATGCTGGGGCTTTTACATCTAAGGCGGCGGTGCTCACGCAGTTAGAACGGTATCAGGAAGCATTGCTTGCCAGCGAGCAAGCAATTCAACTTGACGCTAAAAATGCCCATGCCTATGTAAATAAAGGTGCAGCGCTTGCTGGACTTCGCCGCTTTGTTGAGGCGTTGAAGGCATGCGAGCAGGCTATCTCGCTTGATGAGCGCCTGGGGGCGGCGTATCTCTGGAAAGCCCAGATGCTTTCAGAACTGAAACAGTATCAGGAGGCGCTGGTCGTCTATGATCAGGCAATCCAGATGGATTGCCAACCGTCATTTGCGTATCTGGGCAAAGCATATGCCTTCAGGCGGCTTTCGCGTTACCGAGAGGCCCTGGAAGCTTGCAATTGGGGTATTGAACTAGACCCGAACAATGCGGCTGCTCATCATGCTAAGGGGTTGACGCTTCTGTTTCTGTACCGCTATGCCGATGCCTTGCCAGCTTATGATGCGGCTATCCAGCTTGATCCTGCTCGCCCCGCGCCCTATTTTGGCAAGGGATGGGCGCATCTGTGTCGTGCAGAGTTTGGGCAATCGTTTGGAGCTTATAAGCATTGGTTGCAGGTGCTCCGCAAGCGGGAATGATTCAAGCAGACTTGAGTAAGGGTGCTCATGTGGAATGTGAGGAGGGGAGGAAGAAGATGGCCTGGCAAACAACGCTGCGCCGCATTTTCGGGCTGGGCGAGCGGGCAGGTGCTGCCCCAGCGGTGCAGGAGCAGATCAGTATTGCGGCGATGGGGACATCGGCGCTGACACAGGAAGACTGGTACTGGGGGCCGCTGCCACGAGGGACGGAGGAAGATACGCTCTGGCGGCGGCTTTCTGATACCTGGCTGGAGCGCGATACCGACCCGGCGACGTTTCTGGAGATTCTGAACCACTGCTACGAGGCGTATACGGCCAACCCGCTGGCGTTTACGATTGTGGAGACGATCACGAACTTTACGCTGGGGCGCGGGGTGCTGGTGTCGGCGGCCAATCGGCGGGTGCAGCGGGTGCTGGAGACGTTCTGGCGCGATGCGGATAACCATATGGAGACGCGCATCTACGCGCTGTGCACGGAACTCAGCGTGTATGGCGAGCAGTTTGTGCGCTTCTTTGTGAATCCGATAGATGGGCGCGTGAAGATTGCGCAGGTGGACCCCAGCACGATTGATGAGATTGTGTGCGACCCGGAGAATGTGGAGAAGCCGCTGCGCTTTCATCAGCGGCCTGTTGGTACCGACGCAGCTTTTGCTCGTAGCACCGGCGACCCTGCCGGTGCGGGGTTCCCCGGCACGGTGGCCGGGGCTACAAGCGCGGGGTTCCCCGGCACGGTGGCCGGGGCTACAAGCCTCAGCGAGACAGAGGGGCGCTGGTTTGAGGCGGGCAGCGAGGTGGTGCAGTTTGCAATAAACAAGGTTTCGAATGCGCGGCGCGGGCGTTCGGACCTGGCAACGCTGTTGCCCTGGCTGCGGCGCTATAAAGACTGGCTGACTGATCGGGTGCGGCTGAATAAGTATAAGACGGCGTTTCTGTGGGATGTGACGCTCCAGGGGGCGGACGCGAAGACGATTGACCGCAAGCGGATGGAGTACGCGATTCCGCTGGAGCCGGGGACGATTGTGATTCACAATGAGTCGGAGCGCTGGGCGGCGGTGAAGCCGGAGATTAACGCGAGCGATGTGGAGGCGGATGGCCGGGCATTGAGGCTAATGATAGCGGCTGGTTGCGGTTTGCCAGAGCACTATCTGGCTGATGGCGGCAACGCGAACCGGGCGACGGCGGCGGAAATGAACCTGCCGACGCTGTTGAAGTTTGAGCGGCGCCAGCAGGTGATGGAGCATCTGCTGCGGGTGGTGCTGGACCGGGTGATTGTGGAGGCGAAACGCGCGGGGACGCTGGCGGCAGGCATGGATGAGTCGTATACGATTACGTTCCCTGAATTGAAGGTGGCCGATCATCTGGTGCTGGCCCAGGCAACCAGCATGATGGTCAACGCGCTGGCAACAGCGAAGGAGCAGCGCTGGGTGAGCGATGAGACGGCGATGCGGCTGCTGTTTCAGTTTGCCGGGGAAGAGGTGGACCTGCACGCGGAGCGGGAAAAGGTGCGGGCGATGTAGCATAAGCCCACAAAGCACGCCGCCTGGCGACTAAAGATCCCCAAAGGGGCAAGCTGCGGCTAAGGGCCTTCGGCCACCAAGTCCGCCTGCGCGGACTCCCCGCCCCAAGCGGGCCAAACTGGATTGTGTTAGGCGTCCTAAGGGCCTGCGCGCCACCCTAAGACAAAAGGGCAGGCGAAACCCGCCTGCGCGGGTTAGGATGAATCCTGGCGTACTGGGGTAGGGAGTCCGCGCAGGCGGACTTGGTGGCGTCCGCAGACGCCCTTAGGCGCAGCTTGCCCCTTTGGGGATCTTTAGTCGCCAGCTTTCGTGGCTCCCTCATTGCTAAAACTTCATGAACCTCCATCGGGCTTGTGCATCTGCGCAGAATCCGCTATAGTAGAGCGAGCAGACTTATGCCAAAAGACCCTGCGCGCTGACTTACCTGGCAGCAGAGAGGTAGAAGCAGACGAGCGCAGAAGGAGCAGCGGATGATTGTGACGTTGAGGGCATGGAGTGCCAGATGTACGACGCTGATGTGCGCGGTGGCGGTGCTCCTGGCGCTGACAGCGTGCAACAGCAATGCCAAGCCGCCCGCCAGCAGCACCTCTGGCGTGGTGCAGATTACCCCGACACCAGTGAGCACGCGCGCTGCTGGGTTTTATCAGGTGCAAACCCAGACGAATATTCCCTACGGCCCGCTGGCGAGCGCGGGCGAGACGCTTGATCTTTGCCTGCCCGCTGGGGCGCCAGACCCGCGACCAGCCATTGTGATGATTCATGGCGGCGGCTGGGTGAATGGGGATAAGAGCTTGCTGGCGAGCGATTGCTACGCGCTGGCGCTGCGCGGCTTTGTGGTGGCCTCCATCAATTATCGGCTGGCTCCGGCTTCGCGCTGGCCCGCGCAACTGGTGGATGCGCAACTGGCGGTGCGCTGGCTGCGGGCCAATGCTGCCAAATATCAGGTGGACCCGGAGCGCGTCTGTTCGCTGGGCGATTCCTCTGGCGCGCATCTGGCGGTCTTTCTGGGCGTGCTGCCCATGAATACCCCTGGCGATCAGGCGGGGCTGTATGCTGATCAATCCCCGGCGGTGGCGTGTGTGGTGGATGAGTTTGGGCCGGTTGATCTGAAGGCGCTGAATCCGCTGCCAGACTGGGCCGGAACCTTTGGCGTGCTGTTTGGGCCGAACGCGCTCAAGAGCGACCCTGGGCTGCTTGGTCGGGCGTCGCCGCTGACGTATGTGTCGCCCAAGTCGGCGCCCATGCTGATTATCCAGGGGACACAAGACACGACGGTGCCGCCCAGCCAATCCCAGGAGTTGGAAGAAGCGCTGCTCAAGGCGCCTGTGCCGGTCCAATATGTCACCTATCCTGGCGGCCACGAGTTTGCCGGGCTGAGCCAGAGCGATGTGCAGGGCATTGAGCAGCAGCGGCTGGATTTTCTGGTGATGGAACTGCATCCATGAGGCTGGCGGCTCATGGGGTATTAGCAATGAGATAGGCCACGCCGCCTGGCGGTTAAAACCGCGCCTAAGGGCGTCTGCGGACGCCACAAAACCCGCCTGCGCGGGTTAAGACGAAAGTTGGCAGGCGGGGGTGGTGGGAGTCCGCGCAGGCGGACTTGGTGGCGTCCGCAGACGCCCTTAGGCGCGATCTTTAGTCGCCAGCTTCTCGCGCGCGCTGACGCTGTGCCACGCGAGGGGCAGCGAGCAAGAGGAGCAGTTGGCGACAGTACAGCCAGTCGGCCCAGAGCCGCTCGGCCTGGGCCAGCATCATCGCTCGCGCTTCCTTCGCTGTCCAGCGTTTCTTGCATTCGCCATATATCTGCCCCAGCCGACGTATGGCAAAGCGGAGCAGTTCCCGATGCAGATATGGGTTGGCCTTTCTCGCGGGCGCGGTGAAGATGATGCACAGCAGGTCGTCTTCTTCGCTGCGCAGGAAGTGCTCCAGGTCGCTGCGAGAGGCGGTCTGGAGGGTTTCGGGGTCGTAGAGGCTGGTGGCTTTGCTGCCAAAGATGCTTGGGTCGGTGATGCGGCGCGGCGGCAGGAGGAATTCGCGCTCGGAGGCGACGATTGCCACAAGACAGGCGGAGAGGCGAGTGAGCAGGTCGAGGGGCAGCCAGCCGAGAGGGAAGTCGGTCCAGCCGCGCTCGAAGAAGGTGAGGCTTTGTTTGCTGGTGCGCGGGGGCTTGTAGGGCATGGAGTGGGCGGCAGCGAAGGCTGCAATCGAGCGCAGATAAGCCGGGGGAGCCATAAGAAGACCTCCAGAAGAGACGGCGCCAGAGCGCCGAAGATGCGAGGCCAGCCACCTGTGCAAGCTGGGCCGCTCGATATGCGAGCAGCAGCACGGCCACCCCCAGGCAACGCCGGATGGGTTGCGCTTCAGGAGGGTGGCCGGTAGAGTGGGTGGTCTGGAAGATGCTTCCTACAATCCTTTGGCCTTGGCTCCTGGTAAACGCAGGTTCTGAGGTAAATGGCGCACCCGTACTTTAGGTAGGGGTGCGTTGTGCCGTGTTCTTCTTGGAAACAAGTATAGCAGAACTGGGCGGGGCTGTCAAGCGCTTTAGGAGAACTAGATTCTCATCTATAAAAAACGACCAGCTAGCCGCTGATGGCCTGGCGACTAAAGGTCGCGCCTAAGGGCGTTCCGCCACCAAGTCCGCCTGCGCGGACTCCGCACCCCCCGCCTGCCAGCATTCGTCCTAACCCGCGTAGGCGGGTTTTGCCGCCGCGCCCTTCTGTCTTAGGGTGGCCGCAGGCCCTTAGGATGCCTAACACAACCCAGTTTGGCCCGCTTGGGGCGGGGAGTCCGCGCAGGCGGACTTGGTGGCGCCCGCAGGCGCCCTTAGGCGCAGCTTGCCCCTTTGGGGATCTTTAGCCGCCAGCCTGCGTTGGCCTACCTCATTGCCTCATAAACCGCCAGCCAAACTTGAGTTATGGCGAAAAATGCGGTAGGATAGCGCAAAGTGGATGGTGCATTTTGGGAAGTGAATGAGCCTCGACCATTACTGGAGCTAGAGGAGAGCGCGCTCCCAACGCCAGCCCTGCATGGGGATGTGGACGCGGGACGGAGCGCTCGCTCCGAGAGGATACGCGATGACCACTGAACCCACATCCGGCGAGAATAGTCCTCCGCAGAAGCAGAAACCAAAGGCGCCTGCTTCCAGGCAGCCCACAGACATCGCCAACTTGCCAACGATGACTTTTGGCCCAGAGGGTCCACCAACACCGGGGCAGCCAGCGACAGAAGCTGAGGAGCGTCCACCAGAGATCACCGACGCGCCCACCCTTTCACTGCCACCGCCCGCGCCAAAACAACCCGCGCCTGGTGAGGCGCTGGGCGCGTGGGGAAAAAATGCACAAAGATCACTAGCAGCAAGCAGGCAAAAGATGGAAGAACGACAGAAGCCAGATCAGGGCGCCACGCCCGCGCCAGCGGTCCCAGAGCAGGCTGCTGAAGCCAACGCGCAGCCTGCGCAGCCAAGCAGCGGGCAAGAGCACGCTTTCTGGTTGCAAGGGTTGGCGGTGCGCGTGGCGGCGCGCATCGAGGGGCCATTGCAAGAAGACGCTGTTTGGCAGGCGTCTCTGGGGCGCACGCCAGAAAAGCGCCGCCTTGTGCACGCGAAGGCGCAGACCTTCATCGAAGAGGCCGGGATACAAAAGGACCTCAAGCGCCCGGAGGAACTGGAGTTATTGCTGCGGTTGATAGAGGATGAGGTGCTGGGCTATGGGCCGCTGGAACCCTTGCTGGCCGATGAGCAAATCAGCGAGGTGATGGTCGTTGACCCGATGCTGATCTATGTGGAGCGCGGCGGCAAGATCATGGAGACGCCCATTCGCTTCCAGAGCAAGGGGCATATGCTGCATGTCATCAATGCCATCTTGCGCCCGCTGGGGCGCTCGGTCAGCCGCGCCTGGCCCCTGGCCGATGGCCGCCTGCCGGATGGCTCGCGGGTGAATGTGGTGGTTCCCCCGGCTGCCGTCAAAGGGCCAACGCTGACCATTCGCAAATTCGCGCGCAAGGCGATGACGCTGGATGATCTAGTGCGCCTGGGGACGCTGACCGAGCCGATGGCCGAACTGCTGCGCGCCTGTGTGGTGGCGCGGCTAAATATGGTCGTTTCTGGCGGGACGGGTTCGGGCAAGACGACGCTGCTCAACGCGCTGAGCGCCTGCATTCCGGCGGATGAGCGCATCGTCACCATCGAGGACGCTGCCGAGCTTCAGTTGCAGCAGCGGCATGTCGTCACGCTGGAAGCGACCCCGGCTGAGCCGGATGGCAGCGGGCGAGTGACCATCCGCGATCTGGTGGTGAACGCGCTGCGCATGCGCCCGGAGCGGATTATCGTCGGGGAGTGTCGCAGCGGGGAGGCGCTGGATATGCTCCAGGCGATGAACACCGGCCACGACGGTTCGCTGACGACGGCGCACGCCAACAGCCCGCGCGATTGCCTGACGCGGTTGGAGACGATGACGATGATGGCCGGGCTGAACTTGCCGCTTCAGGTGGTGCGCAGGCAGGTTGTGGGAGCGCTCCAGATCATTGTGCAGCAGGCGCGTCTGCGCGATGGCTCGCGGAAAGTGACGCATATTACCGAGATTCAAGGGCTGGAGGGGGATACGGTCATTTTGCAGGATTTGTTTCGTTTTCGGGAGGCGGGTCTGGACCCGCAAACCAACAAGGTGCTGGGGAAGTTTGAGCCGGGCGGCTTCCGGCCCAAATGCTACCCGCGCTTTGAGGCGCTCAACATCCAATTTCCCGCAGACTTCTTTGTGCCGGAGGAGCGCCGCTAGAACATTTGCGTTTCCATCGCGTCCACCATGTCTTTGGCTTCCTTCAGGCCCAGGCCCGTCACCTGGCGGCAGCGCGCGACGGCCTGGATTTTCTGGTTGCGCCTGAGCAGGTCAAGCAACTCGGCGCGTAACTCCTGCGGCAGCATGGCGCCGCGCCTGAAGTTGGCCTCAAACTCCTGAGGGTTGATATTCATGCGCGCAAGCAGCAGGTTGACTTTGGCTTCTAGCATTGCCAGGCGTGATTCATGGTTGTGTTGTTCGTGTTCGTAGCTCATTGCGTTGCTCCCATTTTCTTTAGAGTTGTTTCTCCAGCGCGTCCATCGCGTTTTTGGACTCTTTGAGGCCCAGGCCGGTATACAGGCGGTACTGTTTGATCGCGTTGATCTTTTGCCCACGCCGCAGCAGGCTTTTCAGTTCGTCCAGTTGGCCGGGGGTGATTTCGCCTGTGATCGGCAAGGGGGCATCAAACTCATCCGGGTTCACATTCAGGCGGGCCAGCAGATAATTGACCTGCGCCTCCAGTCGCTGCACGCGGGCTGCCAGGTCGTCGGGGTCTTTCCCAAACATCAGCAAAAAATCCTTTCTCACCAGAGTTGTTGTTCCAGCGCGTCAATTTCGGCTTTCACTTCGCTGAGCGTCAGGTGCGTGCGCTCGTGATAGAGCTTCATCGCCTGGGTGCGCTGCCCCAGCCGCAGCAGGCGCGTGACCTCTTCAATCAAGAGTGTGGACGCCTGGCTTTCCTGCTGGAGCGAGGCATTAAGCTGGCGCTCCAGGTGCTCAACTGATTTTTCGGCCTCTTGCAAGCTGACGCCATATTGGGCGCGATAGACTTTGATCGCCTCAAGCCGGTGCCCGGCGCGCACCAACTCTTCAAGAGTGGTGAAGCCAGGCGTCGCCTGCGTGCCGGTGTTTTTGAGGGTGGTGGGTGCGTTGATGCTGAGGCCCAGATAGCTCAGAATGTAATCTATCTTTGCTTCCATGCGAGCGAGCCGCGCTTCCAGAGCCTGACGCTCCTCATCTGAAGCCCAGTACAGCATCATGCCCAGTAACCCAACGAGGAGAAGCAGCTTTTTCACCACGCGCTTATCCTTTCTCCAGGGGGATATGGACCTGTTCGCCTGCATGGTAGACGCGCTTGTAGCCTTTGCTGGTAAAGAGGGTGACGGTGCCGCGTCCCTGGGCGGTCCAGTCGCGGCCAGAGCCAACCAGCGCCGTGCTGCCGTCCACGCCCACCACTGTCACCCTGCGCGTGGCCCGGCGGCCCAGGCCAACAAAGAGGCGGGGTAGCTCATCAAAATGGGGAATCACGGCCAGGCCAGGGGCCAGGCCCAGGGCGGGGATGGTGCGCCAGAGCCAGGGGAAGTCTACCATGCGCCCGCCCATCGCCATTGCCCCGGCGGAGCAGCCCGCCACCACGCCGCCCGCCGTAAAAACGTCTTCGATGGCATGCCAGCAGGCGGTCTGGCGCAGTGTTTCCAGCAGGTATTGGGGCTTGCCGCCGGAAAGATAGATAAAATTGGCAGCGGCAATTTTCGCGGCTAGCTCAGCCGACTCCGCATCGGCGCGGGTAAGCAGCATCAGGCTTTCGGCGGTGGCGCCCAGGCGGGTGAAGTGTTCCACGCCCATCTTGCCCCAGCGCTCCGGCACGCCCGCGCCATCGGGGGCCGCAGCCGTTGGCAAGACCACAACACGCGCCGGTCCCTGAAGCCGTTCCAGCAAGAGCGTGTCTACCGGGTCCATCGTCGGTAAAAACTCGCCCGCGCCAACCAGCGCAGCCGTGCCGTGTGGTGTTGCGTTCATGCAGTGGCCCCCTGAAGTGAAAAACGCTTGTCTCGCTCAGCCTGTCGTTCAGGCGTGTCTCGCTACGCCAGCGGCGCCGTTGTTGGCGCTGGCACTGGCCGCTGGCAACTCAGCAGGCGCGGGCGCGGGCGCTATCGCTGCCGACAACATCAGTACAAGATATAAGCCGATCAGCGCCATCCAGAGCGGGCTGGTGGGGATGAAAGGCAGCAGCGCGCCAAACGCCAGCATTGCCAGCGCGACTCCATACAGACAGATTTTCATGCTGCCAGCATCCCAGAAGACACGCAGCCAATCGCTGCGCACGATGGGGCCGCCCACTTCTGCTTCGGCCTGCGCCAGCGCCCGGCGGAAGAGCAGAATGCTCCCGGCGATCAGCGCGATGCTGGTAGAATCCACAAAGAGCAGGGTGGGGATGGCCTGCATAAACGTTTGCGGGCCGCTCTGCCCCAGACCGTTCGCCAGATAGGAGGCGGCAAAGAGCAGCACCCATTCCAGCACGACTACCGACCAGAGGAAGGTGCGATAGCCGGCGCGGGTGACACGCGCCAGCATAAAGGGGCGCAGGAAGATGCCCACCGCAAAGCCGCCAAAAAAGAAGATTTGCGCGGCGGCCAGCAGCACGCGCCCGGCCTCTTCGGGCTGGTCGGGATGGTCCAGAATCAGCGAGCGCCCGATGCCCTGGCAGATCAGCGCCAGGCCAATGCCCAGCGGCACTGCCGCCCGCGCCAGCGCGCGCATCAGGCGCGCGCTGGTGAGCCAGGTGCTGGGCGTGCGCGCAAAGGGGCTGACCCTGGGCGAGCGCACAAACGAGAGGACAACCACCACCACGCCCGCAAGCAGAGTGATGACGCCCAGTTCCGTTGTCAGGCTGCCCCCGCTGAAATGGCCGGAGTTATCGGGCGCGGGAAGGATGCGCCCCAGCAGCGCCAGCAAAGCAACGATCAAAATGAACGAGCCGGGCGCCCAGGGATAGCGTTGTTGCTGCAATAAGCGAAACATGATGATACCCTCAGCCACCGGGCGCCTGCTTCCTGCCTGGGCGCCCGCTTTTCCTGAGAGTATACAGAGAGCAAGGCGGGCTGTCAACTCGCAAATCGCGCCAACGTTGTTTGTAGCACCGGCGTCCCTGCCGGTGAGCGCCCCGCCAGGGTCGGCGGGGCTACAAGCGGCGCATTCTTAGCTGCACTGGTAAAACACGACTTGTATCCTGATCTGATCGTTGCCCAGGCTGCCATCCCAGAAACTTTGAAAGAAGGTAAGCTGGTGAGAAAAGATGTACTTCTGGTCGGCCAGCAAGTTCAGCGCCGTAATCGCATCCTGGGCAAAGTCCGTCCCGGTCCCGGCGTCTGCTCCGCCCCCAAAGACCTCCACCAGTCCAGCGGTGGAGAGGGCATAGGGCTGCGTGAGGGCTTTGACCTGATTATCAAACGCCTGCTGTCCGGCAGCGGTCTGGGTGCGCAATCCGACTGGATCAGCCACCGTGAACGCCGCGATGTCCAACGGGTGGGTCACATCCAGCCCACAAAAGGGCGTGGCCGAGGCGCTGACGGTTGGGGTGGCGGTTGCCAGAGCAACCCGCGAAGGCGTCGCGCTTGGGGCGGGCGGATGAGAGGTCGTGCCCGATGTGCCGCCACAGGCGGAGAGGAACAGCGATGCGATCAGGGCGGCACTGCCCAGGGCTGCCAGACGTTTACTCGTGAGCATGCTTGCCTCCTGAGACATACAGCACTCTTTTAGCTAAGCGTGTTTTGCGCCTCAACGTCCGCTCCACGCGGAATGAGCGCGCAGCCCACCGCCAGCACAATCGGCCAGAGCCGCACGACAGTTGAGGGGCCGTGCAGCGTGGGGGCGGCCAGCGCCATATACACCGCCAGCCCCACCAGCCCCAGCGCGAAGACCACCAGCCGGGCGCCGCCGCTGCGCCAGAGCGCCCGCATACGCCCAGGCTTGGTGTCTGGCCCGGAGAGCGTCTGGCCGCGATATTCCGCGAGCAGGCGCCGCCGGGTCAGTTCAACCGCGACAATCAGGATTGGCACCAGCGGAGCCAGTGCCAGCAGGATGGGCGCAATGGCCGAAGGATATGTGCCATTAAACAGCGACGTAAAGAGCATTAACAAGGTAAACCATTCGGTGATGATGACAACCATCGCGGTCCAGCGTGTCCAGGCCAGGCGTGTGGGGCGCAGTTCGTAAGGCCGCCAGATCAGCCCCAGCGCGTAGCCTGCCGCGAAGATGGAGGCCGCAACCGTTGTCTGTGTGCTGTCGGCTGGCTTCCCTTGAAAAAACGTCTCGCCCAGATGCGGCTGCACGGCGAACGCGATGCCCACGCCCAGCAGCGGCGCGGCGCGCATAAACGCTTTGATGCGCGGCCAGCTTGTGGGCTTGCTCCTGGGCGACAGCGCGGGAAAGGTTTCCGTCACATCAAACGGGTTAGCTGATGCGTAGTAATCGGCGCTGGCGAATTGCGCGGCCTTCTGCTTCTTGCGCTGGTTGCGCGTGTAGGAATACGTGACCATGCCGCCGCCAATGCCCAGCACAATGAGCGTCCCAATGCTGAGTACGGTATGGAACTGGTCGGTTGCAAATACTAAGGCAATAATCATAGCGGCCAGCGTCACCAGAAAGGTGCCGGGCAGCCAGGGCATACGCCCAAAAGAAGGAAGTTTCGTCATGTTTTGCGCTCTTTCTGTTTTCCCTCACCTTCTCAAGTATACGGGAAAGCAGCCAATGGCGCAAGGCTGGCGAATAAATTCCCCCAGAGGGGGCAAGCTGCGGCTAAGGGACGCAGGCCCCTAGCCGCGATCTTTAGTCGCCAGCCCCCTTCGCCTGCTTTATTGGTAAAACTTCATCAACCGCCAGGCTCCGCGCCGTTCGCATCCCTCCCTGGAGCGCGTGCCCGGCGCGGGCGCAGAAACATCCTGGCGGTAATCGCCGCCTCGCCAACCAGCCAGAACCCGGCAACAGCCCAAAAAGCCGTATTGAGCGCGCCCGCCTGCGCGGAAAGCGTCAGCCGGGCCAGCGCCATGCCAAACAGCGCCAGCCCCACCCAGAACGTGAAGCTGGAAAGACTGGTAAAGAGCAGCCGGGCAAACGAAACCGGCGCCCGCGACCACCCCATCTGTCGAAGCTGATGCTCCGTGAGCAGGATGAGCAGCCCCAGCAGCGCAAACAGCGCGGCAAAAAGCACCTGAAAGGCGCGATCTGTCTGCGTCTCGTGGCGGGCGCTCTGCGCAAAAAGCGGAATGAGCGCCAGCGCTCCGCACGAACACAGCAGGAGTCCTACCAGCAGTGTCCCCAGCACGCGAACCGGCCAGCGGCCTCTTGGGGGCTGCGCGTGGTGTCCCTGCATAGCAATCCTCCTGCTTAACTAGAAAGGACGAGTCAGGCCAATGGAACCACAGGCGCCAGTCATCCGGCGCGGCATCATTCAAGCCTTCGATGCCCCAAGCTGGACAGCCACCGTCCAGGTGTTGCCCAGCCAGGGCAATTATCTTACCAATATCCAGGTGGCAAAACACGTGCTCGCTGCCGAGATTCTTCCCGGCGACCAGTGCGCGGTGCTCTTTTTTGACGAGCTTAACCCGGCGGATGCCCTGATCATTGCGGTCTATCATATCCCTTCCGCAGCCCCGGTGCCGCCCGTCACCAGCCTGGCGGGAGGCGTCGGCGGGACACCGCTCACCGGAGACGTGGTGCTGGTTCCGGGGGCATCGGGCACCGTGACGATCACCGAGAGCGGCCAACAAATTGTGATTGACGCCAGCAGCGGCTCTGGCAGCGTGCCGCTGGTCAGCACCAACAGTTCCACCGTCACCATCAACGATACGTCCCAGCACACGCTGCAAACGCTGAGCTTCAGCCTGGCAAGCAGCAGCACGGTGCTGATTCTGGGGACCATCCATTTTAAGTATGGCGCGAGCAATGCCGGGCTGCACGTCTACTTCTTTCTGGATGGCACGCAGATCGGCCCGGTTGCTCCCGTCGCGGGCAACGCCGATCCGGTGAGCCAGACCTCGGAGGCGCAGCAGTTCACCTGCGCCTTTTACCAGATTATTGCGTCTGGCAGCCACACGCTTACCCTGGTAGTCAGCGAGGCGCTCTCTTCCAGCACCGCCAGCATCTACTGGTCGCAACTCGCCATGAAAGCATAAGTGCTCGTAGCCCCGGCCACCGTGCCGGGGTCATGTTCCCCGGCACGGTGGCCGGGGCTACAAAAGGAGACATCCCATGAACCTTACCGATCTGGAAGCCGCCGTGCGGCAAGACCTCTTTGACCCCGCTGGCGCCAACCAGCGCTGGCAAACCAGCGACATTGATCGCGCGCTGGATAAAGCGGTAGACCGCTACAGCGCCTATGCCCCGCAGATCATTCAAGTGGACCTGCCCGGCATCCCCGGCCAGCGCACGTATGCGTTTCCCGCTGGCATCAGCCCCACAGGAGCCGCCTGGTGGGTGGAGCGCGTGGAATACCCCTTGCTGGTGCCTGGCTCGGCCCTGGCCGCGCCCGCCAGCGCGCCAACGCTGGCACCCGCTGCGGGCGCCTGGCTGGGCATCGGCGCGTATCAGTACGCCGTCACCTTTGTGACCGCCAGCGGCGAAACCGTCCCTGGCCCGCTGGGGAGCGTCACGACGACATCAGGCAACCAGCAAGTATCCCTGACGGCAATTCCGCTGGGGCCAGCATCTCCACCAGTGGGCGGCGCAGTCGTCACCGTGCTGGCGCGGCGGCTCTATCGCACCGCTGTGGGCGGCAGCGCGCTGCTGCTTGTGGCAGCGCTGAATGATAACACGACCACCACCTACACCGACAGCGCGGCAGATGGCGCGTTGGGCAGCGCCGCGCCCACCGTCAACACGGCGGGCCTGCTCATCTACCCGCCGCTGCGCCGCGCCTTCACCGAACTGAACGGCGCTTTTACCGTGCTGCTCTCTAATGGCGAACTCCCGGCGGGCGCCAGCCAGGTGCTGCGCGTCTACTTTGGCAGCAAACACCAACTGGATGCCACTGGCAGCACCATCCCAGAGGCGCATCGGGATGTCATCGTCCTGGGAGCCTGCGCCTACGCGCTGCTGGCCTATCAGGTGCCCACCAACGACAACTTCGCCTTTCAGGATGGCACACTGCACGACCACATAGACGATTCCATGATTCCCAAAAGCTGGCGACAGGCCGGACTGGATATGCTCAGCCGCTTTCAAGACCGGCTAGAGGAGATCAAACGCCAGCGCGACTTTGCCGCCGCTGCCACCGTCCACTGGGGCGACGTGCCCGCCGACTGGCACCGCCTGTAGCGCCACAGCCAACACAAAGGAGAACATCTCATGCCGCTCGATAGCCGCAAAAGCGCGCACCTGGCCGCTGTCGTGCCCAACACCTGGGCGGGCCGCCAGAAGACCGTCACCCTGGTTTCTGGGCCGCCCGGCGCGCAAACCTATGTTACCGCCTCGGTGATCTTTCGCGCCCTCCACAACCCGGACCCAACCGTCGCTGACGCCGCCGGGCAGCCGCCCCATCACGCGGCTGATACCCTCATGATAGCGCCCGCCACGCTCAGCCTGGCCGGTGTCGTCCTCGTGGCCGATACCGCAACAGCCACCTCTGCCGGGGTCGCTGCCGCCCGCAAATATGAACTGGTCGAGGTAGCGCTGGCGGGCATCCTTCCCACCGGCACGCATCAGCGCGTCTTGCTGCGTCGGCTGCGCTAGCTCACCTGGCTTGTAGCGCGGGCTGCTAGCCCGCCCGCTCACCGGCACGGTGGCCGGGGCTACAAGCGGGCCGTGCTGACTGTAGCCCCGGCCACCGTGCCGGGCCGTACTCTTTTCGACCTATTCCCAACCATACAGGAGGCTCTATGCCCAGAGTGTTTCTGCCAAAAGCAGCCAAGGTCAGCCAGATGGACGACCCGCAGCACGGCACCGGCCAGGGCGGGGACCGCTGCACCGAAGCCGTCGCCGCCATGATTGATGTCACGTATAAGATCGGGCCGTCCGCCCAGAACGGCACCGACCCAGAGAAGATCATGTATGATTTTGTGGCCTGGCTCAACAACGGCGCCACCACAAGCAAGCTGGAAGACCCCGCCTGGATTGCCGACTGGGTGAGGCAGCATTCCAGCGGCAAGTTCACCCTTGGCTCGCTGAACAGCGCCACCTTTGCCGACGCCCAGGCGTGTGTAGAGCGCGGACATCTCGGCGTGCTCCAGGTCCGCGATTACAGCCAACTTCGCACATTCGATAATCAGAACCCGTATACCTGGAACCCGGCGGGCGAACACACCGGCCACGTCCTGCTGCTGGTGGGCTACGACGACAATTTCCGAGAGAGCGGCCCCACGCTGATTGTCCACGACCCGCTGCGCGGCTTGTCCGGCCAGCCCTGGGACTACTCCTGGAGCAGCATCAAAGCCGCCGGGCCAGTCACCTTGATGGAGGTCAACGCGCCCTCGCTGCTGCCGCCAGCGTCGCCCGCCGCCGACCCCCATTTCTCCCAGAAAGACGCCAACACCTGGCAGTGTCTCTCCAATGGCCTGCTCGTCACAGGCGGGCTGTATCATCAGATGGTGGGTGCCCTGGCGCATCCTTCAGCCTTCTGGCAAATCTTTGGGCTGCCGCAGGAAAACGCCCATCTGGATGCCGATGGCTATCTGCGCCAGCGCTTTGAGCGCTGTGTCGCCCACATCAACCCAAACAACCCGCTCGATTTCGCGCTTGATCTGCTCCAGACAGCGGGGTAAACCAGGCGAGAGCGCCAGACACAGCAGGAGCGCTGCCCCTATGGACAGCGCTCCTGCTGCATGTGCATCGCCTCGTAGTGTGCGCGAGGGTAGGAAAAATACTGTGTCTACTCCAACAGCCTGATGACGCCTCCAGGTGAAGATTTCCTGTTACACCAGCTACCCTGCGGCCTTCAGTAGGCCGCCTGGGTTCGGCAGCGCTGCCGGCAACAGGACCGCCCCAAGCAAGGGGAAGTGGACAACTGAACGGGGGCGCGAGAGCTACTCCCTCCTACCCGAAAGATACACTCTCTGCTACAACTGTGCCTGTTTCAAGATTTCGTGATCCCCCACCCGTAAGAGCCTCACTACCACCTCATCGGGTTCGCTGGGGGGCGCGTAAGTAAAGGTAAGTCTAATGCTCCCTGAGCAAGAGAGTTCCAGAACCCCTGGAAAATTCTGAAGGGCCTTCATCCGCAGCCCCGGAATATGCTGCCCTGTGGACAGCGCGAATTTCAACCGTGTGAGCGCGCGAAGTGATTCATCAATCTGACGCTGGTTCAAATGCTTGACATCTCGGAGATACTTGGGTGTCTCTAAGACTCTTACCGTCTTGTGCATTTCCTGGCCTTCCTGTGCAGGAAGGAGAGAGCACAACAGCACTCCTTTCTACCCCCATCCAGCCCTCAACGCCACACCTGTGTTTGAGCTTTGCAACGCCAGTATTATAAACGTTCGCAGGATTTCTAGCGAATTGGTGTCTGTGCTTGTGTTTTCTGGCACTTGACAAAGCGCTGTATAGATGCTATACTAGCGTTATGGAAGAAGCACGCAAAATTCAACGAATGTCCGTGTATTTCCCGCTCGATTTATTAGAGCGGGTGCGAGCACATGCTGACAAGGAGCGACGTTCTTTCAATAAAGATGTGCTGTGGCTCATTGAACACGCATTAGCAGAGGAGGAGGCGGATGCAACTGGCCGAACAGCACGTCATCGCCCGTCATGATCCTCGCTTTGCGCTCATAGATGAGACATCCTTTGCGGCTAAAAATCTGTACAATGCAGGGCTGTATCTGGTCCGCCAGTCTTTCATCTGGGAGAACCGCTACCTGGACTATCAAGCGGTCTACCACCAGATGAAGCATCACGAGGCGTACCGCGCTCTGCCCACGAAAGTAGCTCAACAGGTCTTGCGCCTCCTGGATGCCAATTGGAAAGCCTACTTTGCGGCGTGCCAGGCGTACCGCGACGACCCCTCGAAGTTTGTGGGGCGGCCCAAGATGCCCCACTACAAAGACAAGACCGATGGGCGGCAGGTACTCATTTACACCACGCAAGCACTCGCCACCGCTGCGCTGCGGCGTGGGGAGATTTGTCCCTCCAAGTTGTCCATCACCATCCAGACCAAACAGACCCGCATTGCCCAGGTCCGCATCGTTCCCCAGCCGGGCTTCTATGTGGTGGAAGTCGTCTACCACCACACAGAAGCCGCCCCCTCCGGTGACCCCACGCTGTACGCTGCCGTAGATTTGGGAGTAGATGTGCTGGCGGCGCTAACTTCAAACAAGAAAGGCTTTGTGCCTGTGCTTGTTAACGGGCGCCCCCTCAAGTCTACCAATCAGTTCTATAACAAACGGCGAGCCGAGCTTCAGGAAGCCTTGGGGCATCCAGGCAGGACGCGCCGCATGGAACGCTTAACCACCCGACGCAACTGGCGGGTACAGCACTATCTGCATACGGCCAGCCGCTCTGTCATTGATGTGCTGTTGCAAGAAGGCATCGGCACGCTCATCGTGGGCAAAAACCTCCTGTGGAAGCAAGAGGTGAACCTGGGCAAGGTCAACAACCAGCACTTTGTCCAGATACCACATGCCCGCTTCATTGACCTGCTGACCTACAAAGCACAGTTGGCAGGCATTGCCGTGATCGTGCAAGAGGAGAGCTATACGTCTCAAGCCAGTTTCCTTGATCTGGACCCGCTGCCCGTTTATGACCCGGCCAACCCGCAGCAGTACGAGTTTAGCGGCAAGCGGGTGCAGCGCGGGCTGTATCAGGCCAAGGATGGCCGGACGCTGCACGCCGATGTCAACGGGTCGTACAACACGTTAAGAAAAGCAATCCCTGACGCCTTTGGCAAGGGGATAGAGGCGCCCGTAGTTGCGCCAGTACAGGTGACGGTTGGCGTGGTCAGTCCTACCAGGGGCGTAGGCCGCCAGCCTCACAGTACCAACTAGTCTATAGTTCGCTAGCGATTAGAAACTATAACCTATGAGGGAACTAGTTGGCACTTTTGATGTAGTGGTAATTACTGCTATGACCTACCAGCCATCCCTCCGCGTGCTATCATACAGGAAAACTCAGCAACAACCACAGAATGGCACGGTTTCTTTCATGATTCGACCCTACGAACCCCGCGACCAGCAGCAGGTGATCCACTGTATCACGAGCCTGCAAAACTTTGAGCGCACGCTGGAGCCTGACCGCGTGGAACCCACCGGCCTTGCCCCGCGCTATCTCCACGACCTGCTGGCGCGGACCGAAAATCAGCAGGGCGGCCTTCTGGTGGCCGAAGAAGCCGGGCAGGTCGTTGGCTATGTTGCGCTCTGCCTGGAGCCAGAGCCAGCCGACTACTGGACCACCCTGGCGGGCTATGCGTATATTTCCGATCTGGTCGTGCTGCCAGAGCAGCGCGGGCGTGGCCTGGGCCGGGCGCTGCTGGCCGAGGCTGAGCACCTTGCCCGGCGGCTGGGTGCCAACGCCCTCAAAATTAACGTGCTGGCCCGCAACAGCGCCGCCTGGAGCCTCTATCGCAGCGCCGGTTTCCGCGACTACGAAATCTCGCTGCTCAAGCCTCTGTAGCTTCTCACTCACATGCTGGGCGATGAAAGACCAGAACAAAGGCCCAGCCGCCCTGGTGGGTCGCGCATATCACTAGAGCGGCTGGGCACTTTTGGACAAGCGAATGGGCAGGCTAGCCCTTACGCCCCAACGTGAATTTCACCGTTCGTTTCGGCCAGGCCGCCAATGTGAATAGTGCCATTGGTGGCAGCCTGTTCGCCAACGTGAATGTCGCCATTCGTGGCACCAATGCGGACGCCAGCCGGCACTGCGAGAGTAGACCCAATGAGGATGTCCCCGTTCGTGGCAGCAATCTGCGCTGCCACTGAATGGGAGCGGGCAACGCCTGCCCCAGAGAGCGCGAGCAGAACGAGCAGGCTCAGCAGCACCAGCCCCCGCTTGATTGTCTGGGCGGCTGGCACAAACGCCAGAAGTTTCGTTGAAGCTATCATAGGTAGTCCATCCTTTCTAGCTTTTGATGATGTGGCGCGGCTTGCCAGAGGACACCATGAGGGCCGCCCTCTGGTTCAATCACGCAGCCCCTTTGTGACCACCAGGACCAGGCTCATCCGGTCGCCCATGTCTGCCATCCTGCAAGAGGCTCTTTCTGGTGATCACAAATGGCACGCGAAGCGGTTCATCGCTCACGCAACAATGATACCTGTGGCTGGCTGCGGGCGCATCGGGAGACTTCCCTATGTTGGGCGTTGGGACACCCTATATTGGCACCCCGGCTTTTTCTCCATCCAGCAGCGCCCCCAGCGCCTGCATCTGTTGCAGGCACGCCACCACCGCTCCCGCAAATGGCACTGGCGGCGCGTCCCCCTTCAGCACCTCGGCCACCAGAAACGAGCAGGCCAGATCATACTCCACCTCCAGAATCGTATAGCTCAGCCGCGCCTTCACGCCCGCAGGCACCCGCCGCCCCAACAGCTTTTCCCACAGCACCTCTAGCAGCCACTTCAAGCACACCAGCAAAAACCAGCCGCCCGTTGGCGAACACAAGCGCGTGCATAAATCCTGCACCCGCACCAGCGCCAGAGCCAGCGCCCGATGCTGCTTCCTCCAGATCACCTTGTCGCGCCCGTAAGACCGCTGCGCCAGCACCGCCAGCCGCACCGCCTGCTCCAGCCGTATAAATAACTCCTCACACACATCTCCCGTCAGCATGCCGCGCAACTCCTCCTGGCTCATGCGCGGCTGGTAAAAATCCAGCCGACTCCCGCGCGACTCGCGGCGCCCGCCATTGGCGCGTTTCTTCTGGGCGCGGCGCTGCTCGGCGTGGGCCAGCAGATCAAAGAACGTCGTAGCGATCAGATGCGAAGCAGGGCTGGCGTCGGCCAGCGCCTCCAGCTTCAGCCCCTCCAGGTGGGCGAAATCCGGCGTGGCGGCCTCATCGTCCTGTGTCGTCGTCAGCACACCCACCAGCGCATCAGCCAGGGAGAGCAGCGCGTCGGGCTGGTCAGTCGGGGTAGTAGTGGTCGTGGTCTGGGTAGAAGTAGCCAGGGTCAGAGACATAGAGCAGGTTCCTTTCTCACCCCTTCAGGGGTATGTCTGGACTGCCCGCTGCCACATGCCTCCGCCGTCTGCCACCAGAAGGCGGGGTTGGCGACGCAGCGAAAAGCTGCTAAAATCGCCAACGCCCCGTCCCAGCATTGTTCTGGTTCGGGGTGCCTGTGGCGCGGGACTGTCGAACTCGAACAGCCGCGTCAACCCGTTATTTGGTTGTCAAAGTGCTTGTAGCCCCGGCGTCCCTGCCGGGGAATCGCCGCCAAAGCGAACGTTGGCGCTACAATTCTGCCTCTACTATACCAGGCAAACGCTAGAAAGTCAAGCGTTTGGCGAGGCAATGTTGCAGGCAATAATGTAGAAATCCTCTGATGACATTGTGGTACACTAAAAGAGCGCTTAGCTTCAACTCTTCTGTCGGAGAAGCCCTTATGAAAGTGCCAACGTTTGCTGTCCTTGCCGATTATGCGAATTTGACCAGTGATGGCAAACTCAATATTATGGGAATTTTCAATGAAATCCGCGCACGAAGCTTCCCTGTAGTTCATCCACAAATGCGGCTGGTGCTCCAGCTCGAAGGTTCACCAGCGGAGCGCGGCTCAACAAAAAACATCCAGATCACACTGCTTGATGCAGATGGCAAGCAACTGCTGGAAGTTGCTGCCCCCTTCTCAATTCCAGAGACAGCGCCCCTCAAGCCAGTGCTCCAATCTGTAGTAGAACTTGCTGGCATATCATTCCCACATCAGGGCGATTATACATTTTCCATCCTGGTGAATGGAGAAGAAAAAGCGACGGTTCCCTTTAGTGTTGTACTGGTAGCACCTTCCTCGTAGCCTGCTTTGTTGGCGCATACCTCCTAATAATCAGGCTACGCGGGAAAGTGTGCTCTTGCACTCTCCACAGGAGAGTTACGGATGTCGGCTCGTGAGGAGTTACTTCAGAAGGCTCGTCGGTCACAAGCAGGCTGGAGCGCCCAAGATGTAGATCGTCTTTATAAGGCTTGGGGATTTGTGGTTAAGAAAATCAGCAGCAAGCACACGCTCTACGAGCACCCAGATTTTCCTGATATAACCGCCGCAGTTACCCGAAGCTCAGGAGAAATCTCGAAAGCCTACGTCACGGATGCTATAGACGCGATTGAAGAAGTGATTACAAGGAGCCAAAAGCCATGAAAACGAATCCTGTAACCTATCCTGAGTCTGCATATCGGACGGAGATTGTTCCTGAAGTGTTGACTGATGGCCGTCTGATCTATGTCGCGTCGCACCCAGAAATTCGCAGGGTACGTTCTCAAGGAGATACGCCAGAAGAAGCCAGAGAGAATCTCTCTGACGCATTCGCCCTGTACAAAGAGCATTGTATGGAACATTGGTTTGATATGCCAGCCCCGCAGCAGTCTGGAGTCAAGGAAGTTATCTGGCGGACTTTCCCTATTAACGAGACACTGACTGCTAGTTCTTTGTCGCCAACCCTCCTTTCCTGTCAATCTATGCCTTCAATAAGCATACACCAACTAACCATAGAATCAGACACATCAGCCCTCAAAAGCAAGGGCTGATGATTTTATAGTTTCTTTTTCCTCCCGATGCTGAGGTACAAGCAGGCCACGCGCTGCACTCAGCGCGCCGCCTGCTTTGATAGCCGACCCGATGGCGGGTCATGCCTTATCTTTGAGTATCGCCCCTCCCTTGATAAACCAGGCAATACCAAAGGCTTCAACTGAAAGCGCTTCGAGGATGAAGAACGGATGGAGTTGCAGCAGCCACTCTGGGTCTGGCAGGAACCCAAGCAGCACAATAAGCGCGAGGCAGAACACCATCGCCAGTCCACAGATCAAGTAGACCCTGTTTCTCGTCTGCTTTTGCCGTGTTGGTTGCTGGTCTGGGTACGTTTTCCGAAACAGAAAGAGCGCGAAGTACGCCAGCGTCAAGAAAAAGCCCGCAGCAAACACCGTGTGCGCGATTCCAATCGCCTGCTGTTGGTCTGTCGGATTCGCCGGAGCAGCCGGAAAGAGAGAGACACCCAGCGCGCAGATGCTGACAATCTTGCTGGCAATGTTATCTGCCCGCGCATAGCGATACGAAAACAGAAACACAGCAATCGCCCACAGGCTGCCAACAAACACGCCGCGCATCACGCTGTAGTAATAGGCGCTGATCGAATCCAACAGCCCCTGACTCTCCAAGAGCCACTTTCCAGTGGCAAGCACAACAGGCAACGCAATACCGATGATACCAATGCTGGTGCGCAGTTCGCGGTACGACAGAATATAAGGACTTGGCCCCCTGGGCCGGTCTGAGGCAAGGACTCCAGCGCGCGATGTGAGTGGCGTGTCTTGCATACCGTTCCTCCAACTCTCCGGGAGAGAGAAACCTTCCAATGGGCTGCCGAAAACTGAAGGGTGTGCTCCTATGATACATCTTCTCCATCCTATAAAGAACGAGGAAACGGGTCATTTTGGGAGGGGAATATCCATCTGCAAGAGAAACGGAGCAGGAGCCGGGCGAACCCGGCTCCTGCTCGTGTTTGCACGCAGCGTTGGTGGTTATCGCTTACGCCTCATCATCGGTATCCATCAAATCCCACCGATGCGAATCGCCCGGCCCGCCTTCTGGAGCGGGAACCACAACGCCACCATCGCTGGCGCGGGCAGTTCCGCTCAGGGCCGACAGACCAGTAGCAAAGGTGTCTGTTGGCTCATTACAGTTATCCAGCACGCTTGAGCAGCTTGTGCCACTGGTTGGGGCAGTCGCTGTCTCGAAGACGCCATGCGCCAGATTATCTGACCCGAAGGAGGTCGAGATATAGTCACCAACCATGCGCCCCTGGCTGGTTGTCGCTGTCCACGTCGTGGGGAACGCCGCCGAAGAGACGGTCTGTGCCGCGCTCCAGTTCGTCCCGGCGTTGGTGGAGGAAATGAAGCCAACCTGCAAAGACGTGCTGCCAGAGGCAAAGAAGTAGTACGTCAGCCCAAGCTGCGCCGTGCTGCCGGAGGTCGCCTTGTTGACGGCCAGGCCAGGAAGCACGTGGTTGATGCCGCTGGTGGTTGAGTCAATCGGAATGCGGCTCACCCCCGACCACGTGGTGCCCGTTGCGTTGGTCGAATGGGTAATCACGATGTCGTTTTGCGAGCAATTGGTGCGGAAACGACAATCGGCCCAGGTCACATACACCGTCCCGGCGCCGTCAATTTCAGCGGAAGGCAGCGGGCCTTCGCGCAGGCTGCCTTGCGACCTGTGATGCCGGATGGTCGTGATCGTCGTCATCGCGGTCCAGCTTGCGCCGCCGTTGGTCGAATGGAACGCGCCAACCACCGACTCGTTGGCGTTATCCGTCGGCACAATCACGGTACCATCTGGGCGCACGACGGGCTGCCCGCCGATGACGCCGCTGCCATTCGTGGCGGCTGCGCTCCAGTGCTGCCCACCATCAGAGGAGGTGCTCATCTGAAGCTGGTTGCCGTTGCCATGATTATCCCATTCGGTGTAGCAGTTGCCATAGAACGGGCTGGTGGAGGTGTTGTCGCAGACAATCCAGTTCTTATCCAGGTCCGCGCCGGTGGCCGTCGTGAAGGGATTGCCCCAGGTCAGGCCGCCATCCGAAGAAACGCTGGTGACGACGCTGTTGCCATGTACGCCGCCCGCTTCCAGCAGAGTGAGCGAGGAAACCAGCCAGACGCCATGCTTGGCATCGAAGGCGACAGCCGCATCGGTAGCGCGGTCATTGGGGCCAACCCCCTGCGAGGTTGTCCATTTGGTGATGCCAGGCAGCAGCCCGCTGGTCCAGGTCGAGCCGTTGTTGGTGGAGGTAGCGAAGCCGATGGCGCACGCGCCGCCATCAAAAATACGCCCCACCTGGAAGGCGGCAACAATCGTGGAGCCATTCGAGAACGTGTCTGGCTCCACTTCCGTGTGATGGTTGGTGGTGTTGGACCCATGACAGGTCGCCTGGGTAAAGGGGTCAGTGCTAATGTGGACAGTAGCAGCCAGGGCAGGAAGCGCGGAAAAAGCCAGGGTAAACATCAATGCCAGGACTAAGATGGGTGCTCCAATGGACGCCTGAATGAGACGTGTCCGCCAGATTGATCTGGCCCGCTTTTGCATAAGTAAAAGCTCCTTTGCTGTTGAGCATCCCTGATCGGCACATACACCAACCATTGGGAGAGCTTATACCATGCGCAGTAAAGAAATGCAATACTTTTTGGCAGTTAATATAGTCCAAAAGTCCTGATAGTCAAGATTCTCCGTCACATTTGTTCATGGCCCGTATTGCACAAGAATAATCATTACAGCGTCGAATAAAAATTATCAGGAAAATATATCTCCTTCCGTGTACCCAGAATAGCGCAACAAATCACCGGCACAGCCGTGCCGGTGAGCGCCGCTTGTTTCAGGATGGGTGGGCTACAAGATGGGTAATCTTGCGCATGACAACGCTGAGCGATTCCAGCTATCCTTAGAATAGCGCCGAAGCACTGAGCAGCAGCGTTTGAAGCAAGAGTTTGAAAAAAAGGAGCACGACAGATTTATGACTCAGGAGAAGAAAAAGCAGCAGCAACCGCAGACGCAGCCGGTCACTCCGGCCAAGCCAAAACAGGACGCTCCGCTCACGGAGTTGACCGACAGCGACCTCGAACAGGTCGTGGGCGGACAACAAACACAATTCTCCCTCAACTTCACGAAAGTCGAATAGGCAAAGGGGGCGCGCTGAACTCAGCGCGCCCCCTTTGCTCCTGACGAGCTTAGGAAACTTTCATGCTCAAGGCGGTAGGGAGGTCTAGCCGAACGCCCGGTGACATCGTAGAGCAGACTGTCACACTTTTAATGTAGGTGCCCTTGGCGCCGCTGGGCCGCGCCCGCACCACCGCGTCAATGGCGGCGGCCACGTTCTGCGTCAGCGCCTCTGGCTCAAACGACAGCTTGCCAACGGGAATATGCAGCAGGCTCGTCTTATCTACGCGGAACTCGACGCGCCCGGCCTTCACTTCGCGGATGGTCCTGGCGATGTCAAACGTAATCGTGCCGGTCTTGGGGTTGGGCATCAGGCCACGCGGCCCCAGGCGCTTGCCCAGGCGACCCACCTTGCCCATCACATCTGGCGTGGCAATCGCCACATCAAAGCCCAGCCAGCCCTCGTCAATCTGCTTCATCACATCGTCCAGACCAACAAAGTCGGCTCCGGCGTCTTCGGCTTCCTTCGCCTTGTCGCCCTGCGCAAAGACCAGCACCTTCACGGTCTTGCCGGTTCCGGCGGGCAGTGTCACCACACCGCGCACCATCTGATCGGCGTGGCGGGGGTCCACCCCCAGCTTCATATGAATTTCAACCGTTGGGTCGAACTTCACATAATTCATCTTGCGCAGCAGGTCCAGCGCCTCGCCGGGCTGATACAGCTTCTCCGGCTCAAGCAGCTTGGCTGCGTCTACATACTTTTTCCCATGACGTGTCGCCATAGTATCTGGTTGCCCTCCTGGAGCGCCCCCGCTGGGGGTAGCTCATACTCGTCCGCAGTGACTAACGGGCGAAATAGTTATAAGCTAGCTGACGGTGATGCCCATGCTGCGGGCTGTGCCCTCAACCATGCGCTCCGCCCCGGCAATATCAATCGCGTTCAGGTCTTTCATCTTCAACTGCGCAATCTCGCGCAGCTTCTCGCGGCTGATGCTGCCAACCTTGGCCTTGTTGGGGGTGGCCGACCCCTTCTCGATGCCAATCGCCTTCTTCAACAGATCAGCAACGGGCGGCGTGCGGGTGACAAAGGTAAAGGTGCGGTCCTCAAAGATCGTCAGTTCAACCGGCACCACCTGCCCCACCTGATTCGCCGTCCGCTCGTTGTACTCTTTGCAGAAGGCCATAATGTTGATACCATATTGGCCCACAGCCGGGCCAATTGGCGGCGCGGGCGTTGCCTTGCCCGCCTGAATCTGGAGCCGCACAACGGCTCGTACGCGCTTTGCCATCTGTTCTCCTTATAGCTGCTGTTGCAATGCGAAAAAATTAGCCCCTGAAGGGACATCAAAAAAGCTTGTTGTATGTCTCGTGCGTGCCTATCCAGAACCAAATGATCTCATCGCCATCAAGAATGCCCCTGCCCGATAATGCGCGCCCACGCGGGCGCTGTAGGTGGGTGGGTTTCGTTCATCAATGGGCTTGAATTGCAAGCCAGGGTAACGCGGGTTCTTCTTGAACTGTTGGTAGGCTTGTTTGGCCTGGCGCTGGGCATCAGCAGGGAGCGCTGCCAGCAGCTTATCAAACTGCTTACTGCGATACGAGCGCACTAGCCTCCAAAGCCCCCTTCTGTCGTCTCCCCGCGCCGGTGTTCTGCCAAAGCCTCTAGCCCCAAGCGGCGCAGCGCATCCAGCCCACGTTGGTCACGCAAAAGCTCATCCCAACGGGCATCAGCAAGCGCCTCATCCAGCACTTGCTGAAACTTCTGAATTACCATTGCCTGCATCGCAGGGTCAAGCTGCTGCACCTGCTCAAGAAGCTGCTGCAAGGTTTCTGGCATGGGAGCGCCCTCTTATACCTTTTCTATCTGGAGGAAATCCAGCGTGACGGGCGTCTCGCGGCCAAAGAACGTGACCACCACCACCACTTTATTGCGTTCCGGCTGAATCTCCGAAACTGTGCCAATAAAGTCGGTAAAGGGGCCATCATTCACGCGCACATGCTGCCCAACGGCGTAGCTAATCTTGGCTTTGGGCTTGACCTCGGCCTTGGCTGTTTGCTTCAGGATAGACTGAATCTCCGAGGTTTGCAGCGGCACCGGGCGAATCGGGCTGCCAGCCTCAAACGTGCCCGCGCCCACAAAGCTGGTCACGCCCGGAATGTTGCGCACCGTGTGCCAGGTTTCCTCATTCATCACCATCTCCACCAGCACATAGCCCGGAAAGACCTTGCGCTGGACGGTGCGGCGCTGGCCGTTTTTGATCTCCGTCTCTTCTTCCATCGGCACGACCACGCGCGTAATCTGGCGGCTCAGCCCCAGGGCATTGACGCGCGCCTCCAGGTGCGTTTTTACCTTGTTTTCATAGCCCGAATAGGTATGCACCGCAAACCATTGCCGCCCATCATCCTGTGGTGGTGGTGCTTCGGCCTCTTGTGCGGCATCACTATGTTCGGTCACCATGATGTTAACCCCAACTTCCCTGGCCTATTTTGCTGCTAGTGAGAGCCACCAGGTCACAAACTTTGCCATGCCAAAATCAAACGCGCCCAGCAGCGCCCCAATACTGCCCGCCACCACAATCACCACAATCGTCCAGTTCCGGGTATCTTGCCAGGTGGGATACGTGACTTGCCGCAATTCCCGATACGAAGAGAGGAAATAGCGCAGCAATGGGTTGCTGGGCGCAAACGACTTCTTGGCTCTGCCAATGGAGTAGTCTTCGGGTTGCACGGCTACCAATCCTCGCTCGCGCTTTCTGCGCCGTCTGCTGGGTTGGGCTTCTTCCTCGTCCTCGTCCTCGTCTGCGGCGGCTGTATCTGCCTCCGCGCTGTCCTCGGTGTCCTCTTCCAGCAGGTCTTCAGCCTCTTCGTCGGCTTCCAGCACTTCGGTACTGGTGGCGCCCCGGCTGGCCTTCAGTTTGGCTTCCTCTTCTTCTTTGCCGACAGCGGGCCTGGCAGCCTTCGTGTTCGCAGCCTTTGGGCTGGACATGCCGGCTCGTGAGCGGGCCATGCCGGCCTTTTTCCTGTCCATTGTCTTGTTTGCCACGTTGTTGCCTTCCTTCCTGGTGCCAGCGCTGGCGGGACCAGCTTTTCAGGGCCACCGCATCTGCCCCGCGCATCGGGGTGCCCGGCTTTCAGTGCCCAGGATATTATTTTGTTTCCCGGTGCGCTGTCTGCGTCCGGCATCGTCGGCAGAACTTGCGCAGTTCCAGCCGATCCGAAGTATTCTTTTTATTCTTTTGGGTGACGTAATTGCGCTCCTTACACACCGTGCAGGCGAGCGTAATCACAATACGGTTCTCTTTACCTTTGGCTGCCATAGAGTTAGCCCCTTCACATCAAGCGCCAGTGGATGCTGCATCCTCCCTCTCAGAGAGTCTTCGCAGATACCTGGCCTTAGAGCCATTGTATAACATTCAGGGAAGAGTGTCTAGCGGGCAGGACTGAAGGCTCCCGCGCAGCCCGGCAGAGATGCCGGGGGTACAGGCAGGCCAGCCTTCATCCTGGCCCGCAGGCGCAACCGAGGGGCGCAGGAACTGCGCCCCTCGGCAAGTGTGCTTATGCTACGCCTGGACCTTGACGACGACCCCGGAGCCAACGGTGCGCCCGCCTTCCCGAATGGCAAAGCGGCTCCCCTGTTCGAGCGCCACCGGCACGATGAGTTTCACGCCCATCGTGATGTTATCCCCCGGCATCACCATCTGCACTCCCTCCGGCAGCAGGATCTCCCCCGTCACATCGGTCGTGCGGATGTAGAACTGCGGGCGATACCCATTCACAAACGGCGTGTGCCGCCCGCCCTCTTCC
>DATBGS010000173.1:0-11630 GCA_036557885.1 Ktedonobacterales bacterium
ATGATGTTGGTTCCTCTTTCCTGGTGATTCGTTTCTATGAGTTGTTCTTTGTAGGAGATGAACAAGCTGGGCTTCCTTCTCAGCCACCAGCCCAGGCACTGCGCCTCGCGCAGTGCTGGTTACATGACAGCAGCCACAATCAGTTGCTCGATTATATCCAGGAGAAAAGCAAAAGACGGCAGATCTCTCCAACGTTACTCATAAAATTGCTCCCAACACTGCGCCAGGCTATTCGCAACGGCCAGGGAGATGCCGCCCCGTTTGCTGATCCGTATTACTGGGCAGGATTCACACACTCTGGCGCGCTGTAAACAAAGAACACCAGGGCATGTTCATGCGTCCCTGTCGTCTCTCTCTCAGAGACCCTTGCCTGATGAGGCAAGGGGTCTGGAAAAATCCCATATCCTATCTCGCGTCGGCACCGCAGCAGGCGCGATTTGGCTGCATCCTCGCCAAGTTTTCGGCGGAGCTTATATATGGTTTCCTCAATGCAGTGCCCAGGATCAAACGACTCCTCCGAAACAATGCCTTCAGCAAGCGTTTTCGCACTGATATAGCGGTTTGGCTGACAGAGCAACCTCCCCAGTACACGCATCTCCCGTCCTGTCAGTGTGATGCTGGTGGACTCACGAAGAATTTCCCCGCGCCCTAAATCCACCCAGAGATCGTGCTGGAGAAAGAAAAGACGTGGCTCCGCTTCAGCTTTGAAGGAACTTGCCAGACGGCCATCAAAGAGTAATACCTGCTCAGCCGTCACCTGGGTAATCTGCTGCTTCAATTGTTGGAACAGGGTTTCGGCAGCTTTCTGACGCTGATTGCGTGGTAGCAGGGTCTGGGCTGTTTCTTCATCAATTGGAAACAAGAGAAAATATGGTATCGTTTGAGGCATGAATCCTCCTGCGTTCGAGTGTGTCTCTCGTATGGTGCTGACATGAGCGCTCTCAGAAAGAAGCATACCTTCTCCGCTCTGTTCTTTATAAGGAGGGAAGCACCCCCCTTGCGGCCTTTTCTTGTTTATGCTATAATTGGAGGTTTTTCATGGGCACCCCTCATTCTCTTCTCTCCAAAAGCATTTTTGCCGCTGAACTGGCTCGTCTTCTCGAAGATCGTGGAAGAGCGCTTGGTGATCTCGCTCGCGCGCCTATCAATCTTGATCGTAAGAAAGTAGTCGCTCTGGAGGCTTCTCTTCACGACCTGCGTCGCTTGCCCGCTTTGAACCATGCTGAAATTATGAGTATAGTTTTTTTACTGAAACTCTCTCCTGAAGAGCAGCTTGCCATCTATGCTGCCCTGATTGCATTAGGGGTGCAGCGCCTCATACTTACCTACCTTTCGCCGGAGCGGACGTATCAGATTGCGGATGAAATTCGTCAGGCTGCCTTCTCCTGGCTCAAACGCCAACACGAGTTGGGCAAAAATCCTTTCCGTCGGATACCGCCAGGAGGCGAGACTCCACAGGAAATGATGGGAGAGGGGGAGGAGCAATTTCTTGCTGCGCTCGCTTCGTTTGACGAAGGCACGGCTCTGGCAGCGTTAGGTCAGGCAAGTATTGACGGAGAAAGCGAGGTAACTCTGCTTCAGCAGGCCCAGCTTTGTTATGAGCAGGCGTTAGCCAGACTGGGCCAAATGCCTAAACACGTGCAAGCAACAGAGGAGTGGAGATACTGGGACGAGAAGGCCCAGGAGTCGTTACGTAGCACTCAAGAAGAGTTAGATTGATATCTCATAGCTGGCCTCGCGGCAGGGCTTTTTCAGTTCTGCTCAAGATGTGTGAGCCAGCGCAAGATCGCTTTAAGATGGGCGCAGCCAAAGCATCAGCTATCTGAGATGTATTTGAACCCCTTATGCTGGCTTCCAATTCTCCTTATGGCTCCTCTTCGTCACTTGTGTGGCTTCTGCGGGCCGCTGCCAGAATCCGCCGGATGGCTTCATAGGTGGCGCGATAGCTGCGCGCCACCTGCCGCAAGGACTCACTCTGCGCGACCCGCTGCACGACGCGCGGCCATTCGGCACGCGGCACCTTGTTCGGCGGAGGAGGTGGGTTGCTGTGTTTGTGTTTCGGTGGCACAATTTCCACAGCATTCAGAAGAAGCTCCGATAGGGGCACCCAAGCTACTGGCGACAGAGAACCCGACTCCCGTCGGTTCCGTCACGAGACAATCCAACGTGACGACTGGATTGCGATAGTTCAAAAAGCGCTAGTAAAGCACTAGCGCCCTTTTTTTCTTGCAACCATCTTAGCCCCATCTAAATAATGCGATCTGAAGAACGTGAATGGGTAATGCTTTCTCGATATACATGCAAGCGAAATAAGGTGATACACAGAGCTGTCAACAATACCCCTCAACCATCTGACTATTTCCCAGCTAAGATGATGGTATTCTTCTATCTTGGCGCTACTCAAAAATGGCATTTGATATAAATTCTACCGGGTGAGCCGTTTCAGGCGCAAAAATGCTGCAATGAGAGTTTGCGAAAAGTCGCTCCCTCGCTTGAGGTGCTGCCAGAAGGCTTACTCCCTGGCAAGGGGACGGTCGTGGCGTGCAGGCAGAGGTGAACAGGCGTCTCTTGCGGGTGGGCGGGCCGCGCCTGCTGGAGCAAGCAGGGGTTTCATTGCCAGCGGCGTTCGCGCAGCAGGCGCAACTTTGGGGCGAGCGCGACCAGACGGTGATTTACCTGCTGGAAGACGCGCAGGTGCTGGCGGCGTTTGCGGTGGCGGATATCATTCGCGCGGAGAGCCGCGAGGCGGTGGCTGCGCTGAAGAGCCAAGGTGTGCGGGTAGCGATGCTGACCGGCGATTCAGAGGAAGTGGCCCGCTGGGTCGCCTCCGAACTAGGCATCAACGAGTATTTCGCGCAGGTGCTGCCCCAGCACAAAAGCGAAAAGGTGAGGGATATCCAGCACGGCGGCGCGCGGGTGGCGATGGTTGGAGATGGGGTAAATGACGCGCCCGCGCTGGCGCAGGCGGATGTGGGCATCGCGATTGGCGCAGGCACCGACGTGGCGCGCGCCTCGGCAGGCATCGTGCTGGTCAAAAATGACCCGCGCGATGTGGCGCGCATCATCACCTTGAGCCGGGCCACGCATCGCAAAATGATCCAGAACCTGGGCTGGGCAACGGGCTATAACGTGATTGCCCTTCCGCTGGCGGCTGGTGTGCTGGCTTCGGTTGGCTTCGTGCTGCCCCCGGCCATTGGCGCGTTGCTGATGTCAGTGAGCACGGTCATTGTGGCGCTAAACGCCCAAACGCTCCGCCGACTCCACCTATGATCAGAGGAAGGCGCTGCTCCTATGTAGTCTGTCCTTGCCCCTCATATCGCACCAGGCGACACCAGATCATCTCGCCACCCTCCTGACTAGTGGGCAGTGATGATGTGATCATGGCGCTTTCCATCTGCGATATGGTAGCGGGTGAGCAAATAAAAAAGACCTCGCCCAAGTTGGCGAGGGGATTCGCCGCTGAGAGGTTCCACTCGCCAAGGCTGCTTCCCAGCCATCCAGGGTCTGGGCTTCTATGAGGGCAAGCGGAGCAACTGGCGCTGGTATGTGGGGCTGGAGGGTACCCTGTCACCATCTGACACCATACCAGGCGCCCAGTTTATAGCCCACCCAGTGATAGATCCCGACGGAGCACATCCCCATGTGTTCATGCAAGCCACGCTACGAATAGTGGCGTCCATGAGCGCCTCCGTCTCGCTTGGGGTAGAGTCGGTGACGGTCGTGGGCAGGGCGTTGGCAGCCTGCGTCACCCAATTGCTGGCGCTTTGGTGATGGATGCCCAGCAGGCGCCCAATCACCCGAAAACTGGTGCCTTCCAGGTAGAGTTGCAGCGCCTGCTTACGTAGCGCCAGAGCGAAGGCACCACCTCACGGAATATGGCATTCATCAGTGGTGGCATACCTCCAAACAGCAGGCTGCCAGTTACTATTACCGCGCGGTTTGTTCCAAGCCACTTCAATCCTGGTGAAGTTGTGTTTTTCTGGTGCTTCAGGGTACATCATTTCTTTTGGTCAGGAGACGCTGGCAGACTCATAGCGCGGGCCTACAACTTGCAGCCACAAGGCACTATTGGTGCTGGACTCCTCATGAGGCTGCTCAAGTCGACCACATTTCGCGGGAAACGAATCACCATAATGCACGCATATAAGAGGTGCCCAGACGCGAAACCGTGCCGCCATAGCTGGCAGGCAAAGGAGAGTGAACAAGCTGTTAGCGAACAAGGTGGCGATTGTGACTGGGGGAAGCTCGGGGATCGGGCGCGCCATCAGTCTGGCGTTGGCCCAGGACGGCGCTGCCGTGACGATCAACTACCACCAAAATGAGGCGGCAGCCGAGGACACGCTCCAGCAGGTTGTGCGAGCCAACGGCAAGGCCCAGCTTGTCCAGGGAGATGTCTCCCACGTGGAGGACATCCAGCGGCTCATCGAGCGGACCGTGCAGTCCTTCGGAAGGCTGGATGTGATGGTCAACAACGCCGGGATAGAGACGCGGACCTCAGTGCTAGACACCTCGGAGCAGCAGTTCGAGCAGGTGATCAATGTCAACCTGAAGGGCGCCTTTTTCGGTACAAAGTATGCGGCTAAACAGATGATTGCGGAGGCGCAGGGGTGGCCGGATCATCAACATCTCCTCCACACATGAGGTCTGGCCGATGCCTGGCAATACGGCCTACTGCTGCACCAAGGGCGGCATCCGCATGCTCACTGCAACAGCGGGTGTCGAGCTGGCTCCCCATAGCATCCTGGTGGTCGGCGTCGGCCCTGGAACTATCGCCACCGCAATAAATGCTGCTGTGCGCGCTGACCCCGAACAGCACGCGGCCATGCTCTCCGCTATTCCGCTTGGTCGCATTGGTGAAGCCGCAGAGGTCGCCAGGTTGGTGGTCTGGCTCGCCTCTGATTAGTCGAGCTATGCCACCGCGACGACGTTTTTTATCGATGGCGGGCTGATGCAGGCAGGGAGTAGTCTCTAACCTGGGCGCTCCCCGGAAGTCTATTGATGCTCAATCCCGCGCGCGACGGCGCGGTGCTGCCGATCCTGCATCTGAATGGCTACAAAATTAGCGGGCCTACTGTCATGGGCCAGTCCAGCGACGCGAAGGTACGGGGCATCCTGGAGGGAAACGGCTATGACGTCCACTTTCTCGAAGGCGATGACCCGCTGCGGCTGCACCAGGAGTTTGCCGCGACGCTCGATGCTCGCTATGCCAGCATTCGAGCCATTCAGCGGGAGGCACACGCGAAGGGCTTCTCTGGACAACCGAGCTGGCCGGCCATCGTGCTGCGCACGCCCAAAGGCTGGACCGGCCCCAAGGAGGTGGATGGGCTGCCGGTGGAGGGCACGTTCCGCGCCCATCAGGTGCCGCTGGCGAATGTGCGCACCGACCCGCAGCAACTGGCTCAACTGGAAGCCTGGCTGCGCAGCTATCACCCGGAAGCGCTCTTTGACCAGAATGGCGGATTCATGTCGGAGTTCGTCGAACTCGCGCCGAAGGACGAGCGCCGCATGGGCACCAATCCCCATGCCAACGGGGGTAAGCTGCTGGTGGAACTTGATGTGCCCAATTTCAGGGGCTACGCGATTCCCGTTTCGCATCCGGCGACGGAGCGGCATGAGTCTACATGCCCATGATCCGCTGGTGCTGGCTCGCTACCCAGCAGCGGACATCAGCCTGGAGCGTATTGGTGAACCGGCTGCCTATGAGCTGCCAACCTTCCTGGGCACGGCCAGGTCAGCGCCCCCAAGCAAGAGGGCCTTGCCTGATTCGCGCCTGGCCTGCCACCGTCCCACCCCTTCTCCAGCAGTGCCCTCCCACACTGAGCGGTTTCCATCCATGCGGCACAGGTGCGACCGACCCGATCCCACGCTCCGGGCTTGTTCCCGCTTCGGGGCGGGTCATACGGCTGGCATCGGCCTCAAATGTGCAGCCCCAGGACATGGGGTCTGATGGCACCACAACAAGCGTGAAACGAATGGCGTCTGTGGCGGCGCGGAAATCTCGTAACCTGGCGGATACGACTGGAGGCGGCAAGCAAAGGCAGGTGGGCAGCTATGGCAAGACAGATTGGCGACCTCCCGCACGCGCTTGACGAAGACGTGGCGCTGACCCGGCGTCTGGTCGGCAAGCGGCTGGCCGTGTTTCTGGACTACGACGGAACCCTGACGCCCATCCGCGACCGGCCAGAGGAAGCCGTGATCTCGGAGAGCATGCGGGAGGCAGTACGGCGGCTGGCTGCGCAGGTTCCGGTGTGCGTGGTCAGTGGCCGTGACCGCAAGGTTGTGCAGCAGTTAATGGGCCTGGATGCCCTGATCGTGGCTGGCGACCACGGGTTCGACATCTGGAGTCCGGCCAGGGGGCCTATCCAGCATGAGGAGGGCGCGTCATTTGCGGGCTTGCTGCGCGCGATAGAGGCACAACTGCGCACGGAACTGGGTAACGTCCCAGGAGTTCTGCTTGAGCCAAAGATGCGTTCGGTGGCCATCCATTTCCGTCTGGTAGCAGAAGCGCAGCGCCCCCGCGTCAAGGAGGTCGTGGATGCCATCCTCCGCGAGCACCCGAAGGATCTCAAGGTGACGCCGGGCAAGATGGTCTATGAGATTCAACCCAACCTGGACTGGAACAAAGGCCAGGCGGTGCTCTATCTGCTCAAGGCGCTGGACCTGGACCGCGATGACGTGGTTCCCCTCTATCTGGGCGATGACATCACCGACGAGGACGCCTTCCACGCCCTGGGGGGGCGGGGCATCAGCATCTTCGTAGGCAGCGCCGACGACCCTGAGACCGCCAACCGCACCACCGCCGCAGACTATGTGCTGAAGTCGGTTGGAGAGGTAGAGGCGTTCCTCCACCAGCTTGCTGCCCTGGCCTCTGCGCAGGGAAAGCCAAAGCCACCCGGCGAGGCATCTGCATCCACCCCGAAGGAGTGGGCGCTTGCCTACGATTCCTACGAGCCAGAGCAGGAGCGGCTGCGCGAGGTGCTGACCTCCACCGGCAACGGCTATTTCTGCACGCGAGGCAGCGCCGAATGGGCCGACGTGGACGACATCCACTATCCCGGCACCTACGCGCATGGCTGCTATAACCGCGAGACGACGATCATGGGTGGTCGTCCGGTGCTCAACGAAGATCTGGTGAACCTCCCCAACTGGCTCGTCCTCAAGTTGCGCATCGGCGGCGACGAGCCATACACCCTGAAGAACATCGAGCTTCTGAACTACCGCCACGAATTGGACGTACGCAACGCGACGGTGTTGCGTCGGCTGCGTTTCCGTGACCGCCAGGGTCGCGAAACCACGCTCGCCAGTCGCCGCTTTGTCAGCATGGCCGATATGCACCTGGCCGCCCTGGAATGGACCATCACCGCCGAGAACTGGTCTGGTCCGGTGGAGGTCATCACCGCGCTGGACGCTCGCGTCATCAACCAGGGCGTTGCCCGCTATCGGGAGCTAGAAGGCCGCCATCTGCATCCGGTGGCGAGCCGCACGCCCGGCCCAGACACCATCTCGCTGATCGCGCGCACGCGCCAGTCCCATATCTACGTGGCCGAGGCCGCCAGAACCCGCGTGTACCGAGAGGCGCGTGAACTAGAGGCCGAGCGCGGGCTGTATCGCATGGAGGACTACGCCCAGCAGACCTTGAGCTTCGAGCTTCAGCAGGGGCATCCGGCGCGAGTCGAAAAGCTGGTGTCGTTCTACACCTCGCGTGACGGGGCCATCAACGAGCCGCTGACCAACGCCGAGAAGTCCGTTGGGCGTTTTGGCACCTTCGCGGAGTCTTTCGCCCGCCACCAGGGCGCGTGGGATGAACTCTGGGAGGCGTGCAACGTTGACGTGCCCAGGGACGAGCGGGTGCAGTTCTTGCTGCGCTTCCACGCCTCCCATCTCCTGCAAGTCTGCTCGCCGCACACCGCCGATTTGGATGCGGGCGTTCCGGCGCGTGGCCTCAACGGAGAAGCCTATCGCGGGCACGTCTTCTGGGATGAACTCTACATCTATCCCTTCTTGAACTTCCGCCTGCCGAAGATCACGCGGGGCCTCCTGCTCTATCGCTACCGCAGGCTCGATGAGGCTCGCGCCCTGGCGCGTGAAGCGGGCTATCGCGGCGCGATGTATCCCTGGCAGAGCGGCAGCGATGGCAAAGAAGAGACGCAGGTCGTGCATCTCAACCCGCGTTCGGGCCTGTGGGAGCCGGACTTGAGCCGCAACCAGCGCCACGTCAGCGCGGCCATTTTCTATACCATCTGGCACTACCTCCAGGCGACGGGCGATACCGACTTCCTGCTTGGACCAGGTGCCGAGATGCTGCTGGAGATTGCCCGGTTCTGGGCCAGCATCGCGCATTTCAACCCGCAGCGAGGCCGCTACGAGATTCATGGCGTCATGGGGCCAGATGAGTTCCATGAGAAGTACCCCGACTCTGCTGAGCCAGGCTTACGCAACAATGCGTACACCAATGTGATGGTCGCCTGGATTGCCGACGTTGCGGGCAAGCTGCTCGATCTGCTCCCAGAGCGGCGCCGCCGGTCCCTCTGGCAGCGGCTTGCCCTCACCAGCCAGGAGATCGAAACCTGGAAGGAGATGAGCCGCAAGATGCATGTTCCCTTCCTGGCGGATGGCATCATCAGCCAGTTCGAGGGCTGGGAGCACCTGGAGGAACTGGACTGGGATGCCTATCGCCAGAAGTACGGCAACATCCAGCGGCTCGACCGCATCCTGCGGGCGGAGGGCAAGGAGCCAGACCGCTACAAGCTCTCGAAGCAGGCGGATACGGTGCTGTTGTTCTACCTGTTTCGGCAGGACGAACTGAAGCAGATCTTCGAGCGCCTGGGCTACTCGTTCACGCCAGAGACGCTGCGCCAGACGGTTGCCTATTATGATGCGCGCACCTCGCACGGGTCCACCCTGAGCTTTGTGGCCTATGCCGGGGTCTACGCGGAGATGGACCTGAAGACCTCCTGGGAGCGCTTCATGGTGGCGTTGGAGAGCGACATCCGCGACGTGCAGGGCGGCACCACCGCCGAGGGCATCCACATGGGCGTGATGGCGGGGACGCTGGACCTGATGCAGCGCAGCTATCTGGGCGAGAGCTACACCCTCGCCCTCTGAAGCAGCATCCAGGCAGAGGAGCACACGAGCATGAACACACCAAAGGCAATCACCTTTGATCTTGATGGTGTCCTCACCGACACCTCAGAGTACCATTATCAAGCCTGGAAACATCTGGCGGAGCAGAGCATTTTTCGCAATCAGTTCAGACTTACTCCGAACTAGATCAGCGAGGGTGGTAAGGAAGAAAGAAGAACACTCAGGCTTAGCCCAAGAACTCAACCGCTGGCGAACGCGCTGAGCGCAGCGGTTGCGCAGATGCTTGAATACAAGAAGGAGCTGAGACTCTCCCCCTTAAAAGGGGGGAGGTTCTTGGAGGTGTGCCAACTCCTCCTGGCTCTCCTCAAGCGAACCAGGCCCTCGTTGGGCACCAGCAAGACTTTGGGGCAGATGCGCTCTGGCACGGGGAATACCCATGCTTTGGGGCAAGACCTGCCCCGCATTCGCGCGTTGGATGTTTACCTCTATTGCTGCCCGCAAGCGCGTCTCCGCACTCTCCCAGGTGTGCTGGGCAATAGAGGGAACAAGGGTCTTGAGATCCAGATGGCAGGCAAGAAATGCACTGTACAGGTCACGTTGCACCGGCCCAATGCCACAAGCGCACGCATGCCAACGCTCTGAGAGCGGCTTCTTGACCAGGGTACCACAGCCATGACAGAGTTGGGAGAGTCGGGTCGAGCGCGTGGGCACTTCATGCAGGATGCCGCCCGTGCTTGCAACGGTGCGTCTCAACAGTGCTATGAACATCCCTGGAGCACGAAGTCCAATGCTTTTGCCGTACTGTTTCTGCCAGGCGCGGTACGAGAGTTTCTCGATAATGATGGTAGTGCCTGTCGCTGCCACTTCGTGTACCAGCTTGCCATGCAGACTCTTGCGATGGGCGGCCAGTTTCCGTTCCTGGCTTGCCAGCCGTTGCCGCGTGGCCTTATATCCCTGGCTGTCATGCCACGCCAGACACCCCTTCTTGCACCGGCCTTGTTCATCATAGTTCTGTGGGTTGTTGGCGCGACGCTGCCGATTAAGTTTCCTCTGCAAACGCCGTTTCGCGTGGATGTTGGGCGCAAGTTCGGCACAGAAGGTTTCCAGGCGGGCTGCCCCCTGGTGGGGCACCAGGGCAAGCGTGGATGGACCAAGATCAAGCCCAACCAGCTCTTTGCCGACTAGATGTTTGGGTTTCTGATAGGGGACACCCTCCAACGCTAACTGTGCGTAGTAGCGATACCCCTCCCGGCTTGTACCCTGGGCACGCGGGCTAGAAGCCTTGCGTCGCAACAGGCGCGTGTATTTGATACGGTGCTGGAGGCCATGACAGACCACCGGGTCGTGCCAGTCAATCAGGGCAGGTATCCGCTCTTTGCCCCACACAAGCCAACCAGTATTCCCGTCTTCAGGGGCTTGCAGGACAAAGCGAATCCCCGTTCGGTTTGTTTTGCCTTCCAGACTCTCCAGCCCGCGCCCCTGGCTCTTGAAACGCACCCGCCTCGCCTGACCGATGCAGACACGATTGGCGGCGCGATAGGCGCGGGTGGCAAGCGTTTGGGCGGTGTTAGCATCGAGATGGGTAGCAATCCAGGTCGTATTGGCGCGTGTCGCAAAGAGGTGCAAGGCGTACTCGCTGAAACCATGCGCTTGACGCAGCGCAGAGAAGGCCGCACGTCGGGCCTGCGGCTCGGAGCGAGGAAGGGTTCGCGCCTGCTGCCAAAGCGGGTCAACCCACATGCCGTGCAAGCGCTTCATTGCTTCACAGAGGAGGGCGTTGTACAGATGGCGAGCCGCCTCAAAATGTCCGTGCAGATGTTTTGCCTGCTGGCTATTCACCTGTAAGGGCAGTTCCAGCAGGAAGGTGGGCGTTCTCTTCCGTGTTACCCGCGCTTGTTCTGCTGTTTGACGGCTTCGCTGAGCAACCATACCATCTCCATGTTGACCGAACGCGCATGCTGCTCCGCCAACTGCTCAATGGCCTCAAGCAGTTCCGGCGGAATCCGCACATGGATGTCTCGCATCGGTTTTTTCTGTTTCATAGGGAGTAATATACACCAGAAATACTCCATAGGTCAAGAGGGAGGGCGCGGCTTCCTCCCCGGCTTCAAAGCGCGGAGCTTCCGCCGCGCACGTCTCTGTGAACTACTTCACCAAAGGCTCACTTTCTATAGCGAGATGAGGTGCCTGGAGCAGGCGAGTGTGCTGATGCTTTCCTATTTTAGCCGCTTCACAGGCGCCTGTGCAGGGAGAAGAAACAGGTTTCAAACGAGAACTATTGAACGGATATTCTAAGTAGCCACTACAAGGGATCTGTCGAGTTGACGTGTGAGCTGATAAACCACTTCCAGCCCAGGGGTGGGCACATCCCTCCTACGACCCATCTCGATCACCGAACCGACCAACGCCTCGACTTCCAGCGGACGGCCTGCCTCCACGTCCTGAAGCATGGAAGTTCGGTGATTGCCGACGCGAGCTGCACCCTCCAGGCGCCGATCGACGCCGATGTCAGGGTGGAGGCCATACGCCCTTCCCACGGCTTCCAC
>DATBGS010000174.1:0-52516 GCA_036557885.1 Ktedonobacterales bacterium
CCATTGCCACTCCCATTCCCATCGCCGTTGCCATTCCCATGGCCATTGCCTTTGTCCGGGGCAGTTGTGACAGTGACATTGGTTGACTGAGTGGCGGTGCCGTCGGGGTTCACGATGCCAATGCTCTGTGGGTGCTGACTCCCCGTCCACTGCTCAACCACAAACACCAGGGTATTCCCCTTAAGCGTGCCTGTGGCTGTTTTGGGTTTCTCATCCACCAGAAGCTGCGCTCCGAACTGGAGGCTTGTGCCTTGGAGAGTTACTGTTGCCTGGCCGTTAGGATGGGCAGGCAAGGTTACCTCAACCGAGGCAACTTGTGATACTGCCTCGCCCAGATGGTCAAGTTCGTCCGTGGTAGTAAGCTCCTCTCTCAGGTTCAGGTGAAGCAAAAGACCGTGCAATACAGCTATGGCATCACTTTTAAGCGTTGCCAATTCTTGTGTCAGGCGATTGTGGTCGGTCCCGGCGGGCACGTTGGAGATTTGCTGGCTTGCCAAGGTCAATTGCTGATCAAACTCCCTCAGCGTCTGCTGGTAGGCGGCATCCTGTCCTCCATCTGCCAGCGCGCTCAAGGCATTCAGGCGATCTCGCGCAAATTGCAGATGCTGTTCTGCCTGGCTTGAAGCAGAACTCGCTGGCGAGTTCTGCACCTGTTGCTCCCAGACCTTGATCCCATACAAGGGGTTATCGGGGTTGTCTACCCCGCGAGCGGCAGCCAGCACCCCAACACTCAGCAGCAGTACCAAACAGAGTGCTGCCACTGCCGAGAGCCAGGGATGCACACGCCATCCGCCAGGAATGGGCCAGTCCTGGTGTTTGGCTCGCTGTTGGGCGCGGTGCAAAGCAGCCTGATGAGCATGAAGCTGCTGCTCTAATCGGCGCGCAAAGGTCGAGTCAGCCCGTAACTCAGTGGTTGTGCGCAGGCGCTGGGCCACACGCATCAAGCCATCCACCGCTGGGTCGGAGGCGCTTGGATGCCTGTTTTGCCACCCTGACGCACGTAAGCGCTCAAGCTCCTCATCAAATTGATCAGAAAGCGGTTTCATACGCCCCCCTCGCGACGACCCAGGTGTACACGCAAGGTCTGCCTGATAGGAGGATGAGGGGCAGCCAGCAGGCGTTCCAGACTCTGAAGCGCTCGAAATTGCAAGGCTTTTATGGCGTTGGGATTTTTGCCCAGCATGCGGGCAACGGTTGCCACGCTGTATCCACAGATCAGGCGATACAGAAGCACCTGTTGTTGTTCTGCTGTCAGGCGGCCCATCGCTTCTTGCACCTCGCGCCAAGTCTCACGGCTCTCTGTGGTACGAACGGGGTCATAATCAGGGTGGCTGGCCGGGATAGCCTGATTTTCCCCTGGCTCATCTTCTTCCCAATGCGAATTTTCCAAGGGAATGACCTCTGGCTGCGTTTGCTGCTGGCGGTAATAGCCGGCAATAGTATTGCGGGCAATGCGGAGCATCCAGCCGCCAAACCCGGCCTCATCAGTGGAATAAACCTGACTGATTCCTTCTACCATCTTCAAAAACACCTCAGACGTCAGATCCTCGGCTGTCGCACGGTCAGGGATGCGAGTGGCGATCACCCCATAGACCACCGGGAGAAACTGATAATACAGCGCGCTCAGCGCTTCTTTCCCCCCTTTCTTGGCGCAATCAAGCTGGCTCTCAAAAGACGATGTCTGCTCCTGGGAGGCCCTGCTATGCTTGCTGGAAGACCGCCACCTTGAAAACATGCACCACTCCCCTTCCACAAGGTAGCGGGTTGCGGTAATGCGTGGCAGGACTTTTTAGCAGGGATGAGCTCAGTGAAGAGATTCGTTGCTTCATGCACTGCTGATAAACAGGCGAGCGTGCCACCAAACAATAGCCCTTACTACCTTTGTTGTCTTGACCTCTATTGTAGTTACGGGTGGTCAATTTTTGTATCCCCATAGCCCTTTTGGATAAGCATGCGAGGACTTCCAGTGCCATTTTCTGACTAGTTTGATGAAACACATAACCTCTTCCGGTTAAATGCAACCTCTACAATAGAGCCGAGGTCCAGAACTGATCTGGCATGCGCTTTTCTGAGAAAGGGAGCGCTGTTATCAAGGAGATGATTCATGTATTTTGAAAATTGGAAAGGATTCCCTCGTAGGGAATATGAAGATGCATGAAGTGAAAGTTGATGGAATGACCTCTTTGTATTTCCGCCAACGATTGGCGAGGAGCCAGTACACTGAGCAGGAAAATTGCTGGGACAAGGGATCTTTGTTCCAGTTCATTGAAAATACGTCTGCCTGTCTGTGTCAACGTCGGAAACGCCACCATTCAGCAGGCCAAGGGTTAGTAGAATTAGCCATCATTCTGCCAACTCTGCTGCTTATTATGATGGGTGCAATTGATCTCGGACGGGTCTTTTATGCCTATACTGCCATTGGCAATGCTGCCTACCAGGCGGCCCGCCAGTCTGCCAGAGGCGGCTATCTCTTCACCGCTTGCAAAAGCACCGATGAGGTTTCGTGTGATGCTATCGAGATGACTCAGCAGTTGTGTCCCGCCACCGACACTACCTACCAGACTGATGCCCAGACCAACCAAACCTCCGGTCAAGACTATTACAAGGTGATTGATATTTACTCACTGCTGCGCTGCGAGTTAGGGGCGCTCTTTCGAGACTACGTCACTGACCCCAGTAGCTGCAAGACTGCGCAAGTGCCCAATCCCACTCTAGCTTTCCCGGTGATTGCCACCCCCAATGCCCTGACGCCTCCCATTGGGGACGGTTGTATTGGCTGGGGGTATAACCTGGCAACCGATGCCGGGGGTGCGCAAGAGGTAACAGTCACCGTCACCTATAACTTCTCTTTCATCACTCCCCTGCTGCTCCTTTTAAATGGAAGTACGAATTATTTGACCATTCGGCGCGTCGTTTCGGTAGCCGTCTTAACCGGACCAAATTCCCAGCCGTACCCTTGAGAAAGAAAGCTCCCGCAATGATCACATGCCCTGCACCTGCTGCCACTCTACTAAACCCTGCTTCTCCCAAGCAGCGCTTCCAGTTGGGTCAGGCCACCGTTGAGTTTTCGCTCACCCTGATTCTTTTGCTATCCATTGTTATCGGGATTCTAGAATTTGGGCGCGTCGTCTGGCTCTATAACACTCTTTCCAACCTGGCACGCGAAATAGCTCGCCATACAGCCGCTGCGCACTTTCAGCGTGAACCACTCGGCGACATCAACACGCCAGGGACCGTCCTGGGGGATGTCGTGCTGCAGTTTTCTACCGGGCTGAACACAGACTACCTTGTCCCTGGAACACTTGGCGCCAACAACAGCCTCCCCACTCCCTCCCTGGCAACCATTGGCATCTACATCACTCCTGCTGATGCCTGTCGCACCTTGCCAGATACGCTCCAAACAGGTTCTCCGTTTGGGCCAGGTGGGCTGAACTGGCTCTCCTATGCCCGTGAGTATCAAAACTGCCAGGATGGTACCTCTGGAGCTGCCCTGCGTGTCAATCCACCTGGAACGGCAACGTTTTCCGTTGCCATCTATTATCCACTGCAATCTGACACACTCATCCCAGATTTTGGGTTCATCAATAACTTGATCACTACAGCGGAAACCACCGTCTTTTTTGAATAAAGAAGAATAAGCCCGAGAGGTTCTAGAGGGTGGATGTAGTGGTGTCTGTCTGACTGATTGAAGCTGATGTAAAGGGGACATTTGGGAAATGTGGCACTCTCTCTGGTTGGCACAGCGACAACGCAGAACTCGCAACAAATCTTTAAAGTGCCGTCGGTCTGAGCGGGGCCAAGCGCTGGTTGTTGTTGCCTTGCTGATGACCATCTTAATTGGCCTGATGGGCCTGGTGATTGATTCTGGCTATGCCTACAGTGAGCGCCGCCAAATTCAAAATGCGGCAGATTCTGCCGCGCTCAATGGGGCTCGTGATCTGGATGCCCAGATTGCCAACGGGAACCAGGCCGGAGCAGATACCCAGGTCTTGCGGGCGATCAAGCAATATATTGTCGCGTTTAATCTCACGGTCAACACCAGCGGGAATGCGCCAGCAACCCTGCAAAGCGCTACCTACATCAATGAAGATGGCTCGCAAAGCTATGGCACTGTGGGCACACAAGCCAGCGATCATATTCCCGTTTCTGCGAGTGGGGTCCGTGTCACCGTCAAAGAGCCCTGGACGCCCTTTCTGGTGGGCATCCTCGGCATTAACTCCTTCACCATCAGCGCGACGGCTGCGGCTGCCTCCGGGGTGATCCCCGGCGCGGATGCCGTCTTTCTCAACTGCAACAATTCGGTGGACCTGAGCATTAGTGGTGCCAGCCAGGATGTGATTACAGGGAGCGTCTTTGTCAATGGCAGCGCCAAGGTCAGCGGTGGCAGCAATATGACGGTCACCGGGAGTTTTGGGGTTTCCGGGACCATTCAAGGGACGGTGAATGCCCAGGGAGGCACGTTCCAGAACCAACCTCCACAGCAATTTCCCTTGCCAGATGTGGCCTTGCCGCTGGACCAAACCGGCGCCCTGCTCAGCAGTTATTATGCGCCCCCTAACGTCTACCCAGAATTTGACCAGGAAGCCTACTGGGATTTTTACCTGGGCTACAACCTCAATTCCCTCCCAGGGCAGGGAGCGGCTGGAGGGGTGCCTCTCAACGGCGGGAATTACGTGGATCTCTACTTTGAGGTCAATGAGACGCCGAACGTGCTCAATCAGGTGTCCTTGAATGCAGTACTCAAACAAATTTCTGATGTCACCACCACCCCCAACTTTGGCGCCTATCAAGGGCACTATACCTCCTTCTTCAAGCAGTGGTTGCAAACCACTGCGGCCTCTCTTTTTACCAGTCCGCCCTCCTGGCTACATTTTGTAGATGTGGCTGATTGGGCAGGCGCTGACCCCAAGCAAAGCCCGGTTGCCGAAACCGAACCACAAACCTGGTATACCCTTCAGCCTGCCGTTTTGGGAGTCGGGGTGTTTGGCTTTACCGCCCAACCAACCAGCCATCCTATCAGCAATTTTGGAGGCAAATGTCCAACGAGCGAGTGTTGGTCATCGGGCATCTGGTGGATGCTGAACTGGTCTTCGGGAGATGCCTTCAAGTCGCCTTGCCTCAAGAACACACCCTGCATTGACATGAGCAATGCCAATGTGGCTTGGGTCAGCCCTGGTGGAACCTTCTACAGCGAAAACACCCCAACCATAGGAACGTTCGTAGGCATCACTTTGATGACCAATGTCGCCTTCTTCTACTCTTCAGGCGGGAAAAATCAGGCCATTCATGGCTGGGGCTACCCCAGCGCAGCAGCCATCCATCCAGCAGAGAGCTTGTTCTATGGGGGCTGGGGAGCGCTGGGCACGCTGTATGTGCCACGTTCGGTGCTCTACACGACCTTCATGGAGCCACTGCCCAACAACTGTAATGGGGTCAATCTCCCGGATGCGATCCATTTTAATGGCGCCGACCAGAGCGTGCATGGGTTTGTCATGGCGCCGTATGGAGCCATCAGTTTCAATGGGAGTGGCGCCAGTAACTTTAACGGGGAAATCTTTGCAGCCCAGCTTGATCTCAATGGGGGACAAGTCCACCTGACCTATGATACCCAATCAGCCGCCAAAGGGGATCCTCTTATGATTCAGTGAGGCGTGTCGGCAAAGCTGCACTCCAATCCAGACCCTTTGGGGCGCGGCTTTTTCCAGCGGAACGCGTAAATTTTCCCACAAGCCATAACAATTTCTGGTGGAGGGCAACTATCTCTGTAGTAAGAGGAAACACAGATAACAGCTTTTCTGCTAGTGCGCAGAAAAGCCAGGGTTTCCTTTTAGCTGAGGAATCGTATAGCGGTTTCTTCTGAACTGAGGGAGAGTTATGAGCTTAGGAAGGTTCTTCAAAGCCCGGATTCTGGCGATAGTTCTGATGAGTGTCGCAGTGATTGGTGGCGGAACTGCCGTCTTTGCTTACGCTACACCAGCCGGGCAACAGGTGTGGCAGGCGGTCACTGGCAAAGCCGACAGCACGAAAACACCCGATGCTGATCAGAAGAAGACCGACACGAACAACGGCGCGAATTGCACAGCAGATGACAGCGCCAAGCAGATGCTCGCCAGCTTTGCTTTGAGCACTGATGCTTCCAGCGATGCCATGCAAGCTGTTTGTGCACTGCATGCCGGCCAATTCAAGGGCAAGACCCCTGGCGGCGCGGACGCTGCTACCACGCACGTCTACGGATATGGCGAGATCGTTAAATTGCTGACCTATGCGCAGTATCTTGCCACCCACGACAGTGTAGCCAATAACCCCAGCGGCAAATTAGATGATACCAACGCGCGGGCCTATCTCGCGCAAGCACTGCAAAGCTGTGGCTCAACCCCGTTAGAAAAATGCTTGATGGACCACATCCCAAGCTACCACCCTGGGAATGGGGACAACAGCAATGAAGGAAATAACAACGGAGATGGAAACGGGAACAACGGAAACGGCAATGGCAAGGGGAAGCCAGATGGCACACCGACCCCACATCATTAATGAGTAAGCAGTCATTCTTCTTCCTCAGCAGACCGGGCTTTCATCGAGGGTAGGTGTGGTGGCTACTTCCCAGATCCGGCGGCGAACAAGCAGGTATGCCAGGGCATCTGAGCGTGGAAAAAGGTTATATATCTGCCTGGTAAGTGCCTTTCAGACCGATTCACTCACTCGAAGTGACCAATTGAACCATGCTTCCGAACGTCTAAGTCCTTCCATTCGTTCGCTCTCCTGCTCCCGATCCAAGGACAAGCAAGTACTTGTCCACGCCTGAACACAGCTGGTTTTCGCCGAGCATCGAGATGCCCGTAATGTGCGAAAATTACATCCGGACTGTTGAGAATTGGCGTCATTCATCGATGTTCGCCTCTTCCCATTTGCCTCGCTTGGCTTCTTCCCTGCTGTCTATGAGAAGATGAGTGTCTCTCCTCATCACCTATGCAGGGGGAACCATGATCATCGCACTGTTTGCACACCTCTATTCTGTCATCTTTGATCTACTGAGCATGCTTGGCCGGTCGGAACGAGAACAAGTTCTCGAGATCGCCCTCTTACGTCAGCAGATGCGCATCTTGCAGCGCACGCGAGCCCGTCCTCCTCGTCTTTCCTGGTGGGAAAAGCTGCCTCTGACTCTGCTCGCAACGAAATTGGTTCGAGGTGCCACGAACTCCCGTACCCGGCTCAGCCAAAGCCTGCTGTTGTTTACTCCTGAGACGGTGCTGCGCTGGCACCGTGAGTTGGTGCGCCACAAGTGGACCTTTCGCCACCAGCCAGTTGCGGGCAGGCCGCGTATTGCAGCAGAACTCGAAGCGCTGATCGTGCGTTTGGCCTGAGAGAACCCGCGTTGGGGCTATAGTAAAATCGAAGGAGAACTGCTCAAACTCGGCTTTCGGGTTGGGCACTCGACCATTCGAGATGTCCTCAAACGTCAACATATCCCTGCCTCACCCTTGCGCGCCCGGCAGAGCAGCGCCTGGCGTGCCTTGCCTCGGCCAGCACCAGCAGCAACTCCTCGCCTGTGATTTCTTCACCGTGGAAACCCTGCGGTTACAAACGCTATATGGGTTCTTCTTCATCGAACTTGGGACGCGTCGGATTCATCTGGCTGGCTGCACGGCGCACCCAACAGGAGCCTGAGTGACGCAACAAGCACGCCAGCTCATATGGAAGTTGCAAAATGCGGGGCGAGTGATGCGCTTTTTACTGCATGACCGTGACGCGAAGTTTCCTATCAGCTTTGATACCGTGTTTACCTCCGAGGGCATGGAAGTAATTCTGATGCCCTCTCGTGCGCCGAACGCCAACGCCTTTGCGGAGCGGTGGGTGCGTAGTGTGCGCGAGGAGTGTTTGGATCACTTGCTGATCATCAATGAACGGCGCTTGGAACACGTGCTGGCTGAGTACAGTCGGTATCATAACCGTGCCCGTCCCCACCAAGGCATTGAGCAAAAGATCCCCGAATCACCCAACCACCAACCAGGAGAAGGGCCAGTACAGCGGAGAGATGTCTTGGGAGGACTCATCTACGACTACTATCGGAACGCCGCGTAACGGCTCGTAGAGCCTGGAAGGTGTTTTCGCACATTACGGGGATTCCAGCAGCCAGCGTTCGATGCGGGTCGGGACGACCGACACCAGTTCGAGCAGCGTCCGCGCCGCTCTTGAGACGCGCGCCAGGACTGCCCCGCGCACCGTCGGGGGCACCTGGGAGGACGCACTGGCCAACACCTCAGTGACAAAGAACGGGTTCCGCCTGTGATGGCGTAGATCTGTTGGGCAGCGTGCTGCGTCTGGTTGGCCTGGAGCGCCAGCTGTGCGACCGCCTGCTCAGACAGCGGAGTGAGCCGCAGATGGGCCACCGCGATGTTGGGCAGATCACCTAGCACCGCGGCCAAGGGATGGTCGCGGCCCAGTTCGTCGTCGCGGTAGGTCAGGAGCACCTGCGCGGGCACCTGCGCGATCCGCTCCAGGAACTTGATGAGATCCAGCGTGGCTTCGTCGGCCCCGTAATGGGCGGAAATTGCATCCAGAGCGGTGATAACAAGTGCCATCGATTCCTGTTCCGCTTGCCCTCTACTTGAATGTGCCCTTCTTCCCTGCTGACTATGGTAAGATGAATGCTTCTCATCACGCTTCTCTGCAGGGGGACATATGATCTTTACTCTGCTTGCGCGCCTTTTTTCAGTGCTGATGGATCTCCTGAGCTTGCTCACCCGGTCGGACTGTGAGAAAGAGCTGGAAATCGCGCTTCTTCGTCAACAGATACACATCTTGCAGCGGACCCGAGTCCGCCCACCGCGACTGTCCTGGTGGGAGAAATTGCCGCTGACTCTGCTGGCTATGAAACTCATCCAAGGAACGACGAACGCCCGCACTCGGCTTAGCCAAAGTCTGCTCCTGTTCACCCCTGAAACAGTCTTGCAGTGGCATCGTGACCTGGTGCGGCGCAAGTGGTGTACTGGCTACTTTATGTATCGGCCACAAATACCTGGTTCAAATGTTCTCACTACACCTGTATTTCGTCCGGACGAGGGAAGTAGCCAGCACAGGCATTCGTTGGCTTCCAGTGCCTGGTATGCGCCAGGTGGGCATGCCTATTCGTCGCCGGTTCGGAACCGGGGAAAGCGCCTGTGGCCTAGCCTTGATGTGGTTGCTTGATTCCGCAAGGAGATGGCAGAGGGGACCAGGGCTGTTGCCGGGCACGGGTTCGCCCCCTTCGGTTCCGCGCACTCCCCACTCAAGCCGAGGCGTCACTCTCCCATGCGGCTGTGGCCCTGCTTGGATCCCCTCTTTCCCTCTCGCTCCTTCGCACTTCGCCATTCGCAACCCGATGAGGAAGGTAGCCAGAACAGTTGTTTTATGTTCCGATTTCTTAAGTAGCCACCACAGGTACTCAGGCAAGGCTTAGTAAATTATGGCTGGCGTGCCAACTTGCACCCAACTATAAAGCCATGCGGCGTTGGCGAGCGTCATATTAATGCAGCCGTGTGAGCCGTCATCTGAATACTTCCCAGAAGTATAGTCATCGTGCGGCATATTAGCGCCAGGCCCGAAATATTTACGCCACGTTGCATCATGATAATAGAAACCACCCTCATGATACTCCATCGCGTACCTGATGAGTGATGGTGGAGACCACAGAGGAGAATTCAATGGCTCACTGGAGTGGAATATGACATTGGTCCCTTTGAAAAAGATATGCCAAAGTCCTGGCGGGCTTGGCCTTTCCTGGCGACCCGTCACGAGGGGAATCCCCTTCACAAATTGACCATTCTCATACAACCGCAGTGTTTGCTCGGTTAGCGAAGTCACCATCACTTTCCCAGTCAAGTGATAATATCGTATCAGTTGCAAATCCGCGGGGTGGATGTCATCAGGCGCTGCCGCCACTTTCAAGTTGTTCAACAATGCCTGCAAGTTGGTGAGCAGCATCATAAGCTGTCCATCAATGGCTTGATAATCTTCTAGAGATTTCGCATTTTGGAAGTTTGTCCGCTGGTCGCCCAAGGCATCTGGACCATCACGATACTCGTAATCGTTTTGGATATTGGTCATCCCGATCATATTTTGCAATTGTTGGAGGTCATATTGAGTCTTGCCACGAGCCCAAACAAGCTGTATGGCATCAATCTGGGAACGAACTTTCGTTGCGAAAGGAAGGTATACTGACGCCGTCTTAATCAGCTGAAGCTCCTCACGATCCTGCTGAAGCTGCTGCTCGTTATTGGCAACATCCTCACCGTAGGATTGGGCCTGAGAAATCAACTGTTGCAATTGATCCAGTATGACTCCGCCAACCACAGGGATGGTTGCCACCTGATCGGCGGCTAGTTGATCTTGTTGCGCCGAAATGATCTGGATCAATTTTTTATACTGGCCGGGTTGGCTGGCAGCCCGAAATGTGGTGAGGTCGTTCTGGCATTCTTGTTGGCCAAGCAGGACATCGAACCCAGCATCCTTCATCTGCTTGATTGTCTCTTGCAATGCTTGCAATTGTTGATCTGTTGACCACATCAGTTGCAACGCTAGTGTCTGTTGCTCAGCGTCATCGCTGACCTTTTGAAAATCGCCCGGTGTTTGGCTGTTGTTATAGGCAGTTTCTATTTGTGTCATACGGACCTGATAGACACTGATGTCATATCCCTGATGTTGTCGCTCCTGCAAGATCTGATCAAACGCCTGAAGGTTCTGAAAGGCCTGGACTTGCGCTGTCTGTGTTGCCTGGTTGGTAATATTGATAACTTCACTCTCTAGCTGGCGATAGCTGGCAATGGCGTGCTCATAAGTGCTATCGGGAATCTGGCCGCTAAAGAGCCTCCCCGGAACAAGCTGGCTGTTCACGCGCTGCTCTTGCTGGCGAATCGGCGCCAGCAGATTCTTCGGCACACCAATAGTAATAGCCTGCTGAAGCAGGGTTTGGAGCTTCGATTGTTCGTGCATTGCGGCCTGGCCTTTGGGTGTCAAGGACCCGCAGGCGCTCAGAATGAGCAGCAGGGTGGCAGCAGGAAGGACGAACGACCAAAGTGGTCGCCGAATCGCCGATGCTATTCTCATATGTTTTAGTAGCATACTTCACTCATCCTTGAAAATCCCGTCAGTAAGTAACATATCGTTTTAGCAAGGGACCGCAAGCAAGGGGAAACCAGCATACATAGCATCACGGGCAAGAGCAGATGTGCCTGCTTTAAAACAACCAGTTGCTATCTCAACTATGATCGTCCGATTACTCTGCTGAAAAAGCGGTATATATCGCACTTGAACCTCCTTCCCAAGAAAAATTAAGATATCGCCCGGTCACCATATGATAGGTTCACTCATGTATCGATGTGTACATAAAAAGGAAGATTCTCTTAACAGATGCGCTTGGCTGGCTTCGCGTACTGCATGATTCATACCGTTGGTGTCTGTTCTTCTCGCTTCTAGACTCCTGGAAAGCGCATTTTGAGATGCGCGAAATGGCTTCCCAGCCGTTGACTATTGGCGTCAATGATCATTGTTTTCTTTTTCACTTATCTATTCTGTCGTGTTCCATCTGTTGACCTTGCTCATGGTTCATTACCTGGGAAGTTAAGCAATCTATATTTGATCTTGAGGGCCAGGATGCGCTCTACCGAAAGGTCAATGCGCGCCTTGCTGATCTGGCCGCTAGCAACCGCCGCATGGAGTGCATGAACCATCTGCTGCACTTGCGAGGCATTTCCCGGGCCCATCAGTAGGTCATTGCCAGCAATCACTGCCAGCACTGCTGCCTGTGGCATTGACCATCGATAAGAGAGTGCACCCATGTAGAGCGCATCGGTGATCACCACGCCCTGAAACCCTATATCATGGCGCAGCACTTGATCAATCATGATTGGTGAGACGCTGGCGGGCATATTGGGATCATACGCCGTTACCAGTTCATGAGTTGACATAATCATATCCACGCTCCCTTGTGCAATGAGCGCACGATAGGGGGCGAAATCAATAGCGTTGAGGTCCTGGCGGCTACGATTAAAGACGGGCAAACGATCATGTGGGTCCACAGTTGCGTTGCCCAGCCCCGGCCAGTGTTTCAAGCTACCAATGATGTTCTGACTTTGCAATCCATTCAGATAGGCTCCAGCAAATGTCGTTACTTTATCCGGGGTCGTGCCAAACATGCGGCCTGGCATGATAGTAGCGCTATCACTTATGGTCTGGACATCCACAACTGGGGCCAGGTCCACATTCACCCCCATTTGTGTCAAATACTTCGCATCGCTTGTACCTTCCTGGAAGGCAACTTCTGGGTTGTTTGTCCCGCCCATTGCCTCTGCTGATGGCCGCCGACCAGTGATAGGAGCCAGACGATTGACCACTCCTCCCTCTTGATCAGTGAAAACAAAGAGTGGGGGAGAAGCATCCGCCTGGGCAGAACTATCCAAGGCGTGGGTCTGAGCAAGCGTTTGAATATTAAATTCATAGAGAATAATTCCGCCTACATGTTGATCAGCAACCATTTTCTGAAGCTCTGAGGAGTAACCATGCCCTCCAAAATGAACGACAATCATCTGTTCCAATTCTTCATCAAGTGACATCTTAGAGATCGTTTGCTCAATGAAGCGCGCAAGTTTTCGTTCTGGATCAAGGGAAGGAGCTATCTCTATAGGAGCCTTAATGTGCATTGCTGAGGCAGAGGCGACTTTTGCCTGCTGACGTTCAAAGGTCTTCATAAGGAAATAAGCACCAATTGGTAAGGAGGCAAGCAGGATTACAAGCAGCGTTGAGCAGAAAATTAGTTTTTGGGTACCTTTAAAAGGATTACGCTTTAACTGTCGATGGGTGTATGGGACGGCCAGCATGAAAGGCGTTGAGTCTATGGTAGCAGGTAAATCCTCGCATTCCTTCAGCCGTTCCTCGTGTGGTTTTTTTTTCATTCTAGACTCCTGGGAGAGAAACCAAGCATAGAGGGGTAGTGAGCTAACCAGGGAGTCACATATAAGGTGCTATTTGGAATATGAAGTATTTAATCAAGCGTGTTGCCAAACTATTCATCCATTGACCATTCAGCCGCGCTTGGGCAATACGACGATTCAGATGCTCTACGGGCAAAGCAGTCGTCTCATGCTCACAGGTAGCTGTTGACTCTTGGTAGCGCGGCTGGTCTATTGCATGGACCATGCCACAGATGATGCAAGAGAAATTTAGGAAGTAAGCCCGCCATATATCCTCCGTTGTTCGTGCTGAAACGCGGTGCCTGCTTATCCTCGCATTCCCTTCATGGCTCACTTTCGAGTAACTACATCGTGTGCGCCTTGGTCTTAACCAGGAAACTTCTGCTAGATACTGCTGGCACGCTTATTGCTGTTCGCTCGCGCTTGTTCCAACAACGGTTGCTGTCACTATATATGCTCGCTTTGGCGCTTCTGCTACTTATGCTGTGTAAAGAGAAGGGGCATGCAAGTTTTTGCTGTTGGCCTGTTTTAAGAAAGGGGTGCCTTCATCCAAACAAAAAAATGAAGTGAATTATGTATAAACTTAAGAGCAGACTATAATCGATATTCGGTTAATATTGCTAGAACGTGTGATGTTTACAATTTAACAATTGATACTAATAATGCTGGCCAGATGCGACGGTTGATCTGGCAAATCAAGATATAAGGTAAAGGAAAAGAATATGTCGCAGAGGACCAATCTTTTCACACAGTTAGGGGAACCTGCAGAACCGAGCGTTCTCTGTATTCCCGATAGGCCTCGGATGACCTATATGGACCAAACCAAGCGGACTCTTTGGGATCGCTTTATCACAGAATCCCCCAACTGCCATGTCCTTCAGAGTTGGGCCTGGGGAGAATTAAAGCGGGCTTTCGGCTGGGAGCCGCTGCGTCTTGGGTTCTGGGATCCATCATTCCACCATCTAGTGGCAGCTGCCCAAGTGCTGCTGCGCCCCATCCCTTTGACCGGATATTCGTTGGCTTATGTTCCCAAAGGGCCAGTGATGGATTGGTCTGACACCGCTCTCACCCAGAGCTTTTTCACTGCCCTTCATTCGCACCTGAGCAAGCGACGCATCGCTTTCTTGCGCATAGAGCCTGATCTACCCGAAAAGATTCACCTGCTCTCACCTGAACGGAGCGTAGATCTTCTTGATGCTGCCTGCGTTGCCAAACCGGAGGCCTTCTTTGGTGGCCGCTATAGTGTCGCCCAAAGCAAGAAGGTTACTCAGCAGCTCGAGGAACTAAGGTTTCTTCATACGTGTGACCACGCTCAACCGCTTCGCACGATTGCAGTAGACCTCACGCCAGACGAAGCAACGATTGTACTCCGGCAAACCCGAAGCCGACGCTACAATGCGAATCTGGCCGCTCGAAAGGGAGTCACTATACGTCTTGCAAGCAGCCTGGATGATGTACGTCGCTGGTATAATCTCTTAGAAATCACGCGAGAGCGAAATCGCTTTGTTGGTCACCCTTTCTCTTATTATCAGCGCGCCTGGGAGGCACTTACAGCAGCCAATCAAGTGCAAGTCTTCTTGGCTGAACATGCAGGAAAACTTCTGGCTGGTGCCTTTGTTACACTAGTTGGGAATCAGAGCACCTACCTCTATGGAGCGTCGAGTAACGAAGCTCGCAATTTGAAGCCGAATGATCTTCTCCAACGGGAAGCCATGTGCTGGGCAAAGGCTCAGGGAGCTGCCTTCTATGATATGTGGGGAATTGCAGACACCGATGATCCGTCTGATCCCCAGGCAGGCTACACCTCTTTCAAACAGGGCTGGGGAGGACAGGTCATTGAGTATGTAGGCAGCTTTGATTACGTCTATTCCCCAACTGCCTACCAGGCCTTTCTGGTTGGCAAGAAACTGCTCAAGTCTCTCGTCACTGCGCGTGCTTCGCTGCGCCAAAAGCGTGGAACATCCAAGAGATCTAGGCAGCCGCCCAATGAAAAATAGAGGACACCAGCCCACAACAATGGAGGTGGTCTTCGTTGGAGAGTCCCTTGAGCTAGCAACCGCTCGTTTGACTTCTTCCCTCTAGAGTCTGTTATGAACTTTTTCTGATACACTTGGGATATGGCAAGAAAACCGTATCCCAGCGATGTCAGTGATGACGAATGGGCCTTTGTCGCCCCCTACTTGACCTTGATGACGGAAGAAGCGCCACAGCGGGAATATCCGCTGCGCGAAGTGTTTAATGGGCTGCGCTGGCTGGTGCGAGCAGGCGCACCCTGGCGAATGCTGCCCAACGACCTGCCGCCCTGGGAGGCGGTCTATCAACAAACGCAGCGGTGGCTCAACGCTGGCGTGTTCGAGGCGATGGTCAACGATTTGCGCCAACTCTTGCGGGTGGCTGCTGGAAGAAAGGAGCACCCCTCGGCGGCGATTTTTGACAGCCGCACGCTCCAATCGAGTCCAGAGAGCGGGGCGCGGGCGGGCTATGATGGAGCCAAACGGCGCAAGGGGAGCAAAGTGCATGTGGCAGTGGATACGCTGGGGCAGGTGCTGGCCCTCCTGGTCACTCCGGCCAGCACCCAAGACCGAGAACAGGTGGCTGCCTTGGCGGAACCCACGGGATGCGCAACGAGGTGTAGCTCATCAGTTATAATTAAGGATACCACCTTCCTCCTCCTGGGGTTCATCAGGCAGTGGGGTGAACCTTTTCCCCTGTTGTCCGGTATATAGGGAGAAGAGCACCACTTCTTGCTCTTCCCTATTGCCCACCGGACCCTGGATGGAGGAGCCATGCTCACCGATGAAGAGATGTTTCGCGCCTGGCAGCACGGCGACGCGGGAGCCTTAGAAACGCTCGTCCAGCGCTATCACGCCTCTTTGCTCGCACATCTGTATCGGGTTCTCGCCGATCCTCACCTGGCTGAAGATCTGGTGCAGGAAACGTTCATCCGGCTCATCCGCGATGCGCAGAGTTATCGCTATCCGCGCCCCTTCCGTCCCTGGCTCTATGCCATCGCCCACCACCTGGCCTGCAACTATCACACTAGTGCTTATGCCCGCCGCGTCGAACTGCGCGCGGAGATGCCCGCCATGGCGGCTCGCGAACCAGATCCGGCGGAATGGTTCGAACACTGGGAACGCCACTATCACCTCCGCCAAGCACTGACACAGTTGAGCCTGGAGCAGCGCGAGGTGCTCAGCCTGCGCTTTGGGCAGGAGTTGAGCATTCAGGAAGCCGCGACCATTCTCTCGATCCCCCCCGGCACCGTCAAAAGCCGGACGTTCACCGCTCTGCGCTTACTACGCGCTTCCCTGGAGGAGGACGTGAGCGATACGGAGCGCAGACAAGGAGGACAGCAGCATGGATAACCAGTTGTTCGATCAGCCTCAAGACGAGCGCGAGGAACTCCCTCCTGACCTGCAAGCCACCGCCAGAAGCTATGCGGCTCAACCAGTTCCACGACCGTCCTCAGCCGAGACGACGCGCTTGGTCCACGCGCTGCTGACCGAGGCCGCGCATCTCACGCAAGACACGCGCGAGCAGGGAATCCCTCATCTCTGGCGCATGGCTGTTCTGACCCGCTGGCGCCTGTATCTGCTCGGCCCCTGGTTCTGGATGGCTGGCGTTCTGCTGCTCCTGGCTGGGATCGGGTTTTCCCAGTCACTCCCGGTTTCTGACCTCATCACGTTGCTGATTCTCCTGCTTCCTCTGGCAGCCGTGTTCGGCCTGGCCCACGCGCTACACTCGCCATCGGCGGGATTACGCGCCGTGGAGGCAAGCAGCTCGGTCACCTTCGCACAAACGAGCATGAGCCTGGGTCTGGTTCTTCTGGCTTTTGACAGCATGCTTGGTCTTTTGGCAACACTTGGCTTCGCGCTGGCACACTGGGCCCCGTTCTGGGATCTCTTGCTGGCCTGGCTGGCTCCGCTGCTACTGCTCACGGCGATCTCGTTGCCCATCGCGCTCCTGCGCAGTGTGCGCCTGGCAGCCCTGGTCGGTGGCGTGCCCTGGCTGCTCCTAGGCTTGCTCGCCCTGGCGGAACAAAATGGATCAAACGTCACGAGGGTGCTTTTCTCGCTGCCGCAGGACACACTTTCGCTCGCCGCTCACCTGGCAGCGATTATCCTCAGTCTCCTGCTGCTCGTTGCGCTCACCACCTTCGCTCCGAAATGGCAGCGCTTCTGCGCTTGGTAGGAAGAGGAAAGGATCGGGTATGTACCACTGCTGGGTTGTCATGAAACTGGAATGCAGGCTGATCTGGCGCAATTGGGTCACCTGGCTGATGCTGTTAATCACGCTCCTCATCGGGGCGCTCTGCGCTTCCAATAACCGCAACCAACCCTGGACGAGCTGGGCGCACCTGGGGAACACGAGTTTCTTCCTCTCGCTCATCCTGACGTTCTGTACCGGCAACCAGATCAACCGCGATCATGCCCAGCGTCTGGACGGGATTGTCCTGAGCACACCAATTGCAACGAAGAGTTACGTCTGCGGCAAATACCTCGCTGGCCTAGCCAGCCTGCTCTTGCTCGCTGGTGCTGGCCTGCTTTCCGCCCTCGCCGTAGATCACTTCCCCACTGGCTCGCAGGGCTTCCTCCTGTTCTCGCCTCTCTTCTATCCGCCGCTGGGAGCATCACCCTACCTCCTTGGCTGGGTATGGTTTGTGCTGCCCGCGATCATCTTTGGCGCGACTTTTATGCTCGCCTGTATGACGCTGACACGCGGCCAGCGGACCATTGCCTATCTCGTCTCCCTGCTCATCTGGGTGCTGCCGCTGTTTCTCACCCAATCCATTCCCCCACTGCTCGATATTACCGCCGCCGTTTTTTTCCCTGGGTTTTCGCTCGCGCCGGCGAGACCTGTCTCAGGCATCACTCCCATCAGGCAGTTCCTCATGCAACATCCGGTCTTGCGCCAGGATAGCCCACCACCAGCCAATCTCGTGCAGCAAGTGATGCATCTTTCCCTAGCAGGAATACCGCCTTCGCCCATTCCTTCCCTGTTTCTCTGGAACCGCCTGTTCTTCCTGGGGATCTCCGTGCTATTGTTGGCTCTGACCATCTACGAGACGCATGCACTGCGCCTTCGTGCGTGAGGAAAGGAACCAGATGATGCCAACGCTCGTGATCGATACGGTGAGCAAACGTTATGAGCGCAACCGTTGGGCCTTGCGCGAATTCTCGCTCCGCATGGAGGCTGGCGTGTTAGGCCTGGTCGGTCCCAATGGTGCAGGCAAGACCACCCTGCTCAAGATGCTCGCCACCCTGCTGCGGCCCACGGAAGGCTCCATCACCTGGAATGGGCAGGATATCCTTCGCCATCCCGAGCCGGTGCGCCGCGTGCTGGGCTACGTCCCCCAGGACTTCGGCATCTACCCGCAGATCAGCGCGCGGGTGTTGCTGCACTATCTCGGCGAACTCAAGGGACTGCGCGGGGCACAGCTGCGCCGACGGGTCGAAGCGGTGCTGGAGATGGTTGATCTTTCCGCGGACGCCGACCGGCGCTTGAAAACCTTCTCTGGTGGCATGGTACGCCGCCTCGGCATTGCCCAGGCGCTGCTCAACGAACCGCGCTTGCTCGTCCTCGACGAGCCAACGGTGGGCCTCGATCCCGCCGAGCGCGTCCGGTTTCGGGAACTGCTCCCCTCGCTCTCCGGCGAGCGCACCGTCATTTTCTCGACGCACATCATCGGCGATATTGAGGCGACGGCGACCCACCTGGCGCTGCTGAACCACGGACGGCTGAGTTGGACGGGCACGCCGGAGGCACTGCTTGCGGACGCTGCCGAGGCGCTGTGGACCCTGACCGTTCCCCAGGCCGAATTTGAGCACGTGCGCGCCCGCTATCGCGTGAGCAGTGCCATTCCCCGCGGCGGCAGCGTGGAGACCCGTATTCTGGCTGCCCATCAGCCACATCCCCAGGCTCTCCCAGCCCATCCCACCCTGGAAGAAGCGTACCTCCTCTTCCAGGAAGAGATGGGGCAAGCAAAAGGGAACGAGCCTTTCACTTCTCCCAAGCCAGGATGAGGGAGAGCCTATCACACACGCGCAGAAGGTGTCTCGATGCGGCAGCGCAGACCCATCAAGAGGGTTCTTCCGCGCCTGGAGGACACGCTGGCCGGATGACGCAAGCTTCCGTCACAATCCAAATTATGCCGGAATCCTCGCCCTCAACCCCTTTCTGGATGGGAGAAGTGGCCGCCTTTGCTCAGGTGCTCACCCATGAGGGCATCCTGAAAACCATCCAGGAGCAGGTACGTTTTGTCCGTGCCCGCTTGGGTCAGTACGATCTCATCGATTTTGTCACGGCGTTACTCGGCTACGCCGTTTCAGGCGAGCCGACCCTGCTGGCCTTTTACGAACGGCTCACTCCCTGGGCTTCGCCGTTCATGGCCCTCTTTGGCCGAAACCAGTTGCCGCATCGTTCAACTTTGTCCCGCTTTCTCGCTGCCCTGGATCAGCCCACCGTGGAAGCCTTGCGGACACTCTTTCAAAAGGATCTGTTGGCGCGCTCGCCGTTTTCTTCTCCCGGCGGCCTGTGTGATCGAATGGGCGCTGAGTTGCTGGTGATTGATGTCGACGGAACAAGGCAAGCTGCCAGCCAACGATCCCTGCCGCAAACAGAAGCCTTGCCTGCTCCTCACCGTCGCTTTGATCAGGTCTGTGCTCCGGGATACGTGGGGCGCAAGCGGGGGGAAGTCGAGCGGACCCGCACAGTCGTTCTCCAGGCCCATACCCATCAGTTTCTCGGCACCTTTGGGGGACCAGGCAATGGAGATTACCGGAGCGAATTGCGGAGAGCCATTGAGGTGATTACCACCTATGCCACCCACCTGGCGCTTCCCCTCGCTTCGGTGAGGCTCGCGTCTGGATGGGCTCTACGGGGATGCTGCTCCCCTCCTCGATGTGTTGAAGGCGGGTCTTGGGGTGATCGCTAGAAGCCATGCCTATCACCTGCTGGAGGTGGAGGCGGTCAAGCAGGTGCTGACCCGTGCCCCCAGTCAGGTGAGCATACACCCCGAAAGTGGCATGACGCGAGCGCTCTACGATTGTCCGTCCGTTCCCTTAACACCAGCCGGGCCAGAAGTGCGTTTCATTGTCGCGACGCATGGCGCCACCGCCTCCCCTCCCGGCGTCGGCGTCGAGCGTGATGGCACCGTCTACGAGCTGTTCGTCAGTACGCTGCCCTTCCCCGCCTTTACCGCTTTAGATGTGCTTAACCTCTACTTGCAGCGCGGGTCGTTTGAAACCGTGCTGGCCGATGAAGACGCCGAACAGAACGCGGATCGCTGGTACTCCCATACGCCGTGCGGCCAGGAGTTTAGCCAGATCCTGGCGCAATGGGTCTGGAATCTCCGGCTGGAACTGGGCCAACACCTCTCGGCAGCAGAATTGCGCAGCACTGAATTTGCTCCAGCCCTTGAGGCTGAAGCGGCCTTGCAAGAAGCGCCGGAGATTGCGGAAGCGTCCACGCCGCACGCTCGCTATGGCCCTCCCCACTGGGCGCGTCCCTCCTTCACCCACGGTTTTCCCGGCTCCGAGTTTATCCCACAAGCGGATGGCACGCTGCGTTGCCCTGCCAACCACCCGCTCTATCCCCAGGAACGGCACCAGGAGCGCAACGGCTCTCTGCGGGTCTTGTATGCCGCACGCATCGGTCATTGCCGCTCATGCCCCTTGCGCGCGCAGTGTCAAGAGAGCAGGGCCACGCTCAAGCCCCGGCGGGTCAGTACAGTGCTCTGGCCGCTCGAATCCTCACCACCGGCTTTCTCAAGCGCTCATACCCCTGCACCAGCCATCCCACCTCGTGCTCCCCTTCTCTGGAAAGACTGGCCCCGCTGTGCCATCCGGCGCGCTTGGCTCAAAGTGGTCCGAAGCCAAACCGTCCGGGTGGAAAGCTCCATCACTCCCAATCCTTTACCGACCCCGGTGCAGCTCTCGCCACCCGTTACTCGAGCGAAGCGCGCGCATTGGCGTCTACCCTGGCAGGAGCGCTTCGCTCGCAATGCCCGTCCCGCTGATGCTCCTGGGCTGGTTGTCACGCTCCACGGTCTCCCAGCCACCTTTGCTCGCGCGTTTGGCTTTGATCTGCTCGCTACCGCTTAACGGCTCATCACAGACGTGGTTGCTTCCCTTGGCACCGTCTGACCTGCTCGCCTTTCTGTCTCAATGGGCCTCAATCGCTGGTGCTTTCCTCGGCTTGTTTGACCACCCAGCATTGTTGGCAGGCGGTTTCTTTTCACTTTGCTTGAGCTTATCTCGTTGCGCACCCCGTGGGTGAGACAGCCAGGCTCCAAGCAGGAGGGGCAAGCAGACGAGCAGGAGCAAAACGTCGTGTGTGGACATCGGCATGTTCCGCTTGAAATCGTGCTGGTGAAGAGCTGATTCCAAGCTTACAAAGCATCGAAAGGTTCTGTCAAGGCATGAGTAGGGCAGGTTGAATTATCCCACACCAAGAACAGGAGTACCTCCAGCGTCATCTGGCAGGCAGGATACCGCCCTCAGGGTGCAGGCGTAATGCGCACAACCGTATTGTCACTGGTTCTGGTGAGCCAGAGCGAGCCAGCACCTAAGGCCAGACTATCCCCGCCGGGCAGCTGCACTTGTGCGATCACCCGCCTCCTTTGTGGATCCACACGGTAGAGTCCCGTCGTCGGGTCGCAGACCCACACTCCGCGTTCATCAGCAACAAGGTCGGGATTCATATCGGCCCCCAGTTCGATAAAGTCTGTCACTTTGTTGGTTGCCGGATCAATCCGTTCGAGTAGGTGTTGACGGAGGGGGTTCAATTCATCAAAAATGGGCACCCAGACGGCCTGTGCCAGGGCTATTATGTCCCCATTACACACCAGCGCATGGGCGCTGCCCACATCGATCTGCGCCTGCACCTGGTTGGTCTGCGGGTCGAGCCGGGTCACGCCGGCAGTGCCGCCATGACGGCTGCACACCCAGACTGATCCATCGCCAGAGGACACCCCGATGGGCAGCAAAGGAGTAGAAAGCGTGGCAACGACCCGATTGGTCTGCTCGTCAATCTTCGTCAGAGTGTTGTTGGGCACGTTGATCACCCAGACCGTGCCTGAGCTGACTCCGAGCAGGCCGGTGCCTGGGGTCAGTTGGATGGTGGCCGTGACGTGATTGCTTTGAGGATCAATGCGGGAGACGATGCCGGTCGCATCCTCGGTCACCCAGACCGCCTGCTGGCCGATGGCGATGGTACCCCCGTGAGTGCCCCCCACGGCGATCGTCGCCACGACGCTATTTGTCCTGGGGTCAATCCGCGTGACCGTCCCGGTCGGGCCATCGTGGACCCAGACGGCAGTGGCGCTCGCTGCAATCGAGGTGTGTTCATGCACCGCCCCAATGGGAATGGTGGCGCTGATCCTTCCGGCGATCCCGAGCGTCGGAGTGGGAGTCAGGGGAATCGCCGTAGTGGCTCTGGAGGCGGCTATCCTGCGAGGCTGCGGCACGATGACCGGCCAAAGGAGCACAAGCAAAATGAAGCAAGAAAGCAAAGCGAGGCCAATGGAAAAGCGGCGCTTGCGCCAGGAAAGAGGACGGTTCAGGACCGGATCCAAGATCTCGAGCGGCAGAGTCGGATCGGAATCCAGATCAGCAAACTCTTCGGGATCAACCGGGACCAGATCATCGTCCGTCAGCGACATAAGAACCTCCCCGTAAAGAACATAACGCGAGACAGCTTTGCTGCCCGCTTCTCCGATCTCTTGAAAGCGCTGTTGAGCCAGGCTTCTGGCTGCCCAGTTGGGCCAGGAGGCCAGGGATGGACGCTCCAGGGCCACCATCGCCTCCTGGTTTGCAAGCACCCCGCCTTTGCCCAACGTTGCCATCATCATCCCAAGGCTCTCTGGCGTTTTTCGGCAGGGTGTGGAACCCGTGCCTGCTACCAGTGTGTCTGAGAGAGGACGGGAGTACCAGGGACAACACACGCCAGCACCCGTACATGCACCCGTACAATCACTTGGCAGCCGTTGGCCCATCTGTTAAGATAGCGACGCGGCGCTGTTTCTGGGCATGCCACCTTCCAGCGCGCTAGCATTGTCAGGGAGAAATAGGATGCGTTCCCTGCCCACGGTCAGCTTTGGGGCGCTGCTCCGGCGCTACCGCCTGCACGCCGGACTGACCCAGGAAGCTCTGGCCGAGCGAGCGAACCTGGGCGTCGAGACCATCAGCACGCTGGAGCGCGGCACCCGCCGGGCACCGCGCCAGGAAACGATCGCGCTGTTGGCCGAGGCGCTCGGTCTCTCTCCCGCCGAGCGAGATCGGCTCCAGCACGTCGCGCGTGGGCAGGGAGCGACCTTGGCTCCTGCAAGCGTCCACCACCTGCCGTCTCTCAGGGAGCCACTGCTGCCGCTGGCTGGACGCAAGCGTGAGGTGGCGCAGCTCGTGCGTCATCTGGCGGGTGGAGGGCCACCCCTGCTGCTCTTTGAAGGCGAGCCAGGCATCGGCAAAAGTCGCCTGCTGGCTGAGGCCAGCCAGCGTGCCAGGGCACAGGACTGGAAGGTGCTCTCCGGTGGCAGCCACCGGCGCAACGGCCAGGAACCCTATGCCCCGCTGCTGGGCGCGCTGGAAAGCGTCCTCCACCGCTCGGCACCGGCGGCGCTACGCGCCCATCTGGAGGGCTGCGCCTGGCTGGCGCGGCTCTTGCCCGAACTGGCCGAAACCACGCTCGTCCCGGCCCCTGCCTGGAGCCTGCCGCCGGAGCAGGAGCGGGGCTTGATGTTTGTTGCGGTGGGGCGCTTCCTGGCCAATGTCGCCGACCCTGCTGGGACAGTCTTACTCCTCGATGACTTGCAGTGGGCCGGCGCCGATGCGCTGGATCTCCTCGCTGCACTGCTGCGCTCGCCGGTGCCCCTTCCGCTGCGCATCATCGGCGCGTATCGCAGAACCGAGGTACATCCCCCCGATGTGTTGAGCGTACTGGTGGCTGATCTTGCCGTCGTCGGCCTGGCTGCGCAGCACCGGCTAGAGCCCCTTGCTCCTGAAGAGGCCGCAGCACTGCTCAACAGCCTGCTCGAAGAGGGTGAGGAGGCAGATGTCGAACGCCGCGCGCACATCCTGACACGGACCGGGGGCGTTCCCTTCTTTCTCGTCAGTTGCGCCCAGGCGCTGAAGACCGGCACGCCAGCGAGGAGTGGGGCAGACGCCCCCTGGAATGTGGCTGAGAGCATCCGCCAGCGCGTGGCGGCTCTGCCAGAGGGCGCACAAGAGCTCCTGGGGACAGCAGCAGTGATCGGTCGAGAGGCGCCCACCGCTTTGCTGCTTGCGCTCGCTCCGCACTCCGAAGCAGACACGCTGGTGTCTCTGAAGGTCCTCAGCCAGACGCACCTGCTGGTGGAGGAGGGAGAGGCGACCTCACGGTTCACCCATGATTTGATCCGTGAGGTGGTGCTGGCGGACCTGAGCCTGGCAGAGCGACGCTCCTTGCACCGGCAGGTGGCCCAGGCGTTGGAGCAGGAGCCAGGAGAGGCCCCTCTCCAACTCTTGGCCCATCATTATCTGCTGGCGGGAGGAGGTGAGCGCGCGGTACTGTACCTGGAGCGTGCTGGGGACCAGGCACTGGCCCTGCATGCGCATGTCGAAGCGGAGCGCTGCTACCGGGACCTAGTGACCCATCTCGGGCAACTGCACCGCCCGCTGGATACGGCACGGGCGTGCGAGAAGCTCGGCAAACTGCTCGGCAGAACCGCCCACCTGGATGAGGCGCTGGAAGTGCTGACGCAGGCGGAGGCGATCTATCGAACCTCAGGCGACCAGGAGAGGCAATGGCTCGTGATCGCCCAGATCGGGCATATTCACGCAGAACATGGAACGGCTGTGGAGGGTCTTCGCCTCCTCCTCCCGCTGCTCGAGGCGCCTGGACCAGGCGCCTCGACGCAGGTGCTGACCGAGGTATACGGGGCCGTGGCCCATCTCAACTTTAATCTCGTCCGCTACCCGGAGAGTTTGGCCGCACGAGAGCAAGCGTTGAAGTGGGCGCGTCTGGCCCAGGATGACGGGTTGCTCGTCTCTGCGCTGGCTGGCCACTACCAACTCGCCCTTGGACCCAACGTTGGTGCGCAACAAGCTGGATGCAACTTTAGTCGATTTACCTATCTTCTAGGTAAAGAAAGTGCTGACGCTCTTCGTGATACAGCATCGCGCGTCGCAGCACTTACCCCGAACGTACTTCTCGCAGAGATAGTTTATCTCCCCAGAAGTGGCCGGGCGAGCAATGTTGCGATCCATCCTACCATCTACCGCCATGAGCTAAACTATGCTGCTCCGCCAGAAGTTGGAGGAGATAAGACCATCCCCCTCAATGAATTACTCGTTGGCCTCTACAACGAGCGGTTTTATCTTCGCTGGCCTCGAAGGGATGCCCAGGTAATCCCGTGCGTCGGGCATATGTTGAATCCTATGGGAGCACCAGCCATTGTACGCATGCTTGCTGATATGCGTCTTGATGGAACGGCGCTCCTCAGTGCATTTGACTGGGGTGAAGCAAGAAGTTTTCCATTCCTTCCCCGAGTGCAGTTGGATCGCTTCGTTCTCTCGCTTGCTCAATGGCAGTTCACGCCATACATGCGTGATCGGGAATTGCCGTCTACATCGTCCGAAACATTCCGCGCATCATTGACTGCTTGGCGCGAACAATGGAATGTTCCGCGCTACGTGTATCTCACTACGCATGATAATCGTCTCCTGCTTGATCTCGATAGCCCTCAGCAAAGCGACGAGCTGCGCTACGAATTGCAGAAGCTAGAGGAAGATCACGTTGTCGTACTTCAGGAAGTGTTTCCTACGCTTGACCAGATCTGGGTTCAAGGCCCAGGCGGGCATTACGTCGCAGAATTCATTATCCCGCTGATCAGCAGAGCCTCAATAAACGTCCAGGATAACAAGGCGCGTGCTACGAAAGTTGTCGGACTGGGGCCATCCCCCGTTCCTCAGGCATTTCCTCAGAAGTTCTCGCCAGAACAACGCCTCAAGGGATTGGGAAGCGAGTGGCTATTCATGAAGCTCTACTGTGGTCAGGCTCTCCAAGATGATTTGATTGCTGGACCCCTCCAAGAATTTGCCCGCGACGCGCTCAAAACGGGTCTCGCTGAAGATTGGTTTTTTATCCGTTACAATGACCCCGATCCCCACATCCGCCTGCGCTTTTGGGGTGATAGCCGCCTTTTGCAGAGCAAACTCCTGCCGATGCTCTGTGACTGGGGCGCCTGGCTCATCTCCAAAGGCCCGTGCTTAAAATATACATTTGACGTTTATGACCGCGAGATCGAACGATATGGCGGCTTAGCAGGCATTGAGGTTGCCGAAAGACTTTTTGGTGCCGATAGCCGCGCGGTTGCTGATCTCCTTGCCTTGCTCACACGAAGGCCAGGCATTCAACTGGAGAGAGAACTGCTTGCGGTACTCAGCAATGATGACTTGTTGGCCGGACTGGGGCTTTCCGCTTCCGCTCGCCTTGCCTTGTATCGCCAGTGGATGAGAAGGCGACACCAATCAGGACAAACCTATCGGCAAAAGAAAGCACAGCTTCGCTTGCTACTTGGTAATCCAAGCAAGGCTCTGGCAGATATCCCTGGTGGCACTGAGATAATGGCTGTGTTGGTGAGGCGACGCGAAGCCCTGCTCTCCATCAGCGCACGACTGGCGGAAGTCAATGCACAGCAAACCTCAAGCCAGCCACTCTCCTCACTCTATGCAAGTTATCTCCACATGCATTGCAACCGGCTCCTGGGCACCGACCGCGCCTTGGAAGAAGAAGTTACTGACCTCTTGCTACGCACCTGGGAAGGATTAGAATATGCCCCTATCTCCTGATGTTTATTGGTATCATGCCTGCTTGATACACTCAATTTCAAAGAGAACCAACTTCCCAGGTCACGGCCATATATAGTGGGAACATTGTCAACAGGCTGCTCTGCTACCCGTGCCACATCCCATCTGGATACTCCTGAGAAGATAGGCAGGTAATCCTCGACTCTTGAAACAACTTGGAGCAGTATAGAGAGTTTCACCCAAGGAGAGACGCTATGCGACGACTGGCCTGGCTCGGCGCCCTCATCTTCCTCGTAGGGCAGATGGCAGGCTGTGGAAGCAGCACACAGTCTTACCAGACGCATCCGCTCGTCTTCCCCACCTTTACGGCTCCTGCTCGTTCCGGCACCGCGCCGGGTACGGTGCTACTCACCTATCGCAGCCCTGGCCGCGGGACATTCATCGACACTATAGCGTGGTCCCCGGATGGGGCACGCATTGCCTACGGCAGTGATGACGGCACCGTGCAAATCTGGGATGCCTCCAGCGGGAGGAAGCTGGTGGACGATACCGCTCCTGAGACACAGCAGGGAGTAGGGGCACTAGCTTGGTCGCCCGATGGCACGCGCATCGTCTTAGGGACTGGCGCCTATGGGAGCGCGGGCGTTGCGCAGGTGTGGGACACCACCACCGGTAAAACCCTGCTCACCTATCGCGGCCAGCGTTCTGAGGTCGCAGCAGTCGCCTGGTCGCCTGATGGGAAGCGCATCGCTTCAGGGAGCTATGATAAGACCGTCCAGGTGTGGGACGCCACCACCGGCAAGACTCTGCTCACCTATCGCGGCCATACCGATCAGGTGCATACCCTGGCCTGGTCGCCCGATGGCACGCGCATCGCCTCCGCTGGTACGGATGCAACCGCTCAGATCTGGGATGCCACTACTGGCAAGACCCTGCTCACCTGTCGTGGTCACCGGGGAGAAGTAGATGCCCTAGCCTGGTCATCGGATAGTGCGCGTATCGCCTCTGGAGGCATCGATACCACTGTCCGCATTTGGGAGACGACGACTGGAACCTCCTTGCTGCTGTATACGGGCCACAGCGGGAATATCACTGCGCTCGCCTGGTCACCGGATGGCACACGTATCGCGTCGGGAAGTCTGGCATCTGGCGGTGTGAGTGATGAGAAATCGCTGCAAGTCTGGGATGCCGCCACTGGTGCCCCTCTTTTTCTCAATGCCTCTGGCCTGCCTCCGCTTGCCTGGTCTCCTGATGGTACACGCATCGTCTCCCTCAGCGCGAGGGGTTCTCTCATCATCTGGAAAGCACCCTAGTGCAGGAAAGGACGGGATGGCTGATGTCAATGCTGCGTTTTCTCCTCAAGCGCGCCTGGCACACGCGCTTGCTGCTGCTGCCTGTCCTGCTCGGCGTGCTGGCAGCGGTGACGGTGTTGTGCAGTGTGCCCTTGCTCGCCAGGGCTGCCGCCAACACCAGCTTACAGACCAGTCTCCGTGCGTCCGGGACGCCTCTTGATCACAATCTGGAGGTGCAGTTCACGACGTCGCCCCTCGATGAGGACATCTATGCGCGCGCCACGAGCGAGGTCACCGCCAACGTGCAGGCGTTTCTGGGTCGCGACCTGGCCCAGGCGGCTCCTTTGCGATCGGGGGTAGATGCGCATCTCCTGATCTACGCGCCGGACAACCATCGTTTCCCAAAAGATTTTCTGGCTCAGTATCTCCAGCCCTCCAGGAGCGCTCTCTGGTTTCATAGTGGGATGAATGCCACACACCTGACGCTGACTGCTGGGCACTTTCCCTCGCCAGCCGTCACCAGCACGCCGACTAACCTGGGTATGGCCTATGAGGTCGAGGCGATGCTCGCACCGGAGTGGGCCACACAACTGAACCTGAAGCTGGGGCAGGAGCTTGACCTGCTCGAGCCAAAAACCCACTCGACGAGTTTTTTGCGCATCCGCTTGGTGGGCTTTTTCCAGCCCAAAAGCCTGGATGACCCTGCCTGGTTTGGCGCTCTGGACCCCTTCGTGCCAGCGATCCACTTTGGCGATAGCCCTGATCTTCCGCCACCGCCCTTCTGGATCGATGAGACGGCCTTCAATACGGCGCTGCCCCACCTGGAGCTAGAACAGTCGCTCGTCTATAGCTGGTTTTATCAACTCAATCTACAGGGGGTTTCGGCGCTGACCGCCCAGACGACGCTGGAGAACATCCTGGCGATCAAGCGTTTCGTCGAGCAATCGAATCCGGGCAATCCACCGCAGCCAATTGCTTACACTGTCCTCACCAACCTGGACAGCCTGCTCCAGGCCTTTTTTCAGCAGCAATTCTTTGTCACCATTGCGACCCTGGTGGCTATCCTCCCCGGTCTGGCACTGCTCTTGCTCTATCTGGGACTGGCCGCCGCAGCACTTTCTGACCACCACCGTGACGAACTGGCGCTGATGAAGTGCCGGGGCGCCAGCGCCTGGCAGATTCTCGCGCTCTCCGCGTTGGAGGCACTGCTGCTCTGTGCCATCTCGCTCTTGCTTGCGCCAGAGCTTGCCGGCCAGATTACGCGGATGTTCGTCAACCATTCGTTCTTTGGCGCCGCCGTCAGCAGCGCGGCAGAGGAGCTTACGACCCCTGATCTCCAGACCTATCTCGCTGCCGCTACCGCTGCGCTGCTCTGCGGCGGGGTGGCGGTGCTGCCCGTCATCGGCGCTGCACGCTCTAGTGAGGTCGCGCTCAGGCGTCAGGCAGCACGTTTTCGCCCAGCACCGCTCTGGTTGCGCCTGGGGCCAGGTGTCCTGTTGACAGCGTTGGGGGTCTTCGGTGCCCTGGAACTCTCCCAGCGCGGGCGATTCTTTACGCAAAATGCCCAGGGCAGGCTCTCCATTGATTGGGTCGCCTCGGCAACGCCGACGCTGCTCTTGCTCGGTGCGGCGGGCCTGAGTCTGCTGCTCGTGCCACCGCTGCTGGTTGTGCTGGACCGTCTGGCGCAGCGCTCGCCTGGGGTGGCGTTCAGCATGGCAACGCGCCAGATGGCACGCCGCCCCTCTCCCTACAGTCGGTTAGTCCTCTTGCTGGCCCTGACTCTGGCGCTGGGCGTCTTCGCCTCGCTCTTCAGCGGTACGCTCGTTCAGAGCGCCGCTGACCGCGCCGCCTATGAGAGTGGCTCCGACCTGCGTTTGGTCGAAGGGGCCATTGGAGCCACCGACCTGAATCGGGTGGCCGCGCCGCTGTCCGATCATCTGGCGGTGCTGCCAGGCGCCAGCGATGGTATGAATATCTTCCGCGCCACCGATACCCGGCCCACGGGCGTTCTCCAATCTGGCGAAGTGACTACGCTTGCTGTTGACAGCACCAAATTTGAGCGCCTGGCCTACTGGCGCGCTGATTTCGCCGACACGCCGCTCGCTGTGCTCATGCAAACGGTGCGGCAAAAGACATCCCAGCCCGACGCGATCCCTGCTCTCGTGGATGATCGCCTGCTCGCCGATACGGGACAACATCTCGGCGATGCACTCACCCTGCACCTGGGCTCGGCACAGGGAGTGGGAGACGAGGCCATCCCGATCAGCGCCAGCTTTGTGATTGTCGGCGTGTTCCACTACTTCCCTACCCTGGACACCAGTCAATATGCCCTGGTTTGCGACATCACTCGCCTGCTCCAGCAGGTCAACCGCATCCCTCACGCCTCTATCACCCCCAATGAGGTTTGGTTGAAGCTAGCGCCCACTGCGCCACTGTATACCACCGGAGAGCAGGTAGAACAGCAGTTACAACATCCCACCCAGCATCTCCAGGTGATTGTTACTGTGCAGCAGGTCTATGATCGTCAGGTGCTGCTGGCAAACTTGCGCAGCGACCCGCTGCATAGTGCCATCTCCGGTGCGCTCTCGCTGGATTTTGTGGTGGCTGCCCTCTTGAGTGTCGTGGGCTTTGTCGTGCTCTTTACGCTGCTGGTCAAGCGGCGCGTCTTCGAGTTTGGTGTACTGCGCGCGCTGGGGTTGTCGCTGCTCCAGTTGGGCCGCGCGCTCAGTTGGGAGCAGGTGATCCTGGTGGGCGCCGCTGTCCTTTTAGGCGGTGCCCTGGGTGTAGCCCTTGCCAACGCCACGTTACCTGCTCTGACAACCGATCAGACGGGCAAAGCGCTGCTGCCGCCGTTTACACTCCATCTGGACACTCTTTCGCTGCTGCAACTGGGCCTCTTCCTCCTGGCTTGTGTCTTGGCGGTCCTGGCGGCAACGGCGGTCATCTTCCGTCGTCTCAAAATCCAGGAGGTTTTGCGGCTCGGGGAAGAGTAAGCACCAACGTGGTGATCGCCTCTCACCTGCCTCCGTTCGGCTCGCTCTTTATCGAGACAATGTTTCCAGTAAAGACACGACTTTTAGGGTTTAGGAAATTAATCACCTGTGCTGGCTACTTAGCACATCTGTTCGAAAACCAAAGGTTGTTCGGCCTCTTGAAACGCTGATTGTACGCTTAGTAAGAGAACGTCTTGAAAGAGGTCCACGTTATGGTCAGCGGCAGGGTCGCCCCTGTCGCCGCCATTCCCGAACCGGACATGACACTTTCGCGGCATCCGGCTCTTCGTCAATCAGGTTCATTGTCCTCGAATACCTGGGCTTCAGTGGTTCCATAGGAGCCATCTCTAAGTAGTTAGCCACAAGAATTTAGAAGACCGGAGACCGCAGCAGCGCAAGCTTCCCTCATTGGTGAGGCTGTCGAGCCAGGCTACCGCTCGCTCGGCCTCTTCCACCAGCGAGGCATACGCCCGGTTGGCCGCAATCACCGCGTTTCCGCACCCGCCAGAGATCCTCACAGGGGTTCAGCTCGGGTGAGCGAAAGGGCAGCCAGGCCATCTCGATCTGCGCCGCCGCTGCCGCCTCCTGCACCCGCTTGGGATGATGGGGCGGCGCGTTGTCGAGAGATGAGGAGTTTGGGCGTTTCTCCCAATCCAACGCACCCTTGCTGCTGCCAGCTAGCAGCTCAGTTATAGCTGCTCGCCAGGCTACAGCTCAGCACGGTAGCAACCTACTGGGGCGATTGGCCCTCAGCCAACAACTGGATCGCGCGATAGCGCCACCATTGCCGGACCTGCCGTGCCGTGCCCACCGCACGAGCCAGGTCGCAGCTTTCTTGCTCGGTCAGACTGATCTCTATCACTGCACCTCCTTGGCTGGAGACCAGTCTAGCAGTTCTACCTCTTTCTGCCCGGCTACTTAGCTGCGCCTCTCAGCTTGCCATTTCACCAACAGCAATGGGCCGGCATTCATGAAGAAGTCGGCGAAAGACGCTGTGGTGGCTACTATTGTCATCCAGCTATAAAAAGCAAAGCCCTCTCGCTAAAGCTCCCCTGTTCCAAACCGATGACGAGGGGAGCCAGCACGGGAACAACCTTTCAGAGGAGGTTCACCCTCCAGCGCGGAGAAAGCCGGGCAACAGAAGCACGTTTTCAGCCTGTTCGCAGGAACGGCAGGAGGAAGCAAAACAGGAGAGAGCAAAAGTGAATCAGAAGTGGTAGAATTACAGCATACGGACTCCAGAGAAGAGAATCACAACCCATTATCCTGCTTGTAACAAACGTTTATCTTGAAGCGGTGTTCATGCCCGTTGTTTCCGCCGCCAGCTTGCTTTAGCCCAGATACCACCTGGCCCCGTGTATTGATCGCAAATTATCGCGGATTCGATCACCTTGCTCTGTTGCCCCTTTTGCAGCGCCTGAGCCTCGATGACACCTGACGTGGCTTGAAATCGCGGATTCGACCCCTTCGGTTCCGCTCGCGAGTACACCAAAGAAGCAGCAAAACTGAAGGACATTTTGCATCCCACAAGCTGTTCGCTCTACCGAGGACTTGAGCTGGCACTTTGGCGTACCTGGCTACTTTCTTCTACGGGCGAAAAAGAGGCTTTGAGCACAATTGTACCATTTGTTTGTGTCCGATGATGAAAGTAGCCAGCACACTTGTGTCTCCCACCAAGAAGAAGGTCTTATTGCCAGAAGAGCAGATGACATGCCTGGTGAGTGAGGAGCATATCGAGCAGATGGTGATACCTCGACTCCCAGGGGGAGGGTTGGTTGGTATTCTTTTGCAGCTTGGGGTGCGGTTGCCGCTCTGAGCTTAAACAGAGCTGGCCTCGTGTGGTGGAGAAAGAGAGGAATTGAATTCAGAGCGGTGGATCGGTTCATTCTCTTTGCCTAACTGGAAAAACCAGGCGAGGGAGGGCGCCATGTGATAGACTCTGACTGGCGCTTCTCGTGCAACATCTGGAATTTGCAGGGAAAATCTGATGAATGGGTGGTTTCTCCCTCTAGTTAAGGACCCTCCCTCGGAGGATGCAAAGGGTTCACGTGAATCATGGTAAGCAAAGCGAGTATCGATATGGCTTCTCGTCTCCCTACTACAGTCCTCTTGGTTGACGATAACCCTGATCTCCTCATGATGCTGGGGTTGGCTCTGAAAACGTTGGGAGGCTACCGTATCCTTAAAGCCGAGGACGGCATTGCTGGTTTGGAACTCGCTGTCAACGAGCACCCCGATTGCATGGTCATTGATATCTTGATGCCGGGCCTGGATGGGTTTCACCTTGTCCGTGCTTTACGGGGGGATCCTGAAACTGCCCAGATCCCGCTGATCCTTTTGACGGCGCTTGCTGAAGACAAGCAACAGCTTATTGGCTTAGCCTCTGGGGCCGATCAATATCTCACGAAACCTGCTACCCCTCAAGCGCTGGTGGCTGCCATAGAAAAAGTGATCCGACTCACTCAAGCAGAAAGGGAGCGGGCCCTCCAGCTTCTGGTTGATAACGAGCAAGGAGCTACCTAACATGGAAAAAACTGTATCGCCCAGCCCTTCTATCATTGCCAGGTATGAACAGCAGCGGCGCGAAGCGATTTTGAGGTGGCTCCTCCCTACAACGTCACTCCTGTTCACGGTTGGGTGTCTGGTCTTTGGGACGCTGATCATCCTGCAAGTGCTGCAACAGCCGCTGATCTGGCTGGTGTGGGTCATAGTGGCCGTCTGTATGGCCGCATTATGGGTGGGCGTCTTCAAGCTCTCACGCCACCAGTTACGCTGGGCATTGGCAACGATCGGGGTAGTTGGAGGACTCGTCTTACCATGCCTCCTGCTCCTGCGCGCCCTCGTCCAGGGTATGGATGAATTGACGCTCCTTCAATTCATGTTTTTTGGGATCATTATTGTCCTGGTGGGAGTATTGGGGAATCAGCGCGCTATTGTTTTCACCACGCTCCTGCTCAATGGCGTGACGGCTGGAATGTTCTTCTTGACGGTTTCCCATTTGGGAAACGCATCTGGCTGGGGCACCCTTCAAACTCGCCTTTTTCCCTCGGCTCTCCTCTTCGAGTGGTTCTTTGCAGCATTTGCGCTGCTCCAATGGCAGGCCTATCAACGCACACTAAGAGACCTCGGACAGGCATATGAGCAATCTCGCCAACTGGAAACGATGAAAGATCAATTTATTACCAGCGTCAATCATGAATTACGAACCCCTATTACCACGCTTGATGGGTATGTAGAATTGCTCCATACCGCACGCACCCAGATGAGCGAAGAGGAGCAAGACTTCTCCCTGGCGCAAGCCAGTAAAACCGGCAAGCTTTTGATAGAATTACTCGAAAATATCCTGGATGTACGCCGTATCGATGAACATGCGGTCCTTGAACCGCAAATGGTCCATCTAGCTGCTGTGCTGGAACAGGCGCAGATCCTCCTCCATCCCCGAGAGCCTGGGCAAGCAAACCACAATATACATCTTGAGGTTGCCCCTGATCTCTTCGTCTGGGGTGAACCGATTCGCATTCAACAAATTGTGACGAATCTGCTTTCCAATGCCATCAAATACTCCCTGGGTGGCTCACCCATCATCATTCAAACCCTGCGCGTCGCTAAAACTCCTGCCAAGCGGAACTTCAGGCAAGGCTTAATTTCTGCTCGCTCGTTGGAGGGGGGGCATTGGATTGAGATACGGGTGCGGGACTTTGGCTTTGGTATTCCACGAGAACAGCAATCATTACTCTTTCACCGCTTTGTACGTTTGCCAAGAGATCTGGGGTCAAAAATTCCTGGCAACGGCTTGGGGTTATATCTCTGCCGCGTTTTTGCAGAAGCCATGGGCGGGACCATCCACGTAGAGAGTTCAGGGGTGCCAAACCAGGGGAGTACCTTTATTCTCCGCCTGCTGGAAGCCAGCAGAGACATTGACCACATCACGTCTGAAAAGGCGGCCCTCATCACGAATCTCCCAGCCAAAAAAGGGGCGTCGAAACGCCTCTATGTGGGTCAGGAGGCGCGCCCGTTTATTGCAACTGATTTGCAAGGGCGGATAATTCGATTGGAGGATTTTCGTGGTCGTCGGCTGCTCCTCGCCTTTGTACGATTTGCTGGGTGCCCTTTCTGTGGGATGCGTACCTATCGCCTCACGACCCAGTTTCCCGCTTTTCAAGCATCCGGGCTTGAGGTACTGGTTATTCTAGAATCGACTCAGGAGCACGCGCGGGAGCACGCAGTGCTGCGTGATGCTCCTTTCCCCATTGTTGCCGATCCAACCAGTACCCTGTATGACTTATACGGCACAGCCATCTCGTCTCGTGCAGTCAAGGTGGCACTCAAACGCCGCAAGAAGACCTTTGCAGTGGCCCAACAGATGGGTTTCGAGCAGTTGGTCAATGGTGGACCAGCCTACGGGGATGGAGTCCTGGAGCGGCTCCCGGCAGAGTTCATCATTGGCCCAGATTTCCGTATTGAGGTGGCTCATTATGGCAGAGATATTGGCGATTTCCTCCCCTTAAAACACATCGAACGTCATCTCCAACAAGTAGCTTCTCTTCCTGATGTTGAGCTGAGGGGTGCGAGATAAGCGGGAGGCGGTATGTGACCCCCTGCCTTGGCTACTTTCTTCATCGGCCACAAATACTTGGTTCAATCGTGCTCAATATTCCCTTTTTCGTCCGGACGACGAAAGTAGACCGGACAGGTTTTTCGCAGTTTTCGAAGCCTTACCCTCTCATCGGCCACAGCCGAGAAACGAGCAAAAACGGCCACATCTTAGCATTACAGAGTTTTGGCATCAATAGAAGGATGCTCCGACGAGATTGCAGGGCAAACGTGGGCGATTTTGCTTGCTTCTCAGTTGTGGCTGCAAGATGGAGGATGGCTTGGCCGTTGTGTTGGAGCGACTTCTTCTCTCCAAATGAGCGCGCAAGCAGCTTAGAGCGCCTGCTGCCCGTGATCGTCCCAGGTATACTCCATGTAGCGAGCGACCTTTTCTGCTGATGCTCGATCAAGCAGACGCTCGACCAGATGCAAGCTCATGTCGATACCGGCAGAAACCCCCGCAGCCGTGATCAGTGTGCCTTCATCCACCCACCGGACATCGCGCTGAACCTGCGTCTTTGGATGGCGCTCGGCCAGACCATCTAGGGCGCTCCAATGGGTGGTTGCCTTATGATCATCAAGCAATCCAAGGGCACCCAGCACAAATGCTCCAGTACAAACCGATGTGTTAAAGCGAGTCTGCTCGGTGACGGATTTGAGCCAGTCGAGAACGACCGGATTCTCCCGTACTTTGCGCGCATCGCCGCCGGGAATCAGCAACAGGTCAATAGGCGGGTGGTCTTCAATGGTGAAATCAGGCTGCACCTTTAACCCCGTAGGGTGCGAAAATTCCACCCACTCTTTTTGAGGCGGGTACTTGAACACCCATATTCTCAAGGTTCCTCTTCATTAAGTGAGGAGTTTCTCCTTGCCGCAATCAGAATTCGCCGAATGGCCTCATAGGACACGCGGTAGCTCCGTGCTACCTGCCGCAAGGACTCGCCTTGGGCCACGCGCTGCACGACGCACGGCCACTCGGATCGTGGCACCTTGTTCGGCGGAGGAGGTGGGTTGATGTGTTCGTGTTTCGGTGGTACCATTTCCACAGCAGAGACCAGCAGCACAGATTGGGGTACCCATCTCGACTTTCGACAGAGAACCCGACTCCCGTCTGTTCCGTCCCGCTTGCTTTCATCTCAGTCCCCAAGCGGCCCCAGCGTTGATAGTTGATTCGATCTCCTTGCTCTATTGCCCCCGTTCCAGAGCCTGAGGGCAGATGCCATCAGGCTTTGCCCAGAGATTGCGGATTCGACCACTTCAGTTCCGCTCGCGAGCCAACCCCATAGTGTGAGACAATCTCCTCCACTCCTTGTTCTCTTGCCTTCGCTGAAGAAGGTCGGATTTCTTGCACACTACGGGCCACTCACTAGTGCTGTTTCAGTGCCTCCGTCAGACGCTGCTTCAACTCCCCAAGGCGCGATCACACAACTACTGGTGTGCTTCCAGAGGCACCACTGGTGAAGCAGGAGGCTTGTATCGAGCAACCTGGATCAGATAGGCAACCAGCGGCACGGGGCAAAAGATACAAAATAAGCAGCCGAGCCAAAAGCGCTTGTTTTTCGATATACTGCGCCAAGTGATACGCCCGTTTAAGGTGGTAAACCCCTCCCAATCAGCAACCAGTACCAGAATGGCGTCAGCAACCAGAAGTGTCCCACCGATGGTATTCAACACATGAGCAATAGAAGCGGGAAAGGCGGATGCAATACTCGCCAACACAAATCCAAGCAGGCAGAGCAACACGAACCCAGCAAAGACGAGTGGATGATATTTGTGCATCAGATCATCTCCTAATTCAATATCGTTTCGCCAATTACTTACCTCCAACCCTGATGTCAACAGGCCTCGTGCGTTGAACGCTGATGCAACAGCACTCTCCCGCATTTCCTTTTGCTTACCTGAGTTCTGTTAACATCAGGGTCGCTCTCAATGGCGGTTTTCAGGAACGGTTGGATCCCCCTGCTGCGCCGGCTTGCTCCTTCCAACACACGGCATTCACGCCCCTCACGAGAAGCCACAGGCAGAGCGAGAGTTCCCCAATGCCAGAGGGCACCTGGATAGACGGGACCAGATGTGCTGCAAATGTTGGTGCAAGAAAGTCTGCGAAACTGTAGACCAGGTAGCACAACCCTCCAATCGCCAGCAGCACACCCACTGCGCGGGGCAGGAAGGTGGACCGGACAATCAGGTACGCGGTCAAGAGTAAGTAGCCTATGTAGAACACCTGAGCGAGGCTGTAGCCAATCGCCAACAGTTCGAGCGGCGTGGACACCTGAGCCTGTAACTGAGTTGCCGTCAATCCGCTCACGGAGCGCCCGCCGTCTAGGAGAATCAAGGGCGCGAATTGATTGAGCAGATAGGCCCCCTCAATGGCAGTCCCCACCAGGAGAAAGCAAGCCACCAGCAAGGAGAGCCTCCTGTTCACCACCTTGAACAAGTCGTAGAAAATGACCGTTAACGGGAGATTGGTGAGCAGAACGAGGATATGGATCACAATGCCCAGCCGATAGAGTAGTTCGTGCGCCAGGATGTGCTGCGCTGTTGCTATCGCATCGCCAGATACCACGATGGCGGCGGGGACATAGCCGATGGCGAAGAAGCCCCCAATGATGTTGATCAAGTACAAACTGCCTGCAATCCTGGCCCACCTTCCCGGTGAATCCGCTGCCAGCCGTTCTGTCAGGTGGGACGCTCCTGTCTGGGGATTGGGGTCATGTGGCTTGCTGCTCGCCTCGAGTTGTGCCTTCATGCGTTTCCTCCAAAGTTCCTTTGTTTCAGCCGTTCATTTCCTGGTTGACAGGTTTTTCCTCTACTAGACCGAGGGTAACGTGATTGACCGAGAGCAATGGCATGCCCACATCCCGCACTTTCTTGAGCACGCTATGCAATGCTGCCTGATCAACCACCAAGCCGGTGAGCAGCGTCTCGCCGTTGTCTTCCAGGGTGAGGGGCCAGGCCCTCAAACCAGCCGGTCCAATGATGCCCCAGATGCTCTTTGATCCTGATCTAATAGACCAGTGATTCACCTGAATCCTTTGTTGGGTCGGGTGTGTTTGCTATGCCTCTCTCCCTGTGGTAGTTGGTCAGAACCGTCCGTGCATGCGCTCGATCTACAGAGAGTATGCCTGCAAAACGGTCTGGAGGGAGAGCTACTAAAGTATTGTTTGAGGTAGTGTTTGGGGTTGACGCCAAGGGTGAAAGACGTGCTCAAGCTTTGGCTTGGTGAGGAGTTCTTCCTACCCGCACGTGCGGGCATATGAATGTTTCGCCTACAACAGGCCCAACTCGCGGGCACGTGCCACCGCTTCGGTACGCCGTTGGACCTGGAGTTTGCCAAAGATGCTCAGATTGTGTCCTTTCACCGTACAATCGGGTGGCATCTGGCTGTCCTTGCAGGGAAAGAGCCGCCAATTGCAGACCGACAATCCAGCCTTCGGTGCGCCGTCCCAGCGCGTGATGTCTTCGGCTGAGAGGTGAAGGCCCATCACCTGGGTGAGAAAGTCAGCGGCTTCGGCAGGAGTAAAGCGCAAGTCGGCGGCGCGCAGTTCCGTCACGTGGTCACGAGCACGTAAGCGAGCTAGAGAAAGGTGGGAATCTTCACGGGTGGCGATGACCAGGTGCATCTGGGGTGGCGGGTGCTCGATGAGATACGTGAGAATCTGGTCAACTGGTTTGGCATCAATCAGATGATAATCATCCAGAACCAGGACGAACTGGTCGGAGATGGCGGTAATGTCGTTGAGCAGGGTCGTCAGCACTGTTTCGGTAGATGGTGGCTGAGGGGATTGGAGCACCCTCAACACTTTTTTTCCAACATGTGCCGCAATGGTCTGCACCGCCGCGATGAGGTAGGCTAGAAAGCGCGCGGGGTCGTTCTCCTCCTCATCCAGCGACAGCCAGGCTGATTGTCGCATGCGATCTGCCAGCCATGCGCTGAGCAGCGTGGTTTTTCCAAAACCGGCAGGGGCCGAGAGCAGGGTCAGCCTGTGGTGCAGCCCCGCGTTCAGCCGCTCGATCAGCCGGGGGCGGAGGACCACCAGAGGCCGAGGTGGCGGGAGATACAGCTTCGTGGCGAGAATGGGCGTAGCCATAGATCAAGTATAAAAACCACCGTGCTCCGCTGTCAACTCCAGCGCTTGGTTAAACGAGATGTTCTGTTCCAGAGAGAGGTTGACCCTGCCCTTTTTCTGCCCTATTTCGACCTGCGCTCTTCTTCCGAAGGATCTTCATCCAAGTGGGCGTGGCTTCTGCGAGCTGCCGCCAGAATGCGACGGACGGCTTCATACGCTACGCCGTAGCTTCGCGCCACCTGCCGCAACGACTCGCCCTGCGCGACCCGCTGCACGACGCGCGACCATTCCGAACGTGGCACCTTGAAGGGTGGAGGCGGCGGGTTGCTATGCTCGTGTTTGGGTGGTACAATTTCCACAGGATAAAGAAGAAGTTCGGCCAAGGGCACCCACGCTACTGGCGACAGAGAACCCGACTCCCGTCGGTTCCGTCTCGCTTGCTTTCAGCCCAGTCTCCACCAGGCCCCAGTATAGATTGCGGGTTCGACCCCTCGAACACCTATTTTCCTCTTACTTGCCTCGGCCCAGTCCACAGCAGGCTTTGACCGGAGATCGCGGATTCGACCCCTTCGGTTCCGCACAGACGCCACCCAGCTATACCACTCAGTGAGCGGGCCTTGAGTGTGGGGCCATGAAATATACGGATACACGAAGCAAACCTGACTCTGTACGCCAAGTTACTTTTTCTGAACCGATGACACGAGGTGCCAAGACAAGCCACGAAAAAGCTTTCACAGTTCTCACTGATAAGCTTATGTCGAAAGTAGCCACCACAGCCTGTTCATTCGGCACTATGATTGTAAGGACACTTCTGCGGGTGAATGCCATCCTCACCTCATTTGTTGCTTATCTCACCATAATCTGAAGAAGCTGTTGCCAATTGAGGAGCCTCATTCGGCCCAGGCTTCCTCATTTGACGTATCTTTGGGCGACGCTCCTCCTGGTGACTGCGGCTCACGTGGAGCCTTGTACGACGGGAGTACCCCTTGATTCTTTTAACTACCTCTGGTAGGATAGACATATACGAATATCCGGATATATAGAGTTATTAAAAGAGGTTCCTCGTGCCTGATGCGTCTGATGCCTTGTTGGTTGAGCCGAGGACGTAAAGTGGGCTTCCCTTTGACCAGCTTGGCCACCAGTAGAACCAGAGGAAGCTTTTCCCACCAGGAAAGACGAGGGGTACGAGTTCGCATCCGTTGTAGGAGGCGTATCTGCTGACGCGAGCCTGAGAATCTCGAGGTTTTTCTCACGGTCCGACCGAGCGAGCAAACTCACCAGATCAAGGAGCACTGAAAAAGGTGCGCAACCACAGCAAATGCCATACGTTTCTCCTGCACAAGCTGGTGATGAACGAAATCCCATCATACCATTTTTAGCAGGGGAAGGCTGATCGCTGGTGCAAGTGTGCACCTCTACGGATGCAATTTACGGACATTACGGGCACGCTGCCGGGCATGACTGTACAGCATACAGCCGAAGGAACAATTGACGCGCTTACTCAGGAGTAGGGACACGACACTTGGGGTGCATGATCCGGGATAAAGTATTCGTCTGAATTGCTTGTAATCCCTTTTCTCTTAAATTATCATATCATAATGTAATAATGTAAATGTGCTACAAAGAGAGGTTTCCATGGGCACCCTCACCCCAAACACCACTACCCTCAAGGCTAAGCTCTTTCGCGGCTTTTCGGATCGGTCCCGCCTGTCCATTGTCGAGGCACTGCGGGAGGGGCCTCTGACCGTCGGCGCGCTTGTCGAGAAGACGGGGCTCTCCCAGTCGAACGTTTCCAATCATCTTCGCTGTCTGGCAGATTGTGATCTGGTTGTCTCGGCTCCCCAAGGCCGCTACACCCTCTATCAACTAAGTGACCCACGTGTGGCGTCTTTGCTTGCTCTGGCGGATGAATTGTTGCGCGATGTGGCACGCGGTGTCTATGAATGTACGCGCTACTCCGTTGAGCGTGAGTCAAAAGGAGAGGCCGATGGCACACAGGACTGATGCGCTGCAACAAGTAGAAGTGCCGATTCGAGGCATGGACTGTCTGGAATGCACCCACCATGTCCAGCACGCCCTGGCTGCTCTGCCTGGTATGGCCGCAGTTCAGGTGTATCTGACCTCAGAAAAAGCCGTCCTTCAGATGGAGCCTGCCCTGATCGATCTCTCTGGGATTCGCCAGGCGGTGGAGGGTGCTGGCTACTCTGTCCCACTTACTCCTGCAACTCCAGAGGTATCATCATCTGCTCACACCCTGGCCTCCTTTACGCGCCCGGTTCTGACCCTCTTTGGCCTGGTGGTGGGCGCTGTGCTGCTGGTCGTCGTGGCCGGAGAATGGTTGGGGATCTTCGAGCGGGTCACCGAGCGTGTCCCCTGGTGGCTTGGGACACTGCTGGTCGTGCTGATTGGTGCGCCGATCTACACCAACGTTTTGCGGGCGGCGCTCCGGCGTCAAATCATTTCCCACACCTTGATGAGTCTTGGGGTGGTGTCTGCCCTGGTGGTGGGCCAATGGACAACAGCCGCGGTGGTCGTGTTCTTCATGTACGTTGGCTCCTACGCTGAACATTTCACGACCGAGAGGTCACGTCAAGCGGTGAAGCGCCTGACTGCCCTTGCGCCGCAGACGGCCCGCGTGGAGCGCGAAGAGCAAGAGCAGGAAGTCGCTGTCGGGGAAGTGCAGATCGGGGAGACGGTTATCATCCACCCTGGCGAGCGCATTCCGGTGGATGGAATCGTCCTGGAGGGGCAGGCCACGGTCGATCAGGCCACCATTACCGGCGAGTCGCTGCCTGTAGAAGTTCATGCGGACAGCCATGTCTTTGCTACGACCATTGCCAGCCTGGGGCATCTGAAAGTGCGCACCACCCAGGTCGGGGCGGATACGACCTATGGGCGAGTGGTGCAGTTGGTGGAGGAGGCAGAGGCGCATCGCGCCGAGGTCCAGCGCCTGGCCGATCGTTTCTCAACGTATTTCCTTCCCGTTGTAGCGAGTATCGCCCTCTTGACCTTTCTCGTGAGTCGTAATCCGCTCGCCACCGCCGCAGTGCTCGTTGTTGCCTGCTCGTGTTCCCTGGCCTTGGCAACTCCCATTGCCATGCTGGCTTCCATTGGTGCAGGTGCCAAACGGGGGTTACTCATCAAAGGGGGCAAATACCTGGAAGCGCTGGCACAGGCCAACGTGTTGTTCGTAGATAAAACGGGGACACTGACGACTGGACGCCCGCAGATTGTCGACATCGTGGCCCTGGCGCACCTCTCAGAGGCTGTGGTATTACAGCTTGCCGCCAGTGCTGAACGGTATTCGGAACACCCGCTGGCGGAAGCGGTTTGCAGGACAGCGGCAGAGCAGCACCTCCCTCTTGAAGAGCCAGCCCGCTTCGAAGCAGTGCCCGGCGCTGGCGTCCGGGCGCTGGTGGGCGGCAAGCAGGTGGCAGTAGGGAACGCGCGGCTGCTGTCGGAAGCGCACCAGGTTGGGACAGCTCAAGACTTGGAAGCACAGGGAAAAACGCTTCTATTTGTAGCCGTTGATGATGAGGTAGTGGGCGTGCTGGCCGCCACTGATACCGTCCGGCCTGAAGTGACTCAGGCACTGGCAGAGGTACGCACGCTCGGCATCACGCACATTGAGTTGCTAACCGGCGACCATGAGCAGGCTGCGGCTCGACTGGCGAAGGAACTGGGAATTGCGTATCAGGCCAACCTGTTGCCCGAAGACAAGATTGCACTCGTGAAAACAGCACAAGCCAAGGGGCAGGTGGTCGTCATGGTTGGCGATGGCGTCAATGATGCGCCAGCGTTAGCTCAGGCGAATGTCGGAATAGCGATGGGCGCGGCAGGGAGCGAGGTAGCTCTGGAAGCCGCGCATCTAGCCTTGATGCGCGACGACTGGAGCCTGGTACCCGAGGCGCTGCGCATTGCCCGTCGAACCATGCGGACCGTGAAGCTCAACATCGGGTTTACCGCCCTCTATAACCTCGTGGGTTTGTCGCTAGCAGCCCTGGGGCTCCTCCCACCAAATCTGGCAGCGGCAGCGCAATCCCTGCCAGATTTGGGTATTCTGGCAAACTCCTCGCGCTTGCTGCGAGCGCCCTCAGCACCCAGGACCAGGCGCTAAAGCGGGATGAAGGCACTTGCTCGTCAAGCACCTCCTTAAACGGAAGTCTAGGCTGCTGGACTCCGCTCTATCGCTGGAAGGCGCACCCCAGCAGCCTCATGCAAAGGGTTGGCGTCTCATTCGTCAACCCTTTGTTTCAAGGGAGAACCCAAACAGGAGCCTGGGATGACTCCTGTTTGGGTTCTCCCTATCTCAGTCCTGAGCAGGAGGGGTTCCCTACCCACAACAGGAACTTCCACCCCCACAGCAACCACCAGAGTTGGTCACCACTGGCAGAGGCTCCTGCCTACCTGCGGGCTTGGCGCTGGTGGTGGAAGCCATGAGCGGCTTGGTCGCCCGCACAAAGGCGCTGGCGAGTTTGCCATCGCCAGCCTCCCATCCGTCTGGGAGAGTCGCCGGATCGAGGCCAACCTCGGCCACGGTATAGCGACGAGTGATCTCAACGCTGATGTCTTCGAAGCCCGCCTCGGCCAGCATTTGCTGATAGGTCTCGATCTCCAGCGCTCCGGCCAGACATCCTACCCAGGCTTCCATGTTGCGGCGCAAAGCTTCGGGGACTGTGCCATCCGCCACGACATCGGAAACCGCAAACCTCCCCCCGGGTTTGAGGACACGGAATGCTTCGCGCAGCACCTGAGATTTGTCAGCGGCGAGATTGATCACACAATTGCTGATGACGACATCTACTGCCTGGGCGGGCAGTGGAATGTCCTCAATGCGTCCTTTCAGGAACGCAACATTGGTTGCGCCCGCCTTAGCCTTATTGGCCTGGGCGAGGGCCAGCATCTCATCCGTCATATCGACGCCATAGGCAAAACCGCTTGGCCCCACCCGATGGGCCGAGAGCAGCACATCAATTCCACCCCCAGACCCCAGGTCGAGCACTGTCTCGCCTTCGCGGAGGGAAATCAAAGCCGTTGGATTGCCACAGCCGAGCGAGGCAAGGACTGCCTCTTCGGGCAAGCCGGCGACCTGGTCCGCCGAATACAGATCGCTCGTGACTGCCGAACCATTGGAGGAGCAGCAACCAGAGGCCAGTGTGCTGGTAGAGCAACAGCCACCTTCTCCTGCTTGAAGCACCCGATTGGCAGCTTGAGCATAGCGTTCGCGGACGCGCTCGGTGATATTGGTCTCATTCGATGCCTGGTCCGCCGTCGTTGGAGTCGTGGTCATAGGTCGTTCCTTTCTGGAGGGTCCAATGTGGAGGAAAGTAGGATCGCTCACCACTTCCGCCCTGCATGCTTGCGGGTCTGAGCCGCAGGCAAGCGTGGCACAGCGCTCACAATTGGGATGATAGGCGATGATATTGCCGCGTCGGTCGAACTCAAAGTGGCAGCACTCCAGCAGCAGTTCGCGCAGCTTGTCACGAGCCCGCTGCACACGCGACTTGGCCCCGGAGAAGGACAGTCCCAGGTGCCCGGCAAGGGTCTTTTGGGGGAGTCCTTCCACCTCGGTCAGCAGCAGGACTTGTCGATAGGCCTGAGGCAGGCGTTGCACCAAGGGGAGAATACATGGTAGCAACGACTGGACGGCTTCGTTCTCCTCGTCCTCCTCTGGCATAGCGAGCCGTTCGACCAGATCATCGGGCAGGGCGGTGGTAGCCTTGCTCTGCTGGTGGCGATAGTAATCGGTGATCACATGCCGGGCAATCTGATAGAGCCAGCTCCCCACCTTGTCCTGGGCACGCACCGTATCCAGGTGCGTGTGGATTTTGAGGAAGACCTCCTGCAAGAGATCGTCCACCTGCTGCTCATCCCGCACCTGCGTACGAATGAAGCGGCGCAGCGGCATATGAAAGTCTTCCCACACTTGCTCGGTCGTCATCATGTTCGTTTGCCCCTTTGCTCTCGGCCTCAGTCTGCAATACACCCCGGTAGACGCAGTTCCTCAAAAAAGGACGCAACCCCTGCTGGAGGTGTCCTTTAGGCCAGGGGAGGAAGCTGATCTTTGTCCAAGACGAGCATTCCACTCGCCAGAACCGCTTCCCAGCTATCCAGCGTCTGGGCTTCTGCGAAAGAAAGCGGTGCGGCTGGCTCTGGTACATGGGACTGGAGGGTGCCTTGCCACCAGCCAACATCATGCCAGGCTCCCAGTTTATAGCCCACCTGCTGATAGACCCCAAGAGGACGCAGGCCCATGCGTTCATGTAAAGCCACGCTGGCCGCATTGGGCAGGGTAATCCCCGCATAGACGTTGAAGAAGCCTTGCAGACGCAGCAGGGCAAATAAGGAGGTATAGAGGGCGCGCCCAATGCCCTGACCACGCCATCGTTCGTGGAGGTACACCGAGACTTCTACGGACCACTGGTAGGCCGGGCGCGCTCGATACACACTGGCGTGGGCATATCCAACCACCTGCGCCTCCACTTCGTACACGACCCAAGGATGTGTGAGCAACTTCTGTTCAATGCGCTGATGCATCTCCTCGACGGTGGGTGGGGCCAGCTCAAAAGAGGTGGGGTTGAAATGATCACGGGCACATAGATCGACTGGATAGCCAGAGCATCCGCTGTGCGCGCCAGACGAATACAGGTATTCATCAGCATGACTCCGGCGTGGTCAGCAGGACGACCTGGCGTATTCCCAGCTGGGAGGCCCGCTCAAGCACCTGGCGGACCAGCGTCTGGCCGAGGCCCTGTCCCCGTACCAAGGGTAGAACCCCTACCGAACGGAGCAGTACCGTGGCGCCGTAGCGTTCCAACCCCACAGTGCCCAGCAGGGTCTGGTCCTGGAAGGCGAGCAGAAACTCTACCAGATGTTCTTTCGCTCCCTCCAGGGGGAGATAGGCAGCATCAAGCAGTACGGCAATCTGCGGCCAGTCATTATCGGTTGCCTGGCGAAACGTCAAGGGCGTCATACGGGTTCCTCCTCACAGGTGTTTATTTTTGCCGTCTCGACGGCTTCCGCCTGGAGTGCCTGATGCAGCAGTTCAAGCGAGGCCGAGATACTCTGGCGCTGCTCAGGCGGGATACGGCCCATCACGCGCTCTGCGTGAGCATTTAGCGTGTCGTTGAGTTGCTGACAGCGTATCTCGCCCGCTCTTGAGAGCGCAATAGTGATCGTACGGTGATCGGTCATACCAGGCTGCTTTGTCAGCAGCCCCTCTTGCGCCAGCGTCTCCACCGCACGGCTGACCCATCCTTTGTCCAAGCCCAGGCGACGTCCTAACTCCGCCAGTGTTATGGGGCCAGAACGGCTTAATTCAGTCAGGATTTGGCATTGGGTGGAGGTTGTGCCCTGGCAACAGGCTACCTGTTCGCGTTGCATCTGGGCATGCAGACGCGCCACCTCGCGCAGAAGCGCGCCCGCCACACGGGTGTCCATTCGTCTCCTCTTGTCTAGTTGTCTATGACATCGTTGTCATGGACAACAGTATGAGAGGCAATTATAGCAGCGCATCCTATTGTTGTCAATAGCAACGTTCTCTGAAGTAGAATGAGTGGTGAGTGACAACAAAAGCAGTCTCACGCCCACTCCTCGCGAAGTAGCTGAAGAGCAAGAGCGCTCCCCTGTCAGACCAACAAAAGGCTTTCTTCTTACAACCATCCCTTCTGCTCAGCGAGGTAGGCGGCTTCCATGCGGTTGCGGACGCCCAGTTTCTGGATGGTAATGGAAAGGTGATTCCGCACCGTCCCTTCGGACAAGGAGAGCTGTGCGGCGATGTTAGCCAGGCTGGCGCCAGAGCGCGCAATGGCGAGTATCTCCCGTTCTCGGCTGGTGAGGGGATTGACGCCCTCGGAAAGAGCAGTGAGCGCGAGTTCGGGGTCTACTACTCGGTCCCCTTCCATGACCCGCCGGATCGCCACCGCTAACTGGCTGGCGGATGCCTCCTTGAGCAGAAACCCCACCACCCCGCTCTCCATCGCTCGCCGCAGATATCCACTGCGCCCAAAGGTGGTCAGGATCACCACCCGGCAGGAGGGGAGCTGCTCAAGGAGCGCTTTGGCCGCGCTCAGCCCATCCTGGCCAGGCATTTCAATATCCAAAAGCGCCACATCCGGCTGCGTCTGGAGGGCAGTGGAGACGATGGCATCGCCGCGTGCGACCTCCGCCACCACTTCGATGTCACCCTCCAACCGCAAGAGGGCAGCCAGCGCCCCACGTACCATCCCCTGATCTTCGGCCAACAACACCCGAATCATGTGGTCGCCTCCCCTCCAGCGGTTCGCTGCGCTCTAATCGGGAGGGCACCGTTCTCAGGCGCTTTGGAGGTGACCAGGGGTAATTTCACCTGGAGGCGGTAGACAGCGGCGCCGCCCGAATGACTGAGTCCGGCCTCCAGATGGCCACCCAGCAGAGCCGCACGCTCTGCCATCCCACGCAGTCCATGCCCAAAGGGAGGAAGCAGGGACCCTGCATCCCTGAAGGAGCTTCGGTCGTCGTTGGTCACTTCAGCACAGACTACGTCTGGCGCTTGCGTCACTCGGATGCGACACCAGCGGGCACGGCTGTGCCGGACCACATTGGTCACGCCCTCGCGTACCACCCAGGCCAGGGCCGCATCCAGCCCTGCGGGGAACGGAAGTGCTGGGCATTCCACCTGATGAGCGATGCCTGCTGCTTCGAGGACCTGCTCCGCACCCTCCAGAGCCAACCGGAGGGTGGGTTGCCGGTAGCCCGCCACGGCCTCACGTACCTCGCGTAAGGTCTGCCGGGCCACAGCCTCCACCTCATGGAGTTCCTGCTCCGCTCGCCTTGGGTCTTGAGCCAGGACGCGTCGTGCCAGCTCACTTTTGAGCGCGATCATGGAGAAGGTATGGCCCAGCAGATCATGCAGATCACGAGCGACCCGCAGCCGCTCCTCCATCACCGCCAGGCGGGCCAGCTCGCGTCGAGCGGCTTGAAGCTCTCCAATGACCCGGAACAGGCGCGCTCCACCGAGCAGATCCAGCCCCAACGCTCGGATGAGCAGCAGGAGCGGGAGCAGATACAACCAATCCACAGAAGCAAGCCCTCCAGCCATCGTGATGCTGATCAGGACTGGGAGGACCATCAGGACCACCATGCTCAGCAAGGCTGCCTGGACTGGCAGCAGGACGCTAGCACTGGCACTGACTCCCATGAAGAGCCAGAGAAAGGCACGCCCAGAGCTCAGGCTGAGTACGAGGACCAAGAGAAGCAACAGTGCCAAGAGGAGCAGGGACAGCCGGGGCTGTCGCCGGTGGCGTGCCCCCCGACTTGCTGGGTGAGGCCACATGAGCCAGGTGTAGCAGGCCGTGTACCCTACCAGCCCCGCAAGAGCCAGGTACATCTGCACGATGGAAGGCGGAGATTGGATCAGCGCAGCAATGGGAAACACCAGACAAAGCAGCCAGAAGTGCTGATACAGTCGCCAGAGTTGGAAGGAGATCCCACTGGAAGCGATGGACTCCTCGGCCCCTTCCAGCCCAAGGAGGAAGTCTTTCCACCGCCTATACCCCTTGGTCAGCCAGCCGACTCTACGGTTCATAGGTGAGCACTCCTTTCTCCCTGTCAAAACAGACGCATGTCTCACCCTCCTATTTTCTCATCTTTCTGGTCATATTCTTCCCCGTTGTGCTCGATGACGATGGTACCTGCGCTGCCATCAATGGTAATGCGGCTGCCGGTGCGAATACGTCGGGTGGCGTCGGGGACACCAACCACGGCAGGAAGGCCATACTCGCGAGCGACAATCGCCCCGTGCGCCATCGCTCCGCCCACTTCCATCACCAGCCCCGCAGCCTGGAGGAAGAGGGGCGTCCATCCAGGGTCCGTCGAGGGCGTCACCAGAATTTCGCCAGGCAGCAGACGAGCGGTGTGCGGATCGAGGATCACTCGCGCCAGAGCCGTCACCTTGCCTGGGGAGGCAGGCGTTCCCTGGAGGGTGCCTTCTGCCTGGAGGGTGCCCGACTTGTTCTTTGCCTGATCAGCAGGTGCGGTCCCATCGGAGAGCAAGACGAGTGGCACCTGTCGACGTTTCAGTTCCTGTTCAAAGATGGCTCGTCGCGCGCTGACGTACTCGCGGACCTCTGCCCCCGCCAGAGCCGCGTGGAGTTCAGGAAAGGTGAGCCAGAAGACCTCTTCCGAAGCATCCAGCTTCCCAGCCTGTACGAAGGTTGCTCCCACCAACACGAGCTGCGCGCGTGCCTGGGCCAGGAGGAGCCCGATGACAAAGCGGGTCATCTCGCGGAAGCCAGCCAGCTCGTGGGCACGTTGCAGGAGAGAGCGCACCAGCCACCCACGTAGCCAGTGCTGGTGTCGAGCACGCTCGGAGAGCGTGGCGATCATGGTCTCAGCCGCCTGCCCAGCGCGGGAGAGTTGGCGATCCGGCGCGAAGGCGTGTTCCTCACCCTCGAGGTAGCTGGTGAGGAGCGACAGTACATAGGTCGGATCCTCTGACCAACGCGGCACCCCCAGATCGAGTTCACAGATGCTCTGATGGCCGTACTCCTGAAGGAAGCGCGCGAGACCTTGCTGCACAAGTGTGGGGAGCCGACCCTGCTGATACTCCTGGGCGAGGCGCTCGGCTGGCAGGTTCTGGAGCAGGTGACTGCTGGCCCCATCTGTCCGCATCTCTTGAGCAAGCCGAAAGAGTGCCAGGTTCATCTGGGTGGTGGGATTGGCAGGCGAGCCACCCAGGACCACCTGGCACTCACTTTCAGAGGCCAGCTCCCCAAGCAGCTTCCGCGCCAGAGCGAAGCTCTGCATCCCAGCCAGCATCACAGGCGAGACGCGAAAGACCTGCCGCAAACTCTGGAGGAGGCGGCGCTCTGCCTCAGCAAGCTGAGTAGTGACATCAGCCGACGCATCCAAGTTATGGTGCTGCCGGAGGTGGTCCACCATGCGCTGTACCCTCCGGCTGGCAGCTTTCGGCGCGAGGAATGCCTGCACGAGATACCAGGGCAGGCGAGTGCTCAGCAGCAGGAGAGCTATCGCACGCCCAAACGTGCGGCGCGGTGTGGGGTACAGCGCGAGCCGGGAGTCGTTCACCAATAATTCAAGGCTCGTGGCCGCGTGGACCTCTGCCTCACGCATGGCTTCCAGGAGCAAGCGCCGCCCAAAGCCACTGCGCAAGGCGGCAGTGACCTCAAAGTACGGGCGATTGGCTGCCTCCTTGATGAAACTGGGACCGACCAGAGGATCAGGAGCGGAATGCCCGATGAGTGTGAGGAACCCAGAGGCCAGGAGCCGGAGCGCAGACAGTCCCAGCGGCATGAAGGGGCGATAGGTGCCTTGCTGGACCCCAAAGGCCAGATAGACGCTAAGGTGCTCATCTGTGTCCGGCGCCCCAGCCGGGAGAGGAAAGAGCGTCGTAATGGGGCGGGCCTGGAGCAAGAGAAGCTGGCCGGAAGCAATGGCCCACTCAATATCCTGGGGGGTTCCATACCAGGCTTCGACACGCGCCCCAACTGTCGCCAGGGCGCGAATCTGCTCGTCAGAAAGACAGGCCTGCGTGGGAGAGGCACCAGCTTCGACCTGGCAGGTTCCCCCTCCAACGGCAGCCCGGACCTGGATCTGTTTGTCGCCTAGCCAACGTTCGACGATCTCCCCAGTGCTGGTTTGCACCACAAACTGATCTGGGGTGGTCGCCCCCGAAACGACGGCTTCTCCCAGACCAGGATTGGCATTGATCACCGCTTCTCGCCGTTTCCCCGTGAGGGGGTTGGCGGTGAAAAGGACTCCAGCCACGTCAGCCGCTACCATCCGCTGCACCACGACAGCCAGGCGCACACTGCGAGGCCCTATTCCACGGCTGCTGCGGTATACTGTAGCGCGGTCTGTCCAGAGCGACGCAAAACACCGCTGGACCGCAGCCAGCACCGCTTCGATGCCGATGACATTGAGCCAGGTCTCCTGCTGCCCGGCAAAGGAAGCATCCGGCAAATCTTCGGCAGTGGCGGAGGAACGGACGGCGACTGGGGTGGGCGATCCAGCCGCGAGTGATTGGTAGGCGCACGTGATGGCCTCGTGGACCTCCGGCGGGAGCGGGGTCTGAGCAAAAGCGGTATGGAGAGAAGCGGCCAGTTCGATCTGGCGGGCGCTCTCCGCGCTGTCGGTGGTTTCCAGTACCGCCAGAGCGGAGGCAAGCCCGGCACGAGCCACAACCCGGTCATAGGCAGCAGTGGTAACACAGAACCCCGCTGGCACGGGGAAACCGGCGCGAATCAGTTCCCCCAGGTTGGCCGCCTTGCCCCCGGCAAGCGGGAGCGAGGTCCGGTCAAGCTGCTCCAGGGGGACGACCAAAGGCGTGTCATCAGACTGGCTCCCATCTTCTGATGGGAACAGGCGATGCTCCAGACTCATACGGGTTCCTCGTTTCTTACTGACCTTGAGATGGAGGAGGGCGCCACCCTTTTCGGAGCAAAACGGGAGAGGGACAGCACCAGGAACGGAAGGCTGATCAGGGTGGGCAGCACCCAGAACGTGAGGGACGGCAGGCGATCCAGCAGCGGGATCAAGTGGGCGTTATCCACATAAAAGGCCGTCAACAAGACCACATACGATGTAATCATCCCAACGAGATGAACGGTCACCCACTGCGTTCCCAGGATTGGTCGCAACCAGTGGGCGTGACGAAACCGTCGAGCGGTGTAGCCGACGAGCGCACACCCGGAACCGAGGACGGCCAGAAAGAAGAGGTAGGCATCGGCCTCCCAGCGCTGGACCGAGAGCATGGTCGCCGTGAGCAGGACGACGGTGTAGGACAACAGATAGCCCTGGCCCCACCGCTGATGGCGCCCTGGTCGTTTGGGTTGACTGAAG
>DATBGS010000175.1:0-30403 GCA_036557885.1 Ktedonobacterales bacterium
ACATCTGGCGGCAAGCGCACCCCCGTCCCTAGCCGCTCCAGCCACCCCTCCGCTAACACCCCCTTGAGCTGCTCGCGCATCCACCAGCCCCCTCCGGTGCGGCTGGACATCGCCTGCATCGCCTGATACAGACATACCACCGCGCTGGCAAAGGCAGCGTGACACTGCTCCTCCAGGTCCGTGTTTTCGGCGCGTCGTGCTCGCCGCGCCGCCAGCCCCAGCTTGATCGCCCAGGTCAGGTCATGCGCAAAGGTGATGCGCAGCGAGAGCCGGCCCATCGAACGAAAATCTCCCGCTTCATACGTCCAGGGAGTCAGGTTGTGCTGGGTCAGCCGCCGCCGCTTGCGTCCCCCATTGGCGCGGTGATGCTGCTGCTGTTTGCGCTCGCTCGTCAAAAGAAACGCGAGCAGCGTGTAGCACACCAGCGTCTGGCCTGCCTCCGCGTAGCCAAAGGCAGACGGCGATTCGGTATACCTGCCGAGCGCTTCGAAGTCGGGCAGGGGCGGCGGCAAGAACGGCAGATACTCCCGCAGGGGCACGCGAGCGCGGGTCTGGTCCGGGAGCGAGCGATACACTTCGAGCACATAGTCGAAGGTGCACAGGGGCAGCCTGGGCAGGGAAGCAGACGACGGAGTAGACATGGCAGAACGCCTCCTCGTGGAGGAACCGTCCAGTCCGCCCACGCCAGACCTGGCAGGCTGTCTGCAAGCGTCGCCATTGTGCTCATCCCTGGCAGCGGGGGCTGGCGGTTAAAACCCCTCAATGCAGGGGCACCGCCGCGCCTAAGGGCGTCTGCGGACGCCACCAAGTCCGCCTGCGCGGACTCCCCGCCCCATGCAGGCCGCGATTCGTCTGAACCCGCGCAGGCGGGGTTCGCTGCCGTGCCCCTGCTTTGAGGGGTGCCCTTCTGTCTTAGGGTGGCCGCAGGCCCATAGGCGCGGCGGTGCCCCTGCATTGAGGGGTTTTAACCGCCAGCCGCCGGGCTTTGTCAGGAGGGGAGTCGAAGGGAGGAATGGTTTGTGAAGATACTATCCATTCGGCTCGTTCCTGCGACTTTCAGGGATGGGTTGATGGCGTGGCGCGCCTATTAAGCCTGCCACGTCAGTCGTGCAGCCTGGACACTCCTTCACATGAACGCCCCAAAGCGGGGCAACGTCATTTTCTGGCCGCAATGATACCATGCAGACGGTGGGGATGTCAAGCCAGCAAACCATATGGTTCAGGGCAAAAAAGCATCCCCCTGCCGGTGCAGAGGGATGCTTTGGAGCGCGAGCGAGAGAAAAGGCTACTGCTGGCCGCCTTGACCCGCCCGGCAGGGGTTGTGCGCCAGCACCTGCCGGTAATCTTCCGCAACAGGAATAAACCCGCTGCCTGGCAGTTGGAAATTCCTCAGCAAGATGGTCCCGTACTGGTTATCTTTGCCAAAGTCATTGCGGCTAAAGCCGGGGATGTCGTTGCCAAATGCCCAGTAGCACTGGTTGCCCAGGTTGCCAATGCTATAGAACGGATAGAACGTCGCCTCTACGCCCTCATCCGTCAGCGGAACGATGGTGCAGCCCGTGCCATCCAGCGCGCACTGCGCAAGCGGCTCCAACGCGGGGGTGTCGGCTTCAAAGGCCACCCGGCTATAGTTCACATGAAACCCGTTGCCGGTCAGCGGGCTGGTAAACAGAATCGGCGTGGGATGATGCTGCGTATCTCCATCCGGCCAGACCTTCTGATACGACACACCATCAAAGCCAGCGTTAGTGTCTACACAGCCAGCGGGCGCCTGCTGGAAGCAGAAATTGTCGTCGTCGTCGGCTGGCTCAAGATCATTGCCAGAGCCTTCCAGTCCGGCGCACGAATCCCCATCCGCTGGGACATCGCTGCAATAATCGAAATGCCCAATCTCATCAGAGAACGCCACATTATAGCCGTGCGCGGTCCAGGGCACATCGGTCTTCTCAGACGACGTGCTGTACATCGGATGGAAGTCGTAGGGGATGTTCGTGCATTCGGTGGAAGGCGCGGGCGCGTACTTCACCTGACCAAAACCGTTTTCCGCGCTTGCCGTCATCGAGCCAACCTGATGCGTAGTCTTGTCGTTAATCTCAACGTGCAAACCATGCGCTGTATCGCGGAAGCTGACGGAGATCAGGTCGCCAGAATTCATAAACAGATCGCGCGCGTGATCCGGGGTGAAGCTTGCCAGCGTCGAATCAACCGGATTGGCCGGACCCTGTGGGCGCCCATTCAGCGTGATGAACGCGAAGTTGACGTACTCATCGCTGCCGCCGCTCACAAAGTTCGAGCAGGGGCGATTCAGGACCGTGTTATTCACCGGGTCTTCCGACAGACTATCAATATTCAGCGCCGCGCACCATTGCGTGGGGTCGCAGCTTCCTGGGATGTTGGGCCACTGCACCCAGCCCGGAGGATAGAACTGCATCTCCATAAAGGCGCCGCCGGGATGGTTGGGATTCTTGGTCACATCCACGATATTGCTATCGCTGTCGGGCGCGCAGGTGCTCACCTGCAAGGGATAGGACTGCGTGTCGCACATCGCCATACCAAACCAGAAGGTGGGATGCAACTGGAAATTGGCACTGACATTGCCGTCTGCCTGTGTCGGGCGAACCGGCGGGTCTTTGGGCAGCACTAATTGATATTGCATCTGGTTGCCTGAGCCTGGCACGTTGGAATAAAACAAAAGCGATGGCTCATCATGCCCAATATAGGCGTGGTCCTCGTCATACTTTTGCGTGGGGTCAGCGCAGAGCTTGGCTTTGCTGCAATCAAGAGCGAGATGCGCCGGGGCTGCCGCAGTATGCTTTGGACGGGTCAGCGTATACGTCAGTGGAATGACCAACAGCGCCGTCACCAGCAGCACCATTGATGAAATAAACACTAACCTGGACCGAAGACGAAGCTTCATACTCACCTCTTTGTGCATATACTTTTCAAGACGCCTATAGCTCCTGCTCGCTATATCAAGCTCTAGTGTAACGTCTCAAAGGACCAAATGCCTCGTCTTTTGTGGACAAAAAAGACACACTGACAAAAGAGTCCTACTCATCCATAAGCTGGCGAATAAATTCGCGCCTAAGGGCAGCGAAGCTGCCGCAAAACCCGCCTGCGCAGGCTCCCCACTCTGCCCAGTCGCGTCTTGTCCTAGCCCGCACAGGCGGGCTTCGCGGCGCAAGCCTCTAGGGGCGCGCTTTAGACGCGATCTTTATTCGCCAGCCAAAACTCGTGTCTCCAGCCCTTGACTCTCCTGTTACAGGATAGAGTACGATAGTTCTTAGACAGAGAGGCCCTTCTGACAAAACATCAATGTCGAGACAAGGAATCAACCCGACTAGGGGAGAGGAGCCGTGTTCAAGATTGGGGACTTTTCCAGGTTGAGCCTGGTGTCGGTCAAAGCACTGCGCTATTACGACGAACTCGGATTGCTCAAGCCTGCGCGGGTTGATGAGTCCAGCGGCTATCGCTACTATTCCGTCAGCCAACTTACCCGGCTGAACCGCATTCTGGCCTTGAAAGATATGGGCCTGTCCCTGGAGCAGATCGCGCTCCTGCTGGACAAGGGGCTGACTCCAGACCAGATTCGGGGGATGCTGCGGCTCAAACAGGTGGAACTGCACCAGCAGCTTGCTGAAGGGCAGGTGCGGCTGCAACGGATAGAAGCGTGGCTGCACGCCTTTGAACAGGAGGCTATCATGCCAGACTATGCTGTTGTGCTTAAGAAAGTAGACCCGCAGCGGGTCGCTCAGGTGCGCGCTCTCGCTCCAAGCATGGAGCAGTTGGGGCCGACCCTTAACCGCGTTTTCGACCAGGCGATGGGCTATATTAACCGGGAGGGGGCAACCTGTGTTGGCCCCGCCACCACCCTCTACTACGACATGGAGATGCGCGAACGCGACATCAGCGTTGGAGCGTGCATGCCCTTTGAAGGCGCGCTGAAGGATGGGGAGCAGGTGAAGGTGATCGAGTTGCCGGGCTTCGAGACGGTGGCTTCGGTCATCCATCACGGCCCGTTCAGCACCTTGAACCACGCCTACAACGCTATCTTTACGTGGATTGAAACCAACGGCTACCAGATCAGCGGCCCCGCCCGCGAACTCAACCTCGAATACGAGCGCGGCGGCGACCAATCCAAGTTTGTCACCGAGATACAGGTGCCCGTCGAAAAGCGCTAGCCGCGTACCCCTTGTGAAGCGAGCACAGAGGAGGCGCAAGCGCCTCCTCTGTGCTCGCTTCACACCTTGACTTATCTGGGCGTTCGTCCCAACCTGCTCAGGGCGTTCGCTTTGCCATCGGTGGCAGCGCTCTCGTTCGGGTTGAGCCGCAGCGCCTCTTCATAGGCCGCCAACGCCTCCTCGTAGCGTCCGAGCGCTTGCAGCGCGGCGCCCTTTTTTGCCCAGGTGTCGGCATCCTGGGGGTCGAGCCGCAAGGCACGCTCGAAGGCGGTCAGCGCCTTCGCGTAGCGATGCAACGCCATCAATGCTGTGCCTTTGCCCTTCCAGGCTGTGACCGAGGTTGGGTCGAGCCGCCGCGCCTGGTCATAGCGCTTCAGGTTGAAGAACGCGGCCCCTTTCCCACGCCATTCGGGGGTCATGGATGGATTGATCTGCATGGCCCGATTGAAAGAGTCAAGCGCCTCCTCATAGCGCTTGAGCCGGTAGAGCACCAGACCCCGATCTCTCCAGGCGTACGCGCGGCTGTCCGGGTCCAGCCGCAGCGCCTCATCATAAGCCGCCAGCGCCTCCGCGTGTCGTCCCAGCGCGAAAAGCGCCTCGCCCACACTCTCCCAGGCAGGCGCATAGGCCGGGTTCAACCGCCGCGCCTGCTCCGCAGCGGCCAGCGCCTCCTCATACCGATTCAAATTGAGCAGCGCGGAGCTTTTGCCAGCCCAGTTGTGGGGGTTGCGCGGGTCGTCGCGCAGCACGTTCTCCCAGCCAGCCAACACCAGCTCGCGCCGATGCATCTCAAAGACCGCGAGGTCGCTGGGCTTCCAAAAGTGGGCGAACGACGGATTGAGGCGGATTGCCTCCTTGGAGGCGGCCATTGCCTCGTCATAGCGCTTTAGCTGAAAGAGCGCGAAGGCTTTGTCTTTCCATGCCTGGGCGTCGCGTGGGTCAAGGCGCAGCGCTTCTTCCAGGGCATCCAGCGCCGCCTGATACCGCTTCAAATTGAGCAGCGCCTTGCCTTTGCCTGCCCAGGCCGGGGCAAAGGCAGGAGCCAATTGCAGCGCCCGCTCGAACGCGGCCAGCGCCTGTTCTGGCTCGCCCAGCACGCCCCAGGCCCCCAGCGCCCGGCCTTTGCCATACCAGGCCAGCGGGTCGTTGGGGTCAAGGCGCAGCGCCTCATCGAAGGCCAGTACCGCCTCATCTGGTTTGGCTCGCTCGGTCAGCGCGTGGCCCTGATAGAGCCAGGCGCGTACATCGGCTCGCCTCACGTGCTGTGCCTTCCCTCCAGCCTTGCGCGCCTTGTGCTGCTCACCCTGAGAGAGGGACGCATCATCTTTGTCAGACTGAAATGGAGACTCCTGGGAACTCATGTGCCAGCTACTTTCCATGCAGACTTACCCGCGCCAGGTTTTGCCCAGGACGCGCAGCCAGTTTTCATGCGTGAGCTTGCGCAGCGCCGCCTCATCGTAGCCATGCGCGCGCAAGGCAGCAACCAGCCTGGGCAGGCCGGAGACATCGCCAATGTCCTTAGGCGGCGTAATCCCGCCGTCAAAGTCCGAGCCAAACCCAACGCCATCAATGCCCACGCGCTCCACCAGATAATCAAAGTGGCGCATCATCACCTCAAGCGGCGTGTTCGCGTCGTCGTGGGCATCATCGCGCAGATTCGCCACCTCAAAGATTACGCCAACCATCCCTTCTGACGCTTTGATCGCTTCAAGCTGCTGATCGGTCAGGTTGCGCGTGGAAGGGCAGAGCGCGTGCGCCGCCGTGTGCGTCGCAACCAGCGGCGCCTGCGACAAATGCGCCACATCCCAGAAGCCCTGCTCGTTGAGATGCGCCAGATCAAGCATAATGCCCAGGCGATTACAGGCGCGCGCCAATGCGCGCCCGGCCTCGGTCAGTCCAGGGCCAGTATCCGGGCTATGCGGAAACTTAAACGGCACCCCATGCCCAAAGGCGTTTGGACGGCTCCAGACAATGCCCAGCGAGCGCAGGCCAGCCTGATAGAACACCTCCAGCGCGTCAAGCTGTGGGTCAATCGCCTCCGCGCCCTCGAAGTGCAGAATCACGCCCAGCACACCTTCGTCCAGGCAGCGCCGCAAATCATCAACGGTACGAACCACCTTGACCTGCCCGGCAGACTCCGCCTCCAGCCGGAACAGCCGGGCGGCCACGCCAATTGTGAAGCGCTGCGCGTAATCGGGATCAATGGCCGCGAAGGGCGTCACTTCGTAGCCGTTTCCAGTCACGACAAGCTGCTTCTTCATACGCTTCCCCTGGTCCGGCGCGGACGGAAAAATCGCGAAGAAGCCCCCGGCAAATCCCCCAAGCCGGGCACGCGGCAGGTCAAGATGCCCCCGCTCACTCTGCGTAAAGAACGTGCGCCCCGCGCCACGCTCAGCCATATGCAGCGCCAGCAGCGTGTCGTTGTGCCCATCAAGAATAGGCAACGGGTTGCTATCAGTCATGCGAGCTACATCTCCTTGCCTTGCAAGGGAGCTTATCCCTCGCGTCTATACAACGGGCTGGTTGATCTCCCAGACGTTGCCTTCTGGATCAGCAAAGTGCGCTGTGCGCAATCCCCAGGGTTGGTTTGTTGGCGGCCTGAGCAACGTGACGCCCTTTGCCTTGAGCGTCTCATAGGCAGCATCAACATCCGCAACACTGGCAGCCAGCAGCCCGCGAGGTCCGCCCTCGATCTTCAACTCAAGGGCTTTTTCGCTGATCAGGTCTGCGGCGGCTGAAACCTTCAGCAGAATCAAGTATACGTTTTCCAACTGGAAACCAGCAGACTCGGCATCGCTCTCGTGCATCTGAAGCCCAAGCGTGTCCCGATAAAACGCCATACATTTGTCCAGGTCTTGGACAAACACCACTGTCGCAATGACCTTGTGAAACATAGTTGACACCTCTTCTTTCCTGGCTGAGTTCAGAATGGCAATCCTTGCTCCTGGTGGGGTATGTCCTTCTCCAACTCTTCTTTCCTGGCTCAGTCAGAACGGCAGAAGATGCTCCTCGGCTCACCCTAATGGCGCGGGCACGCCAATTGGCGGGTCGGGGTCGTGCAGGTCATAGAGCGTGATTTGCGCCGTGCCATCGGTCACGACGGCCAGCGTCGTCCCATCCGGCGACCACGCCAGGCTGTTCACGGTATAGATGCCCTGGTCGGTGTGCTGCTCGTTCCAGACCCACACGCTCTGGCGTGTATCCGCGTGCCACAGGTCCACCCAGCCATCTGCCGCGCCCACCAGCCACTTGCCATCGGGCGACCAGACCGCCGCCTGCGGGAAGGTGCTGTAGCGCTGGTGCAAATCAGGGTTGGGGTTGAGCGTCCAGGCGGGCGCCCAGCTTCCCGGCTGGAGCGCGGCCAGCGTCGTTTCGTTGCTGCTGCGCACCAGCACCAGCGAGCTATCGGGCGACCACGCCAGCGGCGCCGACGCATCCAGCAGCGGCTGCTGTTCCCACGTCTGGGCATTCCACGCGCCCACGCCCAGCAGCCCATCCTTGTTATGCCAGGGCGAGGCCAGCAGCCATTTGCCATCGGGCGACCACAAGAGCGCGCGGTCACAAACGCCCAAAGAGCATAACTGATCACCAAACCCCTGTATCTTCTGCCAGGCAACTCCGTCTGCGGATTGCCAGATCGTCAGCCCGCCCTCGCCAACCGTCGCCAGCGTCTTCCCATCCTTTGACCACGCCAGCCCGGTAATACCCAGTTCACTTGCGGGCGCGCTGATCAGCGCCATTGGCGCCACCGCGTTTCCGCTTCCTTCCACCTGCGCCGCCGCCCAGATCAACACTGTGTTCCCGTCGCTGGTTGCCAGCCACGCGCCATCTGGCGACCACGCCATTGCTGCGGCAGAAAACAGCCCCGGAAACCGGCGCACTTCCTGCTCAGTCGTCATGTCCCACAGCACAACGGCACTGGTTGCCTGGGTTACATCGGTTCCGGCGTTAAATGTCACCTGTTCCGTTAAAAAGCGACCATCTGGCGACCAGCTCACCATGTCGGCGCGGTGGCCTTGCGGGTCGAGCGTGGTCAGCACTGGCGGCGGCTGATGGCTATGCGCAAACCACCCCGACCACAACCCAAAAAACCAGAGCGGCGCCGCGCAAAACACCAGGATAATCAAAATCGTCGCCAGCAGCATCCCCTGCCGGGAGAACCGCTTTGCTGGCGCTGGCCCAGGCGGGAGCAGCGCGGGCGGCGTTGCAGAAGGCAGGGCAGGCGTCTGGGCTGGCGCGGGCAGCAGCGGCACCTCAGCAGGAGCAGGCAGGGCTGATGGCGCCGACATCCCTGTTGGCAGGGACGTGCCTGCCACCGTATATTCATCGCCAGCCGAGGACAGCACCCAGCCTTGCGTCTCTAGCCCGGCGGGTTGCGCTGTTGCTTCTGGGGATGGCTGCCAGGTACCAGCCTGGGGCGAGTCTCCAGGCGAGGGAACGTTCGGCCTGTCGCCTTGAGGTGGCCTGCCACTTTCGGGTGGCCTATCCCCTTGAGGGGGATTGCGCTGAGACATGTTGGCGCCCCTTTCTGGCGACGTGCCCCCTTTGGGGGGAAAGAAGATGGGGCAGCGGCTCTCTGCCTGCCCCATCAAGTGGCCGACCAGCCCTACAAGCGCCAGCCAACCTCAGACGAGCGTTGCGGCTATTTTACCGCAATCACCTCGGTTAGGGTAATCCCACTATCATCCCAGCTATAGATCAGATACGCCGTCTTGAGCTTCGAGAGCGGCGACTTGTCATTTTTCGCAAAGTCCCGATAGGCATCGCCCAGCGGCCCTTGCGCGTTTGCCAGGTTCTCCAGGCTGATGAACACGCTCAGCGCCATTGTCTTTGGCCCTTGCTTCACCGCATTCTGGAAGGAGGCCGACTTTGCCAGGCTGCCTACCTTGCCCTGCGATGCCGCGATAGATTGCGTAATCGCATCCAACGTACTGGCAAACACCAGATCATGTCCCACGACAGCGTAATAGCCCTGCGTCTGTGTCACCGTTGGCGGCACCGTCCCAGGATTGGGGTTATCCGTCCCATTGTCCAGATCAACCACCTGCTTGATCTCCGTCACCGTTACGCCGCTCACCTCGCTGGTGCTGGTGGTATAGCCCGCGTGCTGGAACGCCCCCTGAATCTTCGCGTCGGCGCTGGCCGTGTCTCCGTTCACATGCAGCAGCACCAGCACATCCGGCGTCTCGCTTTGTGGCGAGGCCAGCAGCGCAAAGCTGAGCGGCGCCTGGAACAGCGGATCATCCGAGGACAGGCCGTAGGTTTGCTGGAGGGTATCATCCTCGCTGCCCTTCGTCCCCGCCAGGTCTTCCACCTCGTGGTAGAAGTTGCCCAGGTTGCCCAGGCCCGCGTACGCAATCGCCGTATCTGGCACCGCGCCCGCGCTCAGCGTCGTATCGCCATTGACCGCGTATTTCAGGTGCGTGCCCGCCTTCGCCTGAAGCGTAAAGCTGGCCTTCAGCCCGTCATTCGTATTCTGGATGTAGCCATAGGCGACGGGGTAGTTGTCAATCTGCCCCAGGTTCGTGTCGCCATTCTGCCCTGGCGTCAGCGTCGCCCGCACCAGATCATGGATATTTACATAGAACGTGGCAAAGCGATCACCGGGCAGCTTGCTGATGGCATCCTTAAAGGCGCTGTTATCGGCCAGGCGATCAGTCGCATTGTTCGCCCGGTCAATCACCTGCTCCGCCACCGAGACGCTGCTTGCCACAATCACTTCATCGTTCACCACGCCCAGCACCAGCGACGCCGCGCCGGTGCCAGAGTCGCCCTGCTGCGCGTTGGCCGAATCCACATCGCTCTGGAGGGTGACGCCGTTATAGGTGATGCTCGTGAACTTGACGCCGTGCTTATCTTGCTGGTTCTTCACCACCTTGGCGATAGTCGCCTGCGAAGCCTTCGTATCGCTCGTGGAGATCAGAAAAACCGTATCAGAGCTAGTAGAGGCGCCGCCAAACTGGTTGGTGCTCTGCGAGATATGTACCAGCGCGTAAGTAAGATCGCCCTTGAGCCAGGGCATGACATCCGTCTGGAAGTTCAAACCTGTCGCCTGCTCAAAGCCGCTGGTGTTGGCGGTGCTGTTGAGATCACCCTGACCGAACTTGCTGCCGCTCTTGATCGCGCCGGGTATGTCAACTGACGTGTAGACCAGCGTGCTCCCTGGCAGGTAACGCGCCGATTGCGCCAGATTGGAGGCCAGGAACGCCGTATATACATAGAACGCGCCCGCCGTCACCACCAGCAGCAGCGCCAGCGACACCCCAGCCCACACCGCCACCAACTTCCGGCGGCCCCAGCGTTTGCGTGCCGGTGGAATGTAGGCTTGATTCGTAAACGCCCCGCTCACCGTTGGCGCCCAATATTGTCCGGCTTGCATCGTGGGGCCGTTGGGAGAGACAATACCCGGAGAAGAGGGACTCCCCTGCACCGTCGGCATCGAATTAAAGCCGGGCGCGGGCGGCATCTGCCCCTGTGAAACAGGCTGATAGGGATTAGTTGCGCTCTCCGTTGGCGAATTGCCAAATGTCAGCCCCCCAGACGTTGGGCTGTTGAACTGCGAGAACGCGCCAGAAGTACCCGCCTGCGTCTGTGTATTCATCAGATCAGCAGGCGCTCGTCCACAGCGCGGGCAAAATGTAAATGGGTGCGTGTCGGCATATCCACAAAAGCCGCATACGTTCTGCGACCCTTTAGGCGATGATGGCATCATGCGGTATATCCTTTCTGAAGCGCAGTATCAAAGAAGCGCTCCCCCTTGTATACGAGCGAGCCTGCTCTGGCGTTTCACCCGCTTGTCCCACCGGCGCGGCCCTGCTTGTAGCACCGGCCTCCGTGCCGGTAAGTGGCACGGCGGCAGGCGGGGTGCCTCAATCGGCATGCTCCCTGCTACAAGAGCAATTGAATGCAACAGATTTGCCACTTAAAAGGATGTTCTAACAATCAAAAAAGAGCTATGAACCAGTTCACACTCTTCAGGGGAGGGTTGTTCTATGGCGAGCAGCAGTGTTCCCTCAGATGCCCACGACGCCGGTCCAGCACGCCACCCGGTCATCAGCAAAGCCAGAAACCCCAATGAACTGCCTTCGTATTTCCTTCCCGATACCGACCTGGAAATGGGGGCAAGCCTTGCCAATAGCAGTTGTTGGGTCACGACCAAGGGCACCGGAGATATAGAGTCCGTCTTCAGCAGCTTCCTGGGCACACAGGTGCTCGGAGCAATTTGCGTCCGCTACACCGGCGTGGGCCATCGCATCATCCGCCCTGGCCGTCACCAGGGCAAGCCGTTCTCACTAGAAGAACGGGAAGAACAAAGAATAACCCCAGGCGTTGCTGGTGAAGAAGATGAGCAGGACGTTCCATTGCCTGGCGTCAGCGAAGAAGCGCTGGCCGAGGCGCGGCATGCCCAGCCCCTGGAATCTTTTGTGCGCCTGCGCCGCCAAACGCCCGGAGAATTTGAGCTACACCCCGCCTACCAGCGCCATCAATTTGACCTGCCGGGCCGGATGCGCGTCGAAGAAACGGTCTTTGTCCCGCATGTCACCGCGCCCACGCCAGTTCAAGACCACATCTTACTGGAAGAACCGATTGTCTATCAGATCGTTCGCCTGCATAATCAGGCGGAGATGCCCCGGCGCCTCAGCATCTATGGCTACGCGCGCCTGCACGGGGCAACCAGGGGCGACATCGTTGCCGACTATGACCCAGAAATCGGCAGGGGCGCCCTGGTCGCCAGAAACCAGAGCCAGCCAGACTGGGTGCGCGTCTTTGGGGTCGCGGGCAAGCAGGTCCAGACGACATGCTGGGGAACAACTTTTGACGCCAGCCAGAGCTACGAAACCACACATGTCTTCCCGCTGGAAAACGATACCTCGGCCACCGGAGCGATTCTGGGCGCCCTTCAGGTGGATACAGAACTGGCGCCCGGCCAGTCCACCACGTTTGCGTTCGTCACCGCTTTTTCGCACGAAGGCGAAGAAAAAGCCCGCGCCATTTTCCATGTCGCCCAGGATTACGAGCGCGTGCTGCGCCGCACCGTTGACAATTACACGCGCGTGGTGGGTGTTACCGACATTATGACCCCCGATCCCCAGATCAATCAGGGCGTCACCTGGGCCAAGGTCAATATGCTGCGCGTGATGTCGCGCTATCCCACCGGACCCGCCTTCACCAATGACCCCAGCGAGTCCTCAGCCGTCGTTGGGCGCGACGCCGCCTGGTTTATCTACGGCTGCGATCACCTGCTGCCGAGTTTCTCGCGCAGCCTGCTGGACGCCTTTGCTGAGCGCCAGAAAGAGAACGGCCTCATCCTCGAATATTATAACGCTGTGACCAACGAGGGCCACGATAACGACCTGAATATCAACGACGATACGCCGCTCTTTATCCTGGCGGTCAACCATCACTACCGCGCCACCAGAGACGACCACTTCCTGCGCAAGTTCTACCCTGCTGTCCATCGCGCGGCCCGCTGTATCCTGAGCCAGCTTGACACTCATCTGGATGAGATTCCGCCAGAACGCAAGCTCGGCCTTGTCACCTGCACGGCACGCGGCACGGATGTCAGGGGCATCTGTGGCTGGCGCAATATCATCGAAAACTACACGCTCAACGGCGCCGTCACCGAGGTCAACGCCGAATGCGCCGCCGCCCTGCGTGCCGCCGGGCATCTGGCCGAAGAAGTGGGCACGGCTCAGGGCAAAGCTGACGCGGGCACCTTTCTTCAGGCGGCAAAAGACCTGACCGAGGCCATCAACACCCACCTGCTCAACCCCGAAACCGGCCTCTACTACCTGAATATTGACCTGGATGGCAACCGCTGCACCGATGTCACCTCAGACGAACTCTTCCCGGTGATCTTTCGCGTGGCAACGGACGATGTTTCGTATCGCATCATCAGCCGCCTGAACAGCCCCGACTTTTGGACGCCCGCTGGCATCCGCACCGTCAGCCAGGACAGCCCCGACTACAGCCCGTATCGGCACTATGGATTGATGGGCGGTGTCTGGCCGGGGGTGACATGGTGGTACGCCTTTGCCGCCAAAGCCTTCCACCCGGAGTTTATGGTGCGGGCGCTGCGGGCCAGCTTCGAGCATTACGCCCGCGACCCCAAGAAAAATAACACGGTGCCTGGGCAGTTTAGCGAATGGGTGGATGGCGAATCGCTGGTCAATCGCGGCATGCGCCTTTCGCCCTGGGAGCCGCCGCGCTTCCTCTGGGCTGCTGTCGAAGGCGTATGCGGCGTGATGCTCAGCACCGATGCAGTGAGCCTGGAGCCGCTTTTGCCGCGCGATTGGAAGTGGGTCGGGGTGCGCCGCCTGCCCTATCATGGCCGCGAACTGGGGTTCTTTGCAGTACGACAGAATGATTGCTTTCATGTCTTTGGCACCGCCGATTTCGACACGCATCACGGCTATTGCAAACACCTCTTCGACGAGGACATCACCGGCACCGTCTACCCCTTGAACGCGCTGGCCCAGCACATCGCCTTCAAGCGCTCCGGCGAAGTGATCATCTGCCTTGGCTCCTCCTCCACCCAGACCATGCTGGTGCCCCTGCGCATGGAGGACACGCTGGAGTCTGGCAAAACCTATCACGTGGAGGTTTATAACAGCGAGCGCGACGCCTGGATTGAAGGCGAAACCAGCCAGGCCGAAGACCTGGCCGAGCTTGCCGTAGACATCGAAGAAGGCGGCTACCGCCTGCTCCGCTTCCTCGAAGTGTAGGCAAAGGCTGCTACAGCAGAACGTTCCCCGGCACGGAGGCCGGGGCTACGAGCACCTCTGGCAACCGGCGGAGCCGCTTGTAGCCCCGGCCTCCGTGCCGGGGAAAGAGGAGAGCGCGGGTACGCGCCCTCCTCCAGCCCCTTCACGCTCGCCGGGTAGGGGCATCTGGCTTGCGATGATACCACTGGTGGCAGGAGTCACACAACACATACAGGTCTTCTGGCGCCTCCGCTCCCAGCCGCTCATACGTGCGGTGATGCACCTCCAGAGGAGACTGGTTGGTGTTGCACAGGTAGCAGCGATACTGCGCCCGCTTCAGCGCCTCCTGGCGGCGGGCGCGCCATTCCGGGGTGCGCAAATAATCTTCATAGGGCATCGCTCTGAGCGCCGCCAACCGCTCTGGGGTGATGGAGGGAGTCACCAGTTGGCTGTCCAACGCAGTTTGCATGTCCTGTTTTATGTAGCCTTCCAGCGTCGTCACCACTTCGGGCCATTGCGCTGCCGGAATATCGGCAATTTCTTCGACGCCAAACTGTGCTGCAAGCGCCGCCAATGTATCGGTAATGGGGATGCTCGTTGCGGCTTTCCTGGCGCGGGCCACCGCAAACAGATGGGCCATGCGCTCCGGCATCATATCCAGCGTGACCTCTATATGCTGAGCACGTTCTAGTGCTACCTGTCGGGTCACTGCCATCTGGACTTGACCCAGCCCTTGTGCCATCGTACCCAATCCTACTCCCATCTGTTGCCAATTGTCGGCTGGCGACCCCTGCCCTGTATCCAACAGAATAATCCCCTGCCCTTTTTGTGGTTGCCGCAGGGTATTACCCATTGGTGGCGCTTTCGCTGGAGTTTCTGGCTCGTCGCTGTTAAAGGCGCGCTCTATCGCCTCTACTGCATGTTCTTTTATGAGTGTCACTAGCTCCTGCTTGTGGGGAGCCAAACGCCCAGCTTCAATACCCATGACCCAGAGAGGGGCAATGTAGGCTAGCAGCACATCAAAAAAGCGCGCCCCCGTGTTAGTGGGAAGACTGACTTGTATAAATGCTGCCGCCAGTTCTGGCGTGCGTTTAATGCGCGCTACCTGGCCTTGACGGGAAATGTCCAACAGCGTGCACATGCTGCGCACAGTGATCCCTTTCTTGCCATCGTCCAACAGTATAGCTTCTATTGGTGGGAGTTCGGGTCGAAGGGCCACCAAACGTACCATGATGACTTGCATACAAACCTCCTGAAAACGTGGGTAACATTACATGACGAAATCTAAACGTGGGTAACATTACATGACGAAATCCAAACATGGGTGGGTAACTTAATGGGGTAAAACCCAGACACGCTGTTTCACGCGAAATGTGAAAATAGGTCGCTTCTTTCCAAAACCTTGTTCCACATCCCTCCTCTCAGGATAAGACAGCTTGCTAAAGTGTTCTTGAAACTTTCAGATGACGTAATGGCACCCCTAACTTGAATATTCGTGAAGCACTTTTATGGGTTGTATGATGCAGCCCATAAAAAATGTTCGTGAAACTTTCAGGTGCCCTAACAGCACTCCAAAACCGCGAAACTTTGAGGCGTCGTAACGGCACCTGAACAGCATCGCTCATACAACTTATGAGGACAGTAACAAGGCACATCAAGCCTCCTGAGCATTGCCAAACATCTGTTACCTGGGCGCGGGGTAACTGTTGTTGCCCCGCGCGCCATGTTTCACGCGAAACACGGAAAAATAGGCCGCTTCTTGCAAAAGCCTTCTTCCACATCCCTCCCTTCTTCCCCGAAAGCCCTGTCTCTGCCTTCTCCGTTTGACCTGTGTAACCGTTGCTGCTTATAATGATTGGCGAAGGCACTAGCAAAGACCTTCGATGGTTATGGAGCCATCAGGCTCCCGAACTTCTGACAGTGGCGACGCTTTTCGGTTGATTGGCGTCGCCGCGCCATTTTTCTGCATTCCTCACAGGCAGGCAAGCAAACCTTGCGGCGTCTCGCCTGGGTGTTGATACTAGTATAGCGATTGTTTGCCGAGAAGTCAAGAAAATATAGGACCAATTTCAGGCGTGCCACGCCGCCGTATAATTCTGTGGAGAACCTATCACACCACCGGAGGAGCCAACCTTGGCAGCCGAACAAAATATCAGCCAAACTGAGACACAGCAACCAGCAACACCCCAGGAGTTTCACCCACGCGGCATCGGCACAGCCGTCGTGTTTGATTGGGCGCTTGCCACGCAAACTGCTCTGGGAGCGTTGTTCATCGCGCTCGCCGTTGGTCCCAACAGCGACAGTGCCAGCCTTCCCACCGCCCAGCGGCTGGGCATGGCGCTTGGTTTCCTGGCTGTCGCGGTGGGGACAGCCGCCTTTGGGGAAGCCATGCGGCGCGGCGTGCGGCTTGTCTGGATGGCCCAGATCGTCGTCAACGCCTTGCTCTTTTTCATGGGCGTCCACGACATCCCCGCTACCATTCAATCCGTCAAAGATGGGCATTGGGGATTGTTTACCCACACCTTTGTGCTGCTGATCATCAGCCCCGTCATCGCCTGGATGCTGACGCGCAAGTCTACCCGCGACTGGATTGCCCACACTACCCGCGCCCAGGCACGCGCGCGGCATGGCGGCAAGTGGGTGGTCTACATCATCGTCTGGGCCATCATCTGCGGCGCTATCATTGCCTTTGGCCCGCTCTATTGAAACGCGAGCCTTCCCAGCAGCGACTAGGGCAGCTTCACCAGCAGCGGGCTGGAGTCGGCGCGGCCATCTTGCTCACCCGGACCAAAGACCAGCACCTCCTCTTTGGTAAAGAGCAGCAGCGTCCCCACCGGCAGCGCCAGATACGCAAATAACCCAGGGAAGCGTTCCACCAGATGATGCAGGTGGGCCTCTTCCAACTCATCCACATCCTCGTGGTCGTGGTCATCTTCTACGCAGGCAATCAGCCACCCGCAGCGGGTGCTATCTGGCTCCCAGACGCGCTCCATACGCAGCGGGCGCAGAGAAGCAATCGTCTCTGGACGGATGCGCGAACAGACCAGCACCATCTTGGAGCGGTGCGGGTGCTCCGAATCTCCCGAAATACGGTTGCGCCGGATAACCGCCTGCTGAATCCCGACCAGTTGCAGCGCGCGGCTCGCTCCCGGCACATAGGTTAGCTCGCCAAACTTAAACGGATCGCGCAGTTCTTCCACCAGCAGCGTCTCGGTCCCCTGGCCGAACTCGTTCTGCTCGTCCTCCCGAAAGCGCAGCATCGTCCAGCCATAGCGCATGGTTTGCCCAGGCAGGATGCGCCCATGCTGCTCCATCACATATTTCTCAAGAAAGCGCAATAAATCCTTGACCTGCTGATCGCGTGGGTCTTCCTCCGGCCAGGGAAGCGCAACAGACACCTCCGCCTGCCCATAAGCGTGTAGCCCATCCGTCCAGGCCCAGCGTGGTGCCTTCACGCCTTTGCTTATATGAACCTGCATTGTTCCTCCGGGTAAAAGTTCCTCACATGCTCAACTATTGTACCATGCACGCGCTCCTGGCTGTAGCGCGGGCTGGCAGCCCGCGCCGCAAATTGGGCAAAAAGTGAACAGCTTTTGGGGTGGGAAGTGAGCACCGCTTTCAGGCACACTGAGCAGAGAGGGAACACTCCCAACACTTCATAGCTGATCAAAAGAGAGGACTCATACTTCATGGCTCAAAGCACAACCACTCCATCCGTATCCACCATCTCAACACCAGCCCGTTTAAGCGGCCTGGACAAAGCCCTGCTTGTCCTGCCCATGCTGGGCGGCCTGCTCGGACTCTTCCCGCTGCTCAACGCGCCACTCTTTGCCCAGGTGACCAATTACCCGCCCGATGACATCCTGATCTACTGGCTGACCGGAGCAGGCACCCTGGGCTACGGCGTGGCGCTGGCCCTGGCGCTGCGCGAAAACACGTGGGCCAGCGTGCGCATCCTGATGATTGCCGTCTTGACCTCCAACCTGCTTTCTGCCATCGCCTGTCTCATTGAGATTCTCCAGGGCAGAACAGCAGACCGCCCGGCGCTGTACGCGGTGCTCGTCGCTTTTGCGCTGAACGTGCTCATCAGCGTGTATCTGCTGGCGCGTCATCGCGGAGCGCCGCGCCCAGAGCGCGACACCGCCCGATGGGTGTTGTACTTCTTGATCTTTGCCATCGCCGCCGCCCTGGGCACCGGCATGCTCGGCTACTTTGCGGTGGATGTCTTTAAGCCCGTCTTCGGACTCAACGCGGTGAATCCGCTGATCTATCGGCTGCTGGGCGCGGCAACTATCGGCTATGGCATCGCGGGCATGTATGAGGCGCGCTCCATGCGCTTTGATGAGATTCGCCTCTCCCTCCTCATGGGCGCCTTCTTTAACATCTGCGCCATCATCCTGGGGATACTTTCACTGGTGAGCGGCCTGCCGCCGCTGCTGCCCATCACACTGCTGTTTGCTCCCGTCATTCTCACCATCGGCAACATACTGGCTTATCTGCGGCAGGGCAAATAACGGCCCCGCCAGGAGGTGCATCATGCTGCACGTGCTTTCACCGTCCCACACAGGCACGCGGATAGACGCCAAACTTACCACGCTGGAGCGCGTCCTGTTGATTCTGCCCACGCTGGTTGGCCTGACGTTCGGGCTGTTCCCGCTGCTGCTGCCCAAAACATTCGCGGATGTCGCGCAGTTCCCGGCGGATGATGTCTTTGTGTATCAACTGGCGGGCGCCGCCACGCTCGGCTATGGGGTGGTCTGTCTGCTCGACATCTTCTGGGGAAGCTGGCTGGCGATTCGCCTGCCCACCATCGCGCTGGTCCCCTTTAATCTGCTGGCTCTGGCGGTCTGCATCATCACGATTGCCACCACCAACGCGCCCTACTCCGTGTATCTGCTGCTGACGCCGACGATTCTTCTTTCTTCGTTGAGCATCTGGCTGCTCTGGCGCTATCGCCACGTCACCCGCCCGGAGCAAGACCTGGCGCAGCTTCCGGTGCGCCTATTTCTCACGATTGGCACGCTTGCCGCCGGGACATTTGGCGTGCTGCCGCTTGTGGCGCCGCAGCTAGGCACGCTGGTGCATCTGCGCATCAATGCCCCCTTTATCGCGCAGATGGCCGGGGCCGCGTCGTTTGGCTACGCCGTGATGACCGTCTTTGCCCAACGCGCGCTCAGCAGCCTGGAACTGCGCCTGCCAATCGTGATGGCCGCCATTTTTAACGGCGTGGCGGGCGTCGCCTGTATCCCCTTTATCTTTTCAGGCGATGTCATCATCCTGCCCATCCTCATTGCGCCAGTCGGTCTGGCTGTGCTGGTGGGCACGCTCATCGGCCTGCGCCGCACGATGGCCTGATGAAAATTTTGGTTTCACGTGAAACCTCACGGCACGGTTGCTTATGCCAGGACGAGAGGACGACCCGGCACAGCCACCGTGCCGGGCCATAGAAATATGCGCTGTGGGGACTCCTCCCTTTCAGGGGAGCGAGAGAAAGCCGCGCTCTCCTTTCTCATAGCTATACCCGTCTGCCTGTTGCAGCAAGCGGCAATATCGGTGCGAGATGTCTTCTACCTTGATGGTCCTGGTGGTCACGTTGAAAGCGCCTCTCGTCCGCACCGCCACCCGCCCCACATAGGTGCCCACCTTGGTGCCTGTCGTGACCACTGCCCGCACGATGTCCCCGGTCCGAAAGCCCCGGACCCGGCTCTGCTGCTTGGCTCTGGTGCGTGGGAAGCCAGGTTTGTCCATCAGACACATTTGCCTGGACTGCCAGCCGGTGGCAGTGATCACCAGCGAGACGACGCCCCGGACCTGAAGCACCTCTGGGGTGCTGGCGCCCACGCACGCCGCATCGAGCCAGTGGGTTTTAGGGAGTTGGCGCGTCGTGCGGTTCCACTTGGTGCGCCCGCCTGTCCCTCCTTCCACTGGCAAGCCGGTCGCCTGGAGTCTCCTGAACAGCGCCCAACGGGTGACGTTGACGGCTGCCGCATCCTTGAGCGGACGTTTGGCCTGGGACTGCACCTCTGGGTGGCCGAACTCGGCAGCCGTCTGCGTGCCCTTCTTCGTGTTGCACGGCTCGCATGCCAGCGCCAGATTGCTGATGCGGTGGCTGCCTCCCCTGGCTCTGGGGACTATGTGCTCGACCTCCAGCGGCACAGCGGTTTTGCCACAGTAGGCGCATGTGCGGCCCCACTTCTCCAGCAAGTATTCTCTGACTTCGTAGCCCACGAGCGTCCCTTGCTGGTATTCGATGCCGCTGATTTCTGGGTGCTCCATCAGTTGCGTGTCAAATCTCACCAGTTCCACGCTGAGTGCCTCAATCGGGCACAGGCGCCGTAGTCTGGAAACCCACGTCACGAGGTTGTGGACCCGGCTCTCCAACGATGGGGGCAACCACCCTTCCGGCTTGCGCCGGTTGCTAAATCTTGCCTCTCGGTAGCGCGTCTTGCGTGCTCGCCTGCTCCGACGCACCATCCGGCGGTTAGCCAACGCCTTCTTGATCGCCTGACCCCGATGCAAGAGTTCAGCCGCCCAGACCACTTGCCCGGTAGCATCGTTGACGACTGCCAGTCCTGTCGTCTTGCTGCCGGGGTCAATTTTCAGGCGCAATGGCTCGGTGGGCACCTCTGGCTGCTTTTCCCGCAGGATGAGGGTGAACGGATAGCGCCTGAAGACGGCAGCATGCTTCTTCGAGAGCAGCCAACGAGCATAGCCCGGATGTACCGGGTCGAGTGGCCGCTTCTCGCTATCCACCACAAACACTTTGGACATTCGTGCTCCTTTCAGAGCCTCCGCTTGCGCGGGTAAGGTGGTCCTCGACAAGGTTCCTAAGCGGTTTAGAAGCAGCAGCACTGGCCTCTCCCAAGGAGTCCTGTTTAACCACTGCCCGCAGGGTCCGGGGCTGGACCGGCCACCCCGGAGTGCCTATCACATTCGCCTGGAACGTAGCAGCCTTTCGGCTACTGAGTCTGGTCAGGATTGGGCAAGCCCATCCCCGTAAGGCGGATTTGGGTTCCTGACCCTCAAGCACCGCTCGGAGCGGGTGCGTTTTCAGGAGGGTGGCCGGTGATGTAGCCTGGTACACGAACTGCTGGCTAAAATCCTCTGGCCTTGGCTCCTGATTAAGACAGGTCTGAGGTGAATGGCGCGCTGTACAAAATAGCACAGCGCGTTGTGCCGTGCGCTTCTTAACAGCAAGTATAGCAAAATTCTCCAGAGCTGTCAAGCATTTCGGCTCTTTCCTTTTTCTCCTCTCTGATCCAGAATAGAAGGGATAGGAGGTACGAAATATGAAGATCCACAGGATAGATCACGTGGGTGTAATCGTCAATGATCTTTCTGCCGCTAAAGCGTTTTTCCTTGACCTTGGACTTCAAGTGCTGGGGGAAGGAGAACTGGAAGGAGAGTTGCTGGATCAGGTAACCGGGCTGAATGATGCTAAAACAGCATTGGTCTTGTTAGGGACGCCAGATGGTCAGGCAACCATAGAGCTAGCCAAATTTTATAGGCCGTCAGATGAAAAAGGCATTCAGCCATCCTTTGCAAATACTCTGGGCATCAGGCATATTACCTTTGCTGTCGAAGATATTGAAGCCATTGTTGCCAAATTGAAAGAGAAAGGGACAGAAATCTTTAGCGAGATACAAACCTATGAAAATGAGTATAAATTATGCTACATTCGTGGCCCAGAAGGAATTATTTTAGAGTTGGCGGAGCAAATCAAATAAATCTAAGCGAGTGTTTCACGTGAAACCACACCGCATGCTTGTTCACATTTAAGCGCTACCTCAAAAAGTGTTTCACGTGAAACCTCACCGAATGGTCGCTTATCCGCAGGGTGTACAAAATAGTGTTTCACGTGAAACCTCACCGCTTACTTGCCCATGCCCGCCTGGATATTGCGCAACGACGCCTCCGACGTTTCCCAGCCAAAACGCTCAAACAACTCCACCGCAACCTTCACAGCCAGCACCCTGGGCCGCGCAATCAGATCGTCGCGCAGCAAGACGTTGATGGAAGGGAATTCGTTGACCTCGGCGCGATACTCCCGGCGCAGCGGCCAGCGCCCAGGCCGCTGAAAATAGAGCACGCGCCCCTGCAAGCCCGTCAGCAAAATATCAATGCGCATCTCGCGCTCGCGGGGGTATTCCTCGGCAGCCGCCAGCCGCGCCGCAAACTCGTAAATCTCGGTGTAGCGATAGATTGCCTCTTCCACCGAAAGAAACTTGCCCGGCGCCCACTCCGGCTGTGGGCGCAGCCACTCCGATTGATCGAGCCAGTCGCCCTCAATCCCAGAGACATCCACAAACAGGCCACTTTGATAAAAGCGCCACGACTCCAGAAAGCGCTCCGCCTCCACCTCCTGCCCAATCCAATCCATATCTGTGCGCAGCGCTTGATTCATCCCCAAGTGCGGAAAATCCCAGCCGCGCATGCTCACCGCCGACTTTTCCAGCAGCGCTTGCAGCGTCACCATGCTGGGGATGGCTTTGCGGGCAAAACGCCCAGGCCGCACCACCGCCTGCCAATAGCCACGCGAGCGAATCTTCATCAGCAGCGCCCCGTTAATATCGTTGACCTGCTGCTCAAACGACTCCCGATCTGGCAGTTGTGGCGTATCCAGCGGACCCAGGCCCGCCGCCCGCGCCTGCGCGATAAACCGCTGCAAGCGCTTCTCCGTTGCCAGGTCAATCAGATCGCGCATCTCCGTTTGTGTCGGGATTTCTGCCGTCTCTGGTTTGCGGCGCGTGCGCACATAGCACGCCCCAGGGCGCAAGATCATCGCCCGGCCATCACCATAGCCCTTTTTGCAGAGCACCGGCACATCCTCAAACTCATGCACCACCAGCACCACAAACTTTCTGCCGTTATGCTCGTGCGTCTCCAGATCGAAACTAATCGCCGGGTCTGCATAGCTCGCCAGCGCGTCGGCTACATGATCATAGACCTGCCAGGACTCCAGTTCTGCATCCGACAACCCCACTGGCGTCAGCAAGCCGTTGCTATCATCCACCCCCAGAATCACCAGCCCACCATCCCGATGATTCGCCATACTCAGCACCGCCCGCGTGACCCTGGCAAATAATTGTGTCTCGGTGCGCAGCCCCGGCCCCTTACACTCCACACCAGAGCGCTCATGCACCAACGCCAGATAGACCGAAAACTGTTCATCAGTCACGCAGAGTCTCCTCCTGGAAAAACAGCAACGCCATAGTGAGCATAAGCAAGGATGAGCTTTTTGTCAAGCTAGCTGGCGGTTAAAACCGCGCCTAAGGGCGGCCAGGGGCCGCCACCCTAAGACAGAAGGGCACAGCGAAACCCGCCTGCGCGGGTTAGGACGAATGCTGGCGTCCCTGGGGTGGGGAACCTGCGCAGGCAGGTTTGGTGGCCGCAGGCCCATAGGCGCGAATTTATTCGCCAGCCGGGACTGCTGCGGCAAGCGCTCCAGCACTGCCGCCAGACCCATTTTCTCTCTCTAAGTAAGACGACGGTTCGCCCCCAAACGTGATAAAGTAGCCGAGATAAAAGCATTTTCCCAGGAGCTTCCCATGATCGAGTCAGGCAATATTCTTTTCCAAAAAGTCGGCTTTGTGCGCGCGCTCTACCGCTATCCGGTGAAGTCTATGCGCGGCGAATCGCTCAAATCGGTGCATGTCGGCATGGATGGTCTGGCGGGTGACCGCCGCGCCGCGTTTGCCTCCACCAACACCCCATCGTTTCTGCTGACGGCGCGTCAGCTTCCCGCCATCTTGCGCTACGCCCCCTATTTCAAAAACGTGCGCGACCTCAGCCTGAAAAACATTCGCGTCAAAACTGCCGAAAGGCGCGATGTGCTGCTGACCAGCAAAGCTTTGCTCTTTGAACTGATCGAACTCTGCGGCTTCACGCTGGAGTTGAAAGAGGAGAAGCACGGCATTTTTGATGAGATGGCAATCTCGCTCATCTCCCAGCGCACCATCCAGACCATCGGGCGGCAGGCAAACATGGACCTGGACCCGCGCCGCTTTCGCCCCAATATCTTGATCGAGACGTACCACTCCGCGCCCTTCCAGGAAGAACAATGGATTGGGGGCTATCTGAAGTTTGGCAGCCGCGACGACTCCGCGCGCATCCGCGCCGAAGACCGCGACGAGCGCTGCATGGTCGTGAACCTGGACCCGGAAACCGGCGAACAAAACCCGACGGTGCTGCGCAGCATCGCGCGCATCCGCCAGGAATGCGCGGGTATCTACTGCTCAACCGAAACCCCCGGCACCATTCGCGTTGGCGATTTTGTCTATCTCATCAAGGGCTAAGGAAAGTACATGACCGAGTTTACGCCCCCCAATCCGGCATTCGAGGCGCTAGTGCGCGAGACAGTTGCCCGCCAGCAAGTCATGAGCACGCTGGGCGCTGAACTTACCAGCGTGGTCCCTGGCGCGACAGAGATTCGCTTTCCCTTTCGCCAGGAGATGACCCAGCAGCATGGCTTTCTGCACGCGGGCATCGTCACCGCTGTCGTTGATACCGCCTGTGGCGCGGCAGCCTTCACGCTCATGCCAGAGCATACCGGCGTGCTGACCATTGAATACAAAGTGAACTTTCTGGCGCCAGCAGCGGGCGACTATTTTGTGGCGCGTGGGCGCGTCATCAAACCAGGGCGCAATGTGATGGTCTGTACCGGCGAAGTTGTTGCCATCCAGGGAGAGCGCGAGACAACCATCGCCGTGATGCAAACAACGATGATGGTCGTGCGTGACCGCCCGAACATTGTCGGATAAATGGTTCCACGTGGAACACTATTTTTAAAAACTGTTTCACGTGAAACCTCACCGAGCGCTTACTTACTCCTGCTAAATAGTGGAACTTGTTCCACGTGCAACCTTTTTCAAGGAGGCGCTATGGATATGCTTGACCGTTATCTTGGCTATGAGCGCTGGACGCTGCGGCATTTTATCGTCCGCTGCCAGGAACTCACCCCGGCGCAGTTACACCGGAGGTTTGATATTGGCCCTGAGACGGTCTACGACACGATGAATCACATCATCGGCAACATTGAGGTCTGGACCGATTTGATGCGCGAACGCCAGGTGCGCGACCTCCCAAAGTTGCCCGATGAGATTGAGGTCTGGCTGCAACGCTTTGATGCAGCGATGGCTGACTTTGACGACTTTGCTCGCATTATCGTTGACAGCAATCGTCTGGACGACACCTATCTGGATGTGCTGGATAACCCGCCGACACGCAAAACCTTTGGCGGCACCATCCTGCACGTCCTGACGCATACCACCGTCCATCGCTGGGAAGTCCAGCACATGGTGCAGCGGTTGGGCCTGGGCAATCTGATTGAAGGCGACGCGCTCAGTTGGGACACGCGCGCCCAGCGCCAGGAACTCTAGCCCTCCTATGCCAGACCAACCCGCTACCTATGCCATTGGGGATGTGCATGGCGAAGTGACCCTACTCAAGCAGTTGCTCGCCATGCTGCCCTATCGTGAGCAAGACACGCTGGTCTTCCTGGGCGATTGCATCAATCGCGGCGAAGATTCCATCGCCACCGTGAAAACGCTGCAAGCGCTCAAGGTCAATCACCCCAGGTGCATCTTTTTGCGCGGCAACCACGAAGATGCCTGGCTCGCCTGTTGGAACGGAGCGCAGTTTACCGACACGCCAGACATTGATGGAGCATGGCAAATGAGGGAACACTGGCAGGGGCATATCCCCTTTGCGCTAGGCGACTGGCTGGAAGAAACGCAGATCGAATACGAAGACGAGCACGCCTATTACATTCACGCGGGCGCCCTGCCTGGCAAACCCATCTGGCGCACCTCCGGCCTCCAGAAAATGTGGGGCGTGCCTGGCTTTCTGGAAAGCGCTTACGATTGGGGCAAGCCCATCGTCTTTGGGCACTACCCCCAGGACGAGCCGCTGCTCCAACCCAACAAGATTGGCATTGATACCGGCGCCTATCGCACCGGCATCCTCACCGCTGTGCGCCTCCCAGATCGGCAGATTTTTCAGGCAAGGCGCGCGTGACGTTGCACGTGGAACCATTCTTCCGCTTGCAAGAAATAGTGGCCTAAGCAAGAGGGCTTTGAGGTTTCACGTGAAACCTTCAGCGCAACCTTCTCCCCGCGCTCATCTGTTCTCGTTGGCTCTGTCTCCCTCCTGCTGTAGTTTGTGGTGAGGTTTCTGCACAAACGTTATGTTAACTCTGATACACCGTATATCATTTCTCACGTGGTGCTGTTCTGGCTGACCACATGAGCACATCGCCCGTTTTCGGCCAGCAAAACGGCCACCCCCGGCAAGGCATCTCTATTGCCTTGAATGCTCAGGAGGGTGGCCGCTAGAGAGGTATGAGAAATGCTGCGCCGTTTTCTTCCTTGTCAGCAAGTGTACACAAAAGTTGGCGCGTTGTCAAGCACTGCGACAAATGGGCTGCCTTTGCCAGTCATTGCCCCCTGGAACGCGCCGCCTGTGTGTCTGCCAGCCATTTTGTCCCGCAGTTCTGGCATTTGTATTGGTTGGTCCTTGGCTTTTGGAAGCTGCTTGTGTAGAAGAGGATGATCCGCAGTCCAAGTATGCCAGCGGCCAGCAGGCTTACCAGAGAGGCGCTGGATGATGACAGGCTCGCAAACACCACACAGGCCAGGATAACCACCATCGTGATGCTCACCGCCGCCGAAATCTGCAACACGCGCACACTACTCCAGCCCCTGCCCGTCAGGTACATCTCCCGCGTAGTGAAGCTCTCCGATCCGCAGTGAGGGCATTCTGGCCGAGTTGGTTTCCGCACCTGCTTTTCCGGGGCGGGCCGCCCATCCAGTGGATGGTGGCAGTAATAGCACTCCGTTTCCCCTTCAAGCACTGTGGTTGAACACGCCGGGCATTGTATATGGGCCATCGCTTTTCCTCCCGCTGACTTGAGTGCGCTCGCAGCAGCGTCGCGGCACGCATCACCGCGTGTCGTGCTGCAAGAGCCGCTCTTATCAGCTTCTCATCAGAAGTGTAAAGCATACACAGCCCGTTGCTAGCTCCCAGACCACACCGCCCATGTCTCCCTGCTCACATGCCTGGCTTGCGGCAGATATAATATCCATAGCTTTGTTAGCCACTTGAGGGAGCAAACTTTTGCCTGAGCTTATCGAGACACATCGCGGCCTCATCTATCCCTGGCACTGCGACCACATGGGGCATATGAATGTCATGTGGTACGTTGGTAAATTTGATGAAGCCACCTGGCAGCTTTTTACCATCCTGGGCATGCCCCCATCATTCTTCCGCGAGCAGCAGCGCGGCATGGCCGCCGTCCACCAGGAGCTTACCTATCAGCGTGAGTTGCGCGCAGGCGACCTGATCATCGTTGCATCGCGTGTGCTGGAAATCCGCGAGAAAGTGCTGCGCTTTTCTCACGAAATGCGCAACCTGGAAACCGGCGAGATCGCGGCAACGACCACCATTACCGGCGTCCACCTGGATACCCAACTGCGCAAATCGTGCCCCTTCCCGCCTGCCATCCTGGAGCATGTCCGCCAGATGATCAGCACCGCTGAATAAGGAAACCCCATGATTCGCACCACCCAACGCCTGATCTTACGCGAATTTGTGGCCGAAGATTGGGCCGCCGTGTGGGACTACCAAAGCGACCCGCGCTATCTGCGCTATACCCGCTGGACCGAACGCGAGCCAGAGGAGGTGCAGGCATTCATCCAGGGATTTCTGGAAGATCAACAGACGCAGCCGCGCACCTGCTTCCAGCTCGCCATCACTTTGCCAGGGCAAAAGCAGCTTATCGGCAACTGCGGGCTGCGGCTGGAGCATCCCGGCGCGCAGGAAGGCGACATCGGCTATGAGCTAGCGCCCCAACATTGGGGCCAGGGCTACGCCACCGAAGCCGCCAGAGAGATGCTGGCCCTCGGCTTTGGGGAAATGGGACTGCACCGCATCTGGGCCTGGTGCATTGCCGAAAACGTCGGCTCCGCCCACGTGCTGGAAAAGATTGGCATGCGGCGCGAAGGGCATCACCGCGAAAAAGAATGGTTCAAGGACCGCTGGTGGGACACCTACGTTTATGCCATCCTTGCCCACGAATGGCAGCCGTGAGCGCAAAAAAGCCGCGCCAGCCTGAACCATCGAACGGGCGCGGCCTGCATCTCCTCGCCAGGCGCTAGTGGCCGGGAGGGAATGGGTCAACGTCTGCCAGGAAATGCTGCGCGGCAGGCGTTGCTGTGGCGTGGATATGAGCGGCGCCGAGGCCGAGCCTGACGCCGCCAAACAGCGTGAGCACAACGGCCAGACCAATCACCAACTTGATCACCTGTTGTTTGAGCATAAAGGGGTGCCCTTTCGTCTTGCCTCTGCCATCAGGCAGGCAATTCTCACGACCACATCGAAAGAAGCCAAACAGAGAACCAACGCCAGTATAGCACAGCAGCGGGCAATTATCCTCTCGTTCGCTTGCGCGTTCTCCGCGCCTTCTGGAGCTTCTGCTGCTGCCCTTTCAGGCGTCGCTCACTCCCCGCTATGCCTTGTTTTGCTTGCGCGTTCCCCAGCTTCTCGAAATACGCGAAAAGGCTCAGCCATTGCTCAAAAGAGAGCACGGTTGGCGTCGCGTCGCTCTCAAATCCCACTTCTTTGCTGATATGCTTGAGTTGCGGCCCGGTAAAGAGCATTTTCAGGCTGCTGCCCAGCGTGGGCTGCCAGTTGGTAAAGACATGTACCACAAAATCTCGAAAGCCCTGCTTCTGCTGGCGGCTCACCAGGGGCGGCCCGCGCTTGCGCAGCCGCAGCATCACCACGTCCACCTGTGGCACCGGCACAAAATCTGCGCGCCGGAACCGATGTACCAACGCCACCTCAAACCAGGGCTTCAGCAGCACCGTGCGCAGCGACTCACGCGGCTCCCCCAGCCACATCTCAGCCGCCTCTTGCTGCATAGCCAGATATGCCTCTTCCGGCGGATGGGCTGCCGTCGTCAGTTTGGTCACAATGGCGGCGGTAATGTGAAAGGGAATGTTGGCAAACACCTTATAGGGCTGACGCGGCAAATCCGCATCCAGAACATCGCCTTCATAGAGAGTCACATTGTCCCAGCCTGCAAATCGCTGGCGCAGCAGAGCCGCCAGGCGCGGGTCTTTCTCGATGGCGATCACCCGTTGGCACCGCCGGGCCAGTTGCGCGGTAATAATCCCCTTGCCCGCGCCAATCTCATACACCAGATCAGCGCACCCAATCTGGCACCGCTCAATCAAGGCGGCCACCAGGCGCGGGTCTTTAAGAAAGTTTTGTGAAGAGGCAAGGCTATCACGGAGCGCAGATGACATAAACACCATCCTTTCAAGATGCAGGGCACGCGGCAGACACAAAAAAGCCGCAGAGCCAGGTAGCTCATGCGACTTGATGCGAAGCCCGATCTTGAAAAGACGATGCGGCAGACAGCGCGTGACTTCTTCAATCAGCAACACGCGCGCTCAAGCGGTACACCCCAGATGGGCTTCGCTAGTTCTGCCGAAGGCGAATACAACCCACGATTATCGTTCCTCGTCTTTCTGGTTCTAACGTGCTCACTATAGCACACCGGAGCGCTGCTGTCCAATGCTGGCGTCTAAAGACGCGCCTATGGGCCTGCGGCCAGAAAGTCCGCCTTCGCGGACTGGCAGTGAAATTTATCCCTGTGCGGCCTTGCCAGGAACGAGCCACTTCTTGAGGAAGACCGCCACCTCATCGCGCTCCTGATCATGCTCAGTGTAAAACGACAGGTCCACCCCATCCAACACAAAACCTAGCGCGCGATAAAACCGAATCGCGGGCACATTCTTCGTTTGCGTTTCGCACACGATGCAGCGCAGCCCGTTGGCAAGGGCATGTACCTCTACTGCTTCCATCAGCGCACGCCCAATGCCCTGCCCCTGATAGTTTGTGGCTATGTGAAGCTCCAGCACCCACAGACTGGCATTCCACTGGCGCGGCTCCAGAATCGCCAGCCCCACACACTGACCCGCCTCAAACGCGCCCAGCGCGTGTCCCTGGGCCGCCAGAGTTTGATACTGCTGAAGCTCCGCAGCGCCAACCGGCGCATAGCGCTTGGTAAAGGGCTGCTCCAGGGGCAGCAGGCGCAACTCAAAGCGGACGCTATCGGGCGTCTCTTCTCTGCTCACCTGATAGCGCTCTGTGGTGGTATAGCCAACGATCAGCGCTTGCAGCAGATGCTCGTCAAGCTGGAGGATAGGCTCAACAGCGACCACAACGCCTCTTCTCTCAAATCACGAAGGCTGGCGGTTAAAACCGCCAGCCACGTTGCCCTGCCTCAAATATCCCCCACCCTTGCATCGGCAGGCTTCCTATGCTACAATCTGGCTGATATTTTTACGAACGGCAAGCGCCCGTGCCCATTAGAGGCAGGGCGCGCTCTAAACCAAGGAGAGCGACATGAACGCTACAACTCAGTCTACGTTAATTGCACCACCTCTTGTGCCATTCCTGCGCTTCCCCCTGTTTTGCGGCGAAAAAGCCTGCGCCGAACTGTCCCCCGTCGCC
>DATBGS010000176.1:0-42738 GCA_036557885.1 Ktedonobacterales bacterium
TCGGTAATATCCTTGGCGGCTCTTTCAATCGCCTTATAAAAGCGGTCAAGCCTTGCAGCAAAATCCGCTCTATCAAAGGTGCGGCTGGTCAGAGCGCTGATAACCTTCTCGATCTCAACAGCGATGACATTGCGGTTGGTAAAATCGGAATTATTAAAGACAGTGCGAAACAGGCGCTCGGTAAGGAGGTGCTGTACCAGCATCTCTTCAATGTGTTCACGGTTGAGTTGTGGGTTCAGTGCTTCTTTGCATAGTTCATGAAATGCTTTGAATGCCTGGATGAAGTCAGTGTTAGCACTATACTCTTCACGGATGCGGCTGAGGAGTCCCCGCGCCAGATCAGGAATACGGTCCTTAAACTCTGCAACTGCCTCCTGAAAGGACTCAATAGCAGGTTCAGTATAGGTCAGGAACTCTTGCAACAGATCAGCAAGCCAACGTGGTTGTCGAAGATCCCCTTCCATAACCCGTTTGCCATGTTGATACAACACAGCACGTTGCGTATCCTCAAAAATGATATTGGTGAGCGGATAGCCGTCTTTAATCTTTTTGCGAATCTCTGTCTCAAGATCGTCTTGGGGGTCTTTTGCTTCCCAGTAGCCACGCGGCAAGTTAAACTCATCAAACAGTGTACCGTCTGGTTTCCGGCGATTAGGTACTCGCCGCTCTAACACCCAGCGCCAACCTGTTCGTGTACTGCTTTCAAGCACCCGGAAAAATGCAGGGCGCAATCCTTCTTCATCTCGTATGCCCCGTTTGCTGTAGTCGTCGAGTGTCCGATAATACTCCTCGAACACTTTACTGCTCTGTGCTGGCTTGCGTTTTGGTGGTTGGCTCTGGGGAGGGGCCTTCTTGGACTTGGCAGTTTCGGCAGGTGCAGCAAACACCTTTTTGCTTTCACCTTGGGGTTTCTCCTGTTTTTGTGGCTTGGCCGCAGGGACGCTGGTAACTTGCTCTTGCTTAAGGGCTTCTGCAACATGTTCACCAAGCTTGACCCATATCTCTTCTCTCTTACCCTTACTCAAGCTAATAAGCGGTTTATTTGGATCATTGAGTGTCTGATATTGTGCGAGAGGACTTTGTTTGAAAGCGCACGGACTCAGGATTACGGATAATATTTGTGTTCCCTCATGGATGGCTGCCTCCAGGAGCGGTGGCAATTCATTCAGGGCAATAAATTCTGAAGCAAGGAAATCAGCGCTGACCAAGAAGATTGCGACTTTGGCAGAGTTGATTCCTTTTTCGATCTCCTCATGCCAATTTGTCCCTGGAGCAATGTGGGTATCATCCCAGACATCAACCTTGTGGTCCCGGATGTAGGGTTTTAAATGAATGTGCAAACGCTGTAAATGTTGCTCATCTTTGTGGCTATAGCTAACAAACGCCCTCGTACGGATCGCTGGATTCGCTGCCATCACCGCACATCCTTCTGCTCAATAGATCAGCAAATACTGGTGTTGCAGAGAATACCAAACTGACACTCCACTCGTCAAGCTGAGATGGCTGGAAAAGAAAAAACAGCGGTGGTACAAGGATTATTTTCCTGGGTACTCAAAGATGGTGACACTTTTGCAGGGTGCGCAGGCACACATCAATATTAGAAACAGTAAAATGTTGATTGTGAGGAGTTCTCTGCTCCTCTTGCGTAGACTCTCAAGGCATCTTGAAAACTTCCCCAAGTAGAAGGATCCGTAGGGGATGCTTTTTCTCCCGTCTTGGATTAAACGGAACCTTTTTATTTTCCCTCCTATCTCCACTTGTCGCCAAATAACAAACTGGGGGTATGCCTGAAGGTCTTTAGGCACACTCCCCTGCAACCGTTCTTGTTTATGGTGAATGTGTTCTATTTCAGCCATATCACATCCAGTATACCAATTAAGCGGTGTTGCGGGCTTTCTGCATCCACTTGTTGGCTGTTGTGGCGGACATGCCTAACGCTTGCGCCACTGTGCGTGCTGAAGCATCTGGGTGGTGGGAAAGGTATTCCTTGACACGGAGAAAGTTTTTGTTCACCGGTGCTGGGAGTATCTGGGAAGCACATTCCTCGTGTGCAGGTGGTACGGGTTGTGCAAGTTCAACCTTTACCAGCTTTGGCTTGGCGGTCTTCACAGCCACATCTACTGTTCGCCCAAGATGACGTACAGCGTGTGCGACAATCAAGAGCACAATAGCAATCGAGCGTATCCAGATTAACGCTTCCACTGGCACAAACACATGGATGTACGCTGTATCCAACGAAATGCTCAGAGTTTGTTGAATGGCTTCGATGTTAGACACAATGGCTGCGGTGAACAACAGAAGCAAAGAGAGGAAGGTGTACAGCCCAGCGCATACCCACTCCCGTTGTTTATAGTAGTGGAAGGTCCGCATGACGGTTCCTGGTACGGACGCATCAATACCGATACACTGTGTCCACGCCCACAACTCTTGCATAGGTTGGTTGTTGGTAAGTACGCTGCCTTTGGTGAGGACGTTTGCCATAGACGCGATCAAGCCAAAGGCAAGCAGAGGCACTGAAAGACTTGAGGCAAGCTCCAGTGTATACAAAATGGCGGTATCCAACTTCTGGATGGATGGGAACTGGCGCATGGGGCGCTCCTTTAACCATTACTTGGCGGTAAAGCAGTAAATCGGAGAAAGGAGAATTGTGTCAATGCGCATCCTGGCACATGGGCTGAACCTTGGATATGAGGAATGGGGTTCAGGGCAACCGCTGGTTCTTTTACACGCCTTTCCCTGTAATCGCTCCATGTGGGCGCATCAGATCAGCGCCCTGACGCAAACCCATCAGTTTCGCGTCATTCTTCCTGATTTTCGCGGCTTTGGCGAATCGGACGTACCCGAAGGCCCCTACCCGATGGAACTCCTGGCCGAGGACACAGCGACGCTGCTGGATGCCCTGCGCATCGAACAGTTCATCCTGGGCGGGCTTTCGATGGGCGGCTATGCCGCTTTTGCTTTCTATCGCAAATATGCGCGGCGCGTGCAGGCGCTCATCCTGGCCGATACCCGCGCGCAGGCAGATACGCCTGAAGCCCGCGCCAATCGTGAGGAGATGATTCAGCTTGCCGAGCGCGGAGGCAGCGCTGCCGTTGCCGAGCGAATGCTGTCGCGGGTGCTCACCGCTCAGACGCTGCGTGACCCCACCGGCACAACCGCCCGGCTGCGCGCCATGATGGAGGCCGCCTTGCCAGCCGGCATCATCGGCGCGCAGCGCGGCATGGCCGAGCGCCCGGACTCGACTGACTTGCTGGCGCAAATCCATTGCCCGACGCTCATTCTTGTGGGCGAGCAGGATGTGCTTACAACGCCCTCCGAGGCGCAGTTCATGGCTGAGCGCGTCTCTGATGCGCGAGTCGTGACCATCCCACAGGCCGGGCACCTGGCGAATATGGAGCAGCCCGAAGCCTTTAATCACGCGCTGGTGGCATTTCTAGAGGGGATAGCAGTTACGCTGTAATTCCCATTACGGCGTAATGGGAATTACAGCGTAATAAGCTGTGCCGTTGTCTACGAGAGCGGGGGCAAGAAGAAGAGGCCGCGCGCCATGATCTCACCGGTAAAGGCGAAGGCCACCGCCAGATAGAGCATGCCCGTTGCCGATTGAAACGAGCGGCCCCTGGTCAGCCGATAGGCCAGGCCGCCCAGCCCCAGCGTAAAGACAAAGCCAAAGACCAGTCGAATTACATTGAGCGCCCCCGGAGAGATGGGCGGCGTGCCCGTCTGGGGCAGCCCAGAGGGAATGGTGCTGTGGATGAAAATGCTCAAGACTAATTCCAACCCCAGGCCAATGAGCATGATCAACGTGGCAAGCTCCAGAGGCTTGCCAGAAGCCGTTGGGGTATTCAGATACCAGTGGCCCAGCAGCATCGCGGTGAGCACGCCGCCCAGCGCCAACGCGCCCGCAACGATGCTCGCCACCGTGAAGAATCCGCCCAGGTTTTCCGCTGCCAGCGGGCGATAGGCCATGCCAATCACCAGCAGTTCAGCCAGTGCTACCAACGCCGCCAGCCCGCCAACCACCCAGCGCAGCAGGCGCGCATTGAACCAGAGCAGCACGTTATAGACCAGCAGCAGGCCCGCAAAAACCAGCAGCAGCGTAAACTGAGAGGAAAGCCAGGCGCGGTCCAGGGGATATTGCTGGTAAAAGCCGGTGATGCCATTAAAGACCGATTCGGCAGCAAAATAGGAGCCAAACCAGTAGGCTAAGAGCGCCAGCACCAGATAGAGCAGCCCCTGGAAGACCAGAAACCCTTTAGTCACTCCCACACGCTTTTCAGCTTGTTTCGCAGAAATCTGCTTCTTTGCGCCCTCGTGGGCTTCAGCTTCATCGTCTTCCCCTGCTTCTTCTCCAGCTTCTTGCTTTTGCTCTCCAGCTTCTTGCTTTTGTAGGGCAAGAGGGGCCGGAGCCATCAGGCGCCTGGTGGCGATGCCGCCATACACATCCAACACATACAGGACGATATATGAACCAAGCGCTGTTTCTAACATCACCAGAAAAAAGGAGAGCGGGAGCGCATATACCAGCATGAGTAATCAACCTCAGCAAAGAGTCAGGATAAAGAAACGTTGTATTCTCTGCCCAGAATTATATCGTCTGGGTGAAATGGCTGCCAAAGAACAGCGTTTGCCAGGTATGCTTCCGCTTGTCTGGTGTCAGCGCCAGGAGTCCTACATGATTGACAGCAGATTTTTGGGCTTGTAGGCTAGCGCTGATATGTTCTCTTCAGCGATGCCAAGGATTGAGTATGACGCAAGCAATTTCTTCCCCTATGGAAACCACAGAAGCAGAGAGTGCCCCTACGCCTCTGGAGCGGCGGCGCACGGTGCTTCTTGCGATGCTGCTCTTTTGCTTTTCGTTGGTTATCTTACTGCTCACCAGCGTGAAGCTGCACATTGATCCCTTTGCGCCGTCTGGTTCCAACCACTTTGTTTATCAAGCACAGAGCCTGCTGCAAGGGCGACTGGATATTGCCCCCTACGTTGGTGCCCACAATCCCCCCAACAACAACACCGATATTATTCTGGTGCATGGCAAGCACTATATCGTCTATCCGCCGTTTCCGGCCATTTTGATGATGCCTCTGGTTGCCATTTTTGGGTTGGGTTTGAGCGATATTTTCTTTACCCAGGTGTTTTCTGCCCTCAATATCGCGCTGCTGTTCTGGCTGCTGGAACTGCTGCGCACCAGCGGGCGCTCGCGGCGCACGTTTCAACAAAACTTTGCGCTGTGTGTTTTCTTCTTTATCGGCACAATCAACTTCTTTCTCTCGCTGGGCGGAACGATGTGGTTTACGGCGCATATCGTTGCCACTACCTGCACGCTGGGCTGTTTGCTTTTTGCCTTCAAACGCCGCTATGTGCTCAGCGCGATCTGCCTGGGCTGCGCCTTTCTCACCCGCGCTCCGGCCATAGTTGGCTTGCCTGTGCTGCTCTACCTCTTTCTGGAGCAGGAAACCGGCGCGGCACGACTGAAAGAGATGATACGCGCGCTGCGGGCGCGGCTGCCCTGGCGCAAATTAGTGGTGGCGCTGGTTCCGCTGGCGGTGACGCTGCTGCTGTTTCTGGCGCGCAACACGCTGGCTTTTGGCAATCCTCTGGAGAGCGGCTATACGTTTCTGGTGCAGCAAAAATACACGGAAGTGCGGTATGGGGTGGTGGGATTGCACTATATCTGGCCGGATTTTGTCGTTAATTTTCTCTCGTTCCCATCTTTCACGTTCCGCGATGCCTTCGACATCTCGCCACAGCTTAATCTCATGCCCAACAATGGCATTGGCTTGAGCGTCTTTGCCACGACGCCGCTGTTTCTGTATCTCTTCTTTTCCCGCAACCGCACGCCCTCACCCTTGCGCAAGGCACTCTGGGTGAGCGTCGGGCTGCTTGTGGCAGCAGCGCTGCTGTATCACGCAGCGGGCTGGATACAGTTTGGCGCGCGCTACCTGTTTGAGGGCTACGTTTATGCGTTTCTGCTGCTGGCACTGTCCGAGCTAGAGATGGGCTGGCGCTTTTATTTGCTGGGCGTGGCGGGCATACTCATCAATCTGCTGGGCGCCCAGGCATTCTGGGGCAGCCTCCCTGGGTGATCTGGCTGCGAGTGAGCGAAGAAAGGGGCAGCACCCGATTGGATGCTGCCCTTCCTCGCTCGCGTTCTTTTCGCGCTCAGGTTTGGGAAGGACGCCTATGCCTCGTCTGGCGTCTCCTCTTTGCCTGGGACAATATCTTCCCGACCATTCACCCCGGCCAGGGCAGGCAAAAACTCAGCATTGGGGGAGATGACAATCTCATTGTGCACCGCTTTGATGTCGGGCGCTTCCGAGGCGATAGCTTCAGCGGCCTTGCGCGCTTCTTCGGTGGGCACCACGCCGCGCAGATGGACATCACCCAGGTTGGGATAGACGCCAATGGGTAGGCCGCGTGTGACCTCGGACTTCGCCAGCGCTGCGGCAATCTCCATTGCCAGATCGTTATCGGCAATCAACTCGTTGTAGAGGTTGCGCACCTCCGGCACGAGCCGCGCCTGGTTTTCCGCCAGCCGCCGGTTCATCTCGCTGGAGACATAGCCTTGCAACCAGACATCGTTGCACTGGGCATAGACCTGGATGGCGTGCAGGTCCACGCGCAGGCGTGGGTAGTTCCAGAGCGATTCGCGTACCGCTTCAGCCAGTTCCGGGTCGGGGCGGTAGTGCGGCAAGATGGCAAACTCCCTGGCCGACACCTTGACCTCCAGGCGGTCAGCAGCCAGGCGCTCAAGCTGATCAACGCCAAGCAGCACCTCGCCACCAGCAATCGCGTGGCGATGCGCGACCAGATGGGAAAGCTGGCCGGTGGCCGCGTCAAAGAATAGTTGCGACAGCGTGCCGATTTTCGTCGTGCCGCTCCAGATTGGCAGGTGCTCGCGCATCGCCAGCAACTCGCTGCCCTTGGGGGCCTGGGATTTCTCGGTAAGCTCCTCCACCGTCAGCGAGAATCGGATGCCATCTACCCGTGCCGCTGTCACCAGATCAACCGGCAGGAAGAGTCGCTTCTTGACCAGCAGTCCACGCTCAACCACCACATGGCTGATATGCCAGTTTCCAACGTGCACATACGCCTGAGTCACCTTGCCCAGGGTTTCATCGGTGGCATTGGCCGGGCTGCCAAAATTGATTTGCAATAATGGGCGATAAGGAACAGCCGTCGCTCCCATCAAAAACATCTCCTGTTATGTATGTATAGTCATAAGAGCAAAGATAAAGAGAGAAGACGAAGTGATCTTGTGCTCTCCAGTAGTGCGAAAACGGCGAAAAGGGCCGCATTGGAAGTGTAGCATGGCTGCATATGCTCTCGCAAGAGAAGGAAGGCTCACCACCTCACCACCTCATTACCTCACCAGTCGCTCTGGCCGGTGGGGAAAATCTTGCCAGGGTTGAGAATGTGGTTGGGGTCCAGCGCGGCCTTGATGCGGCGCATCGCCTCCACCTGCGCGGCGCCCAGGTCTTGTTCCAGAAACTCCTTCTTGAGCAGGCCAATCCCATGCTCACCTGAAAGCGTGCCTCCCAGCCTGATCGCCTCGGCAAAGATTGCTGCCGCCGCCTGGCGCACGCGCTGCAACTCTTCGGGGTCGCGGCGATCACACAAAATATTGGGGTGCAGGTTGCCATCGCCCACATGCCCAAAGACCGGAATCAAGAGACGATACTGCGCCGCAATTTCGCGCACAGACCGCACCATCGCTGGCACAGCCGTGCGCGGCAGGCTGACATCCTCGCCCAGTTTATTTGGCCGACGACGCGCCAGCGCGGGCGAAACCGAGCGGCGCGCCTTCCAGAGTTGCGCACTTTCTTCGGCATTCTGGGCGACGCGCACCTCTGCTGCGCCCTGGGTGGTACAGACTTCGGCAATGCTGGCGAGTTCGGCCTGCACAATCTGTTCATAGTTGCCATCCACTGCAAAAAGCAGCAGCGCCTCCGCATCAGTGGGCAGCCCCATACGCAGCAGGTCTTCCACGCATTGAACCGTGACCTGATCAAGTAATTCAATGCTGGCCGGAATCAAGCCTGTGCTCATGATCTGCACGACGGCTTCAGCAGCAGCATCCAGGCGCGGGAAGACAGCCAGCGCGGTCAGCGTATATTTGGGTTTGGGCAGAAGGCGCAGGGTGATCTCTGTCACCACGCCCAGCGTGCCCTCAGCGCCGGTAAAGAGGGCGCGCAGGTTATAGCCGGTAACATTCTTGACCATGCGTCCGCCTGTGCGGATGATCTCCCCCGTTGGCAAGACGACCTGCAAGCCCATGACATAATCGCTGGTCACGCCATATTTGAGGCAGCGCGCCCCGCCCGCGTTTTCGGCCACATTGCCGCCGATAGCCGAAACGCTCAGGCTGGAGGGGTCGGGGGGATAAAACAGGCCAACGCGCTCCACCGCTGCCTGGAGTTCGCCTGTAATCACCCCCGGCTGGACCACCGCCAGCGCGTTGCCGGTGTCTAGCTCCAGAATGCGATTCATACGGGCCAGGCTGAGCGCAATGCCGCCAACGGCGGGTACCGCGCCCCCAGAGAGGCCGCTGCCAGAGCCTCTGGGCGTGACAACGACACGCTCGGCGTTGGCAAGCGTGAGGATGGCACTGATCTGTTCGGCGGTTTCGGGCAGCACGACAACCTGCGGCGCTCGATCTACCCAGGTGCCATCAATTCCATAAGCCAGCAAATCTTCGGGGTCGGTCAGCACATGCGCTGGGCCAACGATTGCTTTGAGGGCGTGCAACACCTGGGCTGGCAACGCCGCAGGTGTGGTTGTGGGTTTGGATGAAGGGAAGCTACTCATAGATGCTCGTTTATGTACGCTCTTTTCTGCTCTTTCTGGCTCTGATCTCGCGCTGGATGCTGCCTGTGCCTGCTATTGCTCAGGTGGCGGCACGCAGTATGCAAGTACAAATTGCCAGGTTCTTGACTAGCCTGGTAGCCACGCGAGACTGGTCATACTGCTCTAAGCATAGGCGCAATGGCACCAGGATGCAAGAGAAGCGCCAGGGGTCGCGGCACGACCAGCGACAATTTCGCAAGCTGCGAGTTGCCAGGAGCTATAAAGAGAGGAGCGTAATGCAGGTCTTACCAATCAGGCGACTATCTATCGTCTGGCAGCGCTGGCTTGCTGTTATGGGTGTGCTGGCGGCACTACTCCTGGCTGGCTGCGATATTTCTTTCGCCTCCAACTACGGCAAGATCAGTAATTCGGGTAATCCGGTAGTGATTGTCAACCAGGCGCAAGTGGTCTATGTGGCCTCCAATTGCAATGGGCCAGCGGCCATGACTGTCCGGGCTGGGGCCAATCTGGTTGATCTTGGACCGGCCAGTTCCGTCTGCGAGCAGGTCGCCTATCCCAGCGAAGATGGCTATCGGCTGACCGGCTACGTGCCGGTCTACAGTATGCACCGCGCCAACAATTCCGTCCGGTGTATCTACCCGTATGGCTGCCCGATTCGCTCTGGCCCAGATGCAACCTCTCCCATTCTGTCCACGCTGCGCCCTGGAGACAAGGTGGCTGGCCGGGGCACTGCCAGCACAGGAGTCATTATCACCGATGGCGAGAATTATAGCTGGTGGGAAGTGATTGACCCGTCTACCGGCCAGACTGGCGACATCTACGGCATTTTTGCTGTTGCTTTTTAGCACGCAGGTATGCAACATGCGCGGATAAGCCTCTTATGAAGAAAACTGGCGGTTAAAACCGCGTCTAAGGGCCTACGGCCACGAAGTCCGCCTACGCGGACTAGGAAGAAATGCTGGCCGCACTAAAAAAATCCTTATTCCCAGAGTCCCTCTACCAGCCTTGGCGTCGCTTCCTGTCCTTCTGCTATGCTTAGATTGCCACCCTTTCCTATGCTTCTGCATTTTTTGCATTTTGCCTTGCTGAAAGGATTCCTCTTAGATGAAAACCCAACGATCAGATGAATTGTTTGAGCAGGCGCAGCGCCTGATTCCCGGCGGAGTCAACAGCCCGGTGCGCGCCTTTCGAGCGGTGGGCGGGCAGCCACGCTTTATTGCGCGGGGCGAAGGCGCCTATCTCATTGATGCAGATGAGAATCGCTATATAGATTATGTGCTCTCCTGGGGGCCGCTGATTCACGGTCACGCGCACCCCTACGTGATTGAGGCCATCACACGCACCGCCGCGCTGGGCACCAGCTACGGCGCCCCAACCGAACTGGAGGTGCGCCTGGCCCAGATGGTCATCGAGGCCATGCCAGCCGTCGAGATGGTGCGTTTTGTCAACTCTGGGACCGAGGCGACGATGAGCGCCCTGCGCCTGGCGCGTGCCTATACCGGGCGCAGCAAGATCATCAAGTTTGCAGGCGGCTATCATGGGCACGCCGATTTTCTGCTCGTGGCCGCAGGCTCCGGCGCGACCACGCTGGGCATCCCCGATAGCCCCGGCGTGCCAGCAGCGACAACCGCCGACACGCTGATTGCGCCCTATAACGATCTGGCAGCAGTGGAGGCACTGTTCGCGCAGTTTCCCGACGAGATTGCCGCCATTATCGTTGAGCCGGTGGCGGGCAATATGGGCTGCGTGCCACCGCAGCCGGGCTATCTTCAGGGGCTGCGCGACCTGACGGCACGCTCTGGGGCGCTGCTGATCTTTGATGAAGTCATGACGGGCTTTCGCGTTGCCTACGGTGGGGCGCAAGCGCTGTATGGGATTACGCCTGACTTAACCTGTCTGGGCAAGATTATTGGCGGCGGGCTGCCAGCAGCGGCCTATGGTGGGCGACGCGAGATCATGCGCCGCATTGCTCCTGCCGGGCCGGTGTATCAGGCCGGAACGCTTTCAGGCAATCCGCTGGCGATAGCCGCAGGCATCGCCCAGCTTGAACTGCTTCAGCAGCCTGGCGCGTATGAAACACTGGAGACTAATTCCTCACGGCTGGCAACAGGCATTGGGGAGGCGGCCAAAGCTGCCGGAGTTCCCATCATCCAGACGCGCGTTGGCTCGATGTTTTGCACCTTCTTTACCGATCAGCCGGTAGTGGATTACGTCAGCGCCAAAACCGCAGATACCGGGCGTTTTGCGCGCTTCTTCCAGGCCATGCTGGCGCAGGGTGTGTATCTGGCGCCCTCCCAGTTTGAAGCGGCGTTTTTGTCGCTGGCACATGGCGCGGAAGAGATTGAGCGCACCATTGATGCTGCCAGGGTAGCATTTACACGGGTGGCAAAGTGAACAGGCGGCGGAAGATGCTATCCTTACGATGCGATGAGCGCGGCTGCTGGCTGGCATAGAGATTGCAACATCCTTTCGTGTTCTTTAGAGCACACGCGGGGGCAGGGTGTTCTGGTCCCCCGTCTAACAAGTAGCAAAGCAATCAGGAGGAACAGGATTATGGGCACCCTTCGGGCATTTCTCTGGGGTGGCGCTATTGGCGCTGTGCTTGGCTTACTCTTTGCGCCACATCGGGGCGAAGAAACACGCGCTCAGTTGCAGAATCGTATCGCGCAATGGCAAGATCAGGCGCAGGGCCGTATGACCGGGCTGCGCGGCAAGGCGAGCAATATGATTGAGCAGGGCCGCCAGACCGCCAACACCACGCTGGATAAAGCCCGCTCTGCAACCAACCGCACCGCTGATACCGCAAAGGATCAGGTAAGCCACTCTAGCTCCTATTAAAAGGGCTATGGGGGCTACACATCCAGGCTTTGATGAGTTTGTTGTGATACACGCCGTTCTAGCCGGGTCTTCTGAATTGCTTCAGGAGGCCCGTTTTTGTTGGCCTCTTCCTCTCTTTGGGGATGATATGATAGGGGCTATGAATGCGTATGATTTGATTGCTCCTTACTATGACCTGGAGCATGCCAGCTATCAGGATGATGTTGATCTCTATCTGAATTACGCGGCGGCCACTGGCGCCCCAATCCTTGAGATTGGCTGCGGCAGCGGGCGGCTGCTGCTCCCCCTGGCGCAGCAGGGCTATGAGGTCGTTGGGGTAGATAGTTCTCAGGTGATGCTGAAGCGGGCGCAGGAGCGGTTGAACGATGCTGGACTGACACACCTGGTGAAGCTAGTAGAGGGCGACGCCCGCAAGCTCGCACTTGATCAACGCTTTCGCCTGGCGTTTGTGGGCTTGAACAGTTTTGCCCAGTTCACGACGCGCACCGAGCAGCAGGCGGTGCTGACGGCGCTCGCTGCTCACCTCGTCCCCAATGGCGTGCTGCTGCTTGATCTGCCCAACGCCGACCTGCGCCGCTTTCAGCAGGCGGAAGGGCACCTGTTTCATCAAGGCACCTGGACCGATGCAGCCAGCCATGAACTGGTGAGTCACTTCCTGGCAGCAGCCTATGATCCGGTGGCAAGGATCATGGAAGTAACTCACTTCTATGAGGTGTCGCCACAGGGCGAAGCGCTGCGCCGGACCATTGTGAAAACCTCGCTGGCGTGGCTCAGCCAGGGCGAGGCAGAACTGCTGGTGGAACAGCAGGGATTTCGCCTCCTGCACACGTTTGGCGATTATGAACTGAACCCCTGCGAGGAGGGCAGCCCACGCCTCATTGTGGTGGCCGCCAAAACCGAGAAATAAGAGGTGATGCTTATGCCATCTCTGCCCCACCTGATTCATCGCTGGGATGTAACCCCCCAGGAAGCCGAGAAGATTCAGCGCGAACTGGCCGGCAAGGTCATCCGCGAAGATCGGCTGGGCGAAGTCCATACGATTGTTGGCATTGATATTTCGGCCAATGACCACACTGGCATTGCGCGCGCGGCGCTGGTGGCGCTCTCCTATCCGTCGTTGGAGGTGCTGGAGCGCGTCAGGCATGAAGAGGCGCTGCGTTTCCCCTATATTCCGGGGCTGCTCTCGTTTCGAGAGGTGCCCTCCATTCTGGCTGGCTTTGAAAAGCTGCAACATATGCCTGATCTGCTGATGGTGGATGGGCAGGGCATTGCCCACCCGCGACGCATTGGTATAGCTTCTCATCTGGGCGTGCTGCTGGACCTGCCCAGCATTGGCTGCGCCAAATCGCGCTTAACCGGGCACCTGAGCGGGACATTGGGGGAAGAGGCTGGGTCGCGCGTGCCCCTGGTGGCTGGGCGCGAGACAATCTGCATGGCTCTGCGCACCAAGGTGCGCAGCAACCCCATGTTTATCTCGCTCGGCCATCGCATCAGCCTGGAAACAGCAGTGGACTATGTGCTGAAGTGCTGTCGGGGCTATCGCCTGCCAGAACCCACGCGCCAGGCACACAACACCGCAGGCAGCAGCGGAGACGAAGAACCTGGGGCGGCAACGCCTGAAGAAGCGCCTCATTCCCCCACGCTTTGGGATCTCTGAGCGATGGCTGAATGGAGGATGGACAGGTGCGGCTGCTCGCGGAACAGCGGGAGCGTGAAGGTGAAGGTGGACCCCTGCTCTGGCGCGCTCTGAAGCCAGATATGGCCGCCGTGTTGTTCGATGATGAGCTTGGCAATGGTCAGGCCCAGGCCGAAGCCGCCATGCTTCACTAACAGCGTGTTGTTGGATTGGTAAAAGCGCTCAAACACCCGCGATTGATCTTCAAACGGAATGCCACACCCGGTATCGCTGATGCTGATCTCGGCCATCTCATCAACCTGCCGCCCTCGCACAGTAATCACACCATCGGGCGGCGTAAATTTCAGGGCGTTGTTGATCAGATTGCGCAATACCTGCTGGATTCGGCCTTCGTCGGCCCACAATTTGGGGAACTGCGGCGACACGCGATTTTCCAGCGTGACGCCGAGCTTACGAGCATGCGGCTCAGCCTCACGCAGCACCAGCAGCAGCAGGTTTTTCAGCCAAAAATCGGTGCAGCGCAATTCAAACCGCCCGGTATCAGCCCTGGAAATAAAGAGGATGTCGTCTACCAGCGTCTTTAATTGCTCGGTGCTTTCGTGAATATATTCCAGAAACTCGCGCTGGCGCTCATTCAGCATGCCGACATGCTCCTCCAGCACAATTGAGAGAAAGCCATTGATGCTGTGCAGCGGGGTGCGCAGTTCATGAGAAACCATCGAGATAAAGTTGCTGCGCATGCGGTTGGCTGCATTCAAGGGCGTCATATCGCGGGCGATAATAACTCCACGCAGACTGTCCTGGGCATGAATCGCGGTGAAGCTGGCGGTTACTTCCTTGCGGCTCTCTTGTCTGTCATGGCAGGTGATTTCATAGTAGGGGATGGGCTGGCGGGAAAGAAAGACTTGCTGCAACGGGCAGCGCGGCGTCTTGCAGAGGGGGTTATCGCGTTCATCGCAGCAGCGCAGCACATCCATGCAGGTTCTCCCAACGGCTTCACTGGCAGACCAGCCGGTGAGGGTCGTAAAAGCCGGGTTGAGTTCGAGCACGCGAAACTCTTTGTCCACCGTGAGAATGCCTTCGGAGCTGGCAGTAAAGATCGCCTCAAGCTCCTCTTGCTTGCGGCGGGCCTGCTCGCTGCTGCGACGGGAGGTGGCGTAGCTCACGGCCAGGGCCAGGGATGGGCGTGCCTCTTCCAGAAGCGCTATCTGCTCCTGCGTAAAAAACTGATCACTGCGCACAAGCACCGCCACAGTCACGAAACTCCCAGCTACCTCCAGAGGGACGGCCATCAGTTGTCCTGAACCCTCTCCTGAGTCCTGATCTGGCTGGGCATGTGTATGCAGAGGGAGACAATATAATGAGCGCTGGCGCACCGCCTGGAGCGCTGCCAGAGAAATCAACGCCAGCGCCTCTTTATCAAGCGATCTCCCCTGTTCGTCAGAGGCATCGGGCCAAAAGCGGGGGGGCGCATCCAACTGTTCGCCGCTTTCTCCCTGTTGGGCCAAAAAAAACACAGCCTGACACCCAAGCGCTGATTTCAGGTGATGGGCCAGCGTCTCCAGCACAAGTGACGCATCGGCCTGATGCAAGCATGCTTCGATGAGCACCTGTGACAATGGCTGAGGCATTATTTTCCTACAAATCTGTACCCCAGGCCGCGTGCTGATTGAAGATACTGGGGGTTGGCCGGGTCGCTTTCAATCTTGAGGCGGAGTCGGCGCACATAGACATCCACGATATTATGGTCGCCATCATACTCCTCCCCCCAGATCAGATCAATCAGGTCTTCACGCCGCACTACCTGACCCGCGCGAGCAGCCAGCGTGAACAAGATACGCATCTCTCTGGGGGTAAGCAAGACGGTGCGCCGATCTGGAAGGGTGGCCTGCAACTCAGCCACATTGATGTCAAAGCCGCCCACTTTCAGCACCTGCCCACCTACCTGGGCGTTTGACTTGTGATAGCGCCGGAGGACCGCCTGGACACGCGCCACCAGTTCGGCAAGGGCGAAAGGTTTGACGATATAATCATCGGCCCCCAGGCGCAACCCCTGGAGCCTATCTTCTAATTCAGCGCTGGCGGTGACAAAGATGACCGGAATATCATAGTCGTTTCCCCGCAACCGCCGGTAGAAGTCAAAGCCATTCATCTGTGGCAGGCCCACATCCAGCAAGATCAAATCAGGCAGGCTTTTCTCAATGAGGGCCAGCGCGCCGCGCGGGTTATCCACACTGGTCACGTTGTACCCTTCTTCCGAGAGCATGAAGGTGAGCATCTTGTTGCCATATGGCTCGTCTTCAACGATTAAGATGTTCATGATTTGTTGCGCGGCGGGCTGCTGAAGCTGTGTTGCACAGGCTTCTGGTGGGGATCAGCCGCCTCCTCCTTGCGGGTATTCAATGTGTGGGTGTTCTCGCTGTGTGGTCAAACCGCTCGATGTGATGTCAGCTATAGTAGCAAGGCGCGTCGGCGCTGTCAACTGGCAGGCTCATTGGCTGTCATTCCCGCCCTGCCGGTCTTTAAACTGGCGTACACCCTCAGCGATTCAGGCGGGCAGCGAGCTTTTCTGGCGACGATGACGCTCCAGATACACCAGCAGCACCGCAATATCTGCCGAGGTGACGCCGCCCACGCGCGCCGCCTGGCCCAGCGTATAGGGACGGACCCGCGCCAGTTTTTCGCGGGCTTCCGTGCGCAGGTTCGGGATGAGGGTGTAGTCGGCATCATCGGGCAGCAGCATCTCTTCCAGGCGACGCACCCGCTCAACGGCGCGCTCTTGCTGGCGGATATAGCCCTCATACTTAACCTGCAACTCCACTTCGGTCATCGCCTCTTCTGTAATATCGGGCAGGCGATCATCCAGCGCGGCAATCTGCCAGTAGTGTGCCTCTGGGCGGCGCAGCAGTTCGCGGGCGGTCAGGCGCTGCCCAAGCGGGGCCAGACCCACCTCGCGCGCCCTGGCTTCCATTGCCTGGTTGGAGTTGAAGGCAACCGCATCCAGCGCGTCCAGCGCTTCAGTAATATGAGCGCGCTTGCGCTCAACCGCCTCCCAGCGCGCATTATCCAGCAGCCCCAGTTGGCGCCCATAGTGGCTCAGGCGCAGGTCGGCATTGTCCTGGCGCAGCAGCAGGCGATGCTCGGCGCGCGAGGTGTGCAGACGATACGGTTCCTTCATGGGCTGTGTGACCAGATCATCCAGCAGCACGCCAATATAGGCTTCCTGGCGCGTCAGGATAAAGGGCGCCTGATCGCGTGCCTTGAGCGCGGCGTTGATGCCCGCGATAATGCCCTGAGCGGCGGCCTCCTCATAACCAGATGTGCCATTAATCTGTCCGGCCAGGAAAAGCCGCTCAACGGCCTTGGTTTCCAGCGAGAGGGTGATCTGGTCGGAAGGCACCGCGTCATATTCAACGGCATAGCCCACGCGCACCATCTCAGCATGCTCTAGGGCGGGGATGGTGCGCAGCATGGCAAGTTGCACATCCTCCGGCAGGCTGGTGTTCATCCCCTGCACATAGACCTCGCCGGTGCGCCAGCCCTCCGGCTCCAGAAAGACCTGATGCGTTTCTTTGTGGGAGAAGCGCACGACTTTATCTTCGATGGAGGGGCAGTAGCGCGGCCCCACGCCCTCGATGATGCCGCTGTACAGGGGCGAGCGGTGCAGATTGGCGCGGATGACGGCGTGTGTCTCTGGCGTGGTGTGCACGAGATAACAGGGCAATTGCGGGCGCCAGGCGGTCTGGACCTCATCAGGGACGGGATAGAGCGCGCTGGGGCGGCCCGGCGGCAAATAGGGGGTGTCGCGGACCGAACGATCTGCCGAAAAATAGAGCGGCGTGGCGCTGCCCGGCTGAATCTCGGTCTTGTTGAAGTCAACGGTGCGGGCGTCAATGCGCGGCGGCGTGCCGGTTTTGAGGCGATTGATGGTCAGCCCAAGCTGGCGCAGCGAATCGGAGATGCCCAGCGCGGGGCCTTCGCCTGCGCGCCCACCGGGCTGCGTTTTTTCGCCCACAACCAACCGCCCGTTGATAAAGGTGCCGGTGGTGAGAATGATGGCTTTGGCGCGATATTCCCAGCCCTGGCCGGTGACGACGCCAAGCACGACGGGGCGCCCACCAGGGCCGATTTCGCTGAGCAGGCGGGTGATCTGCGCCTGCTTCATCTCCAGATTGGGCTGTTCCTCCAGTACCGTCTTCATAGAGAGGCGATACATTTGTTTATCGCACTGCGCGCGGAGCGCCTGCACCGCCGGACCTTTGCCGGTGTTGAGCATGCGAATCTGGATAAAGGTGCGATCTGTGTTGCGACCAATCTCGCCGCCCAGCGCGTCTATCTCGCGGATAAGATGCCCCTTGGCTGGCCCGCCCATTGACGGATTGCAGGGCATGAGCGCGATGCTATCCAGATTCATGGTGACGAGCAGCGTCGAGCAGCCCATGCGCGCCGCTGCCAGCGCCGCCTCACATCCAGCGTGGCCCGCGCCAACCACGATGACATCATAATTCTTTACCGGCAGGGCCGTGCCTTCATCTGGACGCCCGGCCTGCCCCATTACTTCAGACATACCTGTACCTGCACCCCTGTACCTGCGGCGCTTGTGCAGCGCCTTGAATACGCCTGCGCTTACTCCAACTTATCCATTATCGCCCACTTTTTGAGCAGGTGTCAATGCAACCGAGAGGAGATTTGGCACGACGAGCACCTGCAAAAGAGGTTGCATTTTGGCCTGTTGTATGGTATGCTGATTCTGTTTGGGGCGGTGGCGAAATGGCAGACGCATTCGACTTAAAATCGATTGGGAGTATTCCCGTGAGGGTTCGAGTCCCTCCCGCCCTACCAAAGCAGGCGTATTGAAGCCTGCTTTTTCTTTTCATCCGCTTGCAGAAACAGCACCAAAATGCAGCCGCATCGGACGTGACACTCCTACTCCCAAATTGGGAGAGGCTTCCTGGCCTCGCGGGTCGTGCGGCCTGTCTCTGTAGAGACCCTGAACCTGTCAGGTGGTTGACTGACCAGCGCACCAGGACAACACCAGTGCAAACAGGCTTGCGCCCTCCTGGTGGCCCGTGTCCGGGCGACTACAACGTTCCGGCTCTTGCGATTCTCGCTGGCTCTTTATTCCGGCAAGAGGCCCTGACGGGACCGGGCCGTTGATACGTGATCTGAGCGGGGAAGGTGATCTTTTTGCCATAGGCAAGCGGGTGCATATTGACGCTGCCTACCACATCCCGATGCCCTTTGAAGCCGCAATCAGGATTGCGACAGCGCCAGAAGCGCCCGCGCACTTTTTGTTTCCACCCACATACCGGACACTGGCTCGATGTTCCCCGCTCCGAACCAGTGAAGCTCTCGATGTGGGCTTGCGCCGCTTTGCAAGTCAGATACTCAATGTCCTTGCCATATTCCCATTGGGCTAGCCGCTGATTATGATGGCGCCCGCGAGTACGATTGCGGACCCCATGCGGGTTGCCAATGAAAAGGGTGCCAACACCTTGTGCCTGGCAAAACTGAAGGACGCGACGAGTGCCTTTGTGCCGTAGATCACGGACCCGACGGCGCTTGCGTGCGCTGAGTTTACGCCGCGTGGCCTCCAGCTTCCGATAACGGCGGGATCCAGGCGTGCAGCGTTTGCGTTTTTTGCTGAGTTGGCCCAGGGATTTGTTGTGTTGACGTTTGAGCGAGCGAATACCTCGCCCAGAGACGACCAGGGCGGCTCCAGTATTGGTCGTCACTGCTGCCTGATGCACTTCCCCCAGGTCTACAGTGGACTGAACATTCTCTGGGGATGCTGTGGACTCATTGCAGGGCACCGAGAGATGGAGTTGATAGCCATCTTTCCAAACCAGTTTGCACCCACCTATCCGGTCGGGGATGTCAGCCAGATGAATGACCAGCGCTGGCCTGCCACGTCCCATCGGCAAAACGACTCGTCCACGCTCAATGCTCGCTGTTTGCGCGGGCCAAAAGAGCGGGTAATAGCGTTTGTCTTTGTAGGGGTAGCGAATTTTGGGGTTGGTTTTCCGCAATTCACACGCGGTATCTATGTTGACAAGAAAGGCATGGCAGATCATCTGGACGGTTTGGCTGTGCAGAGCAAATTGCTTTTTGGTGGCACGTTGCAGCTCTTCGCGGTTAGGCCAGCGTGTCCGCGTTTGACGCGCAACCAGATGGAGGTCGCGGCACAGCATCCAGACTTGCGCTGCTTCCATTTGCGCCTGCCGAAGCCGTGTTTTCAGGCAAGGGCGTAAATGATCAAGATAATAGATGCGCGTGGTTTCCATTGCTGCCCTCTCCTCCGCATGGTAGTATACCAGAGAGAGGGTTCAAGCACTATTACACAGTACAAATGGGCATATCTACTCGATTCCAAACTTACAAGGTCAAGCATCTGGTAAGGTTTCTGATAAACAGCCCTGCAAAACAAGGAAAGGATTGCGCATGACCACGTTTGTGGCACTATTCCGAGGCATCAATGTTGGCGGAAATCATCAGGTGAAAATGGATGCGCTCAAGGCGCTGCATGAGGCCCTGGGATTACAAGGGGTCGTTGCCTACATTCAGAGCGGCAATGTGGTTTTCACCAGCGAAGACGCAGACGTGGCTGCGCTCAAAAAACGTATCGAGGAGCGCTTTGAGCAGGCGTTTGGCTTTCACAGCGAGGTCATGCTGCGGACTTCAGCCGAGCTTGAGGCGATTATTGAGCGCTCCCCATTTCAAGACCAGCCCGGCAAAGAGGGAAAATGGGTAGCAGTCATGTTTCTGGCAAGCTCTCCAGACGCCGCCGCCCAGGAAGCGCTGCTCAAAGCGCATGCTGGTCCAGAAGAACTCTTTATCCTCGGCCAGGAAGCCTATATCTATTACCCGGATGGGATGGGGCGCTCAAAACTCTCCGGCAGCTTTGTTGAGAAGAAGCTGAGAACGGTGGGCACAGCCAGAAATTGGAATACCGTCCTGCAATTGCAGAAGCTGCTCCAGCCCGCCGTTTAGCCACAGTTCACCGAAATATTACTTGAATCTGCCCGTCCTGGATGAGCACCGAGAGGATGGGGCGGCCTAAGCGAACCTGCACCTGATGCAGCGAATCATTGATGAGCGGAGTCAATTCGCTGTCGCTTTCTACCCACCAGAGCAAGCCAGAAACATCCACATTCTGGGCGACTAATCTGCCGCCATCCAGGGCCACCCCCAGGCGCACTGTGCTGGCAAAGCCAAACGTCTTCAGCGTCACCACCATCACACCCGGCTGGAGCGAGACATGAATATCTGAGATGGGCGCGAGATTGGAAAGCTGATCAGCAAGATAGGCATTCACCTGATCTTCAGTGATTGGAAAGGGAAAGTTTGATACGGCTTGCTGCGCCGCACTTACAGGCACCTGGTCCACACCTGCCTGTAAGCCGCGCTGGATTTGTGACTCAATATCTTGATGGACAAGAGGGCGCACGACAACAAGCCAGGCACCGGCAAGGGCGCCTACCAAAATCACTAGGATGAGCAGCACAATCCAGGGCCAACGGCGCTTCTTTTTGGGCGATTCCACCTGCCGGGTCTGTCTCGGAAAATTCGAAGCGTCATTCCAGGTCGGAGCAGAGGCCGGGGGATAGGGGCTGATTGGCCCATGACGTGCCCAGGGGTCGGGTCCAATAGTCGGAGGCAGTGCGGGTGTGCGCGGCGCTGCCACTGCCTGTGTCGGGGCATTCCAATCGCTCCCCTGCATTCCGGTGCCCGGACTCCCTGGAGGATTCATGGCTCGAATAGTCGGAGTGCCCACTTCTGGGGGTGGGCTGATATTTATGGACGCGGGGGACAAGAGCGTTCCCTGGTTATTCTGCACAGCAGAGCCGGTCATTGGCAGCGGCTGCCCACAATTGCCACAAAAACTATCTCCCGGCGCGTTGACGGCGCCACACTGCCGACAGACCATCTCTCAGCCTCCTGCGTTGACTCTTCATATCATCTCGCACACAGTGTAGCCTGCCAATTGCGCGGTTGTCAAACAAGCAAAGCGCACTTTTTACCGTGCGCTTGACAGAGCGGCTTCTGGAATGCGATACTGGCCGTTGGCGATCATCATTTTTCAAGGAAGCACGGCTGGCATGAGCCAGCGCCAGACGTTCATTTTAGGAGGCGTCTTTACGAGCAAACACTCACGACTGATTGAGGTCTACCCGGAGGGCATCCACGAAAAAGCGTTTCTGGCCGGAGTAGAAAGCGCAGAGAGCGAAAGCCTCTGGAGCATCGAAGATTCGGTGGAGGAGCTAGCATCGCTCGCCCGCACTGCTGGCGCAGAAGTCGTGGGCAGCATGATTCAGCGGCTGCGCACGCCCGATGTACGCACCTACCTGGGCAAAGGGCGCGCAACAGAACTGGCGCAGCTTCAGCAGGAATTGGGCTTTGATCTGGTGATCTTTGATGATGAGCTTTCCCCCTCGCAGCAGCGCAACCTGGAAGAAGTCATCAACGCCCGCGTGATTGACCGCACGGCCCTGATTCTCGATATTTTTGCCCAGCACGCGCACACCCGCGAGGGCAAATTGCAGGTGGAACTGGCGCAGGCCGAATATCGGCTGCCCCGGCTGGCGGGCTTTGGCATCGCGCTTTCGCGCGTGGGCGGTGGCTCGCGGAGCGGCGGTGGCGGTGGCAGGCAGGGCGCCGGAGGGCCAGGGGGCGCCATCGGCGTGCGCGGTCCTGGTGAAACCAAGATCGAACTGGACCGCCGCAGGATTCGCAAGCGCATCAGCGACCTGCGCCGGGAGTTAGAGGAAGTGCGGCGCCAGCGCGCCCAGCATCGGCGCCAGCGCAGTGAGCAATCCTTGCCGGTGGTTGCCATTGTTGGCTACACGAATGCTGGCAAATCCACGCTGTTTAATACGCTGGCCCAGGCCGACGTGCTCGTCGAAAACAAGCTGTTTGCGACACTGGACCCCACCACGCGCCATCTGGTGCTGCCCAGCCATCAGGAAATCTTGCTGGGCGACACCGTTGGCTTTATCCAGAAGCTGCCAACCCATCTGGTGGCGGCTTTCCGCGCCACGCTGGAGGAAGTCAGCGAAGCCGATGTGCTGATTGAAGTGGTAGACATCAATCACGAGAACGCCATCGAGCAAAGCCAGACGGTGAGCGAGGTGCTGGCCGAACTCCAGGCCAACGAAAAACCGCGCGTTACCGCGCTCAACAAAATTGATCTGGTGGAGCATCCAGAGGAGCTTGATCTGAGCCTCTTTCCCAATGCTGTGCCCATTTCAGCGCGCGAGGGCAAAGGGCTGGAGGCGCTGTTGCAGAAAGTGGGTGAGGTAGTTTCCGCCGAGATGGAGCCGGTGCGGGTGCAGATTCCCTACGAATCCAGTGAGATGGTCGAACTCTTCCATCGGCGCGGGCGAGTGCGCCGGGAGCAGCACAGCGACCAGGGGACAATGATTGAGGGCAGCCTGCCGCGTTCCCTGCGACCACTCTTTGAGCGTTTTCAGGTGGCGCACCAGCGCTAGCTCGTCTGGGTGCCGTGTGGTTGGTGGGCAAAGCGGGCTGGAAGCGTCTCGCGTGTCAGATTAGAGTTGATATTGCACAAAGTTGGAGATGACCACCAGCAGGACCAGCCCATTACAGAGCGTCAGGGTGATTTTTGAGAGTGTGGGATACCCGCGACTGAGCGCGGCAATGCCAAGCGAAACCACGACCACCATCAACAGTTTGTAAAAGATGAGCGCACCAAAGCCATAATTTGTGAGCAAGTGGTGCATGAGAGGATTGCCCTCGCGCATGCCGACTTGCAAATCAAGATAGGTGGTCAGGAGATCACAGGCGTTGAGTAGGGCAAAGAGCACCAACCAGAAGGGATTGATTGTAGGAAAACGCTGGGGTTGACGTGAAAGTGGCCGAGATGTCATGTCGCAGCAACATCCTTTCCAGATGAAACGGAGAAGAAAGTTGCCTGGGGCGAAAATTACCAACGCTGCCCTGCTCTTCCCCTTGCTCCGCTGGTCCTCTAGAAAGCTCAATACAAGAACTGTGCCAAGGAAAGCGGCTTCGTAAGATCAGGCAAAATGAGATTGTCGCGCACCAATCAATATGTTATGCTGAGCAGCAGAAGTGTCTTGTTTCCCGCATCTTTGCTCACTCGGTAAAGCGGGCCAGTGATCAAAGTGTTCTTCAAGACTAAAAGATGGTGCACCCATGCGCTATAGACTGAGAGGAGCGCGAGAGCAATGGCAAACTGGATGACGCGCATCTTCTCCCAGCCTGCCAACCAATCGCCTAATGGGTTTCTGCCCGGCGGTGTAGAGCCAGCAGGGGGACGGCGCGCCCTACAAATCAAAGAAGTTTTGCGCCTGGGCAACGCCCTGCGCGCCGAGCTAGACCTTGAAACGCTGCTGAACCAGATGGTGGAGGTCATTACCGGTTCGATTGGCTTCCAGGTAGCCATATTGAACCTGGTTCATGATGACCGGCCTGAAGTAGAGTGCGCCGCTTTTTCCGGGGTCAGCCCCGAAGACCAGGCGCGTCTGCGTGCTTCACCACCAACTCTTTCCCGGCTGTTAGCCATCATGCGCCCAGAATTTCGCATGAGCCAGTCGTACTTTATCCCCCATGAGCATGCTTACTTGCTGCAAGGGTTAGAGGTGGTGAGGCCGGATATTCCCTGGCAAGAGGGCCATACCTGGCACCCAGAAGATTCTCTGCTTATTCCGCTGATCAGTCCGCGAGAAAATAAGTTGCTGGGCATTCTCTCTCTGGATAATCCCGAAGACGGCCAGCGGCCTACGCTGGAAACGATTGAGATTATCGAGCTTTTTGCAAATCAGGCGGCGCTCGCCATCGACAACGCGCGCCTCTTCCAGCAGCGCGAGCGCGAGCGGCGCGCGTTAGAGGGCGCTATCTTTGATTTTCTGGCAGAAGTGGAGCATGCCCGCCAGGGCAATCTCACCGTGCGGGCACGGGTCAGCGAAACCAGCCTGGGCGCTGTGGCCGATTCGCTCAATGCGATGCTGCGCGCATTAAACGCCGTGCTGCTGGAGGTGCGGCGCGCGGCGGATGTGGTCAGTCGCAGTTCTGCCGATTTACAAGTTTCTGCCTGGCGGCTAGCGGCTGGGGCACAGCAGCAGGAACGCCAGGTGACAGAAATCTCTAAAACCATTCAGGAAATGGCGTCGTCGGTCCAGGAAGTCTCTGATACTGCCGCGAATGCCACGCAGGTCGCGCATGAAGCGCTGGACATTACCAACGATGGGCGCGAGGCGGCGGAGCAGGCGGTTGAGGGAATGAAAGAAGTGCGCGAGATGGCCCTACAATCCGCCAAGAAAATCAAACGCCTGGGCGAAAGCACCCAGGAGATTGGCGAAATTGTCCAGCTCATCTCCGATTTTGCCAGCAAAACCAACCTGCTCGCCCTGAATGCTTCGATTGAGGCTATTCGCGCGGGCGAACATGGGCGTGGCTTTTCAGCAGTAGCACAGGAAATTCGGAACCTGGCAAATAGCAGCGCTGAAGCCGCCAAGCAGGTAGCTGCCAAAATTAAAAATATTCAGAACGAAACGAATGCAGTAGTCGTCAGCATCGAGCATAACACCCAGCAGGTAGTGATCCAGTCCGATCTGGCGTCCCACGCGGGCGAGGCGCTTCAGGCGGTAGACACCGTGATGCAGCGCATTGTGCAGCATATCGAAGGGATCAGCAGCACTGCGGCCCAGCAAGCCAGTTCCGCAAATCTGGTGGCGCGCTCCATGAGCGACATCTCGCATATCACCTTTTACACCAGCCGCAATATCAATCAGATGCACACCGCGATGGCCCAACTGACCGAACTGGCCGAATCCTTGCAGCGTCGTATCGCCGTCTTTCAGCTTTCAGAAGAAGAGGCGGTGGATGCAGAGCAGATGCGCAGCAGCTTGAATGGTGCAGCGACCAACCCCAAACTTGCTGCCAGGCGGCCTCCTCAAGAACTTCGTCCTGGGCCGCTGGAAGAACATCCACCCGCGAAGGAATAGGGGAGGAGTTTTTCGTTTCCATCTGTTCGCGCCTATCTGGAACTAGAGATTACGGATACAGGAAGCTGCCCCGTTCTTCAGGTGAAGAGCGGGGCAGCTTCCTGTAGTTGCTCTGTCTGTACGTTGCTTTGTTGGCGTGATCTATTTTCGAGATGCGATGGTCAGGAGTCCCTTACGCTCCTCCGCTGTGGGCGGGCCATATAACTCTGCCGGGGAAGTCTCCAACGCCTGCACGAGTCGCCGCACCGCGTAGGGTTGTGGCTCCTCCTGCCCATGCTCAAAACGAGAGATGCTTTCGCGTCGCAGGCCGGTGATTTCAGCCAGTTGGCTGATGCTCAAGCCTTGACGCTGACGTACTTGACGAAGGCCGCGAAGCCTCATGTCCAATCCTCCTCACTGAGGTGGCGCTGCTCAAAGTGGCGGCGTTGCCACTCTAAAATAGTTTCTCTACAGAGCATACCACCTTCTGACGGCTCAAGTCTAGTCTTATGGCTCACTTTTTCCCTGACTATTTTCTCCCGTATTTTTTGGCTCCTCGCGGATTTGCAGATGCAGTTCGCGCAGTTGCGCGGGCGATACCGAAGAGGGCGCCTGCATCAGCAGATCAAGCGCGCTCTGGGTCTTGGGGAAGGCAATCACATCGCGGATGCTTTCTTCATCGGCCAGCAGCATCACCAGTCGGTCCAGGCCCAGCGCAATACCGCCATGCGGGGGCGCGCCATACTCAAACGCCTCGAGCATATGCCCAAACTGCTCCTGAATCTGCTCCTCGGAGAGGCTCAGCCGCCGGAAGACGCGCTGTTGCAGGTCTGCGTGGTTGATACGGATGCTGCCGCCGCCAATCTCGTAGCCGTTGCAGATCACATCATATTGGCGAGCGCGCACCTTGAGCGGGTCTGTTTCCAGCAGCACCTCATCCCCGGCCTGCATCCCAGAGAAGGGATTATGCCCGGCCTGGTAGCGATGGTCGTCCTCATTCCATTCCAGCAAAGGGAAATCCACCACCCAACACAGACCCATGACATCAGCAGGAATGAGTCCCAGACGCTCGCCAAGACGCACGCGCAGGCGAGAGAGCACATCGTTACAGACTTTGGCGCTGTCGGCCACAAAGAGCAGCAGGTCGCCTGTCTGCGCCTCCATTCGGCTGAGCACGGCATCAAGTTGTGCCTGGCTCAGCGATTTGGTCAGCGGAGAACGAATGCCTTCACCACCCAGGGCGGCAGTCACCAGTCCCTTTGCTCCCAGCACACGCGCAGCTTCAGTCAGATCATCAATCTCTTTGCGCGTGTACCCCGCGCAGCCAGGCAAGCGCAAGCCTTTGACCATCCCACCATTTTTGACGGCCTCCGAAAAGACGCGAAACTCGCTCGTCTCCACCAGATCGCTGATCTCCACCAGCGGCAAGCCAAAGCGAATATCGGGGTGATCGGTGCCGTAGCGGTCCATCACCTCTTGATAGGTGAGATGCGGGAAAGGCTTGTGCTGAATGCGCTTTGTGGCTGTTTGCTCAATCAGCGCGATCAGCAACTGCTCAATCAGACCCATCACATCGGCTTCGGCTACAAAGGACATCTCCAGGTCAAGCTGGGTAAACTCCGGCTGGCGATCTGAGCGCTGATCTTCGTCGCGGAAACAGCGCGCAATCTGGAAATAGCGGTCCAGCCCGGCCACCATCAGCAACTGCTTAAATTGCTGCGGCGCCTGCGGCAGCGCGTAAAATTTGCCAGGATAGAGTCGGCTGGGCACCAGATAGTCGCGGGCGCCTTCAGGCGTGCTCTTGGTCAGGATGGGCGTCTCCACTTCGATAAAGCCGCGCGCATCCAGGTAATCACGAATAATCTTGACGACGCGGTGGCGCAGCATGATATTGTCGCGGAGCCGCGCGCCGCGTAAATCCAGGTAGCGATACTTCATGCGCAGCGTTTCATCCGCTTTGGCCTGATCGCTGACCACAAAAGGCGTGGGACGCGCCAGATTAAGCAGTTGCACCGAGGACGGAACGATCTCAATCTCTCCGGTTGGAAGATCGGGATTCTCTGAACCGGCCAGCCGCCGCGCAACGGTGCCCTCCACGCGCAATATCGTTTCTGCACGCACTGCCGAGGCCACCGCATGCGCCTCTGCCGCGCCAGGGCCACGCTCCGGGTCAAAAATAATCTGGGTGACGCCGTAGCGGTCCCGCAGGTCAATAAAGATCAGCTTGCCATGATCGCGGCGACGGTTGACCCAGCCTGCCAGGGCCACACGCTGGCCCACATGAGCAGCCGTCAATTCGCCGCAGGTTGCTGTTCTCAGGCTCGTCTCCAAACCCATAGTTTCTTCTTCTTTCTCAAGCACAGGTTCGCTTCGTATCTCCATCCTTCTGGGAGTTTCATTTGTTTGGGAGTTGTATTCTGCTGGGAATCAAGCCACATCAGGGGAAAGTCCCTATCTGGTTCAAGGCAGGGTGATCGCCAGCACGCCTTGCGCGCTTAGCAGATAGAGCGAGATGCCCTGGTTGCTGGCAACCGCTGTCACGCTGAGCAGGTTATCCAGGGCCGAGGGATCGGCATATTGCTGATTGGTCGCCGGGTCACCTGTGCCATCGGCGGAGGTAGCCAATCGAATCACCCGATGATCGGCCCCATCCGCGATAAAAAGTTGGTCACGCTGATCGCTCACCAGCATCGTAGCATTCAGCAGCTTCACCCCCTGTGGGGTGTACGGGCCAGACGACGCTGCTGAGGTAGGCGAGGCAGCGGGGGTGCTGGTGGAACCAGGCACGCTACCCGTCGCAGTTGGCGCGGGCGCAGAGGGGGTGATACCCGGCGTTTGCGCTGGTGCCGAAGCAAACATGGGCGCCACCGGAACCTGGGGAAGCGGCGTCAGCGGGTTAAATTCTTCCGGGTCTGCTACCGGGAGCGCCGGTTGCAGCATGAGGCTGGCAGCGTGCAGCCCTGCCTGGTTCAGCACGCCCAGGCTGCCATCTACCAACAGCAAATACACAACCCCATTGGCGCCTATTGACAGGCTGCGCGCCTGCGCCGGAAGCGTGGCCGGGCCGTAGGTCTTGCACGCGACGGGTGTTGTGCTCTGGCACTGATACACCGTATCCGACGTTCCGGTTGTGCCCCGATAGAGGATATACAGCACGCCGCTATGCACCGCCAGGAGTGCCGGCATGGTATTTTGCGGCTCAGCAGGCAGAGTCAGCGCGGGTGGCTGGCTTCCCCCAGGCGAAATTGCTTGCACCGTAAAGGTAGTTGCCCCGGTCTGACGGAGCACGTACAGGGTGGGGCCATCCGTTGCCACGTCAATGACGGATTCAGCCAATTGAGTGCCACACGCGAGCGCGCGGCCACCTGGTTGAAGGGTCAACGAATACAGCGCCGAGTTCCCAGCCCCGTTGCCAGCCTGCACGCGGGCATAGAGGACCGGGGCGCTCTGGGTCGCGCCTCCCTGGGTGGGCTGCGCGCCAGGTACAGCTACCACCTGAGTAAGCTTGCCACCTGTAGCAGCACAGGAAATCGCTACCTGTTGCGGTTTCAGCGTGCTCAGCGGCTTCACCAGGGCTGAGGTATTGTAACGCAGAAGCGCCTGGCGAATGGCTGGCGCCAGCACATGTTGTAAGACATCGCTGGCGCGCTGGCGATCAGCAGCGCTCAGGCGCGTATTATTGGCATCGCTGATCAAGGGGTGCTGCGCAGCGGCAAGGGTGTTGATGGCTTCTGCCGCCTCCTGCTCTTTGGCCTGAGCAAGCAGCGTGTTGGCGCGATTGAGATCGGCGTTTAACTGGTTCTGCGCTTCACGGCCCCAGGCCAACGGGCCTACCGCGTAATCCAGCGCGACCAGTACCAGAAACAACACCGCCACAATAGCAAAGAAACGCATGGCCCACTGAAGCGGCGTGAGCTTCTTCTTACGGCGAGAGGGAGCGTCTTTGGAGGCTGGCGGCGGGGTTTTCCCTGGCTCAGTCAGGGCTTCGATCCGCTCGCGCACCTCTGGTGAGAGCGGAGGCACCTCTACAGCGTGTACCAGCACTGCCGTAATATTATCGGGTCCACCCTGTTCGTTGGCCTGGGCAATCAGGGCATGCACCCCTTCCTGGGGCGACGATGAGTTGAGAATGCGGTTCATCTCTTCATCGGAGACATAGCCAGAAAGCCCATCCGAGCAGAGCAGCAGCATATCGCCATCTTGCAGGGGATGAATAAAAAGATCAGGATAGACTTCGGGCTGGGTGCCCAGGGCGCGCGTAATCACATTGCGATGCGCGTGAGTGCGCGCCTGCTCATCGGTCAGCATACCGGCTCGCACCTGCTCCGCCACCCAGGAATGGTCATACGTCAACTGACGTATCTGCCCATCGCGCACCAGATAGGCCCGGCTGTCCCCCACATTCGCCAGATAGACCAGGGCGTCGCGTATGACGGCAACCACGCAGGTGGTGCCCATCCCGGCTCGCCCGGCTTGCTCTGTGGCGCGGTCATAGATGACCTGGTTGGCTTGTTTGATAGCCTGCGCCAGGGTTTCAGAGACATCTTCCTGCTCTGAGTCATAGTATTCTTCGCGGATGGTTTCGACGGCAATTTCGCTTGCCACCTCACCTGCGGCATGCCCTCCCATTCCGTCGGCGACGACAAAGATGGCGCCTTTGTGTTCCATGATCTTGGGGTCTTTGGGAACCAGGCGGGTCAGGTTATCTTCATTTGAGTCGCGTCTACGACCAACATCCGTCAGTTCCGCAACTTCCAGGCGAAGTTGTTTGGGCAACGCGCGTACTGCCTTCCTAAACGTAGTCAAACGTTGTCAGTTGCGGTGAACACGTCCGCACACCGCATCGCATCAGCGATGGATGGCCCTAGCCGGGCAAGAAACCGCTGGAGGATGTTCCTAGCCGAGTTCTCGTCCCGGTCCAGTACCAGCAGGCAGTCGGGATTGGAACAGCGATACACCCGCTTGTAGAGCGGCATAGGCTGGAGATGCCCACATCGGCTACAGGTCTTGGTGGTGTCATGTTCGTCCTCAAACTCTAAGGTTTTCCCAGCGAGCAAACACTTGTAGACGAGCATCTGTACGAAGTCGTACAACCCCCAATCGTTGTACACCGTTCGATGCCTGGCCTTCATATGGGCTTCGTGTTCCTTCATGACCATCTGCCGCTGGGACAAATCACCAACCACCACAGTGCTTTCAACCAGTCGGTGTGCTATCAGGTGACTTGCTTTATGCAGACAGTCTCTTCGCTTGTTCCGCTTCTTGGCTGAGACGCGAGCACGCACGCGCGACAAGCGGAGGTAGCGTCTGGACTTCTTCTTGCAGCGTGCCCGCTTTGCGTCGAGCTTGTCGAGTTGCTGGTTGTACCAGCGGGTGCCCTTGATGCCCCCAATCGAATAGACCCGCCCTGGCTCATTGACTCCCACAGCCAGCCTCTTGATGCCCAGATCAAAAGCCACGACGTGCCCTGGCTGGCATTCCGCTTCTGGAGCTTCATAGACAAAGGAGGCAAAGTAGTGGCCGCGCGCATCCCGACTGATGGCAACTTCTCGAAAGCCGCAGGGTGGCACCTCAGCAAGTGTGGCAACCACATTGGGCAAGCGCTTGTTGCGTCCCTTGCCCCCAGTGGGCAGAATCAAGCGCTGGCCCTCGAAGAGCAGATAGGCTGCTGGATAGCAGAGGGTGAAGAACTGATGCCGGGGCCGCACACGGGGAAAGCCCGGCTTTTCTCCGGCCTCCAGCCGCCGGAAGAAGCCCTGCATGGCGGCATCCAGGCGGAAATAGACCTCAGCCAGCAGCTTGCCATAGACGGCGTTGAGGTCCGGGTCATAGGCCCGACATTCCTTGAGGGCGGCCTTTTCTTGCTTGAAGTGCCAGCGTTCTCCCTGGCGCAGGCGCATGACCAGCCAGTTGTAAAGGCCCCGGCACTTGCCCTGCATGAACTCCAGGGTAGTGGCATCCTCGCTACTCAGGCTGAGCTGGATTTTCCTGGCGAGCAGCATGTGCTTGCCCTCCTTCCGGCTGCTCTCGGCTGCGATACTGAAGGTATTGGGTCTGGGTGTAGTAGCGCCGGTTGGTAGGGCTGCGGTAGGCTTTCAAAATGCCCAGCCGGTCCCAACGTTGCAAGGTTGCCACCGAGCGCCCAATCAAGCGGGCAAATTCGTCTAGGAAAATGCAAGCTATCTACAACTCCCTTGACTTGTGCCGATAAATTCATATCCTGGGGAATGGGAAAATCTGTGGGTAGTATATTACAGTTTCCAGACAATAGCTGGCTATTGTGTGATTGGTATAATCACCGGCTCAGCCAGTACCCCTGACTGGACTCACCTTTTATCTCCTCGGCGGTTTTCGAGGGGAACCCACCATGCCCAGAAACGAGTTTACCACCAGCATCCAAAGAAGGCAAGAGGCAGAATAAGAGGACTTATGCGTATTGGGGTGAACGCGCTGCTGCTTTCGGCGGCGCATTCCTATCGGAACGCGGGCGTCAGCCATTACATCCATACTCTGCTTGAAGGGCTAAGCCGGTTTGATCGGGCAAATGAGTACCTGGTGATCGTCAGCGACCTCGCGGCAGCCCATGATCTGCCACGCTCCAGCCAGATGACGCAGCGCCAGGTGGGATGGCCCAGCCGCCACCCGGCGGGGCGCATCTGCTGGGAACAGGTGATCTCTCCGATAATGACGCGCCGGGCGGGCGTGGACCTGTGGCACGCGCCCATGCACGCCCTTCCGCTCTGGCTGCCCTGCCCAGGGGTCATTACGCTGCATGATCTAGCGTTTTTGCGCTTCCCCGCATTCTACTCACCTTCCCGACGCCACTATCAGACTCTGTTGACGCGGCGCAGCGCCAGGCGCGCGCGTTTGATGATCGCTGTTTCCGAGCACACGCGCCGCGAGGCCAGCGAACTGTTGCATCTGCCAGAAGAACGCATTCGCGTGATCCCGCCCATCATTGGAGAGCAGTTTCTGACCGCTTGTCCGGCAGCAGAACTGGCCGCATTTCGGCAGCGGCATCAGATGCCAGAACACTACATCCTCTTTCTGGGCACGCTTGAGCCGCGCAAAAATATCCTGCGTTTGCTTGAAGCCTATGCCTTGCTGCGCCGCGCGAGCAAGCTTCCGCATCTGCTCGTGCTGGCTGGGGGAAGATCAACCGGAAAAGGCGAATGGTACTATCGGTCACTCAGAAAGCGTATACAAGAGTTACAATTGGGGGAGCACGTGCGCTTTTTGGGGCATATACCTGAAGAAGAACGATATTTCTGGTATCATGGAGCCGATTTGTTTGTGTATCCCAGCCTCTATGAGGGATTTGGTCTGCCAGTTGCGGAAGCCCTCGCCTGCGGAATTCCGGTGGTGACGACCTCTGTCTCTAGCCTGCCAGAAGTTGTTGGAGATGATGCGGCCTGGGGAGCGCGGTCAGCCTTGATGGTGGCTCCAGATGACATAGAAACCCTGGCATACACTATGCAAGAAGGCATCGAGAATTTCACCCTTCGCCAGCACTTGCAGGCGCGCGGACCAGCGCGTGCTCGACGCTTTGCTGCTGAAGCACTGATTCAACAAATGATGCAGGTCTACGAAGAGGCAGTCACCCTTTAAGGGCGCAGCGGCTGACAGAGCGAGCAAGAAGGATGAGGCGCTCGCTCAAGAAGGTGTCTATACGTGGCAGGTGAGCAACGATGAAACGACAGCAACCTCAGGGATCTAGACCACTTACGCTTCCTATTCAGGATCAGCCAACGCTCCATCTGGCTGCGGCTTCAGACAGTGCCCGCAGGAGGCCCCGCCACAAGCGCACGCTTCCTCCTCTGTTGTTGGTGATCTGGGATGCCCTGCTGATCAACCTGGTGTTCAGCGGGGCGTATTATGTGCGCTATCAAGTGCAAGGCAACTATAATCTCACGGATGCAACCATCGGGTTCTATTTTGTTCCCTACACGGCCTATATTCCCCTAGAGTTGGGGATTACTCTTGGCCTGCTCGTGATCTTATGGCTCAAAGGCGCCTACCGGCTGCGTGCCACCGGCTCCTGGGTGCGCCACTTCTCTATGGTGGCAGGCGCAACTACAACCGGGCTGGCGGTCTTGACGCTCTATGAATTTTTCCTGACGAAATCGTCAAATTTACTCTTTTCCAATTACAGCACGGCCTCACGAGGACTGATCATCTATACCTGGATCGGCTGTATCGTGCTGTTGTTCCTTGGGCGCTTGCTGATTGCGCTGGCGCTCAGTTTTGCCTATCGGCATGGCCTGCGCCGGACACGCCTGTTAGTTATTGGTTCGGGGCGGCTCGGCAAGATGATGATGCAGCATATTGCGGCAACTATACGCCTGGGCTATCACATCATCGGGTTCATTGATGACCAGCATCCGTCGTTGACCCACTTTGGCCGGTTTAAAGCGCTGGGCACGCTTGATGAACTGGATCAGATTATCAGAAAGTATCGAATTGACGAGGTACTGATCGCACTCCCAGCGCATGAACACCAGGAAGTGCTCACCAGCGTCCGGCTCTGTAAACAGGCTGGGGCGGAGTTTAAGCTAATTCCTGACCTCTATGAACTGAGCCTTTCACAAATTGATATGGAGAGCATTGAAGGTATTCCGCTGATTGGGATTAAAAGCAAGGGGATTGGTCTGTGGGACGCGCAGCTTAAACGCGCGATGGATCTTGCTCTCTCCAGTCTGATGCTGCTTGTTGGCGCTCCGCTCTGGCTGTTTGTAGCCCTCTTGATCAAACTTGACTCCCCCGGCCCGGTCTTTTTTAAACAAAAGCGGGTAGGGAAGGGCAACCGCCCATTCATGCTGTATAAGTTTCGTTCGATGCGAGCAGATGCCGACCGGGAACTGGCCCGATTGCGTCAGATGAACGAAGCGGGAGGGCCGCTTTTTAAGATGAAAGCGGACCCCCGGCGCACACGGGTGGGGAAGTTCATCCGGCAGACCAGCATTGACGAGATTCCGCAACTGCTCAACGTATTACGGGGTGAGATGAGTCTTGTGGGTCCACGTCCTCCACTGGCAAGCGAGGTAGACGAGTACGATCTGTGGGAGCGGGGGCGCCTGGAGGTCCATCCTGGTCTGACGGGCCTCTGGCAAGTACGCGGGCGCAGCCAGCTTGATTTTGACGAGATGGTCTTGATGGACCTCTACTACATCGAAAATTGGTCCTTGCGGCTGGACATCCAGATTCTCTTACAAACTATCCCAGCCGTTTTATTTCGCAAGGGCGCCTACTGACTGGAAGCAGGCGCTCCACCCTATCAAGGGTAGGCTAACCACCTCAGAAAGCGGTAAAGAGCGCCTGATGAAGATTGCCCTGGTACACGATTATCTGAACCAGATGGGAGGAGCCGAGCGGGTGCTGCTTGCGCTCCACGACCTTTACCCCGATGCCCCCATCTATACGTCCCTCTACGACCCCGCGCGAGTAGACCCGGCATTTCAACACATGGATGTGCGCCCAAGCTTTATGCAACGCCTGCCATTTGCCAGGCACCATCACCAGCCCTTTCTTTTGCTCTATCCGTTTGCTTTTGAGCGCTGGGATTTACGCAGCTATGACCTGGTGCTCAGCAGCAGCAGCGCCTTTGCAAAAGGGGTGATTACGCGCCCGGACGCGCTCCATATCTGCTACTGCCATACGCCAATGCGCTGGGCCTGGAACTATCAGGAGTATGTACAGCGCGAGCGCCTGGGGCCTTTGGTGCGCTGGCTGCTTCCTTTTGCGATGACCCCGTTGCGACTGTGGGATCAAATGAGCGCGATGCGGGTTGATTATTTTATTGCCAATTCGCCGACAGTGGCCCAACGGGTCGCCAAATACTACCGGCGCAGCGCGGCCATCATCCCGCCGCCGGTTGCCACCAGCAGTTATGCCATTGCGCCAGTTCAGGATGACTACTTTCTCATCGTTTCACGCCTGATCCCCTATAAACGCCTTGACCTGGCGATTGAGGCGTTTAACCACCTGCGCTTGCCGCTCAAAATTATTGGTGAGGGGCGAGATCGGCGGCGCCTGGAGCGGCTGGCCGGGCCGACGATTGAATTTCTGGGCCGCCTGCCAGATGCCCAGGTACGCCTGATGCTGGCGCGTTGCCAGGCGCTGATTCACCCCGGTGAGGAGGATTTTGGACTGGCGCCGCTGGAGGCCCAGGCCAGCGGGCGCCCGGTCATTGCCTATGCTGGCGGGGGAGCGCTCACCAGTATTATTGAAGGGGTGACAGGCGTATTCTTTCGGGAGCGCTCTGCCTGGTCCCTTGCAGAAGCGGTATGCTCCTTTAAAGCGGCAAACTTTGACCCGCAGACGATCAGGCGGCACGCCGAGGAGTTTGACCTTGTGCGCTTTCAGCGCCGCATCGGGCAGTTTATCGCCGCAAAGCTGGCGGCAAGCGAGACACCTGACCCGGAGGAGGAGCAGGTCCAACAGCACTAGGGCTGGCTCGCGCAGGGTGTGCTAGCGAGGCTGGCCTTCTTCCTGGCGCCGAATTTCATAGAGCAGCACACTGGCTGCTACGCTGATATTCAGCGAGCTGGCGGTGCCCCACATGGGGATACGCGCTACTGCATCCGCAGCCACAATGGTTTCTGACCGCAAGCCTTCGCCCTCGTTGCCCAGCAGCACCGCCAGCGGGCGACGATACTCTAACGCCCAATATGATGTGCCACGTCTGGCGGTGGTTGCGAGCGTCCAGACCTGGCGCTCCTTCGCCCAGGCGAGTACCTCTTCCATGCGCGAAACGCCTGCCACAGGCACCCGGAAGACGGTCCCAAGACTGGCCTTCAAGCATCGGGGGTGAGCGGCATCGGTGCTGGCCCCCACCAGCACAACACCATTGCCGCCCACCGCATCCATCGTGCGCAGCAGTGTCCCCAGGTTGCCTGGGTCGCGCAGGTCTTCCGCCACTGCCAGCAAGGTCTGCGGCCCGACCGTCAAGGCATCCAGGCGGAGTGGTGCCCAGCGCGCGATGGCGGCCAGGCCCATCGGGTTATCGCGCTCGGAGAGGCGTTCAAAACTGGCCCGCGAACATTCGACTACTGGAACACCTGCCTGCTGTTGATGCTCCACTGCGCGGAGGGCAACCTCGCTGTGCAGCATCTCCCGACAGACCAGCACGGCTTCTAAGGGCACCCCTGCTTCTGTGGCATCCAATACAGGGCGAATCCCTTCCACCAGGCAAGCACCTTCTTGCTCGCGGAAGTGACGCTGCTGCGCCAGGCGGCGCGCGCGTGCTTCCCATCGGTGCGTTGCTGCTGACATCGTGTGCTTCATCCCCTTGAGCGCCGGGTGTTTGTGACCCAGAGTTTGATGACCAGCATCATATCACGCAAAACAGGAGATGGCCGACCCCTTCTGGGGTCGGCCATCTCCTGTGTGCTTCAGGTAGCCTGGCTACCTGAAAAAATTTCCAAGAACCTTACTGTGACTTCTTGATGAAGAACCAGTCGCTCAGGTTCCACTCGTTGCCCGCCGAAGTGGGGTTCGGGAAGTAGTTGGCGACGTTGGTGCTCGTCAAGGTGACGTTCGGGCGCAGGTACATCGGGATCGTGTAGACCTGATCGACGATGTGCTTCAGGAGGTCAACATAGATCGTGTGCCGTTTGGCTGGATCGAGTTCTTTGCCGCCAGCGTCCAACGCCTGGTCTACCTGCGGGTCGTTGATTCGCGAGTAGTTGCCACCACTGGGGCTGGCGTCAGAGGGAATCTCCGAGCTGGCAAACTCGCTCAGGTCGCCACCAGTGTCCAGACCGAAGACATAGGCAAACAGGCACAGATCATACTTGCCCGTCGCCAGGATGCCACCATGACTGTAATCGGTGAAGAAGACGCTGGCCGGGTAATACTGCCCATCCAGGTTGATGGGAATCCCAATGGCCGCCAGGTCTTGCTTGACGATCTGCGTCACATCCGCCCGCTGCTGATTGCCAGAGGTCGTCGCCAGGTTCAGCGTCGGGAAGACCGTGCCATCGGCCTTCTTGCAGGGGCTGGGTGCAGCCGAGCAATCCCATCCCGCCGTCTTCAGGTCAGCAATCGCTTGCGCTTTGTTGAAGGGCAGCGCCTTGATTGAGGGATCAAACTCTGGCGATGGCGCAGGCAGGACTGTATCCACGCCCAACTGCGCACAGTCAGCCGAGAGCACGCTCTGGATGATCTGACAGCGATCAATGCCCTCTTCAATCGCTTTGCGCACATTGAGGTCTTGCAGCACCGGATTTTGCAGATTGGGGTCAATATGCTCGTAGGAGATGTTGGAGGTCACCTGAAGCCCCGGCAACCCGGTGAGCTTCTTGATGTCGGCGTTGGTGAAGTCCTCGGCGTGGTCGGTTTCGCCCGCCTGGTAGCCCGCAATCAGGGCATCTTTGCTGGCGAAGACCTTGAAGACGGCCTTATCCAGCACGGTGGGATGCAGGCTGGTCGAGACATAATACTTGTTAGGCACCAGGGTGATGCTCTGGTCTGCCGCAAAGTCGCTCAGCATGAAGGGACCGCTGGTGACCTTGGGGGTCAGGTTAATATCCTGGGTGGTAGAGAGGTCTTTGTTGGCAATGCTCGACCACGCATGCTTGGGCAGCGCGAAAGGCAGATAAGCCAGATAGGAGGCAAAGGGTGCCTTGTACTTGACGGTCAGGGTGTACTTGTCGGTGGCGACATAGGACGCCATCTGGTCATAGCCGAAGGTACTGGCTGCCGCCGTGTTGGGGTCAAGCAGCGTATCCATCGCATACACAAAGTTATCGGCGGTCAGTTCCTGTCCATCGGACCACTTGAGGTCGTGGCGCAGGTGCATTACCACCGTCAGACCGTCTTTGCTGAAGCCGCCATTATCCAGGGTGGGCACTTCGGTCAACTGGTCAGGGACGTACTTGGCATCCGAGGTGATGGTCGTCGGGCCAGCCCACAGACCAGAATCAACTTCTGCATCCACGACGAGCGTGGCAAACAGGGGGTTCAGGCTGTCAACGAACTCCCAATCGGAAAAGATGACGGTGCCGCCCTTCTGGTCGCCGGTGGGGGCTTTGTAATCGTAGGGTTTGGCCGGGGTCTGAGTCTGAGGCGGGTTGCCGCAGGCCGCGACCACCGCTGCCAGAAGCATGAGTAGCGTTGTTGCGAAGGCGAGTCGGCCCTTCTTCAACATCTGTCCCTCCTAATAAAATGAATGGTTGTGAAAGAGACAAGAGCACAAAGTGACACAGCGCTGCTCTTCAAGCGCTGATTGGCCTCTGAGGTCCGTCCAGAGGCGGCTGGGAATCCTGGCTAGACGCTCCTTTCACACACTACCCCCTTCTTGCCAGCCCGAAGGGGCGCTTTTCAGGGTCTTTGGTTTGCCATTCAAACAGATGATCTCTATCTCCACGTTGAGCAGGGCTTCACTCTGCCCTGTCAACGGCTGGCAACGCTTCTCGCGCGTGCTTATCCTTCGGGTGGTTGGCCCAGGGCGACATAGACAGCAGCGCCAGTATCTGGCGAAACCCCTGCCGGGATTTGCGCAACCACCTCACCCACTTCAGCCGATGGTAAAGCGGATGCCCATTCAATGCTGGAAATCGTTGTTGATTCCGGCATATGTATCCGAGGCTGAATAAGATACAGCTTTTCTAGCGAGCTAACGGCATTACTCAACCAATCGCGGTTGGCGCCATCGCGCTGATCAGCGGTAATCCAGAAGATCATTCCGTGATCCTCATAGACTAATTCAGCCCTGGTGCCATATTGCCAGATAGTTTCCTGTCCATGCTGCACCCAGCGCCCATCAATATAAATGGCCTGATGCCCCGCGACCTGCACGACCTGCACCGAATCTTGATCTACGACCAGCAGCACCGTGCTTCCGCTTACAGGACGAAACTCACGAACCACCAGGCGGCCATTACCAGGGCTGGCGGTTTCCAGGCCATATTGAAACTCGACCACCGGGCCGTCTGCCCAAGACTGGCCGACGTGGATCAGAAGGGATTGGTAATTATATTGGGCATGGGTGGTACCCAGCCAGTAGATGTCAAATGGGACGACTTCGTGCGCCTCGCGCAGCGAGAGGAACTGGGTCTGTGCCTGATAGGGAACCGTTTGCGCCGGGTATTTCGGCGCAAGTTGCACACCGGATTGCCCCAGTAACAAACGCACTCCATGTGCAAAGGAAGGCGCAACAGCTACCAGGCTGAGGAGCACCAGGGCAAACACCGTGCTCAAGCCAACCGTGCGTGGCATGCGCCGCAAGGGGAGCGCTGGCACCAGACGCCGGGGTTCAACCGCTGGCTGCGCCGCGCGTGGCCGTGAAAGGTCGAGTTGCTCAAACACCTGATTGCGTACCCGCTGTTCTAATCCCTCTGGAGCAGCCCAGATACGGGGGCTGGTCATGGTTTGGAAGAACAGTGGCGGCAACTCTTCCTGCTCCAGATCGAAGATCTCATTGAGGGTCCGAGCAAAGCTGAGGTCTTCAGCAGAGAAATCCGCTGGAGAGTTGTGCCCATGCGCAGTCACAGGTTGGTCTGCCCCTTCCCAAATGTCTGGCTCCTCTGAACAACCAGGCTCATCTTCCGTTCCTTCAAGCGGGGGGGAGATGTGCTTATCCTGTCCCTCCTCTTGCTGGTCATGCTCAGAGAAACAATCAGAGTCGCTTGGTTGTCCGTACCGGGGCCTCATATGGTTGCTCCTGAAGGGCCTCGCGCAAGGATTTACGAACCCGCCAGAGCCGCGTATCTACCGCGTGCTTGGAGAGTCCCGTGCGCGCTGCCACCTCTTCGATGCTGGCGAGATGAAAATAGCGCAAATAGACCAATAAGCGATCTAGTTCAGGCAGCCGCTCAAGGGCGCGCCAGAGTTCATTGCGACGTTCGCGTTGCTCAAGCAACAGATCAATGCTGGCCTCCGCACGCGAACTGAGGATACCTCGCTCCTGCCCCAATCCATCCGGGGTAGGGCGGTCTTGTGCCGCAGCTTGTTCCTCCAGTTGACTCACCACCACCGCACCAGACGAACTGCGGCGCAGCAAATGACGACGACGATCAAGCGCAATATACTTGGCACGCATCGTCAGCCAGGTGCGCAAAGCGCCCCGTTTTGGGTCAAAAGATTCAAACTCTTGCCACACCGCTATAAAGAGGTCATTGACACACTCTTCCGCATCTTGCACCGACCCAACACCGTCCAGAATGAGCCGAATAAAGTAGAACAGCTCATGGGAGTATTGAGCAATGAGGACTTCCAGGGTGTGGGGATCACGGGATCGTAATCCCTGGATGAGCTTTTGCTCATCCAACCAGCCATCTTGCACCATGCCTCTCCTCGTGGATCATCGCCGGGGTCAACGGGCTACGTTGCCCACTCCAACCTAAAGGCACCATGCCTTCCGGTCTGACCATATTCGTTTCTGAGCTGGTGCAGCCTTTGCCAAAGACGCGAACTGCATAATCAGGCATTCTCCAGGTGTACGCCTGCTGCATGATCTGCCAGGATAGCGGCTACAATAAGATATACGCCATCCATTTACAAAAACTCACATCCACCTCAGAAACATCTCAACGCTTTGCAGCGTAGGCCCTATCTTAACGAAAACCGGCAAAAAGTCAAGCGGTTTCTCAAGAGCCTGGCTTCATACAGTGATGTTTTCCTTAGGACGCCTGGCATCTGGAGGAGTTGGCACAGCCGATGCAAGAGAAAAGGTGAGAACCTTTCATACAGCCAGGCAAAGGACGTGCGTGACTCTCTCTGGGGCGGACAATGGTCCTGTTTGGAGAAGCTCTGTTGTTAGTTGCTTGAAAACATGGTACACTATATGCTGTAGTTCGGCGCAAGCTCGATATTGTGGGAGCAGGTCCGTGCTTGTGTCCTTGACTCCCCAATCACCCTGCGCATATGGTAGCTCGCTTTGTTCCGCTGGTGTTCTCGGCTTTTTATCCGGTTGGAAAGGGCGTGCGTCATGATGCGCCTTGATTGCAGAGGATACCCGGTGACCAAACGAATACTGGTTATTGATGACAAAGCCCATCTGCTGCGTTTGATGCGCATGATTCTGGAGGATGAACGCTACCAGGTTTCAATCCTTCAGGAGGGGAAGGGCGCCTTTGAGCAGATCAAGAGAAGCTTGCCCGATCTGGTCATTCTGGATTTGAAGCTGGCCGATGCTTCGGGGCTGGATGTCCTTCAGGAACTGCGGAGCGACCGGGTGACTGCGGACATCCCAGTAATCGTCTACACAGCAGCGGTATTAGAGGCCGAAGAGGTCTTGCAATTGATTGCCAGTGACCCGGCACGTTACCATGCTGTGCGCGTCTTGCAAAAACCATTTGAGTTGGATGCCCTGCTGGAACAGGTGCAAGAAGTGCTGGGGGCAGGCGACCCCTGCTAAGCAGTCTCGCAACCTGGACGAGCCGCAGGACCATACAGCTTTTCATGGCAGGCAGCAAGAAGCAGATGAGTAACTGAGCCAGTTTAGAAGCAGGTGGCAGGGAAGAGTTTCCCTGCCCTTACTTTGTGGCTGAAGTACGCAAGCGCGGCTGTTCATCAACACATGAACAACATGACTGTCTGGTACACATGAGTCGGTACGGAAAGGAAGGCACATCGCATGGGTCGTCGAGGTTCTGGGTTTTTCCTGGGTCTGGTGCTGGGCGCCGTCGTTGGCGCAACGCTGGCTATTCTCTTTGCTCCACAGGAAGGCGAAAAAACACGCAACCTGCTGATCGAGCAGGGTCTGGAACTGCGCAAGCGCGGTGAGGGCACGATTGATCAACTCAGCGGCCAGGTGAAGGATCGCTTCAGCGACGCTATGGCAAGCGGGCGCGAAACATATGGCCGCGTCAAAGAAGAGGCGAGCGCGCGCTATAATCGCGCCAAGAGCGGCGAATATTAATTTGCGGCGCCCGCCCTGCGTGCGCGAGCGCACAAGGGGGGCAAGGCTTCACAGAGAGGCAGGTCAACGCAGGGGTGCTGGCCTGCCTTTCTTTTTCACTGGTGTTTCCGTGTGGTTGGTGCAGCAAAGCTCAGGGCACTCCCTCTCTGAGGTTGGGGAGTGTCGCACATGCTACACAGGGCATCTGGGAAGAGCATACTGACTATCACGCGCTGTTCACGGCAATACCCAGTTCTGCAAGCTCCTCTTGATATTCGTGAAGTGCCAGACTGATCATCTGACGCGCGCGTTCTTCACCCAACAAAAGGGCACAGCGACGCTCAAAATCGGTAATCAGGACCACAAAACCTTCCGCCACCTCCTGGCGGGATTGAGTGATCATTTCACCTGATCGCAACTCGCGCAGCCAGCCATCGCGATCCACCTGAACCAATCCCAGTACCGGCAGTTGTTCGCTTTGATCGGCCAGAACGTTGCGCAGGATGTTCTGGGCCTGACGACGCCCAAACAACTGACCAACGTCCTCCAGCAGGGAGCGCACCACCTCCACCAGCAAATCCCATTGCGGAGGCGTCAGCGGATCAGGCAGAGAAAGCGGCGGAAGCGCAGCAGGAACTGTTGCGCGAGACTGA
>DATBGS010000177.1:0-22276 GCA_036557885.1 Ktedonobacterales bacterium
CGGGGAGCACAGGCGCTCACACAGGGCGTGCACCCGCAGCAATAAGAGCGCCAGCCCCCGATGCTGTTCGCGCCAGCAAGCCCGCTGGCGCTCGTACGAACGCCCGGCCTGCACCGCCAGCCGCACCGCCTGCTCCAGCCGCTCAAATACCTCCAGGCACACATCTCCGCTGGGCAGGCGGTTCAGGTACGCTGGCGGGTAGGGATGTTGGTAGAGGTCCAGCCGGTTGCCCCGCTCGGCGCGGCGCCCACCGTTGGCACGCTTCTTCTGCTGGCGGCGCTGTCGGGCGTGAGTGAGCAGGTCAAGGAAGGTGGTGGCGAGCAGGTGGGAGGCGGGGCTGGCGTCGCTGAGGGCTTCCAGCTTCAGCCCCTTCAGGTGCGAGAGATCGGGCGCGGGGGCGGCCTCGCCCTGGCCGAGGGTGAGCACGGCTACGAGCAGGTCGTAGAGGGAGAGCAGCGGAGCGGGGGTTGGGGCTGGCGCGGCCAGCGTGGTCGTGGGTGGGGTCGTCGGAGTGGTGGTGGTCGTGGACATGGAGCAGGTTCCTTTCTCACCCCTTAGGGGTATTTCAGGGCTGCCCACAGCGCACACAGGGGCCTTGTTCGTCTGGTCCAGGGGAGGGAAAGCAGGGTGGGAGCACTGCGGGATGAGCCGCTATAATGCCCCCGCTTTCCGCCCTGGATTTTCGCCCAGGCGGGAGGTAGTGTGGCGCGGGGCGTGTAAACTAACACACCTGCGTCAGCCGTTTCCTCAATGCAGTTGTACGAAGAAAGAAGAAAGTCGTGAGGGAAACGGTCAACTCGGTAGAAAGAGTATAACCGAACGTGCGCTAAAAGTCAAGAGGCTGGCTGGCGATTGATGGGGTTCTCCCATTCCCCACGAGGGCTGGCGGTTAAAAGCCGCGCCTAAGGGCGTCTGCGGACGCCACCCCTAAGACAGAAGGGCACGGCGGCAAGTCCGCCTGCGCGGACTCCCCACCCCAGGTACGCCAACCGCCGCATCGGGAGGGGGGAGTAGGCGACGGAGGCTGGCGACTAAAGATCCCCAAAGGGGCAAGCTGCGCCTAAGGGCCTGCGGCCACGAAGTCCGCCTTCGCGGACTAGGACGAACGCTGGCGTACCTGGGGAGGGGAACCTGCGCAGGCAGGTTTGGTGGCGTCCGCAGACGCCCTTAGGCGCAGCTTGCCCCTTTGGGGATCTTTAGTCGCCAGCCTCCGTCGCCTACCTCATTGGTACAACCTCATGAACCGCCAACGGCTCTTTGTGGTATATTTGAGCTATCTTCTCAGGAGGTTTGCGGCTCGCATGTCAGAGACAGTGACCACGCCGGACAGATAAGAGCACCAGAACACCACAACGCTCAACGCTATCGCCAGTTGGCACCGCTGCTGGTTGCCAACTGCTTTCTGGTTGTTGCCGCTTGCCTGTGGTCTATGCTCCCTCTGCCGATGTGATGAACGCTGGTCATCAGGCGCGAGTTCAGCCTTGCTGCTTCTCTCACTCCCCGGTCCCTGTTCCCACATCTGGTACTCCAGGCGCCTGCGCGCCGCCTTGCTGTGCGCAGCGCTGGCGCCATGAGCGGCGCGGAGCAGTGCGCAAGGCAAGGGGCAGCCTGAGGAGAAAACACCCATGCCCAGGAGATTGCTCTCCCGGCAGATTCGCCCCCGGCCCCTGGATGACGAAGAGATGGAACGCTACCTGCGCGTGTACGACGCCAGAGGGCTGTATCACCAACCGGAGCGCTTTCCCCGGCTCTGCTCGCGGGAACTTTTTGGCAACGACGCGCCGCTCGAACTGGAGGTGGGCTGTGGGACGGCGGAGTTCCTTTGTTCCCTGGCATCCAAAGAGCCAGAGGCCAACTTCGTCGGCGTAGACGTTGCGCGCCGCCCGCTGGACAAAGCTATCGCAGTGGCGAGCGCGCTTCAGTTGCGCAATGTGCGCTTTCTGCACGCCAATTTTACCCTGCTCTCTCCCTTGCTGGAACCGTGTTCACTGCGGCAGGTGTACGTGCACTTTCCCGATCCCAACACGCGCCCAAAGTTTCACAAGCGCAAGCTGGTGACGCCCGCGTTTCTTGATGCCATCCATCGGGCGCTCATCTGTGGGGGCGGGCTGAGCCTGATGACCGATCATCCCGCTTTGTTTGAGGAACTGCTGGCCGTCGTCGAGGCGGAGAGCCGGTTGCAAAAGACCCACGCTGAGCGCTACCTGATTGGGTTTGAGTCAGAGGTCAAGTCGCGCTTTCAGCGCATCTGGGAGCGGCACGGCCTGCCTATTCTGCGTCTGGAGGTGCGCAAAACGCAGGCGTAATCTAGGATGCCCCGCGTGTATCCCCGGCAGGGACGCCGGGGGTACGTTCCCCGGCACCCTAAGACAGAAGGGCAGGCGGAGGCCGGGGCTACAAGCGGGGGTCAGGGGGCGAGGTGGGCTGCTGCTGCATAGGCGGCGGCAAGAGAGCTATTGCTTCTTCCCGCCAGGTTCACCTCAAACCACTGGGCGGCCTCCGCCCTGGTTTCCTCAGACCAATCGTCGCGGAAACACGCGCCCTGGGCATATTCGATCAGGTCTTGCACGACCCGCTCCCAGAGATAATACGTCAGGGCCGTCCAATCCACGTCTCGCTGTCCATACCCCTCCCAAAATGCTTCGGCGTGTGGTCCCCGGATAAAGATGAAATCGCGCTCTTTGGGCGCCAGCATGACCTCATCCCAATCAAGCACAAACACGCGCCCGGCCCGATCACGGAGCAAGTTGGCGGCATGCAGGTCGGCGTGGCAGATCACGCGGGGCAAGGGGCGCGCCTGGAGCGCGGCTGCCAGCTTTTCCAGCGTGGCTACTCCGGTGGCAATCGTGGCCTGATGCGCCACCCACGAGGCACACACCGCGCGTGCCGGGGCGCTGCCCTCGCGCAGCGCGGGGAGGTGGTCGTTCTCAAAGGCGCGCACCCACCGAGTGTATGCGGTGGGGTCGAAGGTTTCCTGGCGCAGGGACGCGAAGCCTTCAGGGGGGAGCGGGGACTGATGAATGCGCCGGAAGATGGCGCCCGCTTCCTTCCACTGCGCTGGCGTCATCCCGTTCCAATCGGTGTCACCCTCAAGAAACGGGTACACGAGCACCGTCCACTGCTCCAGCGTTGCCCATAAGGAGCCGCTTTTCGTGGGAAGGGGAGCGACGACGGCGTTGACTCCCTGCTCGTGAAGATAGCGCGGCACCAGGCAGGCTGGCTCGTAGAGCGGCCTCGATGAGACTTTCAAGAGATAGGCTGTGCCTTGCTTGCTCACCACCCGATACACCCCGGCGTTGTAATCATGTCCCAGCGGGAGAAACTCCAGCGCAGCGGGGGAGAGGGCGTACTGATCTTCTAAACAGGCATGCAGGCGGTCTTGGGAAATGCTGGGCGGTTCACGTTGGCTCATAGGGTCTTTGTTTTCCTCGTGGCTCGTCATGTGCCCTCTGCGGGAGCGCCTCACTTGACCGGGCGCCTCTTCCATGCTATAGTGCGCGGCAGCAGCCAGCATGCCATGCCACAAGACAGGAGCAAGCGGCCAAAAGAGGTGCGGTCATAAAGGCATTCTACCACGACAGAAAGAGGTACTGATGAGCGCAGAATATCCGGGTGCGACGTATGTCCCCTGCCCAGGGTTTGGCTTCCCCAACGGTTCACGCGGCAGACTCGGCCACGTCGTGCGCTGGATTATCCTGCATGGCACGGCCTCTGGCGATGGCACAGCGGAGGAGCAGGCGCGCTTCTTTTCCAGAACGGCGAAGCATGGCGTACATTTTGTGATTGGCAAAGACGGCAAGGTGATTCAACTGGTGGCGCTGGCCGACGCTGCCTATGGCAACGGCATTCTTCAGCAGCCCCATGATAGCTGGTGGACGGCTTCTGTCAATCCAAATCTGGTCACGGTGAGCATCGAGCATTGTAAGGTCAAACACGATAACAGCGATGTGCTGACCCCAGAGCAGCAGGCGGCTTCGTTCAAGCTGGTCAAGTGGCTCTGCGAGCACTTCAACATCCCAGGACGCAAGGCCGACGCCAGCGGCGGCATTACCGGCCATTTCTCGATTGAAGGCATTGATCGCAAGCATTGCCCAGGCCCCTATCCCTGGGACGCGCTCTTTGATTTCCTCGGAGGTTCTATGGTCCCACAAGGTCCGTTTGTCTTCCCGACGATTGGCAAAGAGATTCCAACGGGCACGACCTTTCGCCAGATCATCACGGGGTTTGGCCTGACTGATTCCGACTTCACCACGATCAACGACTGGGCCAAAAACTACAATCTGGAACTGCCCATCCAGGACGGCACCGAGGTCAAACTGCCGGGGTATGTCGTGACCGCGCCAGCAGGCGTGGATGCTACCCTCCAGCAGCTTCAGGCGGCCAATACCAGCTTGCAGAACCAACTGCAAGCCGCAGAAGCGCGCGCCAGCGCGCTCCAGCAGCAATTGGACGCGCTCCAGAAAACCCCGCCCGCTGCCGATTCATAAAGTTTTGGCAATGAGGTAGGCCACGCAGGCTGGCGACTAAAGATCCCCAAAGGGGCAAGCTGCGCCTAAGGGCGTCTGCGGACGCCACCAAGTCCCTCTTCAGGGACTCCCCACCCCAGGGACGCTATCCTTCGTCCTAGTCCGCGTAGGCGGACTTCGTGGCAGCGAAGCTGCCACTAGGCGCGGTTTGAACCGCCAGCCCTCGTTCGCGGGTTAAACGGCGGTACGGGCGGCAGCTATGCAAGGGCAAACTGCGCTGCAAGATAGCCCGCATAGAGCAGCAGCAGGAATAAGCCGATGCGCCAGTGTAACTGCCTGCGAAAGAGCAGCAGGCAGAGCAGCGCGGCGCTGGCGAGCATGGCGGGCACGTCGAACGAGAGCGTTTTGCCGCTGGCCGCCAGCGGCCCGGCAAACGCCGCCAGTCCCAGCACGAGCGTGAGCAAGAAGATATTGCTGCCAACGGCGTTGGCGGCCACCAGCCCGCCCTGCTGCTTCAGGCCACCCATCAGGCTGATGGCTTTGTCGGGCAGGGTCGTGCCGATGGCAACAATCGTCAGGCCAATCACGGTTTCGGAGAGGCCGAGGGCGCGGGCTGCGTAGACGGCTGGCTCCACCACCAGCCACGCGCCCAGCGAGACGAGCACCAGCCCCAGGACCACAAAAGCGACCTGTGCGAGCAGCGGACGGCGCTGCATCTCTTCGCGCTCATCGGCTTCGTCGTCCTCATCGGGCAACGGCTGTGCCAGTCCCCGGCGAATCAGCAGGACAATCACGATGAGATAGGCGATGAATACGCCGATGAGCGCGCCGCCCAGCGGCGCAGTGATGGGGCCGCGTGCCAGCAGCGCGGCGGCCAGCAGCGTCACCGCAAGCAGAGCCAGGCCGTACCAGCGCGTTTCGCGTTCCAGGCGCAGCGGCTTCTGCCCAAAGAGTCCCAGCGGAAACGACCCCAGGATATTCGCAATGGTCGAGCCGATGATGTCGCCCAGGGCAATGCCGCCATGCCCGCCGAGGACGGCCACCAGCACCACTACCAATTCTTCCCATTCGCCGCCAGCCGTCAGCAATCCCACCACGATCTGCGGGGCGCGCAGGCGCGCTGCCAGGGCAGCAGCGGCGTCCGTGAACCAGTCGGCGCCGCGCTCCAGCAGCGCCAGACCAGCCAGAAAACAGGCGATATAGGCCAGCGCCCGCCAGGGCAGCGGCAGCAAATCAACAAAAGGCAGCATGGAGTTTCCCCTTGATTTTCATGGGCCATTTCGCTACAATAGCGGCTAGAAGATACTATCTGCAATCTCGCCTCTGCATATAAGGAGTCTTTCTGATGGGTCATAAAATTACCGCAGGCAAGCCCGTTGCCAGTGTGCTTGTCACGCTGCTGTGGATTGTTGGATTTGTGGCGATCCCTTCGGTTTCCTGGCATATCCCCGATGATCCCAAAAACTACGCGCTGGCGCTCAACCTCAAATGGATATGGATTGTGCTTTTTGCGGTCATCTGGCTGATGTTCCAGTTGTTCTGGAATAGCTCCAAGGAAACCAGCCGACTTTCGATGGCCGTCTCCTTCACGCTGCTCTGGCTGGCGCTGGTCTTCTTCTTCCCGTTCAAAGACCCCAACATTGAAAGCCAGGCTGGGGCTGCCGCGTTCTTTGCGCTGGCAAGCGGGCTTGGCGTCGTGCTGGTCTGGACACGCTTCTTATCGGATGAAGTCTAGGGAAGCAGAATAGAAAAAGAGAGGCGCTCACCGTTGTGGTGAGCGCCTCTCTTTTTGTGGCGCCCCTCAAAGCAGGGGCAAGCGCCGCACCCTTCCCCGCCCCGGCGGGCTAGCAGCCCGCGCTACAAGCTTTCTGAGTTTGCGCGGTGTTTGTGATAGTGGCGTTTGGCCTTGGCGCGGTTGCCGCAGCTTTGCATATCGCACCACTGGCGGCTGCGGTTGCGGCTGGTATCCATAAACAGCCAGCTACAATTGTCCCCCGCGCATTCGCGCACGCGCTCGCGCTCCTCGCAGGTCAGCAGATCTGCTGCTGAGCGCGCCACCGGCCAGAGGACGCGATCAAGGGCAGGCGCTTCTGCCCAGGACCAGACGACCTGCTCGCCCTCCAGTGCCAACCGCGCCTGGGCCAGCCCTGGCGCCAGGGCCGCGTTGATGTCGCCCAGGTCGTCAGCATCGGGCGCGTCGCCCCCGGCAATATCAGAAAACACGCGATAGATGGCCTCGCGCAGCACAATGGCCCGCGCCAATACTTGCTCAGCCTTTTGGGGCTGCGCCTCGGCAAGCGCCAAAAGTTGCCGCGCCTGGCCTTCTTCCAGCACGCCCGCCTGCTGGCCCCAGGCAACGAGCGCGTCATAGCGGGTGAAGTGGTCAACTTCGGGCTTGCTGGCGGGCGCGCGATATTCAGCGGTGTTGGCAAAATCCAGGCAGAGCTTCCCGCCGGTCAGCGAAAAGTCGTGTTCTGTGTGGTTGTGTTGTTCATCTTCCATTTTCAAGAATCTCCGCTCTTTGGTGCTCTAACCACCAAAAAACTCTTGACTAGTTAGATTTTTCCTGTTATAATCTAACTAGTGATTACATTATAGACGGTTAGAGCAAAGAGTTCAAGGTGAACAGTTGATCTAAGGAGGTATCTGATGCAGCAGTGGCACCTGGAAGAGGCGCGCAGCCACCAGAGCGAACTGCTTCAGCAGGCCAGGCAGCACAAGCTGTATCGCGCAGCGCTCGCTGGGCGTCAGCGGTCCCCCAGGCCGCGCCCAAGAGCACTTATCTGGTTCGGTGGTCAGTTAATTGTCTGGGGGAATCGGTTACAGGGCTGCTGCGATGCACTTGGCACATCTGGTGCTGAGCAACTGCGCAGCGTCACTCGCTAGGCCCAAAAGCGGGCAGAGGAGAAGACTCATGGACACGTTTATGCTGATTATCCTGGCTTTTGCGTTGCTTGGTGTGTTGGCCTGGCAGTTTGGCGCCGACAGCCGCGAACCCTGGAACAGCGAGGAGATCGAGCGCCGCCAGGAGTGGTTTGGGCGGCGCTAAGCAAGCCGCGTGTAGCCCCGGCGTCCCGCCGGGCCGACGTTTCCCGGCGGGACGCCGGGGCTACACGCAAGAGCTGGGGGGAGAGGTTAGCAGGCGGGATGCCAGCCGCCTGCCAACCGTGAGGAGGGAGACTAGAGGGTTTAGAACAACGTTCCACCCATAGGATAGCCGCAAGAGATTAAGGCAGGATGAAGCGTTCGTTAAAACGCGGGAAAACGCTGCTCCTCAGACCAAAATCGGTGGCTCGGCGGCCTCGGTCCAGACTTTGGAGACATAGTGCAGCCTGGGACTCACACTGAGCGCCACCTGCGCGCCAGGATGACAGCACTGGTTATGCCAGGCTGGGTGCACGCGAAAACGTTCGCGCCGACCCCCAGGCGTCTCTAGCTGGATGTAATGCCGCTGACTGGAGCGGCCCGGAATATGACGCACCGCCAGAACGCGGCCACCGACCAGGCGTGGCCGGGCACGCAGGTCGAGCAATCCAAGCACCAACACGACCAGCGCGGGCAGCACCACGAATCCCACGTGGATCAGCAGCAGCACGCCCGTCAACACCGCGCTAGTGACATCAACGCGCCCCCCTGTCAGACCAGCCACCTCAGCAAACTGCATCCAAAAGTAGAGCGCGAGCAGTCCAGGCAAAATGAACAGATACGCGCCCTGCAAAATCGCCATCTGAGGGGGCTGGCCCCAGCCCAGCAATAACTGACGAGCGAGCAGCCCGGAGGTAGGCATCTCTTCTGGCCTGGCTTCAATGACTTCGCTGACCTGCACCTCAAGCTCTGATGGTTCTTCCTGCATGACGCTTTGCCCCTTTCAGCAGCTTCGCCATGTATACCTTCCTGTTTCCAATCGCTACCACTATCATAGCTCTGAGATGCTACGATTGCGGTGAAAAGGGCGACGAGAAAAGTGTGAGCCAGGCACAGTGGCATGACTTGTGCAGCAAAAAAGAACGTTTGGGTTGTTGTTCTTGCTTCTTGCAGTTGTCCACACAAGCCGCGTATGATGCGCAAGGCATTTGCGCCCTACCCAGCGGAAGGACAAACCAACGATGCTAGTAAACGAACCGAGAGAGAAAACTCGTGAGATTTTAGGGGTGTGGGAAGAACTCTGGCGCGAACGGGCGGCGCTGGCCTGGAGCGTGGAACGCTACCATCGCTGGCTGCGCGGCCAGGGGTTCTCGCGCGATGAAGCGGCTGAGCGCGCCGTACGCATTCTTGCCGCTACGCCTGTGACATTCCTCCAGAAAACTCCCTCTGGCAACCAGATCATTCATTAAACCAGCCCGGCATCCTCAAGTGCTTGCTCCAATAGATCGCTCACCTGGAGCGTTGAGATAGGGGATGCCAAGTTGCTCAAAAACCTCAACAAGTGGAGTAAGCGTCTCCAGAAGCTCTGGAGTATTCATAGCCGCTGCCTTCTGTCTAAGCTGTTCCGCAGGCGATTTGCAAGCTCATCTCCGTAACAAAGAGCAATGAGGAGCAAGCGCGCTTCCTCTTCACTGGCTTCTGGGTGCGCCCGCTGTACCGCTCTCAAAGCAAGCTGGCGTGTGGTGTAGCTCAAAGAAGACACCAGCGCAAAACGCTGGGCCAGCGTTGCTTTGCGCAGGAGTTCGATCTGCACGCGCTCGGCTTCGGGCGAGGTATCAGGCGATTGGGTCTTCATGAAATCTTATTCTTTCCTGGTAAGGGTCATGACCATCCAGGCAGCTAGCACGCCCAGGAGCACCGCCCCTGGCAAGAAGAGGCCCGTCACAAGCAGGTCTTTCAGAAAACGGAACACATCACCGTCCTGCACCAACACGCTCAAGAGGAGCACGACTGGTGTGCCAAGAAAAATCACCAGCATGGCGGCCAGCGCAGCCCACCAGGGGAACAGGCCCCGCCGCCCACGCGGTGAGCACACCCCAGCCAGCACTCCGGTCAGCCAGAAGACCAGAACAGCCAGCAAGAGTGTGAAGATGTGTTCTTCGGGATGGTAATTCAGGCCAAAGACGAATAAGATCAGGCCAACCAGTCCGGCCAGGCCGCCAGCCAGGAACTCGTATGCGATGCTTCCTTTGCTTTTCCGGGCGGGGCGGGTGGGCGCGGGCGGCGCCTGCATTATCGGTTGTTGAGGCGGAAGAAGCGGAAGAGGCACCTGCGACGGGCGCGGCTGCATCTGGGGAATGGGCGCGGGCGGCGCAGCGGGTATGAGACTGGCGGGCGCGGGTTGCCGTATGACGGCGGGCGGGGGCGCGGCGGGGAGCACCGGCACTTGTTGCAGAGGCTGAACGGCTGGTCTGCCCCCCACAAGAGGCGGCGGGAAGCCAGGGGCAACCTGCGGCAGCGGGGGCACTGGCGCGGGGAATATGACGCCTTGCGGCGGCGGCGAAGGCGGCGCGATGGGCGGATGGTGTACCTGCTCTGAAGGTGGCACCGGGACAGGAACAATGGGCGCGGGTGGCCGGGCAGGAGCCATCTGCTGCATGGGCTGGCCGGGCGCGGGCATCGGGCGATGGCGCGGAGCCTGCCCCTGGCGCGAGCGCTGGCCCTGGGGCGGCTGCGCCATGCGCTGCATCAAGGCCGGAAAGATGGCGGAATCTTCGGGCATGGGATAGACGACAGGCGCCGGGCGCACGCCCAAAATGGCGCGCAGCACCTCGGCCACCTCAGAAGCGCGTGTGGGACGGCGATAATTGGGGTCGTAGGCCAGCAGGTTCAGGATGAGCGAATCCAGCCAGCGCGCTTGCGTAACATCAAAGACGCCCGGCACCATGATGCTGCTGGGGCGATGCGGCGCGCTGGCCCCCAGCGGCGGGGGCCGCAGCCCGGTGACCATATGATAAAGCGTGGCGGCCAGACCATACAGATCGCTGCGCTCATCCGCGCCGCGCCCAAGCGCCTGCTCCGGGGCGATATAGTCTGGTGTGCCCCACTGCGTATCGGCGCGTTTGATGGTCAGGACGGCGGCCAGGCCAAAATCGGAGACTTTGATCTGGCGGTCTGCTTCGCGGATCAGAACGTTATCCGGCTTGACATCGCGGTGGATGATGCGCTCCGGGCGCGTGTGCGCGTAGGCCAGGGCATCCGCAACAGCGGCGGCAATACGCACAGCCTCGTTTGGCGGCAGCTTATCGCCCGGATGCTGAGACATGAACTGGCGCACCGAGAAGCCCTTGATATACTCCATGACGATAAAGGGGCCAAACTGGATGTCCTGGCCGGAATCCAATATCTCGACGATGTTCGGATGCTGAAGGGCGCCCAGGATGCCGATCTCCTGCACCACGCGGCGCACATATTCTGCGCGCCAATGGCGGCTGGTGGCAGGAACTTTAATCGCCACCTGCCGATGGCTGGTGGGCCGCTGGTCTTCTGCCAGGAAGACGGCGCCCATTGCGCCGCCTCCCAGTTTGCGAAGCACCTGATAGCGTCCGCCAATGATAAATGGCTGCTGGGGAATCGGTACCGTCATCACATATCCTCAAAACAAAAGGATTCGGAACAGCACAAAGAGCAGCGCTGCCACTCCAATATACCCCATGACCAGCCCCGCAATCGCCTGACCAGTCCCAGCCAGTTGCCCAAGGCTGCGCCGTATATCTTTCAGCGACCAGTGCCCAAGCAAGACGGGCACCAGGGCAAAGAGCAGCCAGAGTACCAGGAACGCCGCCCCCGGCCCATCATAGGTTCGCGTGTACGCGCCAGTATACGGGTCATAGCTAGAAGTATAGAGAGAGAATATGAGCGAGGGCACCGCGCAGCTTGAAAGCATCAACAGAATCCCTGTTACCAATGAAGCAATCGCCTTGCCACTGGTGGGGCGTGGTGGGATGACCGGCACCACCTGGACCACTTGATAGACGGGCTGCGCCAGGCCCGGCTGCATCATGTAGGGTACGACCTGCACCGGCTGAACCTGGGGCGGCGGCGGCATGTAGGGGGCGGGCTGCGCTCTGGACGGTGGCGGCGGATAGGGCTGCGGCTGCGCGGCGCGCTCGGCAAGATAACCGCTGGGCGTGCCGATGGGCGGCAAGGCGGAGGAGGGAGACGCGGGATAACGCGGGCCTGGCGGGATGCTGGCGGAACGCCGCGTGGATTCAAATGGCAGCGACCCCAGGTTGCTGCTGCTGCTCAGCCGCGAGGGGCGGCCTTCCAGCATGGCGCGCAGTTCTTCCACCACCTCAGTGGCAGTCTGGGGCACGCGCTGGCTGGGGTCGCGTGCCAGCAAGCCCAGCACCAGACGGTCTACGCGGTCAAAGAGGTCAGCGGCGACGGTGGAGCCTGGCACCGTGCTGGGCGGCGTTGCCAGGGCTGCGGCAATCTGCGGCGGGCGCGTCCCGGTCAGCATCTCGTAGAGCAGCACACCTAGCGAATAGAGGTCGCTGCGCTCATCGGCTCCCTGGCCCATTGCCTGCTCTGGCGCGATATAGGCCATTGTGCCCACCGCCGTGTTGCCGCGACTCTGCGAAAGCACGGTGGCAATGCCAAAGTCGGTGACTTTGACCATGCCATCGCTGCGGCGAATCAGCACGTTGCCGGGCTTGATGTCGCGGTGGATAACGCGCAGGGGCGGGCGGTGCGCGTGGGCCAGGGCTTCCGCCACGCCCAACGCCACCTGAAGCGCCCGCCGCGTTTCAAACGGCCCCTCTTTTTCCAGCATCTCTTCGACGGTGACGCCATCTACAAATTCCATGACGACATAAAACGGGGCGTCGGTGTCGCTGCCAGAGCCAATGATTTCAACGATATTATGATGCTGTAACTGCGCCAGCACGTCATATTCGCGGCGCAGCCGTTTAATCACCTGCGGGTCGCTCTCAAGCGGCAGCTTGATTGCTACATCGCGCCCGCGCACTTCATCCACTGCCCGCACCACCGTACCCATGCCACCCTTCCCAATCTGGCCTACGATGCGGTAGCGACCAATATGATCTTGCGTCATGCCCAGCCCTCCTTCTGGAGCAGGGGTTTCTTCCATTTGTATTACTCTAGCGTCTCATGCCAGGGTGGTCAAGTCAAGCCAGCCACACCCACCTATAAGACGCGCTTGTGCCGCGTTATGCTACGCGCTGGCGAGGGACGGCCCGGCAGGGACGCCGGGGGTACACGCGACCAGCCAACCCTCCATCAATAATGCGTCCCACTGCTAGCCGCTATTGCTAGACAGGCGAGCAGCGTAAAGCCAAGAACGATATAGCCAATCACCAGCGCGGCAACGGCTTTGCCATGCCCCTGAAGCTGCCCTCCACTCAGGCGAATCTCCTTGAGCGCGCCATGTCCGACAATCACCGCAGGCAGCGCGAGCAGCGGCCCTATGGTAAACAACGACAAAATAGCCATCGTTAGCGCCGTCGTTGCCTTGCCGCTTGACCGAATGATGGGCACCAGATAGACCGGCTGCGGCTGAATATACACGGGCTGCGGCACATATACAGGCTGCGGTACATACACGGGCTGCGGCGCGGGCTGGGGCGGCGGATACTGCGGGTAGACAGGCGCAGAAACGCGCTCCTGGTAGGGCCGCGATGGGGGCGGACCAGACCTGGGGGGCTGTGACGGATACGGAATGGGCGGGGCCGAGGCGCGCTGCGTTGGGGCATAGGGCGCGCTGCCGCTGGTGCTGGTGCCTGTGCGGGCGGGCCGCCCCTCTTGAATGGCGCGCAGTTCTTCGACGAGTTCTTTCGCGGTTTGCGGCGTGCGCCGGTTGCGATCATTCGCCAGCAGCCCCAACACCAGGCGATCAACACGGTCACGCACCTCATAAGGCAGGGCAACCCCGGTGATGCCGCTGGGCGGGATGGCGGGCGTGGAGGCAATCTGGGGCGGACGCTGGCCGGTCAGCATTTCGTACAGCATGACGCCCAGCGAGTACAGATCGGTGCGCTCATCAGCCCCGACGCCTGCCGCCTGCTCTGGCGACATATACGCCAGCGTTCCGGCGGCGGTGCGGGCGCTCTGCGCGGACAGAACCGAGGCAATGCCAAAATCGGTGACTTTGACGGTATCGGTGTCGCGTTGCAGCAAAATATTGGCCGGTTTGATGTCGCGGTGAATGATGCGCAGCGACGAGCGATGCGCGTAGGCCAGGGCTTCCGCCACGCCCAGCGCAATCTTGAGGGCGCGGCGCGGCTCCAGGCGCGTCCCCGGCGGATTGACCAGGCTGCTTACCGACACCCCATCTACATATTCCATGACGATGTAGAACGGCAGATCAGGGTCGCTGCCCGACCCATAGACCTGCACGATATGATGGTGCTGCAACTGTGTCAGCACCTCGCACTCCTGCTGGAGCCGCCGGATGGTGTCTGGCTCGGTATCGTTAGGCAGCTTGATGGCAACCTGGCGATGCTGGACTTCATCCTCCGCGCGCAGCACCGTCCCCATGCCGCCTTGCCCCAAGCGTTCAATAATGCGATAGCGCCCAATATATTTTGGCAGCATGCCTGCCCGCCTTTCAAACTACGTGTGCTTTCTTGCCCTCCTTACTACTCTAGCGTTTTAGCTGGCGTTCGTCAAGTGACGGATTACCAAAACGGCTGAATATCGTCGCTTTTCGCTCCATACACCAGGCTTCAAGCAAGCTGTTATCATGCAAGCGGCCCGAAAGGATAGAGCAACAGGCCCAGCACCGCCAGGCCCAGCGCCAGCCATCCCCACACATACAAACGGAGTCTATCTTTTTCTGGCGCGCTTGCTGCAAACATGAGGGCACCAATTGCACAAATGACAGCACCGATCTCCACAATTAATGCCGTTCCATCGCTAGGCGGAAGCACGAGAACATAAATCCATCCGAACACCCCGACACAAAATGCAGAGAATGAGAGGCCAACAGAGCAGGATATATTCAGCGAGGGGTTAGCTTTGTCTGGTGCGAACCCTTTTGAGCCTCCAAAAGGTACCGGCAACTGGCGCGGCTGCCATTGGGGAGGGTGCCAGGAATCTTTTGACGCTGGCTCGGCCCAGGTGGGCGGTGGAAAGAATTGCTCACTGGAACGCGCAGGCCGCGCGCTGCTCACGCGCTGGGGTTGCCCCTCCAGCAGCGCCTGCAACTCGGTGGCGACCTCCTCGGCGCGCTGAAGCACGCGCTGGTTGGGGTCACGGTGCAGCAGGCCCAACACCAGCCAATCCAGGCGTTCACGGATAGCCAGTGGAAAGGTAACGCCAGGCACCGCGCTGGGCGGCAGGGCCGGGTCTAGCGCAAAGCGGGGTGGGTATTGGCCGGTTAGCATCTCGTAGAGCAGGGTGCCCAGCGAATACAGGTCGCTGCGCTCGTCTGCGCCCCGACCAGCCGCCTGCTCTGGCGACATATACGCCAGGGTGCCAATGGCGGTTTTGCCGCTGCGCTCGGCCAGCACAGCCGCCAACCCAAAGTCGGCCAGCTTGACCTGCTGGTCGCTCTGGCGAATCAACACATTGCCAGGCTTAATGTCGCGGTGGATGACGCGCAGTGGTGGCCGATGCGCAAAGGCCAGGGCTTCTGCTACGCCCAGCGCAATCTTGAGGGCGCGCCGCGCATCCAGTCGCCCGCCCTCCTGACGCAGCAGCTCTTCCACTGTCACGCCCTCAACATATTCCATCACCAGGTAGAAGGGCGTCTCTGGCTCGCTGCCTGAGCCAAACACTTCCACAATGTGATGATGTTGCAACCGCGTCAGCACTTTGCACTCTTCTTGCAAACGGCTGAGGTCTTCTGGCTCGGTTTCATTGGGCAGCTTGATCGCCACGTTACGCTTGAGCATATCATCGTATGCCTGCAAGACGATGCCCATGCCGCCCTTGCCAAGTTTCTTAATCACCCGATAGCGCCCGATGTTGGCAGGTTCCATGCTGTCCGCCTCCTCTGCTCTTTTCGCTTCTTGCCTCCTTATTACTGTAGAGCATAGGCGAGCAGTCGTCAAGTGACGGATTACCAAAACCATTGCTTGTAGCACCGGCCTCCGCCTGCCCTTTGTCTTAGGGTGCCGGTGAGCGGGGGGACGGCCCGGCATGGACGCCGGTGCTACAAGCAACGGCCCGGAGGGGACGCCGGGGCTACGCGCGAATGCTATCCCGGCAGAGTGAACAGGCCGTAGTGCAGCTTGAGCAGCAGGATGCGCTTGACCGACTGATCAATGCGTGCCTTGCTGATGAGTCCGGTGTCTATGGCGTGGTGCAGCGCCGCCAGCACTTGCTCGACGCCGCCGGGGTTGTAGAAGCTGGAAAGGATGTCGTTGCCCGCGATCACCGCCAGCACCGCCGATTCCGCCATGCTGTACTTCTGGGTCAGCGCGCCCATATAAAGCGCGTCGGTAATTACGACGCCCTGAAAGCCCAACTGCTGGCGCAGGATGCCGTTGATGAGAATGGGCGAGAGCGACGAAGGCATGTTCGGGTCAATGGATGTGAGCAGGACATGCGTGGACATGACCATATCCACCTTGCCGGAGGAGAGCAGCGCTTTATACGGCGCGAAATCCAGGCGGTCCAGATCAGCGCGGCTGCGGTCACTGACGGGCAGCGTGTCGTGGGCGTCCACCGCCGACCAGCCAATGCCCGGCCAGTGCTTGAGGGTATCCAGCATGCCCTGCGAGTGGAGGCCATCAATAAACGCGGAGGCCATGCTCGTTACCACCGTCGGGTCGGTGCTGTACATGCGCTGCGAGATGCTGGGGTCCGAGACGGTTTTCACGTCCACGACTGGAGCAAGGTCGGCGTTGATGCCCACGCTTTTCAGGTGCTCAGCATCTAGCTTGCCCCAGTTATAGGCGTTCTGGGGGTTGAGGCTTTCGCCCAGCGAAGCGGCGGTGGGGCTGTAGCCGTAAATATGGCGCAGGTTGTCCACTTCTCCGCCCTCGGCGTCGGTGGCAATCAGCAGCGGAATGTTGGGCGCGATGTCCGGCGCTTGCAGGCTCTCCGTCAGCGCCTGCACCTGGCTCTGGGTCTGGACGTTGTACCAGTAGAGAATGACCGAGCCAACATGCACGCGCCCAAGCTCTGCGCGCCAGCTTGCGGGCAGGCTCAACACGTTCCCCAGCCCCGGCCCCACAAACTGCACCTGAATCATCTGGCCCAATTCATCATCCAGCGACATGTTGGCGATGTAGTTGTCTACCGCCTGCTCAAGTTCTTGTTCTTCCGGGTGCTTGAGCGGCAGCGGCGGGACAGCGCGCTCAGTCCCATTAAGGCGCGAGGCTATTCCCACGCCGGGCTGCTGGTGCAGGAAAAGAAAGCGCCCAAAGAGCGCGGCAACCGCCACCATTCCGGCCAGCAATGCCAGCGTGATCGTGACCCAGAGCATCCGGCGCCGCCTCCGGTCCTGGGGAGTCTCCCTTTTCTTGAGGATGATTGGTTCTTCGGTGTTGCGCATCGCGCAGCCCTCCTGTTGCCGCTTCTGAGCGGGTGGTTCCGTCGTTTGACCCCTTGCGTCCCTGGCGCTGCCAGAGAAATCGCGTGGGCGCTCATGTGGCAATATTTGGGCCAGACGTTATAGCCCGGCACGACGCTTGTAGCCCCGCCGACCCTGGCGGGGAAGACCCCGGCACGGAGGCCGGGGCTACGGGCAACCGCTTGTAGCCCCGGCCTCCGTGCCGGGGTTGCCCGACCCTACACATACCCGCGCACTACCTGTTCTTCTTCGCGGCCCTGTGGGGCGGGGGGCAGGTCACCCGCCAGCCAGCGTGCCAGGACTGGCTCAAAGGGCGGCGGAGCCTCCGCGCTTTCGCGGCCCTCGCGCATCAAAAAATCGAACGCGGCCCGCTCGTGGCTGACGGTCATGGGCAGCGGCTTCAGCTGCTCCTCGGCCTCTGGCGAGCGCCGGTTGTCGCCGCCAAAGAGCGTGCCCCAGACCATCCGAAACACCCAGCGCAGGCAGACACGGACAAACCAGGCGCTGCTCTGGCGGCGCAGCGTCTTGCACATGCGCACAATGCGCAGCAGGACGATGGCGGCGGCCTGATGGCAGACTTTCCAGAGCGGGTTGCTTTTCCAGTAGGCGCGCTGGGCCTTGCGCATCAGGCGGATAAGCAGCGGTAACTCGTCCAGCAGGCGGCGGCAAATGGGGCCACTGCGCCGGGGCAAGTTGCTCTCTTCCGGCAGCTTTTGGATGAGATCACTTTCGCGGTAGCGGTTGGGATTGGCTTTGCCGCCAGCGATGGTCTTGTGCTGGTCTTCCCGCGTGGAGGAGGCGCAAAGCACAAAAAGCATGGCTTTGCAAAGCGCGGTGGAAATAAAGGTTTCCTGCCAGAACGGGTCGCGCTTCAGTTCGTCCAGCGCGGTCATCACTTCCGGCGTGGGGAGCGGCCTGGGCGCGTTCAGCGTGAGATAGAGGCGAAAGAGGTCCACCAGCGAGAGGCGGTCTGCCGCCAGGAGTTCTTGCAGGGTGCGCGGCTCGTAGAAGGGCGACGGGTTCGACATTGGAGCAGTTCCTTTCTTGAGCAGATCTGCCCAAACGCCACAGCCTTCCCGATTGCTGGACCCGGGGAGAAAGCGAGGAGCGCGGCGGGCAATGGTGAGAGAATCTCCATTGCCCTTTCCCCTGGTGTGAGTCCAGGCGACGGGGAAACTGTGGCGCGGGCGTGACTAACTATCACACCGCGTCAGCCGTTTCTTCAGTATTCGGTTGTGCCGGGGGTGATCTGAGAAGCCGGTTGATGCGTTAGCAGAAGTATACCTGAAAAGCTGGCTGGCGTCAAGGATTTTGTCTCCAAGTAATCCTTTATGGATGAGAGAGCAACAGATATGCTGCACAGCCAGCACGCGCTGCACCAGAGACAAGGAGTCCTTGTGATGTTTGCCCTGCCTGAAGATTTTGTCCAATTTATGCGCGAAGTTCACGGCACCGAGGCAGCCAATGCCTGGTTCGAGCGCCTGCCAGCGCTTCTGGAGGAGTGGGCGAAGCGCTGGCAGCTCAAGCTCTTGCCACCGTTTGAGCATCTCTCGTTTCACTACGTGGCACCAGCTGTACGGATGGATAACACCCCGGTGATTCTGAAGACATGCCAGCTTTCCGATGAGTTTGAACATGGGTTGGCCGCGCTGCGTCTCTTCGATGGGCGTGGCATCGCGCGTCTGCTGGAGTGGGACGAGGGCCAAAAGGTGATGCTGCTGGAGCGTTTGCAACCAGGAACTATGCTGGCCTCACTGGTGCCGGAACAGGATGAGCAAGCCACCTCCATTCTAGCCAGGGTCATGCGTCAGCTCTGGCGACCAGCACCAGAGACGCACACCTTTCCGACGGTGGAGCACCTGGGGCAAGGATTGATGCAGCTCCGCGCGCGATATGCTGGCGGCTATGGTCCGTTTCCGCCGCGCCTGGTAGATGAGGCGATGGATTTGTTCGCAACGTTAAGCGCCTCGGCTCAAGAGACCATGCTGCTGCACGGCGATCTCCAGCACCATAATATTTTGCGTTCGGGTGATACCTGGCTGGCAATTGACCCGAAGGGCGTGGTGGGTGATCCAGGGTATGAGGTAGGAGCCTCGTTCTATAACCCTATGCCTCGCATCCTTGAGGTGCCGGACCTGGAGCAGATGCTGGCCCGGCGCGTTGCGCAACTGAGCGAGGAACTGGGCATGGAACGGGCGCGCATACGCGGCTGGGGGCTGGCCCAATGTGTGCTTAATGGGTGGAACGTCGTGAAGATTGACCTGTTGGGCATGAACCCGCACGGCATGCTCAGATGCGCGGAAATCCTCTCACGTCTCAAGGTGTGATGCCTGGCCCTTTGCCGCTTCGTAGAGACGCTGCTGGCCCCGGTTGGCGGGGTGCGCCGTGATGGGGTAATAGGCGTCGCTGCCCCAGGGCGCCAGGCTGACTGTGAGCAGGCGCCCGCTTTCTGTCGGGCCAATCAACCGCAGGCGGTGATCGAAGATTTCCTGCGCCAGTGGCTCGCCGCGACAGACCTGCTGCACCTCTTCCGGGGTGACTTCATGGCGGGCAATATGGGCGACGTTGAAGTCATCCCAGATGAACATGCGAACGGTAAGCATGGGGCGCCTCCGATCAGTTGCGGCGGTCTGATTCATCTCCAAGGCTTACTAGCTGGTCTTCATCGCCCCGCAAAAATCGAAGGAAGGAGGGGGTCGCTTGCACCCCTTTCTGTTCTACCCTGCGCTCGAACTGCTTCCCGCTTTTCCACAGGAGCCGAAAAAACCGCCAGGCCAGCGCGAAAACCATCAAACAGACCCCAGCAAAAAGAACAATGCTGAGTTCGAGCACCCCCACGAGGGTCCAGCGAACAAGCTCGCTTTCTGGCCCCCCGCCAGAGAGGGTGCTGCCAATGACTTCTCTCACCAAGGGAAAAGCGTTAGAAATGAGGCAACTGATGAGGACAAGCAGCCCCCTGCCCAGCCAGCTCCGAAAACGAGAGGGGCGCTGGGATGGTGCCGGGGCTGCTTCTCGTTGAGCACTTTCGCTTTGTTTTGCGGAGTCTCGGTGCATAGCAATCCCCCTTATCGAAAGAGGAGCACCGAAGCTGAGAAAGAGGCTCACATCAGCTTACAAGTGCTGTGCCATACTCGTTTGGATGACGGTGCTGTGTACAATGACTCATCTCTCCAGACAATCTACTAGTTCATCATTACGAGGCGCCTTTCCCCTCTTGCATCGGGTGTTATACTGATCTCACGGCTCACATGCCGCGTAGCATCCTGCTATGAGCGAGACAGAGCATCCTGGTTCTCTCATAGCCCAAAGCAGACTGATCTTGGCGGAGCAGGTGGCTTTGGGGCTAGCATAGCTACCAAGCTGGAGAATCAGGAAAGCTCTGTTTTTTTCCGTTCTCCCGCCGGGGAAAGTTCCAGCAGCCAGGCACGCGCATATTTCCACCTCCTATCTCGCTAGCGCGGCGGCGCGGTAGACTCTCGCACTACAAGGTCTGGTAGTTCCAGGCGATCTTCTACGGGTTCGTCATTGAGGAGCTTCAACAACATCTGCATCGCCAGCGTACCGATCAGCTTTTTGCGCTGGCTGATGGTGGTCAGCGGCGGCGCGGCATAGGCAGCAAGCACAATATCGTCGTAGCCAACGATGCTCAACTCTTCTGGCACCTGTATCTTTTTTTTCCGGTTCCGGCACGCATGAAGCAAGCCAAGGGCTACGCTGTCATTATAGGCTACAATAGCCGTCGCCCCTACCTTCCTATCAAGGAAGTAGTCCAGGTAGGCTTCTCCGACTCCCAGGTCTTCTTTCGACGAAGCCTCGCTCGTCTTCTCCGCAATCTTCACCAGATTTTCGCGGTAGACGCCTGCCGCGATCATAGCAGCCTGATAGCCTTCTAGCCGCTGGCCGCTCGATTTCGGGCGGCTCTTGACCCCCAGGTAGCCAATAGCTGTATGCCCCAATTCTAAAAGGTGATTTACCGCTTGCTCTGCTCCGTTGGGATCATTATTGGCAATCCAGCAGAGCGAGCGATCATGCGGCTTAAGCTGGGCGTTAATCAGGACCGTTGGAATGTTGATCTGGAGCAAGCGATCTTTGTACTGCTCGGTGATTCTTGACGCTCCAGTGAGGATGCCCGCAACACGATGGCGGCGCAATCGCTCAATGATCTCCAATTCACCTTCTGCGGTGTTGGTCGAAACCGCCAGGAGAATGCTGATGCCCTGTGGCTGGGCGACCTCCTGAATGCCAACGGTCAGTTCAGCAAAGAAAGGATCTCCCAGAGCTGGGGTCACCAGGCCAATCGTGTTGCTGCGTACACCACGCAAGCCCTGGGCAAGCGCGTTGGGCGCGTACCCCAATTCGGCGGCCAACTTCTGAATAGCCTGGCGCTTCTCCTGGCTGATGAGCGGGCTATCTCGCAAGGCCCGCGACACAGTGGTATAGGAAATACCGCCAGCCGCCTTAGCAATATCTCTCAGTGTCACCTCATGCTTGCCCACCGGCTTGACCTCCTCTCTTTGCTGTTGTGGTCGCATACGCTTTGTGGTGTGTTGTTTACGCTATTCTACGGTCGCTTACCAAACGTGTGCATAGATGGCCCAAAAAAGTTTTTTTTCAGCGATGGATAGGGCTGTCAAAGCAGGGAACGCGCTCCTTGGGTCTTGCATAGCTCCCCCTCCAAAACAAACAGCCCGCATCGAGAACTGCTTACTTGCAATTCCCTACGGGACAATTCCTAGACTATTTTTCTGGATTTTTACAGCTCTTGTATGTAGTGTAGCATAGCACATCTTATCAGTCAAAAGGAAAGAGAGACTCTCCCTTTTCAGCAATTGGCTTAATTGTCGCATAGGAGCGCGGCGATGGTTGCACAAGAGATATTCTGCTGCTTTATGCACAAAATGTGCTAAATTTTTCTGCATTAGGAGTATTTTGGCGCAGTTCTGCCGCGTCTCTGTCGAAAATATCGTAAAATAAAGTCACAGAATAAGCGTGCGGTAGAGCGTTCCGATGTTCTTTTACTTCCCTTGTAAGGAGCCGTCACTGTGGCAGAGATGAGATTCGCTGAGTACCTGAAGGAATTGCTGGAGAAACGAGGGAAGCGCCCCATCAGGCTGGCAGAGGGAATTGGGGTTGATTCCTCTGTGGTGTATAAATGGCTCAAGGATACCAACGCCCCCGGTTTTGGGAGTGAGCATGTCAACAATATCAAAGAGTTTCTCGCGCTGGATGACCAGGAATTCGCCCTGCTGAAGCAAGCACAAGCCACTTCGCTGAGGGAGAAGCAGCCCCCTCCTCCGCTCTGGACGGTAGCGCCAGCCCATCTCTACGGAGCAAAAGGGATGATCGAGGCGGCCATTAACCTTATTGCCAAACTTCCTGCTCCACCAGAGGATCAGAGCCAGGA
>DATBGS010000178.1:0-40650 GCA_036557885.1 Ktedonobacterales bacterium
CCCGGAAAGTCCGAAGCACGGGCCGTAAAATCAGTCCCGCCATGCCAGAACGCATAGGCATAACAGCCGTACTTGGCAGCATCGCTCGCCGGCTGCGACCACATTGCCGAAATGCCCAGCAGCAGCAACACGCCCATTCCTAGCACCGCCAGCACGCTTACCATTCCCCGCCCATTCAGCAAAGCATCAAACCAGCGTTGCCAGCGAGCTATCGGCTGTAGGCCGTTTTGGGGCGCTGGCCCTGGCGGGCGCGCCATCTCAACCGAGGGCAGAGCCGTTTCTTCATCCATCTTATTGTCGTGGCGCCAGTTCGCGCATCATCGCCCCAATCGCCCGACGCGGGCCATACAGCCAGACGGTATACCCGTCTGGCTCCTCCTCCACCTCAATCTGACACTCCATCTGCTGAGCCATCTGGCGCGCAATCGCCAAAAACCGCTGGCGTTCCTCCGGCTGGCGGCTGGTGCTGTTCAGCGCCAGCTTCCCCAAACGTTCCTCTGGCAAGAGCAAACTGTTGACGAGCGTGCATAACTGTTCCACGCCAAAGATCACCTGAAGCGGCGGGGTTTCCGGTTCCAGACGTTCTTCCCCCTCCACGCTCCCGCGTGCAGCTTCAGCGCCCGCTGCCCCTCCAGGGCGACGCCGGACCTGCTGCTCCTTCAGATACAGGCTCTGTTCCACCGCCCGCCCATACATGCGCCGCAATTGCTCCAGCAACTGCTCGCGCTGTTCTTCTGGAAGGTCAGTGCGCGGGTGCACATAGGCAAACAATCCACGCGCCACATCATGGTACAGAAACGGGCGCGCAATGGCCGCCCGCCGTCCGCAGTTGGGACAGGTAGCGATATTGAGCAAGCCAGCCAGCAAGGTATAAAGCAACTGCGGCTCCAGGGTCACATTCACCGCCTCATAAACAGTCGCGGTAAACTCTGTGCCGCAGGAACACGTCATGTTACAAGGTTGAGATCGGCTCATACTACAACAACCCGTCTGGGGCAGACCTCCAGCAGCGCATAGAGCAGCACCTCCCACGCTGAAGCGCCCAGGAAAGACTCTTCTGAAGTCAAAAAACTCCTACCGCAACAACTATATCATATGCCGATCAAGCCGGAAGAAAATACGCAGAAAAAGGAGGCCGGGCATGCTACCCGGCCTCCCAATTGCGCTAGCGCAACCGCGTGAAATCACTCGCTGGATGGATTAGACGTTCTCGGCCAGCGCGTGCACCTGCGCCAGCAATTGCTTCGCCTGGTCAACGAGTTGCTTTGCGGCACCCTCATTAATCGCCTGACCATTGAACTCCGCATTTTCCAGCATGGACAGCATCTGAGCAGCCAGACCATCGCGCGTCGTCGTGAACTGGCTCAGTTGCCCTTCCAGATCGGTGTAGGTCGCATCGTTGGCTGCATTGCTCTCCAGAGCCGCCGTCGAAATCGCCAGGCTATCCAGGCCCAGTTGATTCAGCGGCGCATCAATTTCCTTGAGCGCCTCAGCCAGGCGGCGCAGCGTCTCCGCGTGCGCCTTCAAGCTCGCTGGCAATGCCCAGGAATCAATAAACCCAAAGAGCGTGCGCCCCTGATGGGCGTAGTCATCCTTCAGACGCAGCAGAGCCAGCATCGTCGGGCGAATATCGGTATGATCGGACCACGTGCCATCCGTCACCCCCAGGTGGCGAATACCAGGGCCAACCATTCCCAACCAGGTCGTTACGATGTCAGACTGGACATCGCCATGATTCCAGGCAAAGCCCGGCTGCTCGATGACACATGGTGGGAAAGTCGGTAGATCACACTTTGCGGATGACGCAAACAGGAAGTAGTCGGGGTTGGCAAACAGCGTAAACGTCGGCGTGCGCGCCGGGTCTGCTGTCACCATATGCAGCAGATTCATCTCCACAGGATCGGCCATGAACTGCGTCAGCGTATCCGTGTTGCCCGTAATGGAGTTCTGGGCCGTCAGTTGACCCGTTGCCCGCTCAAAGTTGCGCGTCACCGGGTCGGTAGAAGCCGGATTGCCGGTAATGTACACCGTCGGTGCATCGTCGCTGTGGACGGTAAATGACGTGGTGATGCCCTGCTGTGTTGACAGCAAGCCAGCCAGATTCCCATTGAGTTCACCAATCTGGCTATAGGTGCAGGGGACCGTCACGCCATCGCAGTTTGCCGGGCTGGGCGGGCCGCCCACAAAGTGGTCGCCCTCATCGGCAGTGAAGACAAAAAGCGTGTTGCTCTGATTGATGCCATCGCTGGCAAGCCGGGCAAAGAACTTCCCGAACGCATCATTGTACGCGGCCAGCGCCGAGACATAGCCTGCCTGCCCAGGGCCAAAGGCTGGGCCGGTCTGGTGGAAATCATGCGCATCGGAGATATAGGCATACGTCACCGGCACGCCATGTTCCTGCATCTGCGCCACATAGCTCAACGACACAGCCGCCGACATGCCATCAAAGCCAGGGAAACCCACATGGCCGGTGGGGTCTTGAATGACATTGCCGTTCAGGTCCAACACCGGACCATTCGGGCTGATGACCGGCTGAGTATACTTGGCCCCAAACAGACCATTGAAGCCGGTATAGCCGCCTGGCTCATCTGGCAGCCTGTCGGCCCGCGCATTGGGGCCAGAGCAGGTCGCGTTGCCCTGCGCGCAGTGAATGCCAATGCCCACAAAATCCGCAAACGCCTGCCCAGGGTTTGCAGTTACCTCAGCCGCCTCCGGGGAGTTCGCCCCAAAGACAGTGGGCACATCAATGCCAGTATTCTCCAGAATCGTGTTGGCTGTTGCCACCGCGCCAACGTTGCAGCCCGCGCGGGTATAGGGCACCCAGGGAGCAGGTGCATTCTTGCCCTGTGCCGTCAGCATATTGGGCAGCGTATCCGTCGGGACGGCGGGGTTGGAGGGATCAAAGAGCGGTGCAGTCCAGTAGGCAAATGAGACACCCGTATTGGTCCTGCCGTTTGGCAGGTAATAGCGGAAGCTGTTGCTCACCGGCACCCCGTGATCGCTGCCATACACCCCAGTCAGCGACGTGAGAATATCGGTAGCAGTATGCGAAATGAGAGGGGTATGGTGGTTGTCATCCATCACACCATTTTGGGTGATAAAGTTGAGCAGGTTGGGCATCTGCTCCAGATCAGAGGGAACATTGGGATTATCGCGGGTAAAGTGGGTATTGTCGAACTGGACATAAATGACATGGCTAATACTATTATTCGGGCCAAGACTACAAGAACTACTATCGGCAGCTTTTGCATGGTTCATGAAAAGCTGCGCTGCCCCAGCCAGACCAAGCACCACGACTAAGACGGCGGCAGCAATCCGCATGATTGGCCGCTTCCAGAGATAGCCTATCCGATCCATAGAAAATCCTTTCTGGTTACTCTTCCCCTGAGGAGGGGTGATAAAGAAAGGCCGCCCCAGGCGGGATAGTTCCCCTTGCGGGGTCAGGCAGAAAAGTGCGGTTTCCACCCACTGCCAGAGATGGCTGGCACCCCTACGCCGCACCGCGTGCATCTTCCTCGTCGAAGTTATGGAACGGTTTGTAAATAGACAGTACCGACCAGACCCTGTTCCAGAGAAAGCCGGATACTCCCTTACATTATCTATAACGGGTGAAGAAGCGATAAAGAACAGGTTAAAATTGTGGTTGAATTGTGGGTGATCTGGTTGCAACCTTCGTCAAAGAAAGGGGCCTCGTATGGAACTTCGTCAGGCCGTCGTCGCCGTCACCGGCGCCAGCAAAGGCATTGGCCGCGAAACTGTGCTGGCCTTTGCGCGGGCGGGCGCATATGTTGTTGGTGGCTCCCGCAATCTGGAGGCGCTGGCTGAGCTTCAATCCGAAGCGCGCGCCCTTGGCGCCCCAGGGGCGCTCATGCTGCCGCTAGACGTGCGCGACCCCACGCAATGCCAGGCATGTATTGACCAGACTGTCAACATGTTTGGGCAGATAGATGTGCTCGTCAACAACGCCGGGTTAGGCTTTTATGGACCAGTCGCCACCACCAGCGACGAGGAATGGCAGGCGACCATGCGCACCAATCTGGATGGCGTGTTTTATTGCACCCGTGCCGCGCTTGGACCCATGCTGTCGCGCGGCAGCGGGCACATCCTGCTGCTTTCCTCTGGACTAGGGAAGCAGGCGCGTGCCAATCAAGCCGCCTACAGCGCCTCCAAGTTTGCCCTTCAGGGCTTTGGCGAGGCCCTGCGCCAGGAAGTACAGCCGCAGGGCGTGCGCGTCACCCTCATCGCCCCTGGCTACGTGGATACCGATTTCCGCGCCACCCATCGCAACCGCCCCAACGTCCCGCAGCCGGAGCGCATGCTCAGCGCCCGCGACGTAGCTGAAGCCATCGTTTGGGCAACCCAGGCTTCGCCCACAGCCCTGCCATCTGAAATCGTCTTGCTTCCCGGCAGATGAAAGAAAAAGCATCTGCTGGAGGATTTAAACATTCCTTTGCAATTTTTTTACAGAAACAGATTGACAACTGCGCATTCTTCGGGTAATATATCAAGGAACGTTTATATGGGGACCGTTTATATAGAAATTCTTGATACATTGCGCACAACGGACCCCACCTGGCACCCTGAAACGAGGCAGAAACGCCCTATGAGCGAATGGCTGGAAGCAGACGATCTCATCGACCTGAAAAAGATGCTCAGAGCGTTGGCCGATGTTGCGCGGCTCAACATCGTGCATCATCTGGCCGACCAACGCGAAGTCAACGTCACCGAAATCTGCCAGTCGCTCGGCATCAGTCAGCCCCTGGTATCCTGGCATCTGGCGATGCTGCGCCGGGCCGAACTGGTCAGAACCCGACGTCTTGGCCGACAGGTATACTGCTCGCTGGACCTGCCACGTTTCCGGCTCTGCCAGCACTGGCTGGCACAGATCATCGAACCTGACGCCGGAGAGCTGGAACAGGCGAACCAGAACCTCCACACTGAGCCAGCGCAGCCACAACATACATAAATTGAGAAAAGGAGACCAAAAAACTTGGGTAAGAACGGAAAAGTCCGGGTAGCCATCGTCGGAGTAGGCAACTGCGCCTCATCGCTGGTGCAGGGTGTGCACTACTATCGCAATGCCAGCGAAGACGAGTTTATCCCTGGGTTAATGCACGTCAATCTGGGCGGCTATCACGTCCGCGACATTGAATTTGTCGCCGCCTTTGATATTGACAAGAACAAAGTCGGCAAAGACCTGGGCGAAGCCATCTACTCCACTCCCAATAACACCTATCGCTTTGCGGATGTACCTGAGGTGGGCGTTAAAGTCAGCCGGGGCATGACCCACGATGGCCTGGGCAAATACCTCTCCAAAGTCATCACCAAAGCCCCTGGGTCCACCGCCGACATCGTAAAAATCCTCAAGGACACTGGCACCGACGTGGTGGTGAACTACCTCCCTGTTGGCAGCGAAACCGCCACCAAGTGGTATGTGGAGCAGGTCTTGCAGGCTGGCTGTGGCTTCGTCAACTGCATCCCCGTCTTCATCGCCCGCGAAGCCTACTGGCGCAACCGCTTTGAGCAAGCCAAACTGCCCATCGTCGGCGACGACATCAAGAGCCAGGTGGGAGCCACCATTGTCCATCGCATGCTCACCCGTCTCTTCCGCGAGCGCGGCGTGCGCCTGGAGCGCACCAGCCAGTTGAATGTTGGCGGCAACACCGACTTCCTCAACATGCTGGAGCGCGAGCGGCTGGAATCCAAGAAAATCTCCAAGACCAACGCCGTCACCAGCCAGCTGGACTACGACCTCGGCGCCGACAACGTGCACATTGGCCCCAGCGATTATGTTGCCTGGTTGACTGACCGCAAATGGGCCTACATCCGCCTGGAAGGGCGCACCTTTGGCGATGTCCCGCTCAACGTCGAACTGAAGTTGGAGGTCTGGGATTCCCCCAACTCTGCCGGAGTCGTCATTGACGCGCTGCGCTGCGCGAAGCTGGCGAAAGATCGCGGCATTGGCGGAGCGCTGATGGGTCCATCTGGCTACTTCATGAAATCGCCACCCGTCCAGTATCACGATGAAGAAGCCCGGCGCATGACCGAAGAGTTCATCACCGAGCACAGCCGCACCGAGCAAGAAGTAAAGGGCAACGGCAAGCACGAAGTCGCGCCAGAGGTTGTCCGCGACCTGCCCACGCACAACTAGGGAAACCCACTAGTAAAGGAAGCGCAACGTTGCAGGCATGTCTGGGAAAGAGCGAGCGCACGCATCTCCTCTTCCCCAGACTGGCTGGAAGTATCCAACCCCTGCCCTCGTCCGTTCTACGAAGCAGAATCCGTAACCAGAAACAGAGACGCTCCTACCTGGTACGGTCTGGCAAAGTGCTCTTTGATCGGATAAGAGGGAATCAACGTCATCCTTCGCAAGCGCTCACACTAGAAGGCAGCATCGTATATGGTCTACTGGCTTCTCCGTAGTGCAACCTGGCTGATACGCTGGATTCCCAGCACACCACGACAGGCCATAGGGGGTTTGCTCTGTCAGGCAGTGTATTGGGGATGGCCGGAAAAACGGCGCAACACGATTGACAACATGGCGCATGTGCTGGGCCGTCCTGCCACAGATCGCCAGGTGCGTCGCCTGGCCCGTCGGTCCTGGCGCAACTATGGCCGCTATGTGGCAGATTTCCTCAACTTTCCCAACATCACCGGCCAACAACTATTAGCCCACCTGGAGGACCAGACCCCCTTTGAAGGGGGCTGGCCGCAAGTAACCAGGACGGCGCTGGCGCGCGGCAAAGGCGTCCTGGTGGTCACGGCCCATTTCGGCAACTGGGATGTTGCTGGCTCGCTGTTTGCCTCCTATTTCACGTTTTCAGCCATCGCAGAAACATTCAAAGACCCGCGCCTGAACGACCTCATCCAGTCCCAGCGCCTGCAAAAGGGCATGCAGATTATCCCAATGGAGGGCAGCGGCACGCGCAAAGTGCTGCGGGCGCTGCACCAGTCGGAAATCGTCGCCATCCTGGTTGATCGGCCACTCACCGCCAAAGATGGCGTCCCCATCACTTTTTTTGGGCAGACCACCTACGTGCCTGGCGGACCTGCGGCGCTGGCGCTGAAAACGGGAGCTGCCATCGTGCCTGGCTTTGCCTGGTACGCCGATACCCCACGCGGCGCATTTCACACCACCGTCTGGGAGCCAATTATCGCTGAGCCAGAGCCAGGCAAAAGCCAGGAAGAACGGATACGCAACCTGACGCAACGTATTTATGACGCCATAGAAGCCATCATTCGCGCCCATCCTGACCAGTGGTTTATGTTTCGCGCATTCTGGCCGCCAACGCCAACAGCCACACCAGAGACATCACCGGAGCCGCTTCCCCTGGAGGCGCGTTCACTATGAAATATTGGTTCTTTCGCATTGCCCTGGCTATCATTCCACGCCTGCCCAGGCGATTCGCGCAGCGCACTGCTCTGGCAGTAAGCTGGGTCGTCTGGGCGCTGCGTCCAGGCGCCCGGCGCACCGTGCGCGCCAACCTTGAGCACATCCCTGATCTGGCAGCCAACCCAAAGCGGCTGCGCCGCGCGGTGCGCCAGGTCTTCGGCCATAGCCTCCTGAATTATGTGGACTTCTTCCGCTTGAGCGCCGTCACCGCCGAAGAACTGGATGCTTCCTGGACGGCTGAGGGTCTGTGGCAGATAGACGAGGCGCTGAAGCAGGGGCGGGGGTGTGTCGTCATCTGTAGTCATCTGGGCAACTTTGATTACGCGCTGCGCCACTTCACGCACCTGGGGTATACTCTTACCATCACCCAGGAACATCTCAAGCCGGAACGCCTGCATCAACTCGTCATGCAGGTCCGCAACGTCCCTGGTATCCGCTTTGCCCCGGTAGACTCATCCAGCGGGCTGCGCGCGCTGATCAGAGCGTTGCGCAATAATGAGGCGGTGCTCATGCCCGCCGACCGTGATATTCAGGGTCATGGGGAAGAGGTTGAATTCTTTGGCGAGCCAACCCGCCTGCCAACCGGCGGCATTCAACTCGCTCTGCGCACAGGCGCGCCGTTGCTCGGAGTCTTCCCTCACCGACGAGGGCTGGATCACTGCTTTGGAGAGGTCGTTCCCCTGCCAGCGCTGACTGACGAGGAATACGCGGCTGAACCTGACCCAACGCGACGCGCCTTGCGCCAGGTGGCGAAGCTGCTGGAGCAGCAAATCGCGCGCAGCCCGGAGCAATGGGCCGTCTTTTCACCGATCTGGCCTGGCAATGGGCAGCCAGGTATGCCAGAGCAGGCAGCGCCCAAAGAACACGCCAGACCCACCACTCAACCAGCACCAGATACAACCAACGCGCAGGCAGCAGCCAGGGCATCTCAACCGCCTCAAGATATGCGCCTGCGCTCCTAGAGGGATAAAACCAACCATGCTATTGACAGGCCACCTGGGAAAAGCCGATCTCCATATGCACAGCCGCTACAGTGATGGGCTGGGGAGCATCGAAGACATCCTGGCTTTTGTCGGTCAACGCACAGACCTTGACGTCATCGCCATGACCGATCACAATACAATAGAGGGTGCATTGCGTGCCCGCGATCTGGCACAGAAGCAAGGCGCCCCGTTTGAAGTGATTGTGGGCGAAGAGGTGAGCACCCGCGAGGGCCATCTGCTCACCCTCTTCATCGAGAAACGTATCCGGCCTGGGCTGAGCGTTGAACGCACCATTGAGCTTGCGCATCAGCAAGGCGGGGTGGCAATCATAGCGCACCCGTTCAACCGGGTGTTTCGGCACAGCATCCAGCGCGAAGTGGTGGATCGGCTGACCACCGCGCCCCTGGAAGCGCAGCCCGATGGCATCGAAACACTCAACGGCAGCTTTGCTGGCATCGGGTCGTCTCAGCTTGCGATGAGTCGCAATCGGCGCCACTATCGCTGGCCGGAAACCGGCAGCAGCGATGCCCATACCGTCACGGCGGTTGGCTGCGCCTATACCTGGTTTGAGGGCGCCAGCGCCGCCGATCTCTGCGCCTCGCTGCTTCAGGCGAAAACCTTGCCGGGAGGACACTTCTGGCAAACCTATGATTACTGGCAGTTGGTCAGCTATTGGACGCGCAAAGGGCGCCCAGGCCGCCCCACGCATGGCGAGCGGCTGCGACGCCTCGGCCAGTCAGCCCAACTCGCGCCCTTGCGTCATATGGGCCAGATGGCGCGGCATCCCCTGGCGGGGCGCTCTGCTAGCCGACGTGTTGACGCTGCGGCGCCTGATCTCGGCCTGCTTCTGTCCGAGCAGAGCGGGAAGGAGCACCATCACAGGCAGCCAACACGTCTCTCCCAAGAAGAAGCGTGAGAGGGCACGACCGCAGCAAAGCCAGAGGTGGGGCAGGGCAGCACCGGACGGCTTATAACGTGCAGATACAAGCATCAAAGAAGAACCAAAGAGAGCGTAGATAGAGGAGACGGGCAGGGCACCGCCTGAGCAATCCGGCAGCGCCAGCCCAATAAACGAGCGTGAAAGTAGCTTTTGTCTCACCGTATGATTGGAGCTTTCATGGTGGTGTGAAAAGCCACATCCAGCATCTGGCTGCCGAGCTAGAGCGGATGGGGCATAGCACGCACATCATCACATCAGCAACGGGCAAAGCCGGACGTGTGAGCGAACCCCATGTAACCAAACTGGGCTGGGCCGTCCCTATCCCCTGGAATGGCTCCATTGCGCGTATCGCCGTCTCGCCCCAACTGGCCCGGCAAACCAGGGAGGTACTTGAACGCGAACAGTTTGACGTGGTTCATCTACACGAACCCTTTGCGCCCGCGCTTCCGCTGACCACCATGCACGTCCTTAAGGGCCTCAACACCATCAGCGTCGGCACCTTTCACGCCTTCTCTCTGCATTCCCCGATCTCCATGCCCCGTTTTGCCTACTCGTTTGGGCGCCCCTTCCTGCGACGCTATTTTGATCGCCTGAGCGGACATATTGCCGTCTCGCCCGCCGCCCACGAATTTGTCAGCCACTACTTTCCTGGGCGCTACGAGATCATTCCCAACGGAGTAGACCTGCACCGCTTTAGCGTCCAGGCGGAGCCTTTGCCGCAGTTTCAGGATGGCAAGCACAACATCCTTTATCTCAGCCGCCTGGAGCCACGCAAGGGCCTCAAGTATCTGCTGCATGCCATTCCCCGCATTCGCGCCCAGTATCCCAACACACGCTTTATCATCGCCAGCGATGGACCGCAACGCGCCTACTTTGAAAACTTTGTCCAACAGCAAGGCTGGCCCGATGTCGTCTTTACCGGTTTTGTCAGCAGTGAGGAATTGCCGCGCTATTACGCCAGTTGTGATGTCTTTTGCGCCCCCAGCACAGGCAGCGAAAGTCAAGGTGTGGTATTATTGGAGGCAATGGCATCAAATAAAGCGGTGGTTGCCAGCGATATTGATGGCTACCGCGATGTCATTCGTTCTGGGGCAGAAGGCTTGTTGGTCCCGCCGCGCGACAGCGCGGCCTTAGCTGAAGCCATCTGTCGGTTGTTAGCAGATGCCACCTTACGCCTGGCAATGGGGGAACGTGGACGCGAACATGCCGGAGAGTATTCCTGGCCGCGCCTGGCAAGCCACATTGTGGAGTATTATCAGACGCTCATTGACCGTCGCGCCTCGCTGATCAATCAAAAACAGCACACCCTTCCCTCGCACAACGAAGAGAAGGAACTACGCATCAGAAGGTAAGGGTGGAGGAGCAGTTATGTTCGGAACACGTGTACAGCAACTAGCCCGGCGCATGGTGGAGCAGGTGATGCGGCCTTTAGCGAATCTCGGTATCACCCCCAACATGCTGACCCTGACCGGCCTCCTGCTTACCGTGCTGACAGCGAGCGTGATCGCTTTCAACCATCTGCGCATTGGTGGACTGCTCGTGTTGGGCGCTGGCATCTTCGATATGTTTGACGGAGCGATGGCCCGCGTCAGCCAGAAAAGCTCCAAATTTGGAGCCTTTTTTGATTCCACGCTCGACCGATACTCCGAGGGCATCCTGCTGCTTGGAGTAATCATCTACGCGCAGATCCATCTGCCCCAGCAAACAACAGTGGTCGGCACGATTACAACGGCTCAACTGGTGGTCTGGCTGACCTATGTGGCGGCGCTCAGTTCCCTGATGGTCAGCTACACCAGGGCACGCGCCGAAGGGCTGGGGCTGGAGTGCAAGGTTGGGCTGCTGGCCCGCCCAGAACGAGTTATCTTGCTGGCAGTCGGATTGCTGATTGGGCAGGTGGCTCTGGTGTGGACAATGCTGGTGCTGGCAATCCTCACCACTTACACCGCCATTCAGCGCATCATCCACATCTGGATGATTACACGCCCGCCCAAAGTGCAGCCAGCTACGCCGGGGGAACAACAGGCCAATATCGCCACCGGCGCAGCCACACAAGGAGGCGCAGCAGACCCAAAGCCGCTCAAGGGGCTTGCCAAACGCATGAAACGCCAGCAGCCCATTGAGAGCTAAACCAATCCGTAAGAGATTTCTGTAGCAACGTATGGTATTGAAGGAGTAGGGCAGGTCCCAGAGGTAAAAGGGCCAGACGCCTCTCGTCCAGGATGAGAGGGATCGTCGAAAGAAGCATCGTCATCTTGGTGGAAGAACCACTCCGTGCATGGGCGCACAAGTGAGCACAGCAGGCGCGCCCCGCTGGAACAGCGCATAAAGAGAGTAGAGATCACCTGGAAGAGAGATGAACAAGGAGCGGGAAATACACACGCGAGATGTTTGGGGCGGAGTTGTCACAACAAGCAGGTAAAAGCGAGAAGCAAAGCCAGGAACACGCGCAGGTGAAGCACATGGTGCTTACGCTGATCAGGGCAAAAACCCCTGGAAACAAAGCAGCGCAGCGCTTCCCTGTGCAGGATTTCAACCTGGCAAGAAGCAATCACTTGTCCTCTGGCTTCTCCTGCGCTGGTCGTTACCGCAGGTGGCTGCAACAGTAGCCCGGCAGAGAACATGCCGCACACGCAAACATCCGTATGCTTCCCCTCCTTCCCTCATCGGTCGGCAGAGGCGATCCCCTCGCAGCGACTGGCTGCTCTGGCAGGAAGCCCGGCTGGTTTTCTCCCTGCTGCACGGCTTTTGCCGTACCAAGACCGGTTCTCTTCATCACCCTTTTCCATTATCCTGGCAGGCTCGTTTCTGCCTGACAGAGACAAGCGCCTGCCCGCAGGTGCCACATTCAGAACAGGACATTATTCATGGATTCAGAAGAAGTACAGTTCACTTCTGCGCAAGCATCAAACGACGAACCAACCAACCGCCATCAGGAGCTTTCATCTGCTCCCCAGAACAGTTCATCCGATCAAGCCGCTCAGACAGCGGAGGCAGCCTCCACCGAGTCGAGCAGCACCAAAAAACGCCGCCGACGCCCCCCGCGTGGGGGAGCACGGCGCAACCACACCGGTGAAACCGAGCCACACGCTGAAGAGCCTGAGCACGAGACGGGCGTAGAAGAACCTGCTACCCACGCAGAAGAAACTGCGGTCCACCAGGAAGAGGCATACACCGCGCCCTGGGTCCGCATGCAGGACACCAACGAGCCATCGGAGGCGCATGAAACAGCGGCCTGGGGTGGTCCTTTCCAGGAAGCAGAAGCTTCGAAGCATCGGCCCTCGGCGCATCCGCAGAAAACCCCAGACTTTTTCGAGGCGTTTGCTGAAGCAGCTGCTCCCTCGGTGCCAGAAGCACCGGGAGAAGCAGCAGCTACGCCCGCCTGGTCATTCTACAATGAGCCGTTTGCCTTCACGCCCGAATCAACAGGAGAGCCAGCAACTTCTGCTCAGCTTGAAGAGCCACCCGCCCAACCTTCCCAGGAGGCAGAAATCGGTTCGGCAAAGGATGCGTCGCAGACCAGAGAGCCATCTTACGAGCCAATCCGGGCGCCGCTCTCCGGGGTCGAGGTGCGCCCGCCGCGCCGGTATCGCTTTGACCGCCCCGCCCCGGCCATCCACGATCTGCGCCGTCCCGCGCTCCAGGCAAAACCACCAGTGCTCCCGCGTCCTTTTGGCAAGACGCCAGCGGCGCCCGGCCCAGTCGAGGAAAGCCGGGCACCCGGCGCAACCGGCGCCGCCATTGAACGCGAGTGGACTGCAACCCCAGAAATTGAGGCGGATGTCGTGGCCGCCGAAGACCTCTCGCGGGCTACCCAGGCAGCGCTGGAGGAAGAGATCGCCGAGGAACAGACCACTCACGAGGAGCCACAGGGGACTGAGGAGGCGGAAACGGCTCCTACTTCCCCAGAAGCCCCAAGCACCTCTTCTTCACGCCGACGCCGACGCCGACGCAGCAACGCCTCCGCATCGGCGGCCTCCGCCGAAAACGCGCCAGAGCAAGCGCCCACGCAGCCACCTACCCCGATTACGTCGGTGGCTCCGCCTTCTTTTGCTCCACCAATGCCCCCCTCTGTGCCGCCCTATCAGGTTTCCGCTGGATTGCAGCAGGTTGGGCAGCCACAAAGTCCTTTCTCTGGCCCAGAACCCTCCTCGGCGCGCGGCTTTGGTCCGGTGCCGCGTGGAGTCGCCAAACCAGCCGAGCGCGGCGTGCAGATGCCGCGCCAGGACCGCACCGTTGACCCTGGGGCGGTTTCCGTCAATCAGCTGGCAACCATCTTCACCCAGGCTGTGCAGCAGCAAACTGATCGTCTGCTTATGGAGATGCGGCGCAACCAGGGCGCACCCAGCATGACAGTCAACTTCCCGCCCATGCCTTCCACCGAGCGCGTAGGCGTCTTTGTAGATGTCGCTAACCTGCTCTATTCAGCACGCAATATGCGCATCTCCATTGACTTTGGGCGCCTGCTCGACTTCCTGCGGGCAAATCGCCGCCTGGTGCGCGCGCATGCCTATTGCCCCACCAGCCCCGACCCACGTGCCGAGCAGATGTTCCTGGACGCCGTAAAAGGGCTGGGCTACCGCATCACCACCAAAAACTACAAAACGTTCTCCAGCGGCGCCAAGAAAGCCGACCTGGACCTCGATCTGTGCATGGACATCGTGCGGCTCGTGGATTCCGGGGCGGTGGACTGTATCTCCCTGGTCAGCGGCGACAGCGATTTCTTGCCCCTGCTGGAATATTGCTCTGATCATGGGGTGCGCGTGGAGGTGGCCGCTTTTGACGAGGCCACCGCCTCCATTCTGCGCCAGAGCTGCGACCTCTTTATCAACCTTTCGCTGGTTGAGGAGATTCGCGCCTGAGCCAAGCGCATCAGGTACTATCAGCAAGCACGGCCAGATCGTTCGTGCCACAGCAAGGCGGGCCGAAAGTTTTTCGGTCCGCCTTGTCGTCACTACGTCCCTCAACACCGCGCTCGATTTTTATCGGGCGCTCTCTTCACCAGAAAACGCGGGACAGCTCAACCAGACAAGCAAGGGACATATAGGACTTTTGGATAGCCCATCTGGGGGAAAGACTGGTCAGAGAGGGAACGTTCAGGCGGATAATAGCGTACTTGTATCAACTGAACGTCCCATGCCTGCCGAGCACGTAGAGAGACGAGCGAAAAGATCATGGTAAGTCAAACCATTCGAGCGCGACAACAACACCCCAACCACCAGAAAGAAGCCGCTCACAAACAGGCACGTGTGCCTGGTGCCACCTCCAGAGGGCGCATTCTGGTAGTTGACGATGATCCAGAAGTCCTCCGCGCCATCCAGATGCCTCTTCAAGAGGAAGGCTATCTGGTCGAAGGCGTCTCTACGCACCGCGAAGCGCAAAAGAAACTGCAAAAGCAGCCGTTTGATCTCGTGCTCACCGACCTGCATCGGGACGACAAAACCGGACAAGAATCGCTCGCCGAATTCTACCTGCTGCCGCACAAAACCGTCGCCATCATCCTGACGGGCTACGCCTCAATGGAGTCAGCTATCCAGGCCATTCGTCAGGGCGCGTATGATTATCTGGTCAAGCCGCTTGATGCTGAAGAGTTGAAACTGACCGTCGCCCGCGCGCTGGAACGCCAGCGCTTGCAGCGCGAGCTAGCCGAGCGCGTACACGAACTGGAAGCCGCCAACCTCAAAATCGAGCAGTTTAACCAGGAACTCCGCCGTCAGGTAGATGAAGCCACCCAGGCCTTGCAGCACAAAGTGGACGAACTGGCCCAGGCCAAACAAACCCTGGAAGAGAGCCATCAGCAGCAAAGCCTCTTTCTGGCAATGGTGGCGCACGAACTAATGAACCCCGTCACCACTATCATTGGCTACGCCCAATACGCCGGACGCCCCGACCAGAAGCCAGAGCGTGTCGCTGGCAGCACTGCCTCCATCGTCAGCCAGGGCGAGCGCTTGAAGCGGCTGATCCGCGATCTTCAGGATGTTTCCAGGTTGGCAACCGGCCAGTTCGAGCTACAGCGCACCGCATGCGATCTGATTGCTTTAGCCAGGGAAACCGTCGAGCATTTTCGCTCCCGGCACACCAATCACCATTTTGTCTTCCAGGCCCCCGCTGAAGCTAGCTTCCCTGGCAACTATGACCGTGACCGGCTCCTGCAAGCCATCACCAACCTGCTGGATAACGCCGTCAAGTATTCCGACCCGCAAACCAGCATCACCGTCCGACTCTGGCTGGAAGCTGGCGAAGAACACCTGAGCATCAACGATGAAGGCATTGGCATCTCGGCAGAGCAGCGTGCCCTGCTCTTTCAGCCGTTTGCGCGGTTGGAGCCAGCACGCACCCGCAAAATTAAGGGCACCGGCCTTGGTCTGTATATCACCAAAGGCATCATCGAGGCCCACAACGGGCGTCTGCTCATCGAAACCGGGGCAGGCAATGGCACAGGCACCACCTTTATCCTGAGTTTCCCTCATACCCGTATCTAAAACTGCATCATCTGCCCTGCAAGCCCAGGCATAATTCTTGCTGCATTGAAGCCAGCGTGCCAGGGAGCGATCATCTTCTCTACTGGCCCCTCTGAAAAACGCCCGATCAGGTCGGCTAAGCCATCTGGCACAGCTCGTTACTTTCCCAGTAGCAGCGCGTCAGAGACAATAGTCGCTTAGCCATTGACGGAGACGTGGTGATTTTTTCAGCAGAAAGGGGTGTCAATGCCAACCACTATCCTTGTCGCGGATGATGACCCCGATATTCTTGAAGTGATTACTGTCTTGCTCACTCAAGAGGGCTATCAAATAGTCGCGTGCAGCAATGGCCTGAAAGCCCTCCAGCAGATAGATGTCCAACGTCCCGCGCTTGCCATTATTGACCTCTCTATGCCTGTCATGGACGGTTCGGAGTTGATCCAGCGCATACGTCGGCAGCCAGGTCCACAGCTTCCAATCATCCTGATGACAGCCTTCATCAACTTGACCATGCTTGAAGCGCTCCAGGTAGACGCCTATCTAGCGAAACCCTTTGATCTGGAGGAACTGCTGACGCATGTACAAATCTTTGCCGGTCCGCCAGAGAGCAGCGCGGCGGTTGAGGCAACCAGCAACAGGTTCTCGCGGCTTCCATCAAGAGAAGGCCCGCTGCTGCACTAAGTCCAGAGCGATAGAGAGAGATACCTGGTAATTTCTTCAGGGTTCTTGCTGGAGGCTCTGCGGGGCAAAAGACTGGAAAGAAAGCGGGCGACACTTCCGTCAGCAGCAGCTATACTTGTCTCAGGGGGCATGGAGCCTGCTGGCAGAGGCAGGCCCAGGAGACACGCCCTTCGTGCCAGGAACAGCCGAGCGCGTGCTGTCTCCTCCACAGGCTCCTACCCTGTTTTCTCGATCTGGCAACACAAGAGACAAGATCAGGCACACCCATTCAGAAGGGAGCATCATCATGGCCGCTGCATGGCAATACAAAGTCGCGTATCTGGATTATCGCGGGCGCATCTCCACCGAAGGTCAGGAAACCCTCATCAGCGGAGACGAGCGCCGCAGCACCTTTGCCCGGCGCTATCTCGACGCGCTGGGTCGGGATGGATGGGAACTCGTCGGCATTCAACCGCTCTCGCCCCAATCCGCCTACTACATCTTTAAGCGGCCCTTGACCGAGGGCAGCGGCGAAGCCAGCGCCAGCGAGAGCGCCAGCACTACCAGCACCAGCACCGGACCGACACAGATCGAGATGGCCTGAACGCCAGGTCATTCGTCTATAGAAGCCGGACTCCGAGGAGGCCACGCCAAAGCATTTGGCGTGGCCCTCCTCGGCGGTTTCGTTCAAGAAGGCGGTTCTGGTGGTTCGTTCTCTCTCGTGCTACTGGCTCGCCAGCGCCACGCCCGCTTCGCGCCCATCCACCTTCTCAATCCTGGCGCCCAGCGACTGCAGCTTCTCTGGCAAACGCTCGTACCCACGCTCAATATGATCAATTCCCGTAAGAGTGGAGATGCCCTGCGCGCACAACGCCGCCAGAATATACGAGCAGCCCGCGCGAATATCGGGAATAGTCAGCGTCGTCCCCAAAAGCGGGGTTGGGCCGCGCACAATACAACTATGCGAATATTCCTTTTCGCGGAAGCGGCAAGCCACCTCTCCCAGACATTTCGAATACAGACCAATATCCGCGCCCATCCGATTTAATTCATGGGTATAGCCAAAGCGGTCTTCATAGATCGTTTCATGCACCACCGACATCCCACGCGCCTGCGTCAGCAATACGGTGAAAGGCTGCTGCCAGTCCGTCATAAAACCAGGATGCACATCAGTCTCAATAGCGATAGAGCGCGGCGGGCACTCGCTGCCAAAGAACCGAATGGCATCATCTTCCACCGAAAAATCCAGCCCAATCCGGTACAGTGTATTCAAAAACGTCAGCAGATGGTCTTGCATCGCCCCCACCACGCGCACATCGCCCTTCGTCAGATAGGCCGCAATTGCCAGAGACACCGCCTCCAGACGATCAGGTAGGATGCGATGCGTCGCGCCCCGTAAACGCTCCACCCCTTCCACCACAATCTTGCGATCCACCTTGAGTTCGATGATCGCCCCCATTTTTTGCAGGAACTTGATCAGGTCCATAATTTCCGGCTCAATGGCGGCATTCTCAATCACCGTCACCCCTTTCGCCAGCGACGCTGTGATTACCAGATTCTCGGTTGTCCCCACACTGGGAAAGGGCAGGCGAATCGTCGCCCCCTTCAAGCGTTTGGCCTTCGCGTAATAGAAGCCATCCCGATAGTCAATCTCCGCCCCCATCTGTATCAGCCCCTCAATGTGAAAATTGATCGGACGCGGGCCGATACGGTCGCCGCCAGGCGCGGGGATGGTCGCCTGGCCGCAGCGATGCAGCATCGGCCCCATCGTCAAGACCGCCAGCCGATTCATCCGTCCTAATTCGCTGGGCGGCCCATCATTGCTCACCTCTGGAGTCGTCACCAGCATCGTCGAAGGATGATCTGGCGACCAACGAATATTCGCGCCAATGGCGCGCAAGAGATTCTCGGTAATCGAGACATCCCCAATGCGAGGCGTATTATGCAGGGTGCAGGTTTCTTCGGTGAGCAACGAGGCAACCAGCATTTTCGTCGCCGCGTTTTTGGCGCCGCTCACGCTCACCGTCCCCTGGAGGGGCGCGCCCCCCTCCACCACATAGGAAGCTACCTGATCAGCCGTTGCCTTCATCGTATCGTATCTCGTTTCTTCAATCCGGGGTCTTTTCGCATACAGGGATCAACAAAGCAAACGGTGTGCCAAAGATGGTCAGAGAATATACGTTAAAATAGAGAGCAGGTGAGAGTTTGTAAAGTTCTTTAGGACTCTTGGAGTGGCGGCTCGGACAACAGACCCAGAAACGCCTGGAGAAGCGCCAATACTCAGTATCAAGTGGTCGGCCTGCTTGCCTTGAATGGCTCCTGTTTAGCTGGCGGCGGCGGAGCAAGCAGCCAATAGAGCGCCCGCGCCGCGCGCGGCTTGGGCGGAATGTGTGACGCCTGGGACGTCTTCATCGGTGAGGCTGAACGATGAACGCCAGGCACAAACGGCTGATCAGCATACCCTGGAGTGTTCTGCTCCTGCTCAAAATCATCGAGCAAATCCAGCAACTGGTTGACGCTCTGCGCCACGCCCTCCACCATCAAATAGCCCGAAGGCTTCACCGCATCCCCCACCAGATACAAGCCCTGCGTCCCCATCTCCGGCGCGGCGTCTGCCCCCTGCTGCGCCCGGTTCACCGGCCATTCCCCGCGATACTGGCTCATCGTCAACACGCGACACTCGCGCTCAAAATCTGGCCCAAAGATGCGACGCAGATCGGCCAGCGCCAGCGCCCGCTCCTGCTCGATGTTATTGGAGCGCATCACCTGATGCGTAATCAGCAAATGCTTGCCTGGCGGCGCCAGCCGGGAATCGCTATTCGTCGGCTGCACCATCCCCGCAATGCGCTCCGTATCCAGGCAGTACATGATGCCTTTATGCGGAATTAGCGAGCGCTCACTCAGCAGATGGACCTTCAGCCCAATCGCTTCCTGCACCGGAGAAGCATCCAGTGCCTCCATTCGCCCAGCAAGTGCTGAAGCAGTGAGGCTTGTATCGCCATCTGCGATTTCCCCCGCCAGCCCTGCCGTCGCACGCGGCCCAATATTGCTGATCACCAGCGACGTGCGCAGCAGACCCTCTTCCCCAGTCGCCTTGTTGCGCACCTGCACGCCCGTCACCCGGCCATCCTCCACCAGAATCCGCAGCACCTCATGCCGCAGCCGCAGCTCCGCCCCCTGCTCTCGCACACGCTGCTCCAGTTCTCCCGCCACCGCCGCGCAGCCACCCTCCACAATCCCTGGCGGCCCATACCGAAACATATTCCTGGTGGTTTCCGCCACCTCAGCGGCGCGAATCTCCTCCAGCGGCAGACTCAGCGCAAAATGCGAGATGCGCTCAAAAAAGCGATAGAGTTCGGGCGCGCTGGTCAGGGTGACATGGTGGCGTTGGAGCCATGCCGTAAAGGGCAGGTCGCGCTCAGCCGACGGAAGGGTTCGCGCCATCAGCGTTGGCCCCAGCACAAGAAACTTTGCAAACTGGCGCGCCCCCAAAAACGAAGCCACCCCAAGCAGCGAGCGGCACACATGCTGCTTGCCATGCACCCAAAACGAGGCAAAGACATCCGCATCATACACATAATGCGGGACTGCCAGCCGCCGCAGCATCCCAGCCAGCACGCCATTCGAGCCAAAGGGCAGCATGTGCACCGCCCCGGTGCTGATCTGCGCCCCCTGAAACGACTTGGCCGTAAAACGCCCACCGCAATGCGGCAGGCGCTCCAGCACCGCCACGCGCATACCGCGCTGTACACATTGGGCCGCGCTGAGCAAGCCGCCCAGCCCGGCCCCAATGATCACCGCGTCATACTGTTGATCGTCCAGATGTGTCTGCATGACCCGTCTGTCTTTCACCAGTCAGAGCGACGCGCTAGTTCTCCGACGACTGCGTTGCATCAATCGCCATCAACTCATTCAGCGTCACCAGGCACGCGCCCAAAATCTGGTTGATATGCTGATGCAGTTCAAAGAACTGTCCCAACTCGCGCGCCCGCCGCGCCAGGCTCCCCACCGTATAGATGTCGCGGGGGTCATTGCGCACATCCTCAATCAGTTTCATCATATCGTTGATGGAAAGCGATTCTTCGGCGCGGGAAGCCTCGTCAACGACCTGCTTCAAGCGATTGGAAACATCAGCTACCCCAACACGCAGGCGCTGGGCAAGCTGCGCCACCGCGTTATCATGCACAGCAATCATGTCGCTGGCGGACTTCAACTGATCACGCAGTTGCTGCGCCTCCTGCTCCAGGGCCTTCGCTTGTTGGAGCCGATCACGCAACTCGGCAGTTTTGCTATCAAGTGCCTGAATAGCATTCAAGATAGGAGACACTTCGGGAAGTTGTGGAACTGGCAACGGCATATCCTCCTCTACAGGTGGTAGTGGTGCAACAAGACCCGCCCCTATCGGTTGCGGCTCTTCCATTTGCTCATCTTGCGCCTGCGCTTCTACGGAAACCTCTACGCGCACATCCTCAGTAATCACATGGCGTTCGATGATGGTAGCAGGCGGCAGCGACGCCTCCGGGCTGGCAGATGCCAAAGGCTCGCCAATAATTGTCGGTGGCACCGCATCCGGCGTGGCCCAGTCTGACGGCGTTGAAGCGACCTGTACGTCGGCTTCCATCCACTCCGACTCCTGAATCACCACGCCCGCGCTGTTCTCTTCGGCCAGCCTGGTCACCCCATCCTCATCTGATGGCTCCCCAACCGCAATGCCCGCCCCGTTCATCCCATTGGCCTTCGTGCTCTCTGGCGTCAGTTCGGGCACTCCAGGCTCACCAAAGACATTGTTCGTCATAAAGGTGGCCGGCTCGCCCAGCGACGGAGGTGGCACATTGGTGACGGTCGGCGGCTCGGCTTCATCGTTGGCCGTTCCCGTGAAGAAAACAACCTCATGCTCGCCTACGCTGATATGATCGCCATTGCGCAGGACCGTTGGCGCGCGCAGCTCCACCCCATTGACATACGTCCCATTGGCGCTGCCCACATCTCGCACCGTAAAATTTACCCCGTCATAGCGAATCAACGCATGGCGCCGGGAGGCCAACTGGTCCCCAGAAAGCGGCACCTCATTGCTGGGCGCTCGCCCGATGGAAATGTCGGCTTTCTTCACCAGAAACTCGCGGGCCTGCCCATTGCGGGTAACAATCAGCTTGGCAGGCGCCACATTGATCGTCGAAATGGTTTCTTCGCTGTCCTCCACCGCCATCTTGGTCGCAAAGCTGCTGCTGGCGCTGGCCGATTCAACGGGGGCTGGAGGTGGCACAGGCGCTGGAGTCGGTGGGGCGGCCACCGTGTGGTCTTCTCCCGCCAGTTGAGTTGCGAAGGTTGGCTCCATCTGAGAGGGAGCACCCACCGTTGCTATCGTTGGCAGGGTACCCGGAACCGTCGTTGTTCCAGAGCCTGTGGCATCTCCTGACAACGGCGCCTGGATGGTGGGCATCGTTGGAGAGTTGGGCAGAGGCCCCTGTGGCGGTGGTCCACCAAACCAACCTGGATTCTGACCTGCTTGAGGCTGGTTCACACCTGGAGGTGGTCCCCAGGGTGAGGGCGCAGGTTGAGAAGGGGTAAGCCGATTGCCACAATTCAAACAAAATTGATCTCCAGGCCGGGTTTCAACACCACAGTTTGGACATCGGTCCATAATAACCTCCCGCTTCAGGGCATATGTTGTGTAAGCGCAAAGATGAGCGAATTGCTTGGACACAGGCGCATACATTGAGCATTTCGCATAACCGAAGCAATTATATCATGAGTCCCCAGCACAGACAATGAAGCAGCGCACAGTTCCCACACTTTCTTGACACGCCCCCGCAATGCGCCCGCAAAAGCTGTAAAAACAGCCTGGCGGAAAACCGTCCTTCCCGCCTCGTTTGTCATCAGTCCTCTTTTCTGTTATATTTCCCAATTGCACCGACTTCGCACAAGAGGAGAGCTATTTATGCCTAAAGAATCTGCTGGCACCGTGAGCGCAGAGAGCCACCGCCATGCTATACGCTCCATCCATTACAATCTCAGCTATCTAGTCCAGGGGCAAGAACATGGCCCTGATGGGGCTTTTCTGCTCCTGCATGGGCTGCCGGGCGGCGCCTTCTCCTGGCGACACATCATGCCAGCGCTTGCTGGCGAGCGCGCCGTGTATGCCTTCGACATGCTCTCCTACGGAAAATCGGATGCTCCCTGGCCTGCCGATGTCTCCATCTGGGGCCAGGCCGACGTGCTGGCGCCTGCCCTGGAAAGTCTCCACCTCTCCAACCTCATCCTGGTTGGCTATGATGTCGGCGGAGGCGTCGCCCAGGTGCTGACCACCCGCCTGACCAACGCGCAGATTCGCGCCGTCGTGCTCATCAGCACTACCTGCTATGCCAAAGCCTTTGCTGATGACTGGCCCCTGCCCAAGATGCACGCCCGCCAGGAGCCTGACGCGCCGCGACACACGCCCCTGGATCAATTGCTGAATGACTTTAAAACCACCTTTCCAACCGCAGCAGCCAACCCCAAAAGCATCACCGCCGAGACGCTTGACCAGTACCTGGCCCCCTGGAAGAGCGAGCTTGGCAAAGAAAATCTTTTCCAGCACATTCGCCAGCAGATTCCCAACTACAGCATGTCCGTCGCCAGCGATATGCGGCACACCGGCAAGCCCGTCCTGATCCTCTGGGGCGAAAAAGATCAGGTGCTCTCGCCCAGCTATGCCGAGCGTCTGCACCGGGACATCCCTGATTCGCAGCTTGAAATCATTCCCGATACCGGCCATCTCCTTCTGGAAGAAGCACCCCAGGCAGTTGCGCGTCACATCAACCAGTTTGTTTCCAAACTTTCCTGATGCTGAGCCTGCTTTTGCCGGACAGCAGCATAACCCCGCAGAAGTAAAGAACGACCCCTTCAGCCAATCATAGAGCTGAAGGGGCCAGTCACACCCAGAGCGCTTGAGCACACCGATCTCTCGTATTCCACTCTGCTTAATTGTCTACTCATTCGCTCACGAAACCAGGCGCTCGGCTTCCTCCTGAGCGAGGCGCACAAAATGCTCAACCGCTCGCTCATACGACCGGTACAGTCGTTCCAGCACCTCGACTGGCCGACCTTGCTGCTCAGCCATCACCAGCGCGTACCAACGGCGCTGCATCATCTTTTCAGCACATTCCAATGGCAACGTCTGACTTGGCAATGTTTGACCAGGGAGCATCATCTTCTTTCTCCTCGGTCCAGAATCCCACTGCGGGGATCAGGGGATAAAAAGGTGAGAGCACAACCAAAGCGGCGCGCGTGAGCAAGAAAGAGGGATACCTACGCGCGCCGCTTCTATTTGCCGCGCTGCCGCGCGTTAGCTGGCACGCCGGGCCGCATTGTACTCGCGGCTCAACTGGCGAATCAGCGCGCTGGCCCCTGAAAACGTCAGGCTGCCAGGGGCAGGTTCTTCGCGTCCCAGCGCCGAGCACAACTTGCGAATACTCATCAACTGCTGCTCATTGGCTGGCGGCTCGCCCTCTGCCTGCGCTTCAGGCGCGTCGCTGGATGGCATCGTCTCTGGCGGGGCAAACGAGCGCGCAGGCGCATTGCCAGGCGTAGAACGTACCGGGCTGCCAGGCCGCCCATTGCGCTCCACCGGCGTATCCACTATGCGATTGCGCTCATCAAACTCTGGCGCAAACTGCGTTCCAAACGACAGACCAGCGAGCGCCCGGCCCAGCGACTTTGTGGCCGCCTTCTCATAATAATCACCAAAATCGGCGCGTGTCTCCGAGCCTTCGCCAGTAGCTACCCGTCCGCAGACATCCGCTTCGATTCCGCGAATATTGATATGACGCCAGTGCTCATCGCTGCCATCCCAGGCAACCGTGAAGAACTTGGCAAATCCTGTCTGGCGGTCATGCTCTAGCTCAACAGTAATATAGCCCGCGCGCGGCCCCGTCGCCTGATGAAACCAGACCAACCGCCAGCGTACGGGAAGATAATCTTTGCCCTGAATGCGCTGAAGATGCTCACCTGGATTAAAGACTTTCGCCTGCTCTTGAGTAGCCATCGTTTTCCTTTCACCCGGTAACAGACCGGGCAGAACTAGAAACTTTGTTCTAACTTTATCATGCACAACGTGCTCTGTCAAATGACGCTGCGACTCCCGATATTTACCAAACAGCCACGCGCTGAAATCAATTGTCGCCTGCTCTGGCGCTCACCTGACTATTCTTTTTGAGGGGCAGAAAATCGGAGAGAAAGAGGGTACGTGGGGTATGAGGGGGTCTGAAGAAGACTGAGCAGGTCTTACCAGGTCTTATCGGTTAAACGACGGGTCTTCTGAGCCGCCGCTTTGAGGTTATCCGCGCCCACCGTCGCTTTGGGCGCTCCAGCCGAAATCTGTTCCAATACCGCCCGTGTTTGCGGGTCCAGCATTGCCAGAATATGTGGAGAGAGCCTGCTGGTGACACGCCCCGTTCGGTGATATTCATCCAGCGCAGTTTTCACCAGGCGATACGCCGTCGCCCGGTCTGCTATCTGCATCACCTGCGCATCGGTTGCCTCTGTCTCTTTTGGGTCAACCACCGCCTCAATAACCGCATCCGTCGCCAGACGTCCAGCAGCCGCCTGCTGCTCTGGCAAATCGTAGGTCAGCTCCGCGTGCGCCAGCCAGACGCGCCCCGGCTGAGCCAGCGCCAGCCCCAGGTCCAACAGAAACATCTGTGGCGGCCCCTGCTCAATTTCTCCCAGCGCAAGCTCCACACGCGGGCGGGCCGCTGGCGCTGGCTCATCCAACAGCGCCATCTGCGGGGCCGCACGCATCACCCGCCGCACCTCCACGCCCGGAGCCAGATCAACCGTGAGCACCGCGTCACGCGCCACCACCGCCATTGCTCGCAGCACCTGCTGGCGAAAGGCGTCCAGCACTTCGGCTGATCTGGGCAAGAAGACCGCTGGCTCTCCGCCGCTCAGTTCGCCAATCTCATCCAAAAATTGCTCGTCCCATTCCGCTCCCACACCAAACGGGTACAGGGGAATCCCCAGGCGGCGTGCCTCCTGCGCGTGGCGCTGGCACGTCTTCTCATTCGCCGTATGCCCATCCGTTAATACAATCATCCGCGTCACGGCCTGCATTGCCTGCCCCTTGCGCAGTTCCGCCAGGCCATACTCAATGCCCTGCCCCATCTGCGTGCCCCCTCTGGCCTCCAGAGGAGCCAGGATAGCTTGTAAGGCTGCGGCATTGGTCACTCGCTGCGCCTGAATGACCACAGACGCATGATCAGAAAACGCCACCACCGAAACAACATCCTGCTGGGCCATCTGCCCAATGAGTGTTTGAACCGCCACCTTCACCGCTTCCAGTTTGCCATCGTGCTTCATCGAGGCCGAGGTATCCAGCACAAAACACAGGTTGACCGGCAGCCGCCTCTGAGGTTGCGCGCTTGCCGCCTGCACACTCACCAGCAAATAGGCCCGCTGCTGCTCAGGTGACACCAGCATACGCGGGCGACCGACCCGACTGTGCAGACTGATCGCTGGTGGTGTTGCCCCCGCGTTCCCAGTATTTGGATTTCCTGTTTGCCCGCCAAACATGCTGCTTCCTCCCCGTCAAGTACCCTTTTTGGGCGAGCGGCCAGACGAGCCGCCATCTTTTCCGCTGGGCCTGGCCCCCTCAACATGCTCTGTCATACGCCTGGTGCGGGTATAGATGCCTTTCATAATCACCGACGCCTGCTCAGCCGGAACCTTCCCCGCTGCCAGCCGATCCATCTCCTGGCGCGTCTGCTCATCCAGCAAGGCCGACACATCCTGCCCCATCCGCACGGTTGTTCGTCCGGTGCGCTGGTACTCATCCAGTGCCTGACGCACCAACCGCTGCGCATTAGCGCGCTGCGCAAACCCCATCACCATCTCGTTGACTGCATTGGCCTGCGCGGGATCGTTCACAAATGTCACCGCCAGATCGCGCCGCACCCGTTCGCCCTTGATGCCCTGCAACGGAATATCATAGGCAGCTTCTAGCTGTGCCAGCCGAAACTGCCCCGCCGCGCGCGGCTCAATCAACAGTTCAAATAAGACGCCATAGGTAGCGTTGCGCTCCAGATCACCCAGCGATACTTCCGCTGTAGAGCCATGCAGCACCGCCTCACCCAGATCGTCCAGAATCGGCAGCACCCGTACTGCGCGGCGCACCAGCACGCCGCGCGGCAGGCGCAGCGTCAATACCGTATTGCGCACCGCAACGGCAGCCGCTCCGCTGGCCTGCTCCTGAAAGACCCGCAAGACATCCGACGGCTGCTGGATAAACTCAGCGGGTCTGCCGCCGCTGCGCTGCCCAATCTCGTCCAGCAGCGCCTCATCCACATTCCCTCCCAGGCCTAGCGCGTGGATGCTCACGCCCCACGCCCGCGCCTGCTCAGCCAGCTCGCGACACTCGGCCTCATCCCCGGAGGTGCGCCCATCGGTCAGCACCACCATCCGGCTGACCACATCCGGGCGCATATTGCGGCTCACCTCATACAGCCCACCGCGCAAGCCCTCGGACATCTTGGTCCCGCCCCAGGCGCGCATCCCGTCCACCGCTGCTTTGATAGCCGCCTTATTGCTCACTTGCTGGGCTGGGACAATCACATCGGCCTTGCCCTTAAAAGACACCACCGCCAGATAATCATGTGGCGTGAGGGTATCTATCAACAACCCAACCGCATCCTTCACCGCTTGAAGGCTGGCGCCCCGCATAGAAAACGAGCGGTCCAACACCAGCACAAAATTCAGTGGAAAGCGCAACTGCTGGAGCACATCACCAGCGCGCAGCAGCGCCAGCACCGATGTCGCCTGCCCCTGCTGTGATGCAACCAGCATAGGTCGGGCCAGATGGCCTTCCACCAAGACTTCGCCAGCCATGCCTCTCCACTCCTTTTAAACATGTCTACAAGAAAAAACCATGCGCCTTCTGCTCTTTTGGCATCCCCTCTGATGGGCTTGAGATGCTCGTCTTTCGCCACCTTGTCGGGAGAAAACTCTCTTTCAGTATATGAGATAGGGAAAATGCCAGCAAGCCAAAATTTGTGAATAACCCCACAATCTCTGCTAACCTGACTAATAGACGCCTGAAAAGTGCTGTAAACCCTTGACGATACCGCCATCATATGGAACAATAGGCAGGCAGATGTGAAAACAACTACGCTGGTAAAAAAATAGCTCTGTTCCGGCTCTGCGCTGTCGAAGGGAGGATACGGCGCGAATCCAAACGTTTTTTTCTTCTTTCTGAAGAGGATGCGCCACCACTATGCAGCAGACACGCACCATCGTTACGACCATTAGAGACCGCTCAGAGCGTGTCTCTCATGATCTCCAGCTTCCAGGAGATCTCTCTATTTCACAACTACTCCCTCAACTGATCAAAACTTTAGGGCTACCTCCGCAGGATAACGCAGGCCATCTCTATCCCTACGCCCTGATGCTGCGCGATAACCGCTTTATTTTACCTGCTGACCAGAGCTTGATTTCATTGGGTGTCAGTTCCGGGCGCATCTTGCTGCTGGTCTTGCCAACGCCAGACGAGCGGCTGTATTCAGCAAAAGTCGGCAGCGCGGTGGGAGCAGCGCCAGCAGCCTCCGCTATTGGCCCGCAGCAAAACGGCGCCAATAGCAGCGCATCCGTTGGCATCACCTTTAACCGACCACCACGTATCCGCGTCCATCTGCCTAGCGAAGAGATCGAGCTTCCCGATCCGCCCAAGCCACCGCAAGAAGAACTGCGCCTGGACCCCTTTACCCTGCTGGTGCCTCTCGTGACTTTTGGCATCATTGTCGTGCTCTTTCTGGTAGTAATCCCCAGAATAGCGCCGCAGCAAGTCAATAACCCCGTATTCCTGTTTACCCTGGGCGTCTTTGCCGTTGTCAACCCATCGGCTGGCATCTTGAGTTTCTTTTTTGAGCGGCGCAGGATACGCAAAGGCTGGAAAGTACAACAGGAAGACTATCGCGGCGCGCTCAAAAAGTATCGCACCAAACTGGAAACCCTGCGCATCGAGCAGCACCGCGCCCGCCGGGCCACTTCGCCCAGCGTCAGCAAGCTGAAAGAACTGATTGACGAACGTATTCATCTCTGGGAACGTCGCCCGGATGATGATGATTTCCTGCACCTGCGCGTCGGCAAAACATCGCTGCCTTCCACCGTCAAAGTGCTCGCTCCTTCAGCCAAGAACGCCACCGACCTGCAAGAGGAAGCCGAGCAACTGGCGCAAGAGTTTGCCACCGTTGCCGACGTGCCGCTTACGCTGCCCATCCCGCAGCTAGGCTCGGTAGGAGTAGCTGGCGCGCGTGGCCCGGTTGTGGACTTCGCCCGCTCCCTGATCTGCCATCTGGCGATACACCACTCTCCCGATGAAGTGCGCGTCGTCGGAATTTATCCTCCCACGCAAAGCCGCGAATGGGAATGGCTCAAGTGGCTCCCCCATACCAACCACTTCAAGGCGGGCAACCAGAACCGCATGCTGGCCTTCACCGATGAGCAAACCAGAGCGCTGCTCAACGATGTCACCGAAGAAGTCAGTCGGCGCGAAGCCAGACAAGCGGAAGAAAAAGAGGGCAAGGAAAAATCCGAACCGGTGCTCCCCTTTGTCCTGTTGCTGATTGACGACTATAACCGCGTACGCGATAACGTTGGCCTTTCCAGGGTGCTGCGCAATGGCCGCGACTTCAACATTGCCGCTATCGTCCTGGTAGAAAGCCGCCAGGATATTCCCGGCGACTGCGGGGCCATCCTGGAAGTGCTCTCCTACGAGCAGCTTGTCTACTCTGTCGCCGGGGCAGACGGCCAGGTCAAGAGCGACATCGTGCCCGACCGCATTGACTGGGGGACCAGCGATCTGCTCGCGCGTAGCCTTGCGCCCATCCAGGTACGCGGCTCCCAAGGGCCAGGCAACATCAGCACCAGCGTGCGCCTGATAGACCTGCTCAAGCTGGAGGCCGCCGACAAGTTCGACCCGCTGGCCTGGTGGAACCGTCAAGGAGGCCCGGCCTTTGGCCGCCTCAATGTGCCGATTGGCGAGAAGAGTGGAGGGGTGCTCTACCTCAATCTCCACAACAAAGAACACGGACCACACGGTCTGGTTGCTGGCACCACCGGCTCCGGCAAAAGCGTGCTCTTGCAATCGTTGGTGGCAGCGCTTGCCATCACCCATCACCCACATCTGATGAACTTTGTGCTGGTAGACTTCAAAGGCGGCAGCGCCTTTAAGGATTTTGAGAACATCCCACATACCGTTGGCATGGTCAGCGACCTGCATGGCCGCCTGGCAGAACGCGCGCTGATTGCCCTCAAGAGCGAACTCAAACGGCGCGAACAGATTTTGCACGAGGCCAACGTCACCGACATTGACCAATACCAGGAGGTGCGCGCCCGCGACCCCAAACGCGGCCTGGCCCCCTTGCCAAGCTTGCTGATCGTCATTGACGAATTTGCCGAGCTTGCCAAAGAGTTGCCCACCTTTATGGGTGGCCTGATCAGCGTCGTGCAAAAAGGCCGCAGCCTGGGCGTCCATCTCATCCTGGCAACCCAGCGTCCGTCAGGCGTCGTCAGCGCCAACATCTCGGCCAACGTCAAATTCCGCATCAGCCTGCGCGTGGCCTCGCTGGATGACAGCCGCGAAATGCTGGGCCGCGCCGATGCCGCGCTGCTGCCGCATAACCTGCCTGGGCGCGGCTTCTTCCAGGTCGGCGCGGAAATCTTTGAACAGTTCCAGGCGGCCAGCGTCGCCAGTCCCTTCCGGCCAGCGCAGCCCCGCGAAGCACGCCAGCAGGCGCAGATTGCCGAACTCACCCGCGCCGGACATGTCCATGATCTCAGCAAGAGCCGCAAGGCAGCCGATGCGCGAGGAGCCATAGATGATCGCAGCGAATTGCAGGTGCTGATGGGCCTGATGGAACCCTACACCGAACAATTCAGCAGCGCACTCTTCCGCCCCTGGCCCGACCCGCTGCCAGACAACCTTCCGCTGCCCTCCTTGTTCCAGCAAGTCGGCAAAGCCTCGCTGGATGGCGCCCGCTGGGAAGGGCGCCCAGCCTTTGGCTGGCTCAACGCCCCCATCGGCATGCTCGACCTGCCCGCTGACCAGAAGCAGGAAGTCTTCATGCTCGATCTGCTCCGCCAGGGCGGGCACCTGATGATTGCTGGCTCGGCTGGCTCTGGCAAGAGCTTCCTGCTGCGCACCATCATCACAGCCCTGGCGCTCTCGCACTCGCCCAGCGATCTGAACATGTACCTGATTGACTTTGGCGGGCAGATGCTGCGCCCCTTTGAAAAGATGCCCCATGTGGGCGGCGTCTTCACCTCGGCAGACTCAGAGCGTATCCGCCGCTTGTTCCGCAAGCTCAAGGGCATCATCGAGGAGCGCAAGCAACTCTTCCGCGAACTGCGGGTAGATAGCTTCATGGCGTATCATAATCGGGCCAACAACAACAATCAGCCACCGCCGCCCCTGCCAGCCATTGTGGTGATCCTGGACAAATTTGCCGAGTTCCGCGCCGTCCATGAACAGGACTTCCCGGATATGCTCACTTTCTCCCGCGATGGACGCGCCTACGGTGTTCATCTCATCATCTCGACTGACCGGCCAGGCGTCGTTCCCAGCAACCTGGCTGGCAACCTGGAAATGCGCTATGCCCTGCGCCTGGCTGACCCTTCCGATTCCACCTGGGTGCTGGGCAAAACGGACGCCGCCACGCTGGACCCGGCTACGCCTGGTCGTGGGCTGCGCCGCGCGCGAGGGATTGATGAGTTCCAAACGGCCCTGCCCGTTGTGGGCGACAGCGACGAAGAACAAGGCAGGCAGATTGAAGCGCTCGCGACACGTATGGCGCAGGCCGCCAGAGGCGTGCGCGCCGATCCCATCCAATTGCTGCCCGAATACATCTCGCTGCCCGATCTGATCACCCAGGCCGCCAACAGCCAGCAGCCCGCCAAAGCTGAAGGGCTGCGCGTGCCATTGGGGATAGATGACCTGACCCTCCGCCCGGTCTGGGGCGAACTCCACCCCGATGCCCAGCATTTCCTGATTGCAGGAGCCGCTGGCACGGGCAAAACAGCCCTTCTGCGCACCTGGATACTTGGGCTGGCGCAGCGCTATGCCCCAACGGATGTACAACTCTATGTGGTGGACTTCCGGCGCACGTTGCGCAGCCTCAGCAGGCTGCCACACGTCAAAGGCTTTGCCGACAACGAACCGCGCCTGAACGATCTGATGGAGGGGCTGAAGAAGGAGTTGCTGGAGCGCCAGCAGCGCATGAGCAGCGGCGTCACCTCCAAGACCCCACTTGTGCCAATTGTGCTTATCCTTGATGACTACGAACTCATCACCGCGTTGCCCAAGAACCCCGGCAACGAACTCAAGGATGTGGTGCGCCAGGCGCGAGACATCGGCCTGCACGCGATTATCGCTGGCAGCATCGCCGACCTGGGTCGCGGCTTTGACCCACTGGCCCAACAAGCCAAGGCAGGGCGCTCTGGCATCGTCCTGGGCGGCGACCCCCAGGATGCGGCCATCCTGGGCGTGCGCATCGTAGACCTGCCCCCTGGGCGCGGCTTCTTTGTCCAGCGCAACAGCCGCAACCTGATGCAAGCTGCCTTCCTTGAGCCAGAGGCCGTCGCCGTCTGGATGGCCCAGATTCGCGGGAGTGGCGTCAGTATCAAGGGATGAGTAAGGAGGAAGCCCTGCGGAGCGGATACAGGTATGCACATCGTCGAATTGATCAAACACAAACGCGATGGCCGCGAACTGAGCAGCGGGGAGATCGCCTGGCTGGTGGAAGGATTCACCAGCGGCGATCTCCCCGATTACCAGGTTTCCGCGCTGCTGATGGCAATCGTCTGGCGCGGCATGACCCCACGCGAAACCGTAGACCTGACCCTGGCAATGGCGCGCTCTGGCGAGCAGCTTGAGGCCAGAAACAGCATCTTCCCTGTCGTGGATAAGCACAGCACCGGAGGCGTTGGCGACAAAGTGACGCTGGCCGTCGCGCCCCTGGTGGCCGCCTGCGGCCTGCCGGTGGCAAAAATGACCGGGCGCGGCCTGGGCCATACCGGAGGCACCGTAGACAAGCTGGAATCTATCAGCCACTTTCGCTCCGCCCTTTCGCGCGAAGAATTCTGGGCGATTCTACGGGCGCACCAACTGGTGCTGGCCGGGCAATCAAACGACCTGGCGCCAGCCGATGGCAAGATGTACGCCCTGCGCGACGTGACCGGCACGGTTGAAAGCATCCCTTTGATTGCCGCCAGCATCATGAGCAAAAAATTGGCGGTGGGCGCCTCGCATCTCCTGCTGGACGTGAAAGTGGGCGCGGGCGCCTTTATGAAAACGCTGGACGACGCCCAGGCACTGGCCCAAACGATGGTGGACATCGGCGCACGGGCTGGCGTCAAAACCGCCGCCGTCATCACCGCGATGGAGCAACCCCTGGGCCGCGCGGTGGGCAACGCCCTGGAGCTAAAAGAGGCTATCGCCATCCTTCAGGGCAGCGGGCCAGCCGACGTGACCACCCTCTGCCATCACGAAGCCACGCGTCTGCTGGAGATGACCGGCATTGCCAGAAGCAGCGCCGAGGCCGAGGCCAGAGTGCAGGCCGCAATTGGGAGCGGCGCCGCCCTGGAAAAACTGGCCGCCGTCGTTGCCGCCCAGGAAGGCGATGCCCGCCAGGTTATGGAGCCGTCCCGGTTGCCAGAAGCCCCGCTCAAGCTCCCGCTGGCGGCGCCGCGCGCAGGCTATATTGCCGCAATCCAGGCCGAGCAGATCGGCCTCGCCAGCATGAAGCTGGGCGCCGGGCGCTTCAAAAAAGGCGAGCCGATAGACCACGCCACCGGCCTGCTGCTGCTGGCAAAAGTAGGCGACCACGTAGAGCAAGGGCAACCGCTGCTCGAAATTCACGCCCGCACCGAGGCGCAGGCCGCCTCCATCCAGGCAGAGTTGCTCAGCAGCTACAGTTGGAGCGAAACGCCTGCGACATCCGGGCCACTGATCTACGCCGAAGTAGCATAAGCGCGCTTTTTTGTGTTATGCTTTTGTCATGGGAGGGGCCACAAGCAATGTCAGAGCGATCACCACAAGCCAAACCATCCGTCAAGGATAGCACTATTGCGCGCTTTAACATCCCTCAAGCACGAGTGATTGCCATGCAAGGCATCATCGTGGTGCTCCTCACCACACTCGCCTGCTTCCGTGTGGTGGCAATGGGGGTTTCAGTTCTGTGGTTGATACCACTGGCGCTCTTTCTCTATTTGCTGGTACTCTCGATTGATGTCTCCGTCGAGGTCACATCCACAGAGATTGGCATTCGCCCCTGGCTGGGACAACTGGCGCGTCTTTCCTGGCAGCGTCGCTTTCCGCTCTGGGCGCTGGTAGGCATCCAGCATCTGCGCTATGGCAGCCTGCGGTTGATCTTTATCTCCAGCGGACGGGAACAGCGTATCGTCCTCTGGAGTCTTGGCTTTCCCCCACGCCACATTCCTGCCTTGCTGCGGGCCATCCAGACCAACCGCGCCTCGCAATAAACACGCCTGCGTTCTGCTGGCGGGTCTGGAGCAGCCATGCGCGTGACGCATCGGCCCCAAAGCATCATTACTGAGGCAAGCGGGCAAATATACTGATCATTGGCAGCGCGCTAGAGTGTGATGCTGGCAAGCTGCGCAGCAACCATGCCTGAACGATGTAACCCAACGTAATCCGACAGCCATCCTGCCAGCAAAACAGGCACCGAGGAGAGTTTACCTGTGGGACGTACCTGGACCAGCGCGGACGTCCGCGCCACCTTTCTCAACTATTTTGCCGAAAAAGGCCACCACAAAGTTCCTAGCTCATCGCTCATCCCGCGCAACGATCCCACCGTCTTGCTCACAACGGCGGGCATGCAGCAAATGATTCCCTATTTCCTGGGGCGCGAAACCCCACCCGCCATTCGCCTCACCTCGTCGCAAAAATGCTTTCGCACCACTGACATTGAGAAAGTTGGCAACGAGCGCTCGCTCACCTTTTTTGAAATGCTCGGCAACTTCTCGGTAGGCGACTATTTTAAGCGCGAGGCCATCGGTTTTGCCTGGGAACTGCTCACCGGCGTGTATGGCCTGCCGCCGGAGCGTCTGCACCCCACCGTCCACCCCAACGACGACGAAGCGCCGGTCTACTGGCACGAAGTCGCGGGCTACCCGGACGAAGCTATCACACGCCTGGAGGATAACTGGTGGGGGCCACCCGGCGCCTCTGGTCCTTGTGGCCCGGATTCTGAGATTTATTATGATCGTGGCGCCGAGCATGGCTGTGGCAAGGCTGATTGTCGCCCTGGCTGCGATTGCGAACGCTTCCTCGAGATCTGGAACCTGGTCTTCATGCAGTATTACCAGGACACCGAGGGCAACCGCGAGCCGCTCAAGAAACAAAACATTGATACCGGCATGGGCCTGGAGCGCCTCTCAATGGTTCTCCAGGGCAAAGAATCCGTCTTTGACACCGACCTGTTTCGCGGCATCATTGACCGCTTTGCCGAACTCCTGGGCACGCGCTACGGCCACGACCCCAGGGTAGATAGCTCCCTGCGCGTCATTGCCGATCACGGGCGCGCGCTGGTCTTCCTGGCGGGCGATGGCGTATTGCCCAGTAACGAAGGGCGCGGCTACATCTTCCGGCGCATCCTGCGGCGTGCCGTGCGGCATGGCAAGCTGCTTGGGCTGGATAAACCTTTTCTGGCTGATGCCGCCGATACCGTAATTGGCCTGATGCAAGGCCACTATCAAGAACTGACCGGGCGCCGCGACCAGATCGTCGAGGTGCTCAGCCATGAAGAACGCAAATTTAGCCAGACCTTGAGCCTGGGGCTGCAACTGCTCACCGGCGTGCTGGATGATTTGCAGCAGCGCGGCGAACACGTCGTCCCCGGCGAAGAGGCGTTTAAGCTGTATGACACGCATGGCTTCCCGCTGGAACTGACCCAGGAGGTTGCCGCCGAGCGAGGCATGCGTGTGGATGTCGTTGGCTTTGAGGGCGCCATGCAGCGCCAGCAAGAACGTAGTAAACAACCAGCAGTCTTTGCGCGCGAGCGCGAGGAGGAAACATGGGCGCAACTGGCGGCAAAGATTCCGCCGACGGAATTCACCGGCTACGGCGGGACGATGGGAACGAGCCGCATCGTGGGCCTGATGGCGGACGACGAACTTCAGGACACAATCAGCGCCCCGCAGATCGCGGCGCTCGTCCTGGAGCAGACCCCATTTTACGCGGAAAGCGGCGGGCAGATCGGGGATCGGGGAACCCTGAGCAACCCGACCGGAACCTTCGAGGTGCTGGACACGCGCCGTCCGGTCCCGAATCTGATCGTGCATTACGGGCGGATGAGCGAGGGGCACCTGCGCCTGGGCAGCGAGGTGCGCGCCGAGGTCAGGGCCACGCGCCGCGAGGATACGATACGCAACCACAGCGCGACGCACCTGCTGCACCGCGCCCTGAAAGAGGTGCTGGGGGAGCAGGTCCAGCAAAAGGGCAGCCTCGTCGAGCCAGAGCGCCTGAGGTTCGATTTCAACCACCAGCGCGCCCTGACCAGCGAGGAGGTCCGGCAGATAGACCGGCTCGTCAACGAATGGATTCGCAGCGACCACCGCGTGCAGACCGAGATTTTGCCCCTTCAGGAGGCCCTGACAACCGGAGCCATGCACCTTTTCGGGGAAAAGTACGGGGAGCAGGTGCGCGTCGTGACGATGGGCCGCAGCAAGGAACTCTGCGGCGGGACACACTGCCACGATACGGGGCAGATCGGGATGTACGTCACCGTGCAGGAAACCAGTATCGCGGCGGGGATTCGCCGTATCGAGGCGCTGACAGGCCGCGCGGCAGAAGATTACCTGACGAGCAGGAATTTGACCGTCGAGGCCCTGGCAGCAAAGCTCCAGACCAACCCGGATATGCTCCAGGCCCGCGTCGAGCAACTGGTCCAGGAAGTGAACGCGGCGCGCAGGCACCTCGCCAGCCTGCAACGCGAGGCGGCACGAGAGGAGGCAAACCGATTGGCTTCGGCGCCAACAATGGTCTCCGGCATCCACGTGGTAGCGGCGCAGGTGTCGGCTTCGGACGACAAGACCCTGCGCGAAATGAGCGATCAGATTCGCGCGCACCTGGGTTCGGGGGTAATCGTGCTGGCCGCCCTCCTGGGGGAGCGCGTGGCGTTTACCGTGAACGTGACACCCGACCTGGTGAATCTCGGCCTGAACGCGGGCAAGATCGCAGCAACCGTCGGCCAACTTCTGGGGGGCAAGGGCGGCGGACGCCCGGATTCGGCCCAAGGCGGCGGCAAGGATCGTGACCAGCTTCCCGCAGCGCTGAATCTGGTTGCGGAAAGCATCCAGGAAAGCCTGCGCTAAGGCGAGAAAAACGCGAAAACATGGAAGAACAGGTGCTATTTTTCACCTCGCAAGGCAAAAGCCTGCGCCTGCTCCAGCAGATGGCGCGTAGCTCCGCGCGCCATCTCATCCTGGTGCTCCCCGAAGACCTGGGCAGACTCCAGGTAAATCTGTTCCTGCGGCTTGTTCGCAGGCAGAACGCGGGGCAGGCACGCGCGCTCACAGTGGTCAGCGGCAACCGCCAGGCGCGTCTCCTGGCCGAGCAGATTGGCTTTGCCAGCGCCGCCACGCTGGATGAGGCACGCGGCCTGCTGCCAGGGCATGCTCCCACCACCCGCCGCCCCTCGCGCCAGCCGCTTGCGCCAGCGGTCTTCCCACGCCTTCAACCGCTGGGGACTGCTGCTTCACCTCCGGCCCTCCCAACCTCGCCAGGCTCGAAAACCTCACTGCCGCACCCAGCATCAGTCGGCCCCCACGCTCATCTGGAGCATCTGCTGCGAGAAGGCTACCTGTCTAACCCCGCAGCCATCCCCAGCCTGGAGGAAGAAGCCCAACATGCCGCGCGCGAGGAAGATGCGCGCCGCTCCAGGCTCACTTATGAAATTGCCGACGAGCGCACCCCGACGCTGGCCCAGGAGGAATCCGAGGAGCACGAAGCCCAGATCGTCTCCACCATCCTCAAGACCAGCCACCCGCTTCCCGTACCTGAAGCGCCCGGCGCCCAGCCCTCTGCTTTGCCCCAACAGCAGCCAGATAGTACCCAATCGCCTGAAGACAGTGGGCAAGGGCAGGGAAGCGGCACGCTGCATGCGGAGCACAGACCTGATGAACAGGCTCCTGGGACAAATACCCCGAAGCCATAACGAACTGGTGTGCAACAAACCTTTCCCCTCCCCTAAATGGCAGGGGTGCTTGCCAATTTGTGTTGAAGAGATTAGAATTTGCTGCGAGAGCGAGGAATCCGTATGCGACTGATTGGCCTTGATGTGGGCGAAGCACGTATTGGCGTCGCGGCAAGCGACCCAACCGGTACACTGGCCTCAGCGCGCACAGTTCTGCAACGACGCCCGGAAGAGGCCGCGCTGCAAGCGTTGCAGCGCATCATCGAAGAAGAAGAGGCCCAGGCAATCATCGTTGGTCTTCCTCGCAGTTTGAGTGGTGAGCTACATGGACAGGCCGCCCTGGTGCAGGCATTTGCCGAGCGCCTGCGGAGCCAGATCAGCATCCCATTGGAATTCTGGGATGAACGTCTCTCCACCGTCGCCGCAGAACGCGAGATGCGCGCGGCTGGCACCCGACGTGATCGGCGCCGGACAATGGTTGACGCAGTGGCGGCAGCCATCATCTTACAAAACTATCTCGACGCGCACCGCGCGCAAGGACAGATGCCTCCAGGGGACAGGGAAGGCGAGTCAGAAAAGGGAAGTGGTCTTGCGTAAGCTACCCTATCCCTTCAAAGGGATGGGCTTTCGCTGGTTGCTTCAACGGGAGCCCGAAGTTTACCAGTCCTCTGCTCGCAAGGGCAGAAAACGTTATCAGGGAGTGTTCACGTTCCGACGTTGGGGTGGCCGGTCCAGCTTCAACCCCTCGAACCTGGCGGTTAAACAGCGAAACAGGGTCTACGCAGTGCCGTCTTGGGAAAGTACCGCCTGATAACTGGACGAGGACCACCTTACCCGCGCAAGCGGAGTGGGTTGGCTGGTTCCCATCAAAAACCAGCCCCCGCAAGGGGAGCATACCAAGGCTTCTGGGCCAACTTTCTTTCCTTCCCCTCAACGGGAAGGGTATCCCAAAAGGGGGGTCTATGAGAAAAGCACAGCGAATAACAGTAGTGCTGATTTTACTGTTAATGGTTGTCTGCTTCTCGTTGGGTTTTGGTGCCTGGTCGGTTGCCGTCAATATCTTCCAGGCGGCAGGCCCACCAGGTTCACCCACCGTCAAATTTATCATCCGTGAAGGCGAAACCACCGCGCAGATTGGCGACGATCTTGAAGCTCAGAAGCTCATTCGCAGCGCCCTGGCGTTTCGCCTCTGGGCAAAATATGAGGGTCTTGATCGCAAACTTCAGGCCGGAGCCTATAACCTCTCGGCTTCCATGACCATCCAAAAGATTGTGGAAGTGCTCCTGACAGCCTCTCCCACCGAACTCTTCGTTTCGATTCCTGAAGGCTTTCGCGTCTATCAGGTTGCCGACCTTTTTGCGCAGAAGTCGCAGTTCACCAATTTCAAGCAAGATGATTTTATCAAGATCGCCACCAGTGGCAGCTACACCGACCAGACCGGCAAGACCGTTGCCCTCTCCTCGCAATATTGGTTCCTCAAGCACGACCCGCAAGGAACCGGTCCTGCACAGTTTGCGCTGGAAGGGTTCTTGTTTCCCTCCAGTTATTACATCCCCCAGGAAGCAACCGCAGCCGACATCATCAAAATCATGTTGACTGGCCTGGGGGAGCAACTCTGTCCTGGCCCATCCAATCAACCCGACGCCTACGTCACCAATGAGCAGCAATGCGAGGCGCATGGCGCCGTCATTGATCCGGCCACCAAAGTGACTTTTTTTGACGAGTTGAAAAAGCATTATAGCGATGCCGACGGGAAGAGTATCGCTGATAAGCTGTATCACGCGCTCACCCTCGCCTCCATTGTCGAGCGCGAAACCCGCACCCACGCCAGCCGCCAAAACGTCGCCTCCATCTACTACAAGCGCTATCTGGTGAGCAAAGGCGAGATCACGGATGAACCAGACAGCGGCCTCAGCCTCTTACAGGCCGATCCAACCCTGCAATATGTGCTGGGAGACGACAAAACCCCCTGGCCGCAGCTTCAACAAGGCGGCGCAACCTATAAGCTGGGGCCGTATGACACCTACCAAACCGAAGGGCTGCCACCCAGCCCCATCTGCGGCCCAGGCCAAGACCCGTTGTATTCGGTGGTCAGCCCACCCGATACCCCGTATTACTACTTCATCACCGATAAAGACGGCAACAACCACTACGCCAACAACTACACAGAACAACAACAAAATATCGCCAAATACGGCACGACGTAATCACCCGGTCTGAGCAGTGTAAACAGCCCCGCTCAGACCTTTGCTTACCCAAAAGCAGGGATGCTCCTGGGCGCCTGTCCGCAAGGCAAGCGCCCCCTGGCTTCTATTGTGTTTTAGAGCGTGGGTACGGACGCTGGCATGCTCGCGCGTATTCTTTATCTGCGTCATCAGCTATTACTCAGCTATTACATCGTAGGCCAAGGTGGAGGAGACAACCCAACGTAGAGGTAAAAGGGGGCACAGCATGCGCAGTGTTTGGATGTTTCTTTTGGTGGTGTTGATTGCCATTGCCTGCGCGGGCATCGGCATCTATTACCTCATCCCCGGCATTTACCACATCTTGATCATCAGCGAAACAGGCAATCCTAAAGCCTATCACCTCAAACACGCCCTACTCTTCTTTGTCCTGTCAATCCTCTCGCTGGTTGCCTTGCGCTATGTCCAGCCACTCCCAGCGGAGAAGATGAAAACCCACCCGCTTCAGGAACAGGAGAAGAAGCAATAAATAACTGGTCCAACCACAGGAAGCGAGTCAGCCCATGTCTGATTACATCGAGACAAGCCCGATTCCATCAGAAGAAACGGTAGAGTTGCTGAAGGAATGCGCTCGTTTGCAGAAAAGCAACGAACTGCTCAAAGAGCAGGTTCGCGCGCTTCTGGTGCTGCAAAGCATCTCCAACGCCCTCAATGCCGAGCTTGATCTGCCTCGGCTGCTGCGTCAGGTCAATCAGGCGGCACTGCGGCTGGTCAACTGCTCGGTGAGCGCGCTGCTCATTCTGGACCCCACCAGCGAAGTGCTGATCGTCGAAGCGATGGAATATCACACC
>DATBGS010000179.1:0-16284 GCA_036557885.1 Ktedonobacterales bacterium
GTCCAGAGCGAAGGGCGCAAGCAGCGCCTCAAGGGTAAGCCTGTGATGGCTGTGATGGCTCGTCCTGGCTACTTTCATCGTCCTGGCGAAAAAGAGGATATTGGCACGATGGGACCAGCTAGTTGTGGCCGATATAGAAAGAGTTCATATTCCATGTCAAGACCCAGTTCCTGGAGAACCCACACGGGCCGGATCATAGGAGGCACCTGTTCGCAAGAGATGGTAGATGACTTTGAGCAACGCGCGGGAGAGAATGGTCAAGGCTTCCTTTTTGGTTCGCCCGCGTTCCAGCAAGCGCTGATAGCGCAGGCGCCATTCGGCCCGAAAGCGCACGGCGACCAGCGTTGCCAGATAGAGGGCATGGCGCAAGGCGCCTGGTCCGCGCTTGGAGAGGCGCTTCTGCCCGGCAAAGCGGCCACTCTCGTGGGTGCGAGGTTCCAGTCCCGCGTAAGCAATCACCTGCTCGACGCGGCTGAAGCGCGACACATCGCCAAGTTCTGCGCGGATGGTGGCGGCGTTCTGCGGCCCAATGCCAGGAATCTGTTGCAAGCGCCCGGCTTCCTCGTCCTCTTCCACCACAGTGGCAATAGCCGCCTCCAACTCGGCCAGCCGTGCCCGCAAGTCGAGCAGGTGCAAGCAGAGCGTTCGTACTACCAGGCTGCGGGCGACCACTGCGCGGCTACTCGCTGCCGAGTGCTGGGCCAGGTGTTGCAAGGCTTGAGCTTCCGCCTCCCCCCAGCGCTTGCCGCTGACCGAGGCCAGGACATCTGTCACCTCGGCCAGGTCCGCACGGGCGAGGGCTTGGGCCGAGCTGTAGCAACTCAAGAAACTCAGGATAGCTGGGTCCGCCAGATCGGCGTGCCCTGGCAAGTGCCGAGGCAGTTCGGGGAAGAGTGGCACCAATTCATCCTGCAACCGCTGGCGGGCAGCCGTCTGGCTCTGCACCAGATCGCGGCGTGCGCGGGTCAGGGTGCGCAGGGATTGCACCGCTTCGGAGGGCAAGGTGCTAGCCCGCGCATAGCCCGCCAAGAGTCCCCGCGCCAGCGTGTGGGCATCGATGCTATCGGTCTTGGCACGCAGTCCCAAGCTTGCGGCCCAGGACGAAGTCTGCCGTGGGTTGAGCACCAAGATGGAGTAGCCCGCCTGCGTCACGGCCTCGTAGAGCGGTTCCCACAGCACGCCGGTGGCTTCCAGCCCAATCAGCAACGTGTCTGGTTCACCCCAGGCTTGCAACCACTGCACAAGCTGAGCATAGCCCTGGGCCGAGGCCTCAATGCGTGTGGCCCGCTGCCGCAGAGCACCACCTGGCGCTTCCAAAGCACACACCACCTGGAGGTCTTTGGCGACATCGATGCCTACCACACAGCGAATCTGAGCAGATGCCATACCGATCACCTCGTAAGCAAGATGAGGAACTCCTGGCGATCACCTGACCTCTCCGCTCTGGTTGCCTTGTTTATGGGCGCTCGGCCAGCAGGGGTCGGCGCAGGGGTTCCACCATCGACCATCTCGGCAGGAGAGGCAGGCAGGGGCGTCTTTCCAAGTCGGTCAAGCCGAAAGTAGCTACAGAGTCCCTTGCTTGCCAGTCGTCCAGGCAGAAGCTTTTGCAAGCTCCCTGCCCAATTCTAATATACAAGTAGCCAGCACAGCCAGTAGTTTTATGGATCAGTTCCCGGCTCACCACTGCATCTTCTTGATATTGAATGGCGTCGTTGATCGCCTGCGGGGTCAGGAATCTCTGGTGTGATGAGGACTCATTAGGCATGGGACAGCTCTCCTTTAAGGTTCTCCTCCAGCGGGACGAGGGGTGATGACGCCACCACCCCTTCGCGACCGTCCTCTCGGGGCGGTCGCGAAGGGGTGACAGTCCTGCCATGTTTATTCCCGCTCTTCCTTGCTCCTCGGATTAGCTCATAGACAACAGGTACTCTGCTTCACCTACGCGCTCTAAGAGCCATCGTCTTCACCGCGTTAGGCCTGAACGCACACAGGAGGGCGCCCGGCGTTGCCTCGGCGCTGACCCCGGGTCGGAGCGTGCCGAAACAGCCTCAGGCGCGCAGGGTTCGTCTGCTCACTGATGGGCAGGGTCACGATCAGCACCCCATTCCCATAGGTCACATTGGCACAGGCCGCATTGACTGCAACAGGAAGGGCGAGTTCGCGATGATAGACCCCAATGCTCCATTCATCCATCAGGAGTTCCTTGATCTCCTTGAGCCTGCCTCGTAGCCCCCCATGGAGCGCCAGGCGCCCATCACTAGTCACCTCGACCGAAATATTCTCAGGTTCTACTCCTGCCATCGGGGCGGCAATCATCAAGCGCTCATCCGTCCGGTAGACTTTGACCGGAATGTGCTGCTGCTTCATTTGTTCTTGCATGGGCTTTCCCTCTTGCCTCTTGGTCAGGCTGGGCTGGTGTTCGACAGCGCCCCTGGAAAGCGGAGCCGTTCCAGGGCGGGGAGCCACCCTCAAGCTGCTCGGCATGTGGGGTGAGGAACCTTCGCAGGCAGCTCATCCCTCCCGAGTACTCTAAACACCCGGGAAGAGAGCTTGAGTAAGCCATCCCGAGGAATACGGGTGGCTTCTTATGAAGACGAACTACGCTGGAGGATGCCTATCGCGTGCTAGCAGATCGCGCACAATGGGGGCCGTTGAATGCTCCAGATCATGGGCTGCGACCACCAGGGTCACCTGCTCATGCTGGGCCAGTTCTCTGAGCCGCGCCAACGCCGCCTGGGTCGGTGGAGCCTCCAGCTCGGCCTCATAGCGCCGCCGAAACTCAGCATATTTCGCGGGATCGTGGCCGTACCAGGTGCGTAGGTCCGTGCTGGGAGCAATCTCTTTGAGCCAGAGATCCACCTGGGCACGCGCTTTCGATAGGCCACGCGGCCAGAGCCGCTCGACCAGCACGCGCTTCCCATCCGTTGGCTCGACTGGCTCATATACCCGCTTGAGCGCTACAGTCCTATGTTGCGTTGCCATACGCTTTCCTCCTCGCACTCTCGTGTTGCATCGAGCATGCCTGGGTAGTATTGGCCTGGCCCGCTCTCCTTTGTTTCTCTTTAGGAGCATACCCAACCCGTCTGGGGTCGGCAACGACCCTTGTCACATTCTCTTGTAAGAGGATGGTAATTCCCAGGAAGATAATGACATTCTCTCGGCCTCTGGGGTACGCACCATCTTTAGGGCTAAGTCGTTACAGACACGAGATGAAGTCCTTCTGCCAGGTGGGTAGGGGCATGAAATATGCTGCGCATGCTTTGTCACGTTTTGTCGCATAGCGACAGAAGTCACTGCGGCCTCGCTGGTGGGAACATATGCTTTCCAGGAAAGAGATCGTAGCAGGAAAGGGCATTTGGTCACCTCCTGCATATGAATGGAACAGCGTGCCCTGGTTATCTGGCACCATTGGGGACGCTGTACGACACAGCCGCTGGCGAGAGGCTCTCCTCTTCCCACAGCCAATGCTGCTGCCGCTGGTTTTTGAACGAGACGTTTTTGAGCGAATGATAGAGAAGGAGGCCTGAGATGACGCCGGCACAACAACCAGACCTGCCCGAAGTGTGGGAGTGGGCGGAATACTACTGACCCTGGTGCTATATCCAAGCCGTGCGCTTGCATGCAATCCTGCCGGAGTACCAGGGGCGGGTCCGGTTCCGTCTCCGGGCCTTTCCGTTGGAGGTGGCTGACGGAGAGGCAGCCCCGCGCGACATACTGGAACAAGAATGGTGGCTGGCGGCGCTGCAAGAGCCGTCGGCTCGCTTTGCGCCATTTCGAGGGGACGAGTGGCCTACCACGACGCTGCCCGCCTTCGATGCCGTCTGGTGCGCCACAAAGCAAAATGAAGCCCTCGCCCATGCCTACGACCTGCGCATCCGGCAGGCGTTTTTTGCTGAGAGCCGCAACATCGGGCGCCGCGACGTGCTGCTGACGCTGGCAGAGGAAGTAGGTTTCGATATGCAGGAGTTCGTGCGCACCTTCGACAGTGGTGTGGCGCGGGTGAACGTCCTGGAGGAACGCCGGGTAGGGCAGGAGCAGTACCGCGTGCGTGGCACCCCCACGCTGATGCTGGCGGATGGGACCAGGCTGCGCCCGCCGATGGCCTTTCCAGTAATGCGGGAGCGGAAGGTGGTCGCGGTTGGGAAACTCTCCTGCTGTGGTGAGGGCTGTCTGGACGCGACCCGCGCTCTCGTCGAGCAGGCGCTGCAAGCACGCGGGTCAGGACAGCGATGAGTGCCCTGACGTTTTCACTTGCTCCCATGCCCCCGTTCAGGCTGGATCTGACCGTCTGGACGCTGCGCCGCCGCCCGGACAATCTGATGGATCGGTGGGATGGACAGACCTACCGGCGTGTGCTAGTGCTAGAAGACGAGGCGTTCGAAGTTGCCTCAACCCAAGTGGGCGCCTCTGATGACACCCCATCCCTACATGTGACCCTCAGCGGGTCCCGCCTCGCGCCTGAGATGGAGGAGGCCGCACGAGCGTTCCTCGAGCGCACGCTGGGCCTGGGTGTGGATCTCTCGAGGTTCTATCGCTTTGCTGAGAGCGATGCGAAGCTCGGGCCACTCATCCAACGCTTCCGGGGCGTCAAGCCCCCGCGCTTCCCCACCCTCTTCGAGGCCCTGGTCAATGGCATCGCGTGTCAGCAGATTACCCTGACGCAGGGAATTCATCTGCTCAACCGGCTGACACAGACGTATGGTCTGGCGGCCACCGATGGCAGCGCCCCCGCGCACGCCTTTCCCCGTCCGCATGATCTCGCCAAGCTGGCGCCGCAGGAGTTGAGGCCGCTGGGCTTCAGCGGGCAGAAAGGGCGGGCGCTCGTCGAACTCGCCAGCGCCCTCGCCCAGGGACGCCTGGACCTGGAGGCGCTGGCGGAACTGGACGATGACACCGCGCTGGCGCATCTGCTCGCCCTGCGCGGTGTGGGACGCTGGACGGCGGAGTATGTGCTGCTGCGCGGGCTGGGGCGGCTGGACCGCTTCCCTGGAGACGATGTGGGGGCGCGCAATAACCTGAGTCGCTGGCTGGGTCTGACAGATCCCTTGGATTATGCCGGGGTGCAGCGGACTATCGCCAAATGGAGCGCGTATGGAGGGCTGCTCTATTTTCACCTGCTCCTGGATCGCTTGGCCGAAGCTGGCTATTTGCAATAACGCACCCCAAGGGGGAGTAAAAGGAACGACCTGTCCCCTTCCCGATACCTTGGTTCCAGGGTTCGTATGCGCCTCTAATACGGGCTTTGCTCCGCTCATGCGTGAGCACCACGCTTGGCTTTTTTTGCTGGACGAGGGCATACGAAGCGCTCTGCGTCAGCCCACGCAGACGGGGAGACGGTGCTGAGAAACACCCATCGGGAGAAATGAACGAGAGGCACTGATACCAGTTCACCTTTCCAGCAACAGAAGCTGGAGTACTGGAGGTACTCCTCTGCCCTTTTGCTCCCTTGCTGAGAACCTATCCTGCGGGTGGTACTATACGAATCTGGCCCGTTTGGGCTAGCTTCCTATTCCAACTTTCTGTTCCTCCCATGGGCAAACCCCAGTATACGCTTTGCTTGGCGAGAAGCGCAATTCCAATGCAAGTAAATGGGCGTCAATGTTGCTACCAGGCAAAGAATTGCGCCAGAGGCTAGTCTTTCTCCACTCCCTGGAGCCAGGAGAGATAGCGATGGACTGCCATGCACCCCTCTCCCTCTGCTGGCTATCAAAGTCATCCGTTCTGAAAATGAACTGGTTACCGTGATGAGTCTAAAAAAGTGTAGCGAGTTGCGCAAGTGCCAACATAAGCTTCCTGCTTGATGAGCGCAAAGAGGTGAAGCAAGATGATTCTAAGTATTGCCGCTTTCCTGGTATACCCTGCGGAACCGAAGAGGTCGAATCCGCGATCTCCAACCATCCCTGGTGCCACCTGGGGTGGAGGCTATTCAAAGGGAAAAGGGGAGGGCAAGGGTCGAATCCACGAACTGTGACGATCAACGCGCGGGGCCAGGTGGCAACCAGCTTGAAGCAAGCTGGCATAGGAACCGGCGGGCGTCCGATTATTTCCAACGAGAGCGCGTGACACTTATTCTTTGGTTATATGAGGGAAAAACAGGTTGGTTTGATGCCTTTTCATTTAGCTTGCTCTTCTGGCCGCTTGCTATTCCGTTCTCATAGAGAAGAGGAGAAGACCGTTCTCCGTGTATCCATTTAAACGGATGTACAAGCAGCCAGTACAGGGAGGCAGGCTCCCAAGCCAAGCTCATCTGACAGAAGCAAGATGCACCACCTCTCCGAAGGCTGCTGCGGGAGCGCTGCTTCAGGCTGCCTGGAAGAGGAGGGATTTGGTTCCTCCTCTCGCGTGCGTGCCACCAGTGAGTGGTGGTGCGTCGAGCCTGACACACGGCCCCACTCTCTCCCCCTTCCCCGCTGGGGGCAAAGCCGCCCCTACGCTTTCTCCTGTCCCCGCCTAGCATGCTGCAAGTGGCGCAGAGCGGGGGTGAGGAGGCTGCTCAGTGCTATCCCCAGGGCAATCGTGCCGGCGATGGCGACGGCCTGCACCAGGATAACCACACCATCGCTGCTCTTTCCCTGGGCAATCGCAAACATCCCCTGGTAAAGGGTATAGCCGGGCAAGAAGGGAAAGACGCCTGGGAGGGTATAGAGAACCACTGGAACTCCTTGCAAGGTTGCGATGAGGCGGCTGATACAGCCAACGACCAGTGTTGCGAGAAAGATTGCCAGGAAGAGGTCCTGTCCGGCATTCTGGGGGATCAGCAGATAGATCAGCCACCCACCGACGCCAATCACGCCTGCGTACAGCAGCGCCCACCTGGGGACTGTGGAAGCGCGGCCATAGCACAGAGAGGCCACCCCAGCAGCGAGGAGTTGCAAGGGCCAGGTCCATCCCACCGTGCCCGCGAGGCTCACCTGTGTGCCCAGGGCCAGATGTTCCGCCACCGTGAGGGTGAAGCCGACGCCTGCCGCGATAGCCGCTCCAAGCAGCAAGGCTTCTAAGCCGCGTGCGGCGCTGCTGAGCAGGTCGCCCTCAATCAACTCCTGGGCACTGGTGACGATGGCGGCTCCAGGCACTAGACTAAACAGACTCCCGCCGATCACGAGGGAGGTGCGGAGCGCGAGCGGACTCTTGGAAATGCCCAGCGCAAGGGTCGTGATCACCACGGCGGCAAACAAATCGCCAAAGAAGGCAGGAACGGCTTGCCTGGCGATCCACTGCCGACAGAACTGTGCAGGCAGCACGATGAGAAAGCAGACCCCGATTTCGATCCCGTTGCCCCCCAGCAGCAGCGTTGAAGCGGCACACGCCCCGGCCCAACTGAGCAGGCGAATCCACAGCGGATCGGGGGGCGGCTTGCGTTCCAGTTCCTCTACCGCGGCCAGGGCCGCCTGCGGACTCATCTGGTCCGGCTGGAGACGCTCCACCAGGGCAAAGACCTGCACAAGACAGCCATAATTGGTGGTGCGCCCTCGGACCCGCTGCACCCGCGTCAAGGGATACTCCAGGTCAGAATGCTCCAGGGAGAGCGAAAAAAAAGTGGGGTACACATTGGGGTGGCAGGGTGGCAAGCCATAGACATCCGTAATCTGCTGCATCGTGGTTTCCACGGCCTGGCTGGTGGCCCCATTAGCGATGAGGAGGGCGCCGACGCGCAGAGTGAGATCGAAGACGGATTTAATCTCGGTCACGTCCATAGCTCATCCCCACTGGGCAACCATCTGTGTCATGCCTGCCACAACCAGCCCGCGCCAAACGCCTCTGGCCTCCTGTTCTGGTACGAAGCGGGCTGGCTCCAGCAGGCTATCACGGCGCGGCCAGTTGGGACAGGGCTGCCACCGTGAGCGCCTGTATGCCCACCTTCAGAGCGGTTTCACGGACCGGCGCATACCTGGGGGAATGCACCGATGGCACGTGGCCCTTATTCTCCTGGTACAACTGCGGGTCTGTGACCCCTACGAACCAGAAGCACGAGGGGATGCCTGCACCTCCAGCGGAATGCCCATAGCAGGAGAAGTCTTCCGAGCCTGACACGGGGGAGGTTTCCATTACTTTGTCCGCGCCAAAAGAGCGTTGCAACGCCGCCACCACCTGCTGGGTGAGCGTCGCATCGTTATAGGTCGCTGCGGTTGATTCAACAGTCGTCATCTCCGGGTCTTTCGGCGCGCGGGAGGCGCTGGCCTCGGCGTTCACGATGCGTCGAACCCCTTCGACCAGTTGTTGCATCACGTCGTCCTTCTGGGCGCGCAGGGTCACTTGCAGTTCTGCCTGGTCTGGGATGATATTATACCGCGTGCCCCCATGGATTGCTCCCACCGTCAGCACGGCCATCTCACCTGGGGTGATCTCGCGTGCCACAATCGTCTGGAGGCGCGTGACTATTGCGGCGGCCATCACTACTGGGTCAATGGCGCGCTGGGGTAGCGCGCCGTGTCCCCCTTTGCCATGCAGACGGATCAAGAGGTTGTGTTCGGCGGCCATGATATTTCCAGAGCGATAGTGCAGAGTCCCAGCCGGAAATGCGTAAGTATGTTGGCCCAGGGCCACATCGGGTTTGGGAAAGCGCGTAAACAGCCCATCCTGGAGCATCGCCCTGGCCCCTTCCATCGTTTCCTCTCCTGGTTGTGCGACGATCAAAAGCGTGCCGGACCATTGCTGCCGACTCTGCGCGAGGAGAGTCGCCGTTCCGACCAGGCAACTGGTATGCACGTCATGCCCACACGCGTGCATCACGGGAACGGTTTCCCCCTGTCGGTTCTTCATGTGGACATGGCTGGCGTAGGGTAAGCCCGTTTTTTCCTCTAGCGGCAAGGCATCCATATCACCGCGCAGCATGACCGTGGGACCAGTTCCATTGCGCAGCACCCCCACCACGCCCGTGCCCCCAACACCGCTCGTCACATCCAGGCCAGCGGCCTGGAGTCGGGCCGTGACTTTCTTGGCGGTTTCGACCTCCTGCATCGAGAGTTCGGGGTGCTCATGCAGATCGGTATACAAGGCTTCAATATCAGGGTAGATGGCTTGTAGGCGGCTGAGTACCACATCTTCATGAGATTGCTGGATGGTAGCCATAGGCTGACCTCCTGTTCTGAGGTGTCCTTTTTCCAGGAGCGGCGCTGCAACAATCAGACCAGGAGAAGACCGCTTGAACCGTCTGTGTGGATTGCTTGCCCCTGATAGCAGCGATCAGCCCCTCTATTACGGCGCATATCATCCGGTTTGGGCGCCACACGCTGGCCCGGAACCGCAAGCCACTGCCTTTGGAGTTTGCCCTGCCACACCTCGATGGGGATCTGGTGACGGCAGGAGGGCCTGCGCGTGGAATGACCAAGCCAGCGAGGTGAGGGAAAGAGGAAGCTTCCGCTTTCCCACAACCATTCTGCACAAACGCTCTTCGGTTGAGCGGGACAGAAACCAGGGTTTCTGGCCTGCTGCTCCTAGCGTGCTTCGCATGCCGGTTTTCTAGAGGTCAGGATGGGACATAACCCATTGCACCATCAATGGGACATGCTGTATACTTGACCAGGGTTTTGACAGAGGAAGGGTATGTATGTTCGTTGGCTATGCGCGGGTCTCGACGACCGAATAAAATTTGGACCTCCAATTGGATGCGCGGAAGAGCGGCGAAGTGTGAAGAGATCTTTACCGATACGCTGAGTGGCGCCAAAACGGAGCGCCCAGGATTGGACGACGCCTTAAAGTTTTTGCGAGTATGGGATACCCTGGTGGTCTGGAAGCTTGATCGCCTGGGGCGGTCGGCCTTGCACCTCATCCAGATCGTGAACGATCTGGGGAAACGCCATGTCAATATCTTGTTTCTCACTGACCAGATTGATACCACGACGGCCAGTGGGAGGTTTTTCTTCCAAATCTGCGCTTCCTTCGTCGAACTGGAGCGAGAGCGTATTCGGGAACGGACTCAGGCCGGGCTGCAAGCCGCCAGAGCGCGGGGGAGAAAAGGGGGAGACCCAAAGCCCTCACGGGGGTAGATCCCCAGAAAATTGTCCTCGCTCGGCGGCTCTATGAGGAAAACCACCCTGATTACACCGTAGCATCGCTGTGCAAAGATCTGCTCGGCGGGATTTCCACGAAAACCTTCTACCGCTACATCGCCCCGCAAAGCCGGCAGTAGAGAGGGGGCAAGAGAAGAAGTCATTGCTGTGAGATCACCTCCGAAGGAGAATATCTCTCCAGTGATAAGACACCAGGACAGGCCATCCATGATGCCCAGAAGGGCGAAGCCTCGCAGGTCTTCGTCCCGAGAGCATGCTATCGCCCAGATTGGCCTCGCGCAGCGGAGCCGTTCCGTTGATCGTGGGCAGGAAAGGGATCATCTCATGACAGCATCAATGCCTCCTGTGTTCCTCTGTCCCAGGTTGATTGGTCGTCAACGAGACCTTACTGCCTTGCAGACCCTCCTTGAGCAGAAGCGCAGTGGCGCGGGACAGGCGATCCTGATCAGCGGTGAGGCGGGCATTGGCAAGTCACGCCTGGTCGCTGAGGCCAAAACCGCTACCGCGCACCAGGGCTTCCTGCTCCTTGAGGGGCAGTGTTTCCAAGGGGACCGCGCCACCCCGTACGCGCCGCTGCTCGACCTCTTCCGGGCCTATTTTGCCCGTGCTGCCCAGACTGCCCTCTCTGACCACCTGCATGCCTTTGTTGCTGCCCTCTCTCGCCTGCTGCCTGACCTGGCGCTGCGCTTCCCCAACCTGGCAACCCCCTCTCCAGCGCCATTGGATGATCCAGCAGAGGAGCAGCGACGGCTCTTCGCAGCCATGACGTATTTCCTGACGGAGCAAGCGGCACACCAGCCGGTACTCCTGGTGGTGGAAGATGTGCATTGGAGTGACGACCTCAGCCTGGAGTTTTTGCTCCATCTGGCCCGCCGCGCTCGACACGTCCCGCTGTTCTTGCTCGTCACCTATCGCAGTGAGGCACTTCATCCCGGGCTGCGGCACTGGCTGGCCCAGCTTGACCGTGAACGGCTGACGCAGGAATTTCCCCTAAGGCCGCTCTCCCACAGCGAGGTTGATGACATGGTGCGTGCTATCCTGGTAGGGGAGCACCCGGTCGATGCTGACCTCCTTGACACGCTCTTTCTTCTCTCTGAGGGCAATCCCTTTTTCGTGGAAGAGCTGCTCAAATCGCTCATTGCCACGGGAGAACTTCAGTCTGTGGAGGGAAGGTGGGTCCGTCGAGCAGAGCAACGTGCGGCTTGCAGCGGCGCTTTCATTCCGCGCAGTGTGCAGGAGACGATCCACCAACGGGCGGAACCGTTGAGTGCTGGAGCAAAGCAGGCCTTGACATTGGCCGCCGTCGCCGGACGGCGCTTTGAGTTTCCCGTGCTGCAACAGGCGCTGCGCTGTGATGAGGACCACCTGCTGGCGCTGATGAAGGAGATGATGGCGGTCCAGCTGGTCGTGGAGGAGTCGGCAGACCAGTTTGCCTTTCGCCACGCGCTGATTCGAGAAGCGATCTACAGCGCGATGCTGGTGCGCGAGCGTCAGGCGCTGCATCGGACGCTGGCCGACACCCTGGAACAGCTTGCCACTTCGCCTGCCCTGCGCGAGCGCTACCTGGGAGACCTGGCGGCGCATTGTTTTGAGGCCAGGATGTGGGAGCAGGCGCTGAACTACGCGCACAAGATGGGGGCACAGGTCTTGAGGCTGCACGCGCCGCGCGCAGCCATCCACCACCTGACGCGCGCGGTGGAGGCTGCCCAGCATGTGCCTGGTGGGGTGCCAGGCGCGGTGTATCTTGTGAGAGGACAGGCGTATGCAGCCCTTGGGGAATTCGCCCGCGCCGAGAGCAATTATGAGCGTGCCTTAGTTTTCGCCCAGACGACATCCGATAGCCTACTGGAATGGCAGTGTCTGCTGGCGCTCGGCTCTTTATGGACCGAGCGTGGTTACGCCCAGGCCGGTGCCTGGTTTCGTCAGGCGCTTGCCCAGGCTGAACGGCTGGCAGACCCCACCCTCCAGGCGCGCAGCCTCAATCGCTTGGGCAATTGGCTGGTGAACACGGGACGGTTGGAGGAAGGAGTACACGTCCATCAGGATGCCCTCAAGCTGTTTGAGGAGCAGCGCCACACCCAAGGGATGGCAGAAACACTCGACCTGCTGGGGACGGCGTATGGGATGTGTGGGGACCGGATCAAAGCGGTGGACCAGCTTGGTCAGGCGATTGCCCTTTTCCGTGATCTGGATGACACGCCCAGCCTGATGTCGAGCCTTGCTATGCGAGCGGTCCAGTCCATGCCGGGGTCCAGCGAAACGTCGTTATGCCCCATGAGGACACGGGAGGACTGTATGCAGGATGCCGAAGAGGCGCTGCGCCTGGCGCGCCAGATCGAGTCGCTCGCTGGGCAAGCCTTCGCGGGGAATGCTTTGGCCCATACCTTGCTCGCGTTTGGGGAGTTTGGTCCCGCGCTGGCCCACACGCATGAGGCCCGCCGTATCGCCACGGAGATGGCACATCAGCAGTGGACGGTGGCCACCACCTATGCGCTGGGGCACGCTTATGTGCTGCTGCTCGCGCCTGCTCTGGCGCTGCCTCTCCTGGAAGCAGCGATGACGCTGGCGCAAGATTTTGGCTCTGCCTTCTGGAAAGCCACCCTTGCCGCACTCCAGGGCCGTGCCCACCTCCTCAACCACGATTTCCCCGCAGCCCAGGCTGCGCTCCAGGCGGTCATGTCACCAGATCAGCACCCACGCGCCATGACAGAACGACAGATTGCATTAGTCTGGGGAGAACTGCTGCTGGCGCAGGGCAACCCTGGCCAGGCGCTCCAAATCGCCGAGCGTCTGGTAGCGTCCGTCCCTGGGCAGCCGCCAGGTCATTCCGCACAGCCTATTCCACATCTGCTGAAACTGCAAGGCGAGGCGCTGCTGGGACTGGCGCGTGTGGAGGAAGCGGCAGCCGTGTTAGAGGAAGCGCGGCGGGGAGCTGTGGCGAGGAACGCCCGGCCGGTGCTGTGGACCATCCATCACGCGCTTGGACGCGCCTACCACCGCCTCCGACGCGCAGAGCAGGCCCGGCAGGCATACGCGGCAGGACGTCATCTCGTTAGGGAACTGACAGCCACCATTGATGAGCCTGCGTTGCGGGATCACTTTGAACACGCGGCGCTTGGCACTTTCCCGCCGGAGAAACCACTGTCCCCACATGTCGCTGCCAGGCGAGCTTTTGGCGGGTTGACGGCCCGTGAAAGCGAAGTCGCTGCGCTGATTGCGCAAGGCAAGACGAGCCGGGAGATTGCTGATCTCCTGGTGATCAGCGAACGAACGGCTGAAGGGCATGTCAACAACATTCTGGGGAAGTTGGGCTTTACCTCGCGGGCGCAAATCGCGGTGTGGGTCGTTGAACGGGGGCTGGCGAACCAGTAACGCTCTACGTATCTAGGCCAAGCTTCCCCCCCAAAATCCAGGTACCTGCTGCCGCAGAGTCCAGGTACTTTCCCCGGTGGCACTGCCCGGTATTTCAGCTATTCTCTCCTTCAGGTGCAATTGCCATCAGGTCAAACGACCAAAAGGAGAGGTTGACATGCTGTATCACTTCGCCTTGTTTGTGCATATCAGCGGAGCAGTGCTTTTCTTCATCGGCCTGGGGCTGGAGTGGCTGGGGCTGAATCGGCTGCGCCAGGCGGAGCGCGTCGAGCAGGTGCGCGAGGTAAGCGCGCACCTGGCTGTGTTGCAGCGCCTGTTCCCGCTCAGCGTCGTGCTGCTCCTGGGCGGCGGTCTTTATATGACCATCACCACCTGGGGCTTCACGCTCGTCTGGCTGGATGCAGCCCTGGTCACGCTCGTTGCCTTGCCCATCCTAGGCCCCAGAGTCCATGGGCGGCGTCTGACGCGCATCCGCCAGACGGCACTCGCAGAACCAGATGGGTCACTATCGGCCAGTCTCCGCGCAGGAACGACTGACCCGATGTTGATCTTCTGGAGCCGCATCGTTGCCCTCCTCGGGTGGTGGATCGTGTTCCTGATGACCCTCAAACCGGATCTGTTCGGCACGCTGGCCGCGTTGGGGGTGGCAGTGCTGCTGGGAGTATTCTTCGCCCTGCTGGCCCAGCGGACCCTCCGCAAGCAGCCTCTAGTCGCAGCACCACCAGAAGCCAACCAGGAAGTAGCTCAGTCAGCCAGGCGATGACGGCCTGACGTCACGTTCACTGGAAATGAGAGGAATCACCATGACCATCCTGCATATTGAACACCCGATCCGCAACTTTGAGATGTGGAAGGAAGCGTTCGACAGCGACCCAATCGGCAGAGAGCGTTCGGGTGTGCGTTGTTATCAAGTCCTTCGGGCCAGAGATGATCCAAACTACGTCATGATTGACCTGGAGTTCGAGGATCCAAAGGCGGCGGAAGCCGCTCTCGCAGCGCTGCGTAAGTTGTGGCGATCACCAGCCGCATCGTCAGCCCTCATGGGCACGCCGCAAACGCGGATCGTCGAGGTGGCGGAGAGGAAGCAGTTCTAACCCTATTCCATTCTGTTGTCTGGAAAGCCAGGAACTCTTCTGGCTTTCCAGACAAGACTCTCATGAATGGTATGCACCACCCGGCATGAAAAAGGCTAGAATGGGTCGGAGGCGCGCGGACCTACTAAGCGTGAGCGAGGTGATGACGATTCTGATCCATGAACACCAGTCGCCGTACCGGAGGTTCAAAGTCTACTCCACCGCAGTGGGGAAGAAGGCAAAGCTCATCCCGTTCATGGGCCAAGAGCCGCAGAGGAGCAGGACATCCTGAGGGAAAACGGCACCCGAGCAGGTCGAGTCCGGCAACGTGCAACGCTTTGTGCAGGCGTCGATCACGGATACCCTATGTCATGGAGGGCATCTCCTCTCGATGGTGATGTGCGTGCGCTGATCACCGATTGGCTTTCGGGGAGCGCCCCGATTAGAGACGACTCCCTGCCTGCATCAGCCCGCCATCAATAAAAAACGTCGTCGCGGTGGCATAGCTCGACTGATCAGAGGCGAGCCAGACCACCAACCTGGCGACCTCTGTGGCTTCACCAATGCGACCAAGCGGAATAGCGGAGAGCATGGCCGCGTGCTGTTCGGGGTCAGCGCGCACAGCAGCATTTGTGGCGGTGGCGATAGTTCCAGGGCCGACGCCGACCACCAGGATGCCATGGGGAGCCAGCTCGACACCCGCCGTTGCAGTGAGCATGCGGATACCCCCTTGGCGCAGCAGTAGGCTGTATTGCCGGGCATCGGCCAGACCTCATGCGTGGAGGAGATGTTAATGATCCGGCCACCCCTGCGCCTCCGCAATCATCTGTTTAGCCGCGTACTTGGTACCGAAAAAGGCGCCCTTCAGGTTGACATTGATCACCTGCTCGAACTGCTGCTCCGAGGTATCCAGCAGCGGCGTCCGTGTCTCTATCCCGGCGTTGTTGACCATCACATCCAGCCGTCCGAAGGACTGCACGGTCCGCTCGATGAGATGCTGGATGTCCTCCACGTGGGAGACATTTGCCTGGACAAGCTGGGCCTTGCCGCTGGCTCGCGCAACCTGCTGGAGCGTGTCCTCGGCTGCCGCCTCATTCTGATGGTAGTTGATTGTCACGGCAGCGCCGTCCTGGGCCAACGCCAGACTGATGGCGCGCCCGATCCCCGCACTTCCCCCAGTCACAATCGCCACCTTGTTTGCTAACAGCATGTTCACTCTCCTCTGCCCGCCAGCTATGGCGGCACGGTCTCGCGTCTGGGCACATCTTATATGCGTGCATGATGGTGATTCGTTTCCCGCGAAATGTGGTCGGCGTGAGCAGCCTCATGAGGAGTCCAGCACCACTGGTGCCATGCGGCTGCAAGTTGTAGGCCCGCGCTATGAGCCTGCCAGTGTCTCCTGACCAAAAGAAATGATGTACCCTGAAGTACGCTCTTCACACAATGGCATGCGCTTGGGATCGATCCTATCGGTCTGTTTAGCTCTCCACGGAAAAACACAACTTCACCAGGATTGAAGCAGCTTGGAACAAACCGCACGGTAATAGTAACTGGCAGCCTGCTGTTTGGGGGTATGTCACCACTGATGAATGCCATATTCCGTGAGGTGGTGCCTTCGCTCTGGCGCTACGTAAGCAGGCGCTGCAACTCTACCTGGAAGGCACCAGTTTCCGGGTGATTGGGCGCCTACTTGGCATCCATCACCAAAGCGCCAGCAATTGGGTGACGCAGGCTGCCAACGCCCTGCCCACGACCGTCACCGACTCTACCCCAAGCGAGACGGAGGCGCTCATGGACGCCACTATTCGTAGCGTGGCTTGCATGAACAC